>DASUGU010000107.1:0-35303 GCA_036273855.1 Pseudonocardiaceae bacterium
AACGAGGGGGGTTCGGCCCGTCCGGGCCGACCACCCCTCGTTCATGCCGTAGTACCACCGGATCACCTGCACGCGCGCGGGGCGGCAGGCTAGCCTCGGCCGGTGACCACAGCGCAATCACGGGCGGACGCACCGGGAGAACCGACCGCGAAGGCGGACGACGGCAAGCCGACCGGTCCCGGCCGGATCGAGGACTACGCGCTGCTGTCGGATCTGCGCACCGCCGCCCTGGTCGGCGTCGACGGCTCCATCGACTGGCTCTGCCTGCCCCGGTTCGACTCGTCGTCCTGTTTCGGGCGGCTGCTCGGCGACGAGGACCACGGCCACTGGCGGATCGCGCCGACCGCACGGGTGACCTCGGTGAACCGGCGCTACCGGGACAACTCGCTGATCCTGGAGACCGAGTTCACCACCGGCGACGGCGTGGTCCGGCTGACCGACTTCATGACACCGCAGTCCCGCGACCACGGCGTGCAGGACCAGCCCAGGGTGGTGCGCATCCTGGAGGGCGTCACCGGCAACGTGGAGATCGTGCTGCGCTGGGTGGTGCGGTTCGCGTACGCCGACTCGGTGCCGTGGGTGCGGCGGATGCGCAAGCACGGCAAGGAGTATCTGCTCGCGCTGGCCGGCCCGAGGGCGGTCACGCTGCGCGGGGACCTGCTGCCGCAACGGGTGCCGCACCAGCGGGCGCACGAGGCGCGGTTCACCATCGGCGCGGGCTCCCGGATGGCGTGGGTGCTGGAGTACCTGCCCGATCCGGACGAGCAGCCGCTGCCCCAGGAGACGTCCCAGGACCTGCGCCGCACCGAGGAGCTGTGGCACACCTGGTCGGAGCAGATCGACTACGACGGCCCGCACGCCGACGTGGTGCAGCGCTCGCTGCTCACGCTCAAGGCGCTGACCTACGCGCCGACCGGCGGCATCGTCGCCGCGCCCACCACCTCGCTGCCGGAAACGCCTGGGGGCGAACGGAACTGGGACTACCGCTACTGCTGGCTGCGGGACGCGACGCTGACCCTGCTGGCGTTCGACAACTTCGGCTGCTCGGCCGAGGCCGAGCAGTGGCGGACCTGGCTGGTGCGGGCCGTCGCCGGTGATCCGGCGGACGTGCAGATCATGTACGGCATCGACGGCGAGCGGCACCTGGTGGAGTGGGAGGCCGACTGGCTGCCCGGCTACCAGGGTGCCCGGCCGGTCCGGGTGGGCAACGCTGCCTACCGGCAGTTGCAGCTCGACGTGTACGGCGAGGTGATGGACGCGCTGCACCTGGCCAGGGAGCGTGGCATCAAGGAGCGGCCGGATTCGTGGGCGATGCAGCGCGGCCTGATGAACCACCTGGAGAAGATCTGGCAGGAGCCGGACAACGGGCTGTGGGAGGTGCGCGGCCAGGGCCGGCATTTCACCCACAGCAGGGTGATGCTGTGGGTGGCGTTCGACCGCGCGGTGCGGGCCGTCGAGGAGGACGGGCTGCCCGGTCCGGTGGAGCGGTGGCGGGAGCTGCGGGCCCGGATCCACGAAGAGGTGCTGGAGCACGGGTACAGCGAGAAGCGCGGCGCGTTCACCCAGTACTACGGCGGCGACGAGCTGGACGCGGCCACGCTGCTGATCCCGGCGGTCGGCTTCCTGCCCGGCACGGACGAGCGGATCTGCGCCACGATCGAGGCAATCGGCAAGGAGCTCAAGCACGGTGACCTGGTCGACCGGTACAGCACCGGTCCTGCCCAGTCGCATGTGGACGGACTGAGCGGGCGCGAGGGCGCGTTCCTGGTGTGCTCCTTCTGGTACGTGGACGCGCTGGCGCTGTCGGGCAGGCAGGACGAGGCCGAGGCGATGTTCGCCCGGCTCGCCGGGCTGTGCAACGACGTCGGCCTGCTCGCCGAGGAGTACGACCCGGTGGCCAAGCGGTTCCTGGGCAACTTCCCGCAGGCGTTCTCCCATCTGGGACTGGTCAACAGCGCGGCCGTGCTCTACGGCGAGCACCGGCACCGCCACCACAGGAGCAGGCGCAACGGCACGATGTCGACGCGGAAGTCGACGCGGACGAAAGGGGCGACATGAGGGCGGCCACCGTGGTGCCCGGCAGCCGGGCGAGCGCCGGCGTGTCGGAGCGGGACGAACCCGTCGCGGTCGACGGCGAGCTCGTGGTGGACGGGCTGCTGGTCGGCGTGTGCGGCACCGACGTGGAGATCACCGAGCAGGGCTACGGCTGGGTGCCGCCGGGCGCGGAGAACCTGGTGCTGTTCCACGAGTCGCTGGGCCGGGTGCGGTCCGCGCCGGACGGTTCCGGTTTCGCGGCCGGCGACCTGGTGGTCGGCGTGGTGCGCCGGCCCGATCCGCAGCCGTGCGGCGCGTGTGCCGCCGGACACTGGGACTTCTGCCTCAACGGCGAGTACACCGAGCGTGGCATCAAGGAACGCGACGGCTACGGGTCGACGCGGTGGACGGTGGAACCGGACTTCGCCATCCGGCTGGACCCCGGCCTGGCCGATCTGGGCGTACTGACCGAGCCCACCTCGGTGGTGGCGAAGGCGTGGGAGCAGGCGGAGAAGGTCGGCCACCGCGTGTACGCCGAGCCGAAGACCGCGCTGGTCACCGGAGCCGGGCCGATCGGCCTGCTGGCCGCGCTGCTCGGCGTGCAGCGCGGCCTGGAGGTGCACGTGCTGGACCGGGTGACCGACGGCCGCAAGCCGGACCTGGTGCGGCAACTGGGCGCCACGTACCACACGGACCTCGCCGAGGTCGGCCGGCCGGACGTGGTGATCGAGTGCACCGGTGTCGGCGAGCTGGTGTTCGACATCCTGAGTCGCACCGGCCGCAACGCGGTGACCGTGCTGACCGGGCTGTCCGGCACCAAGCGGTCGGTCGAGGTGCCGGCGTCGGCCATCAACGACAGCCTGGTGCTGGAGAACGACGCCCTGGTGGGCAGCGTGAACGCCAGCCTGGCCAACTACCAGCAGGCGGCCGCCGCGCTGGCCGCGGCCGATCCGCGGTGGCTGGGCCAGCTGATCACCCGGCGGGTGCCGCTGGAGCGGTGGACGGACGCGCTGGACCGTCGGCCGGATGACGTAAAGGTGGTCGTCGACCTCCAGGCGTAGAGGGATTCCGGTACTTTCTGGCGCTGTCACGTCGCGTGCTCGTGGGGGGTTGGTCGATGCCGTCGGAGTTCTCGTTCTCGCTGTCGCTGGCCGCGATGGACCTGCTGTGGGAGCAGTTGCGGCTGGGGACGCCGGTGCGGATCTTCGAGATTCCCAGTGTGGGCGCCACGATGCGGGACCGGGAACGGCTGAGAACCGTGGTGTTCGACGATCTGGCCGCGCGCGGCCTGGCCAACCGCGGTCGGTGCAGCGCCGAGGTCGAGGAGGCGTTGTTCGCGCTGGGCCGGTTCCAGACCGCCATCGACGTGGTCGGCCTGCTCGACGACGAGGAACGGCTGCTGGCCCGGTCCGCGACCGACGGCCGGGTCGGGGTGCTGGCCCGGCTGCGGGACCAGTCGGTCGTGTTCGACACGTTCCGGCCGGAGGGCATGCTGCCCGAGGCGGTGCGGCTGATCGGTGAGCAGAAGCCGGGCCCCGGCCGGTCGGTGACCTACCCGGAGCCGGACCCGGAGGCCGAGCGGCGGGCCGCGCTGGCCCGGCGGCGCGAGGACGGTGGCGGCGGGTTCCGCGGCGTGTTCGAACCGGTGCGGCCACAGCAGAGCGGGTACGAGCTGGAGCGCCGGGCGGCGCAGGCCATGTGGGAGAAGCCGCGCAAGCGGATCGGCATGTTCACCGTGTTCGCCAGGGACCGGTACGGCCGCGAGGTGATGACCCCGGTGCTGAGCTGGTTCGACACCGACGACGGCCGCTATCTCGGGCACAGCAGGCCGGGTCCGGACGGGCGGCGGTGGACCACGTACTCCCCGGCCGACACCAGGCGGATCGGCCAGCAGTTGGCGGGCATGCTCGACTCGGTCCGGCAGCCCGCGCGGCCGGTGCGGTGATCCGCGGATTCGTCCGATCCGGTCCGTGGCCCGGTCGGCTGCGGTACCGTTTTTGTGCGCGTTGAACTGCTCGTCTGGGTTGAGGGAGCCACCATGCCACCGAACGGGAGCGACAGCGGCGAGGGCTACTGGGGACCGAACGGCTGGGTCAGCACCGGTTCCGTTGGCAGGCACGAGTGGGCCGGCAAGGTGCGCGACGACGCGGTGGCCCGGGCCCAGCAGCAGGCGGGCGTCACGCCCAACCAACCGGGCGTCATCCCCGGCGTCACCAAGGTGGTGGCCACCGCCGAGGGCACGATCAACGCCAACCAGCAGATCAACGCGCAGAGTGACCAGTTGGCCAACACGGTCGGCACCCGCCAGCCACCGTCCATCGGCGACAACAACTACATGAACATCAGCCACGACGAGCTGTACAACATGGTCAACACCAATCTCAGCTCCGGCCAGGTGGGTGACAGCGGCAAGGCGTGGAACAACATCAGCAACTCGCTGGTGACGGTGAGCCAGACCCTGAGCAAGGCGTCCCGGTCCACCGAGAGCACCTGGACCGGCACCGCGGCCGACGCGGCCCGCAACTTCCACAGCGGGGTGGCCGCGTGGACGGGCAGCACCAGCGACAGCGCGCAGCTGGCGTCGGACACCATGTACAACCAGTCGGTGGCCGCCCAGTCCGTGCAGGGCCAGGTGCCCAAGCCGGTGCCGTACAGCTTCGCCGACGAGATGAAGGACTTCCTGTCCGCGCCCGACCCGGTGTCCGGGATGAACGCGGTGAACAAGAAGCTGGCCGACCAGCAGGCCGCGCACCAGCAGGCCGCGCACGCCGTCTCGGGCTACGACCAGCAACTCGGTGAGTCGGCGGGCAAGCTGCCCGCGCTCGCACCCCCGCCCACCTTCAACCCGAACGGTGGTGGCACGGCAGGCGGCGCCGGTGGCGGGGGCGGTGTCGGCCTGGGTGGCGCCGGTGGCGGCGGCGGCATGCCCTTCCCGGGTGCCGGCGGCGGTGGTGCCGCGGGCGGCGGTGGCGCGGCCGGTGGCGGCGGCACGGTGGGCGGTGGCGGCCACATGACCGGCACGCCCATCATCGGCGGCGGCGGTGGCACCGTCGGCGGTGGTGGCGGTGCGGGCGGAGTCGGCTCGGGCGGCGGTGTGGGTGGCGGTGGCGGCACCGTGGCCGGCGGTGGCGGTGCCGGCGCGGGCACCGGCCTGCCCACGCCCGGCCAGACGACGGGCCAGTCGTTCGCCGGTAGTGGCGGCGGCACCGTGGCGCCCGGTTCCCCGGGTGCGGGCGGAGCCGGTGGCGGCGGGGCCGGTGGTACGGCCGGCATGGGCGGGTTCCCCGGTATGCCGATGGGCGGTTTCGGCGGCATGGCAGGCGAAGCGGGCGGCAGTGCGGGCGGCGGGTTCGGCGGTGGCCGGTTGGGTGCCGGCGGGTTCGGCGGTTCCGGCGGCGGCGCCGGGGGCTCGGTCAGCGGTGCCGGCGGCGCGGGTGGTGCGGGCGGCGGTGGCCGGGCGGGCGGTTTCGGCCCCGGTGGCGCGGCAGGCGGCGACGCCAGCAGTTCGGCGGCCGGTGGGGCGCGCAGCGCGGCCGGTGCCGCGGCGGCCGAGGAGGCCGCGATGGGCCGGGGTGTCGCCGGTGCCCGGGGCGGCATGGGCGAGGAAGGTATGGGCGGCGCACCGATGGGTGGCGGTCGCGGCGGTCGCGGTGGCGAGGACGACGAGCACAAGAGCCCCTCGTACCTGGTGGAGTCCGATCCGGACTCGATCTTCGGCACGGACGAGCGCACGGCCCCACCGGTCATCGGCGGCTGATCCGCGGGCGGGCTGTCAGGCGCGCACCTGGCTGCGCAGGTGCGCCTCGAGGTCGTCCGGTGATCCCGGCCGGGCGTACAGCCAGCCCTGCGCCGAGTCGCAGCCGATCCGGCGCAACCTGCGGGCCTGTTCCGGTGTCTCCACGCCCTCCGCGGTGACGGTCAGCCCCAGTGCGTGGGCCAGCGTGACCAGGGTGGCGACGATCTGCGCGTCCACCGGGTCGGTCCGGTCGGCGGGCCGCAGGCCCTCGACGAACGAGCCGGCGATCTTCAGCTCGGTCACCGGCAGGTGCCGCAGGTAGGCCAGATTCGAGTAGCCGGTGCCGAAGTCGTCGATGGCGATCCGGACGCCCTCGTCGGCCAGCCTGCGCAACGCCTCCAGCGGCTCGTCGGCCGTGCCCATGATCGCGCTCTCGGTGAGCTCCAGTTGCAGTTGGCGGGGCGGCAACCCGGTCTCCCGCAGCACGGCCAGCACGTCCTCGACGATGCCCGGCTCGCGGGACTGCCGCACGGCGAGGTTGACGCTGACGAACGGCGCGTCCGATCCGAACCGGTCCAACCAGGACCGTGCCTGCCGGCACGCGGCCTGCAGCACCCAGCGGCCCAGCGGCACGATCAGCCCGGTCTCCTCGGCCAGGTCGATGAACCGGTCCGGACCGAGCCGGCCCAGGTCCGGGTGCATCCAACGGACCAGCGCCTCCACGCCGACGGTCTTCTCGTCGCGCATCCGGACCAGCGGCTGGTACTCGACGAAGAACTCCTCCCGGTCCATCGCGGCGGGCAGCGCGGCGGACAGGGTGAACCGGCCGACCTCGTGGGCGTTGCGCTCCGGGTCGTACACCCGCCAGCGGCCCTTGCCGTCCGCCTTGGCCCAGTACTGGGTGATGTCGGCGTCGCGCACCAGATCGGCGGACGTGGTGCCGGCCAGCGGCCGTTCCACCACGCCGATGCTGGCCGTGACGGTCAGCTCGTGACCGCCGATGCGGACCGGGGCGCGCAGCGCGTCCAGCACGGTCCGGGCGATGCCGACGACGTCGTCGGTGCCGGAGGTGCCCTCGGCGAGCACCACGAACTCGTCCCCGCCCATCCGGGCGACCAGCCTGCCCCGCCCGGCGACGGCCTCGTCCAGCCGCCGCGCCACGGACACCAGCAGCCGGTCGCCCACGGCGTGGCCGAGACTGTCGTTGATCACCTTGAACCCGTCCAGGTCCAGGTAGCACATGCCGACCCTGCCCCGGCCGTCCCCGTCGCGGGCCGAGGCGAACACCCTGGCCAGCCGGTCCAGGAACAGCGAGCGGTTGGGCAGGCCGGTGAGCGGGTCGTGGGTGGCCTGGTAGCGCAGCCGTTCGGACAGCGCGTGCCGTTCGGTGACGTCCTCCATCACGGCGACGGCGAACTGCGGCAGGCCGTCGTCGCCACGCACCAGCGAGCAGGTGACGTGGGCCCACACCCAGCCGCCGTCGGGCCGGCACAGCCGCTTCTCCACCTGGTAGTGGTCCAGTTCGCCCAGCATCACCCGTTCGAAGGGATCCCACAGGCCGTCGGCCTGGTCGTCCGGATGGATGAAGTCGCGCACGTTGCTGGCCAGCACGGCCGGCCGGGTGGTGCCGGTCATCCGCAGCAGCGCGGTGTTGGCCTCGACGATCCGGCCGGTGCGGTCGGCGATGCCGATGCCGATGGCCGCGTCGGTGAACATGGCACGAAACTTGGCCTCGCTGGCCCGCAGCGCCGCCTCGGCCTCCGATCGGGCGTCCAGCACCGCGAGGTGGATGGCCTGCTGGTCGGCCAGGATGCGTTCGCGCAGTTCCAGCGCGCAGCCGGCGGCGAACCTGCCCTGCACGGCGGCCAGCCGGGCGGCCAGCCCGGCGTCGGCCATGCCGAGTTCGGTCAGCAGCAACTCGCCGATGACCTGCACCGACCGCTCGATGGACTCGCCGTCGGTGAAGTGGGCGTCGACCAGACGGGCACCAGCGGCCCTGGCCGGGTCGGGCGTGAACGGCTCGGACAGCAGGGCGGTGACCAGATCGCCGGTCAGCTCGGTGAGGAGGTCGACGATCTCGTCGCGGCTGTGTGGGACGTAGCTGGTGCCAGCGACGGCGGCGGCCCATTCGGTGGCGAAGGACCGGCACCGCCGGTCCCCCTCGCTCACGGTGATGGCATCGACCGACTCACCCGAGAGCCAGATCGGGCCTGTCACCGTGGCGCCCCTCTCGACAGTCCGTGTCGACCCATCGGAGCATACGTCCGACCGAGTGAACTACCGCAGCCGGTCACGGTGATCACCCGAGCAGGTGATCACCGCTGGTGCGGTTCGGGTGGGGACCGGTAACCGGCGCCGTGCGCGAACGCCGCCGACTCCGTGCCACGCATCGGGGTGGCCTGCCGGCCCAGCATCGCCGTGGCCCGCTTCAGCCCGTCGACCAGCATCTCCGCCATGTCGTGGGTGAAACCGTTGCGCACCACCACACGCAGCGCGGACAGGTCGGTCCGGTCGGCCGGGAACGTGTACGCGGGCACCAGCCACCCGTACTCGCGCAGCACCGCGGACAGGTCGAACACCGAGTACGCGGTGACCTCCGGCGCCAGCGTGAACGCGAACACCGGAAGCTGGCTGCCGTCGGTGAGCAGGCGGAACGGGCCGATGCCCGCGATGTCGGCGGACAATCGGGTGGCGATGTCCCGGCACTGGTACTGCACCCGCTGGTAGCCGTCGAAGCCCAGCCGGATGAAGTTGTAGTACTGGGCCGCGACCTGGGCGCCCGGGCGGGAGAAGTTCAGCGCGAACGTGGGCATGTCGCCGCCCAGGTAGTTGACCCGGAACACCAGCTCCTCGGGCAGTGCCTCGGCGTCGCGCCAGACCACCCAGCCCACACCGGGATAGACCAGGCCGAACTTGTGGCCGGACGTGTTGATCGACGCGACCCTGGGCAACCGGAAGTCCCACACCAGATCCGGGTCGCAGAAGGGCGCGATCATGCCGCCCGAGGCACCGTCCACGTGCACCGGGATGTGCACGCCGGTGCGTTCCTCGTACTCGTCCAGGGCGGCGCAGATGTCGGCGACCGGCTCGTAGCCGCCGTCGAACGTGGAGCCCAGGATCGCCACGACGCCGATGGTGTTCTCGTCGCAGAGCTTGACCGCCTCCTCGGCGGAGAGCAGGAACCGGTCGCCCTCCATCGGCACCAGCCGGGGTTCGACGTCCCAGTAGTTGGCGAACTTGTCCCAACAGATCTGGACATTGATGCCCATTACGATGTTCGGCCGATCTGTCGGCTTTCCCTGGGCTTCCCGCCGGTGCCGCCAACGGCGCTTCATGGCGAGTCCGGCGAGCATGCAGGCTTCACTCGATCCGGTGGTTGAACAACCGACCGCGGCGGCCTCGCTCGGCGCGTGCCAGAGCTGGGCGAGCATCTTCACGCACCGGGACTCCAGTTCGGCCGTGCGCGGGTACTCGTCCTTGTCGATCATGTTCTTGTCGAACGTCTCGGTCATCAGGCGGGTGGCCTGTTGTTCCATCCACGTGGTGACGAATGTGGCCAGGTTGAGCCGCGCGTTTCCGTCCAGCATCAACTCGTCGTGCACGATCTGGTAGGCGATCTCCGGGTCGATACCGCGCGCCGGGAACGAGTCCTTCGGTATCTGGACGGGCACCCGCGTGAACATCGGATTCACGGCGACATCGTGACCGGATCCAGTCCTGCGATGTGCCGACGGGTGTTCCAGAGGCATGGTCGAACCCTAGCGAGCGACCTGGGACCGGCATTCGGTCGAGATGCGATATAGACCAAACAGCCGCACTCTGTACTCCGAACAGTGCATGATCGTTCACCCGGACGTATGGGGGATTGCTGTGATTTGTGCGAAGAAGGGTGCCCTGGTGGCGGTATTGAGCCCGCTGCTGGCCTGCCTGTTGGTTGCCCCGCCGGCCACGGCCGCGCCGCGCGGCCCCGGGATCACCCATCCGCAGGATGACTGGGCGGGCTCGCAGATCGCCAAGCACGAGGGCGGCGGCAGCTTCCGGCCGATGGTCGGACCACTGGTCGCGACCGCCACCTCCTCGGTGTCGATGGGCATGGACGTGAGCAGCCACCAGGGCAACGTCAACTGGACCACGGCGGCACACAACGGTGCGAAGTTCGCTTATGTGAAGGCGACCGAGGCGAGTACCTATCAGAACCCGTTCTTCGCACAGCAGTACAACGGGGCATACAAGGCAGGGCTGATCAGAGGTGCATACCACTTCGCGACGCCCAACTCGTCGGCCGGCGCCACGCAGGCCAACTGGTTCGTCAACCATGGTGGGGGGTGGTCGGCCGACGGTAGGACGCTGCCGCCGGCGGTGGATCTGGAGTACAACCCGTACGGGCAGTCGTGCTACAGCATGAAACCGGCCGCGCTGGTGTCGTGGGTACGTGCGTTCGTCAACACGGTGCACGCCAGGACGAAGCGCTGGCCGGTGATCTACACCAGCAGGTCGTGGTGGTCGCTGTGCATGGCCGGCAACGCCGGCTTCACCGCGGATCCACTGTGGATCGCCCAGTACAACTCGCATCTCGGCGCGCTGCCACCCGGCTGGCGGACGTGGACGGTCTGGCAGTACGCCGACGCCGGCAGGTTCCCCGGGGACCAGAACGAGTTCCACGGCACGCTGACGGCGCTGCGCACGCTGGCGCGAGGCTGATCGGGCGCACTCGTTAACTATTGACGAACTGTCGTGACATCCGGTTAGCGATCCAGCAGACTGCTGACTGATCCGTGCTCCGTACGGCACAAAGTGCCGCGCGGCCATTTCCGCTGCTCGCGCACGAATATACCGATTAACAATTGACAAAACGCGGGCCCGACCGCTCACCGATTTCTCATGTGATCGTCGCGGTTGATTAACCACAAGGCGTGACAACGGCTTGCCGCGTGCAGCACACTACCCAGCGGCCGGTCATCTCAAACCTCCGGCCACAAATCGAGGGCACATCGAAAGGGTCAACCATGAAGTTCCCACTTGGGGTAAGGCGCGCCGCAATCGGAGCATTAGCCTCGGGGACATTCGTCGGTGCCATGTTGATCGGCACCGTCGCCCCCGCCTCCGCCACGGCCAACCCGTTCCACCAGACGCCGGCCCAGATCGCCGCACAACGGCTGGTCACCCACCCGCAGAACGACTGGCTGGGCTCGACCGTCAAGGCGCACGAACCGGCGATGGCCGCACACGCGACCGTGCTGCCGCTGGCGGTTTCCGGTACCAAGGGCCTGGACGTGAGCAGCCACCAGGGCGCGGTCAACTGGGCGACGGTGGCCGCGAACGGTGCCAAGTTCGCCTACATGAAGGCGACCGAGGGCACGTACTACACCAACCCGGACTTCGCCCAGCAGTACAACGGCTCCTTCAACAACGGCCTGATCAGGGGCGCGTACCACTTCGCCACACCGAACACCACGGCAGGCTCCACCCAGGCGGACTTCTTCGTCGCCCACGGCGGTGGCTGGTCGAAGGACGGCAAGACCCTGCCCGGCCTGCTGGACATCGAGTACAACCCCTACGGCGCCGAGTGCTACGGGCTGAGCCAGGCCGGCATGGTCAGCTGGATCCTGTCGTTCAGCAACGAGTACCACGCCAAGACGACCCGCTGGCCGGTCATCTACACCACGACCGACTGGTGGCGCACCTGCACCGGCAACAAGGGCGACTTCTCGTCGACCAATCCGCTGATGCTGGCGTGCTACTGCGCCACGCCCGGCACGATGCCGTTCAACTGGCCGCTCCAGACCATCTGGCAGTTCGCCGATTCCGGCGTCTTCCCCGGTGACCAGGACGCGTTCAACGGCGACATCACCCGGGTGCAGGCATTGGCCAACGGCTGATCCCGACACCGGCAGCCGGTCGTCCCGTCTGGTCAACGGGGCGGCCGGTCGCCGGTTTCCGGCGGCGTGAGGCGTAATCCACCTGTGCCGATCGGGTTATCCCGATTGGAGCACAAAGGTGGTATTGCTGTGCACACGTTGTCGGGGGCGTCGGGAGGATGATTCGGATGAGCGCGGTGCCGTGGCTCGTCATCGGCTGGCTGTGCACCGCGGGAGGCGTGCTGTCGCTGGTGTTCGCATGGGTGGCCACCGGCTCCGGTGAGCGACACGACCAGCAGCGGCAGTGGGTGCTCATCGGCACGCTCGTCCTGGCCGTCGGCATGTTCACGCTGGTCTCCGGCCTGCTGCTGAACACGCCGGGCACCAGCGCGGCCGGCGCGCTGCAGACCGGTGGCCTGGCGGCCGCGGTAGTGCTGGCGCTGTACGCCGTGGGGCAGTTCGACCGGCGGCAGCGGCTGGCCGAGGAACACCGCACGCTGGACGACCAGCGCACCGAACTGGACGACCGGAAGCTGCGCCTGGAGGAGTCACGGCAGGAACTGGACCGCCAGCGGGCCGTGGACGACCGCGGCCGCACCGCGGACGAACGGTTCGCCAGGGCGCTGGAACTGCTCGGGCATGACGCCGACCAGGTCCGGGTCGGCGCGCTGCACGCACTGGCCGGCCTGGCCAGGAGCCGGCCCGACTACACGCAGACCACGCTGGACATCCTGTGCGCGTACCTGCGCCGCCCCTACGACCACGCCACCTACCTGGAGCGCCGCGCGGCGGACACGGCCGCCGAGCCACCCGCAGAGCAGCAGGACACCGCATGGCAGGACGTGGAGTCCGACCGGGAGCGCCAGGTCCGGCTGGCCGCGCAGCGACTGATCATCGACCTGCTGCCGTCCACGTCCGAACCGGACCCGGCCGACTACCAGCTCGACCTGACCGGTGCCGCGCTGGAGTACTTCGACCTGTCGCACAAGCACGTCGGCACGTTCACCGCGCGCTCGGCGCACTTCTACACGGCCGTGTCGTTCGAGGGCGCCCGCTTCACCGGCCCGATCTGGCTCACCTGGGCCCACCTGTGGGGTGAGGTGTTCCGCGCCAACGACATGGTGTGCCAGGGCATCTCGTGGTGGAGCAATTTCACCGCCTCCGGTCCGGTCGAGTTCGACCGGGCGGAGTTCCGGGGCGAAACGAAGTTCGCCTACGCCACGTTCGCCGACCGGGTGTCGTTCGCCGGCTGCCGGTTCGGGACCACAGTGGACTTCCAGCACACCGACTTCCTCGGCGAGCTGAGTTTCGTCAACACCGAGGGCCTGATCGGCCGCACCACCGGCATGCACGTGTCGCTGCTGCACGACGTGCGCCTGCCGGTCGGCTGGGTGGTCGACACCCGGGACACCCGCGAACCCCACCGCGGCCTGATCCGCACGTAGCGCTCAGCCGAACAGCGCCGGCAGCGTACCCTCCCAGACGCCCGCCAGCTCGGCCAGTTCGAACGTCGCCACGCCTTCGATCACCACGTCGGCCGAACCGGCCGGCACGTCCCCGATCCGGGTGGCCTGCTGACCGCGTTCGGCGCACAGCCGCGTGAACCGCTCCGCCGCCTCGGCCGGCACCGCGACCAGCGCCCGCGCGGACGACTCGGCGAACAACCAGACGAACGGGTCGGCGTCGGCCGGCAGCGTGATCCGGCATCCGGTGTCGCCGATCAGGGCCGCCTCGACGACTGCTTGCGCCAGGCCGCCGTCGGACAGGTCGTGCGCCGCCGCGACCAGGCCGGCGCAGGAGGCCTCGTGCAGTGTCTCGGCGAGCAGCCGTTCCGCCGCCAGGTCGACGGCGGGCGGGCGGCCGCCGAGGTGGCCGTGCGTCACGTGTGCCCACTCCGACCCGCCGAACTCGTCCCGGGTGGCGCCGAGCAGGAACAGCTCCTGGCCGGCGCCGATCGCGGTCGGGATCCGGTGCCGGACGTCGTCGATCACGCCGAGCACGCCGACCAGCGGCGTGGGCAGGATCGCCGTGGCGCCGGTGGAGTTGTAGAAGCTCACGTTGCCGCCGGTCACCGGGATGCCCAGCGCGCGGCAACCGTCGGCGAGGCCGTGCAGGGCCTCGCGGAACTGCCACATGACACCGGGGTCCTCCGGCGAACCGAAGTTCAGGCAGTCGGTGACCGCCGCCGGCACGGCACCGGAGACGGCGACGTTCCGGTACGCCTCGGCCAGCGCGAGTTGCGCCCCGGCGTACGGATCGAGCGCGACGAACCGCGCGTTGCAGTCGGTGGCGACGGCGACGCCCCGGCCGGTTCGCTCGTCGATCCGGATCATGCCGGCGTCGGCGGGCTGGGCCAGCACGGTGCCACCGCGCACGTAGCGGTCGTACTGCTGGGTGACCCACCGCCGGGACGCCAGGTTGGGCGAGCCGACCATGCGCAGCACGGTGGCCCGCAACTCGTCCGGCGTGCCCGGCCGGGCCAGCCGGTCGGGGGTGTCGGCGACCAGCTCGTCCTGGCTCACCGGCCGGGCCACCGGGCGCTGGTAGACCGGGCCCTCGTGGGCGACGGTGCGCGGCGGCACGTCCACCACGACGGCGTCGTGCCAGGTGATCACCAGCCGGTCGGAGTCGGTGACCTCGCCGATCTCGGTGGCGATCACGTCCCACTTCCGGCACACGGCCATGAAGTCCGCGACGCCGGCCGGCCGCACCACGGCCATCATGCGTTCCTGCGACTCGCTGGACAGGATCTCCGCGGGCGTCATGTCCTTGGCCCGCAACGGAACCCGGTCCAGGTCCACCAGCATGCCGCCATCGCCCGCGCTGGCCAGCTCACTGGTCGCGCAGGACAGCCCGGCGCCGCCCAGATCCTGGATGCCGACCACCAGCCCGGCGGCGAACAGCTCCAGGCAGCACTCGATCAGCACCTTCTCGGTGAACGGGTCGCCGACCTGCACACTGGGCAGCTTCTTGCGGCCGCTGCCGCCCTCGTCACCGGCGAACGTGTCGGACGCCAGCACGGACACGCCGCCGATGCCGTCCAGGCCGGTACGCGCGCCGAACAGGATCACCTTGTTGCCCTGCCCGGAGGCGTGCGCCAGGTGCAGATCCTCGGACCGCATGGCGCCCACGCACAGCGCGTTCACCAGCGGGTTGCCGGCGTAGGTGGCGTCGAACACCACCTCGCCGCCGATGTTGGGCAGGCCAAGGCAGTTGCCGTAGCCGCCGACGCCCGCCACCACACCGGGCAGCACCCGCCGGGTGTCCGGCGCGTCTGCCGGGCCGAACCGGATGGAGTCCTGCACGGCCAGCGGCCGGGCGCCCATCGCCAGGATGTCGCGGACGATGCCGCCGACACCGGTGGCCGCGCCCTGCACCGGCTCCACATAGGACGGATGGTTGTGGCTCTCCGCCTTGAACGTCACCGCCCAGCCGTCACCGACGTCGATCACGCCCGCGTTCTCGCCGATGCCGGCGAGCATCCTGGCGCGCATCTCGTCCGTGGTGGTCTCGGCGAAGTAGCGCAGGTGCACCTTGCTCGACTTGTAGGAGCAGTGCTCGCTCCACATCACCGAGTACATGGCCAGCTCGGCGTCGGTGGGCCGGCGGCCGAGGATGTCGCGGATCCGGGCGTACTCGTCGTCGCGCAGGCCCAGCTCGCGGTAGGGCTGCGGGTGGTCGGGCGTGGCCGCCGCGTGCTCGACCGTGTCCTGGGTGTCGGTCGACGTCATGCCGCCACCAGGTGGTTCAGCACCGACTCGAACATGGCCACGCCGTCGGTACCCGGCCCGGTGAGCGGGTCGATGGCGTGCTCGGGGTGCGGCATCAGGCCGACGACCCGGCCGGTGCCGTCGGTCACGCCCGCGATGTCGTCCCGGGAACCGTTGGGATTGCCCAGGTAGCGGAACACCACCTGGCCATCGCCGGACAACCGCCGCAGCGTGTCGGCGTCGGCCACGTAACAGCCCTCCATGTGCTTGAGCGGGATGACGATCTCCGCGTCCGCCGGGTAGCTGCCGGTCCACGCCGTGTCCGGGTTGACCACCCGCAGCGGCTGGTCGCGGCACACGAAGTGCAGGCTCTCGTTGCGGGTGAGCGCGCCGGGCAGCAGGCCTGCCTCGCACAGCACCTGGAAACCGTTGCAGATCCCCAACACCGGCAGGCCACGCCCGGCGGCCCGGATCACCTCGCCCATCACGGGCGCGAACCGGGCGATCGCACCGGCCCGCAGGTAGTCGCCGTAGGAGAAGCCGCCGGGCAGGATCACCGCGTCCACCGACCGCAGGTCGGCGTCCCCGTGCCAGAGCGCCACCGGTTCGGCGCCCACCTGCCGGACCGCGCGGACCGTGTCCACGTCGTCCAGGCTGCCCGGGAAGGTGACCACCCCGATCCGACTCATGCGTCGACCCTGCGCACGGTCCACTGCTCGATCACCGGGTTGGCCAGCAGGCCGTCGGCGATCCTGGCGAGCGTGTCGTCGTCCACCGAGTCGTCCACCTCCAGCTCGAACCGCTTGCCCTGGCGGACCTCGGTGACGCCGGTGAAGCCGAGGCGGGGCAGCGCGTTCGCGACGGCCTGTCCCTGTGGGTCGAGAATCTCCGGTTTGGGCATGACGTCGACGACGACACGGGCCACTGGCGTACTCCCGGTGTGATGGTGGCGGTACCGGTGAATGGTACCTGAGCAGGGTGTTCGCTCCTGGCAGAGACACCTGGCGGCGGGTGGCCGGTGGGGTGCAGAGTGCACGCATGCGACTTCTGGTGCTGGGTGGAACGGGCTTCGTCGGTGGGGCCGTGGCGGTCGAGGCGGTGGCGAGGGGACACGAGGTGACCTGCGCCGCACGGGGCAAGTCCGGCACGGTGCCCGAGGGCGCCACCCACGTCCCCGTCGACCGGGACGTGCCGGACGGCCTGGCGGCGCTGGCCGGGTCGAGTTTCGACGCGGTGGTCGACATCGCCCCGATGTCCTACCCGTGGGTGGCCGACGCGCTGGAGCTGCTGGCACCGTCCGCCGGGCACTGGACGTTCGTGTCCACGGTCAACGTCTACGCGGACAACGAGACGCAGGGCCAGGGCCCGGACGCGCCGCTGCTGGAACCGCTGCGGGAGGGCCGGGGCGACGACGACGCGGTCGACCCGAACCGGTACGGCGCCATCAAGGTGGCCAGCGAGAACGCCGTCCGCGAGACGATGGGCGACAAGGCGTTCGTGGTCCGCCCCGGCCTGATCACCGGCCCCGGTGACCGTTCCGACCGGTTCGGCTACTGGCCCGGCCGGTTCGCGCGGGGCGGCAAGGTGGTCGTGCCCGACTCGCCGGACCAGCCGATCCAGATCATCGACGTGCGCGACCTGGCCACCTGGATCGTGGCCGCGGGCGAGCGCGGCACCACCGGCACGTACGACGGCATCGGGCCGGTCAGCACGCTCGGCCCCACGCTCCGGGAGATCGCCGACCTGGCCGGTGGCGACGCCGAGCTGGTGCCGGTCGCACCGGAGAAGCTGACCGAGGCCGGGATCAACTACTACGGCGGCCCGAAGTCGCTGCCGCTGTGGCTGCCGCCCAGCCACTGGGGCATGAAGTCGCACGACCCGCGGCCGTCGCTGGACGCCGGCATGCCGGTGCGACCGCTGGCCGACACGGTGGCCGGGGCGCTGGCCACCGAGCGGGAGCTGGGCCTGGACCGGCCGCGCAAGTCCGGACTGTCGCTGGAAGAGGAGGCCGCGATCCTCGCCTAGGGTGGTGGCCACCCGTCGTCCCAGGGAGGCACATCGTGCGGATCATCCACTTCGGACACTCGTGTGTACTGCTGGAGACCGACTCGGCGCGACTGCTGATCGATCCCGGCACGTTCGCCACCGGTTTCGAGACGGCCCGGGAACTGGACGCGGTGCTCATCACCCACCAGCACCCGGACCACATCGACGCCGAGCGGCTGCCCGCCCTGCTGGTCGCCAACCCGAAGGCCGCACTGGTCGTCGACGAGGGCACGGCACCGGTGGCGCGCGAGGCCGGGCTGACGCCGACCGTGCTGCGGGCCGGCGAGCACACCACGATCGCGGGAGCCGCCGTGCACGTGGCCGGCGGGCAGCACGCCGTGATCCACCCGGACGTGCCGGTCATCGCGAACAACGCCTACGTCATCGACCACGGCGCCTACTACCACCCCGGCGACTCGCTGGTGGTGCCCGAGCAGGCCGTGGACGTGCTGGGCGTGCCGGTGGCGGCGCCGTGGCTGAAGGCCAGCGAGGCGATCGACTTCGTCCGCGCCGTCCGGCCGAGGGTGGCGATGCCGATCCACCAGGCGGTGCTCGCCGAGCCCGGCCTGGCCCTCTACCACGGCCTGCTGGAGCGGCTGGGCGGGGCGACGGTCAGCGCGCCACCGCACGGGGAGTCGACCGCGCTGTGACCGACGGTCGGGAGCGCTGCGCCGGCACCAGCGGGGCGACCAGGCCGGGGTAGGTGGTGGGCAGGGCGCCGTAGTGCAGCGCGATGTCCACGGCGTCCAGCACGGCACCGGCGATCCCGGGCCGGGCCAGATCGGCCGCCGGGACGGCCAGCCGGACCAGGCGACCCAACCGGGCGGCCCGCGCAGCGCCGAGCACCATGGCCCGGCACCACCACGGTTCGGCGCGCTCGCCGTGCCAGGGCGCCGGGCCGGGGCCGAGCACCCGGCCGGCGACCAGTTCGCCGGTGCGCAGGTCACGTGCCCCGCGCAGCTCGGCGCACACGGTGAAACCGTTGTGGCGCAACACGTCCAATGTGCCCGGCGGGACCAGCCAGCCGGGCGGCGCGTAGCCCTCGGCGGTCAGGTCGAGCTGGGCGAGCGTGGCCCGGGCGGAGATCAGTTGCAGCCGGGTCTCGTGCGCAGGGAGCACGGCCATGCCGGCGGCGGTGGCCAGCCAGCGGTCCGGCCGGGGCCGACCGGCCAGGCGTTCCAGGCCGCGCAGCAGCGGCGCGTCACCCAGGGCCACCCGGGAACGCACCCACTCGGCGACGGCGGGCGCGGCCGCGAGTTGGCGCGGCGCGACGAGCAGCGACAGCGGCACCTGCCGGCTGTCCAGTTGGGCGGCCAGCGAGCGGCTCGCGGCCGGCGGCGCGGTGGTCAGGCCGGACACCGAGACGACCAGTCGTGCGGTCACGGTTCCAGTGCGCCACAACGCGGTGACCGGCAGGAATCAGCCAGGTGACACATGAGGTGCGGATCAGCGAAGACTCGGCTCAGCCGCTGCCCGGCCAGTCGGCGAACGATCGCCCGGAGATCCGCTCGTACGCCTCGACGTAGCGGGCCGAGGTGGTGGCCACCACGTCCGGCGGCAGCGCGGGCGGCGGCCGGTCACCCGACCGGTCCCAACCGGACGCGGGCGAGACCAGCCAGTCCCGGACGTACTGCTTGTCGAACGCCGGCTGCGCCCGGCCCGGCGTGTAGCCATCCGCCGGCCAGTAGCGCGACGAGTCCGGGGTGAGCACCTCGTCGGCCAGCACCAGCGTGCCGTCGCCGGCCACGCCGAACTCGAACTTGGTGTCGGCGAGGATCAGCCCCCGCCCGGCGGCGTGCGCGGCGGCCCGCCGGTAGACCCGCAGCGTGGCCTCCCGCAGCCGGTCCGCCAGCTCGGCGCCGACCCGCTCCACCACGGCGTCGAACGTCATGTCCTCGTCGTGCTGGCCGAGCTCCGCCTTGGTGGTCGGCGTGAAGATCGGCTCCGGCAGCCGGTCCGACTCGACCAGCCCGGCCGGTAGCGCCACCCCGGACAGCGCGCCGGTGGCCCGGTAGTCGGCCAGCCGGGACGCGGCCAGGTAGCCGCGGGCGATGCACTCCACCGGCACCATGGCCAGCCGCCGCACCAGCAGCGCCCGGCCCACCACCTCGGCCGGCACCCGCTCGTCGTCCCAGGCGACCAGATGATGCGGCACCACGTCGGCCAGCAGTTCGAACCAGAACACGCTCATCGCCGTCAGCACCCGGCCCTTGCCCGGGATCTCGCTGGCCAGCACGTGGTCGAACGCGGACAGCCGGTTGGACGCCACGAACAGCAGGTGGTCGTCGTCCACGGCGTACAGGCTGCGCACCTTCCCGGTGGCCACCAGCGGGTAGTCGGCGAGTGTCGGCACGGCACGGGAGCTTACGGGTAACGGGACAATGTCCCGGTGCACTACGACTGGGTGAGCTTCACCACCGACTACGGCATGTCGGACGGGTTCGTCGCGGCCTGCAAGGGCGTGATCGCCGGCATAGCGCCCGCGGTGCGGATCCTGGACGTGACCCACGACGTCAGCCCGCAGGACATCCGGCGCGGCGCCACCGTGCTCGCCCACACCGTGCCCTACCTGCCGCCGGCCGTGCACCTCGCGGTCGTCGACCCCGGCGTGGGCACCGCCCGGCGCGGTCTCGTGGTGGTGACCCCGACGAGCCTACTGGTCGGCCCGGACAACGGCCTGCTGCTGCCGGCCGCCGACGCACTCGGCGGGGTCCTGACCGCCTACGAGCTGGCCGAGCCGAAGTACCGGCTGGCCGTCGTGTCGCTCACCTTCCACGGCCGCGACATCTTCGCCCCGGCAGTCGCGCACCTGGCCACGGGCGTGTCGCCTGCCGAGTTCGGCCCCGAGGTGGCCGACCTGGTCCGGTTACCCGAGCCGCGCACCGTGGTCACGGCGCGGCGGCTGACCAGCGACATCATCGGCGTCGACCGGTTCGGCAACCTCCAGCTCGCGGCCACCGAGGCCGAGCTGGCCGCGTTCGGCCTGCGCAGCGGCGACCGGGTCAGGGTGCGGCACTACCGGTCCACCGTGGACGGAATGGTGGGCGGCACGTTCGGCGACGTCCCGCTCGGCACCCTGGTGGTGCATGTGGACTCGGCGGGTCACGTGGCACTCGCCGTGAACGGCGGCTCGGCCGTCGAGGCGCTGGGCGGCGGGTCCGGCGACGTGACGATCAGCCGCTGACTACAGGATCTGGTCCGGCGTGTAGGCGGCCGCGTCGCCGAAGCGGTCGATCACCTTCGCCACCCGCTCGACCACATCGGCCACCTGCGCACCGGCCGTCCCGGTGAACGACACCCGGTCGGCCAGCAGCGCGTCCAGCGCTGCCCGGTCCAGCGGCAGCCGGGGATCGGCGGCCAACCGGTCCAGCAGGTCGTTGCGCTCGGCGCCCTCCTCGCGCATGGCCAGGCCGACGGCCACCGCGTGCTCCTTGATCACCTCGTGCGCCGCCTCGCGGCCGACACCGGCCCGCACCGCGGCCATCAGCACCTTCGTGGTGGCCAGGAACGGCAGGTAACGGTCCAGCTCGCGGGCGATCACCGCAGGGAACGCACCGAACCCGTCCAGCACCGTGAGGAACGTCTCGACCAGGCCGTCCAGCGCGAAGAACGCGTCCGGCAGCGCCACCCGGCGCACCACCGAACACGACACGTCGCCCTCGTTCCACTGGTCGCCGGCCAGCTCGCCGACCATCGACAGGTGACCACGCAGCACCACCGCGAGACCGGTCACCCGCTCGCTGGAGCGGGTGTTCATCTTGTGCGGCATGGCCGACGAGCCCACCTGGCCGGGCAGGAAGCCCTCGGTGACCAGCTCGTGGCCGGCCATCAGCCGGATCGTGGTGGCCAGGCCGGCCGGCGCCGCCGCGAGTTGGACCAGGCACGACACCACGTCGAAGTCCAGCGAGCGCGGGTACACCTGGCCGACGCTGGTCAGCACGTGCTCGAAACCCAGATGCTCGGCCACCGCCCGCTCCAGCCGGCGCACCGCGTCCGGCGAGCCCAGCAGGTCGAGCATGTCCTGCGCGGTGCCTACCGGGCCCTTGATCCCACGCAACGGGTAGCGGGCGATCAGATCGTCCAGCCGGGCGAACGCGACCAGCAGCTCGTCGGCCGTGCTGGCGAAGCGTTTGCCGAGCGTCGTGGCCTGCGCGGCCACGTTGTGCGAACGGCCCGCCATGACCAGGCCGGCGTGCTCGGCGGCCAGCGCGGCCAGCCGGGCCAACACGGCGGCGAACCGCACCCGCACGTGCTCCAGCGAGCGGCGGATCTGCAGCTGCTCGACGTTCTCGGTCAGATCGCGGCTGGTCATGCCGGTGTGCACCAGCTCGTGGCCGGCCAGCGCGTTGAACTCCTCGATCCGCGCCTTCACGTCGTGCTTGGTGACCCGCTCGCGGGCCGCGATCGAGTCCAGGTCGACCGTGGGCAGCACCCGCTCGTAGTCGGCGAGCACGCCGTCCGGCACGGCCAGCCCCAGCTCGGCCTGCGCGCGCAGCACGGCCAGCCACAGCTCGCGCTCCAGGACGATCTTGTGCTCGGCCGACCACAGGGTGGCCAGATCGGCGGACGCGTACCGGGCCGCCAGCACGTTCGGGATGTACGGCTTGCTCACGTCGGCCAAGCCTACTGGGCCGCCGGCGTCAGAACCGGCCGGCGACGGCCTCCTGGATCGCGGTCAGCCGGTCGGCCAGCGGCGCGGCACCACCCGGCGACGCCGGCTGCGCCAGCACCACCACAGTCCACTTCCCACTCACCGACACACCCTGGTGACTGAGCGACCCCGGAGTCGGATCACCGACCACGCCACCGGTCGCCGAGGGCACCAGCACCGCCGTCACGTGACCCCCCGACACCGCGTAGGTCGCCGTCCGGGAGCCGGCCGGGCAGATCAACGCGGCCGGCGAGGCCACCGGCGCACCGACGGAGGGGAGTTCGCTGGCGAGGGCGACAGCGAGCCCCCCGTCCGTCGGGCCGCACCCCGCATGGGTGCTGCCGGCACCATGGCCGGCCTCCCCGGCGCCGGCGCCCCCCTGCAAAGGCGACGTCGTCGGGAAACTCGGCGTGCGCGGTGTCACACCATCCGGTCCGGCCAGCGCCGGTCCGAAGGTGCGTCCGTTGGTCGGGCTGCCGACCGGGCCGGAGCCCACAGCCGCCTCAGCGGGACCACCACCACTGAGAGTGTGCCCGAAGCCGCCCGCGCCGAACACCAGACCCACCGCGAGCAGCACGACAGCGAGCCCACCACCACTGGCGAGCACCGTGCGCCTACGCTGGGTGACCTTGCGGGACGCGGTGGCCACATCGTTCTCGTCGAAGGACGCGGGCGGAGCCTGCCCGGCCGTAGCCCGGAACAGCTCAGCCAACTGCCGTTCGTCCACCCACGTCACCTCCTCTGCCGGTCAGCCGGCGAATCTCAGGTCGTCCAGCGCGTCACCCAGCTCGGCGCGCAACGCGGCCAGCCCGCGCGCCGTCTGACTCTTCACCGTGCCCTCCGTACAACCCAGCACCTCGGCGACGCCCGCCACGTCGAGGCCGTCGAGGAACCGCAGCACCAGCACGGCCCGCTGCCTCGGCGGGACCTTGCGCAGCGCCGCGAGCAGCGCGGCCCGGGTCGCGACCGTGTCGCCGACATCCGGTGCCCCGGTGGGCCGCTCCGGCACCTCATCGGTGAACCGCTCCCTTCGCCACGGCCGCCTCGACTCGTCGATCACCGCGTGCACCAGAGTCCGCCGCAGGTAGGCGTCCAGGGCACCCTTGTCCCGGATCTTGCGCCAGCGCCGGTGCAACGACACGAACGCGGTCTGCGCGAGATCGTCCGCCCGATGCCAGTCGCCGCAGAGCAGGTACGCGCTCCGCCGCACGGCCTCCCGCCGGGCCACGAAGAACTCCGCGAACTCTTGCTCGTCGCGCTGCTCCAAGCGAACTCTCTCCGCTCGTGTCCGTTCGTCGGGTAGACGGGCCCCACCCGCCGTGAGGTTGCACGGTAGAGGTGCCCGTTCCGGCCCGACTGTCGCATGCCTTACGACAAAGGAGGGTGCCCGGAGCCCTCAGATGTGTGATGTGATCGAGCCGTGACCATCTACGAGCCCATCGACCTGCGGTCGGACACGGTGACCAAACCGGATCGCGCGATGCGCGCCGCGATGGCGGACGCCGAGGTCGGCGACGACGTACTGGAACGCGACCCCACCATGCGCAAGCTGGAGGAACGGGTCGCCGACCTGCTCGGCACGGCCGAGTCGCTGTGGGTGCCCAGCGGCAGCATGGGCAACCTGATCGCGCTCATGTCCCACCTGGACCGGGGCGACCTGTTCCTGGCCACCCGGGGGACCCACGTGCTGGGCCACGAACTGGGCTCGTCGGCCTGGCTGGCCGGCGGCATGCCGGAGATCCTGGACTGGACCGGCGGACCCGGCCGCACCACGGCGGGTGCCATCCGGGCCGCGGTCGCCGGCAGCGGCGGCGCCTACTTCGAACTGCGCCCGAAACTGCTGTGCCTGGAGAACACCCACAACGAGGCAGGCGGCGCGGTCACCCCGCCCGACGAGCACTGCCTGCTGGTCTCCGCCGCCAAGGACTGCGGGCTGGCCGTGCACCTGGACGGCGCCCGACTGTGGAACGCGTCGGTGGCGCTGGGTGTGCCACCCGCCGCGCTCACCGTCGGCGTCGACACCGTGCAGGTCTGCCTGTCCAAGGGCCTGGGCGCGCCGGTCGGCTCGATGGTGGCGGGGAGTGCCGAGTTCGTGGCGGAGGCGCGACGGCTGCGCAAGATGCTGGGCGGCGGGGTACGGCAGGGCGGGGTGCTGGCCGCGGCCGGTCTGGTCGGCCTGGACCGGATCGACGACCTGGCCGCCGACCACCAGAACGCCACCCGGCTGGCCGCCGGCCTGACCGAACTGGGCTGGCACGTCGGCACACCGGCCACGAACATCCTGCTGGCGTCCGTCGCCGACGTGGCCATCACCCTCGATCAGCTGGCCGGCCTGGGCATCCTGGCCACCAGCATCGGCGGCCAGGTCCGGTTCGTCACTCACCGGGACGTGTCGGCCACCGACGTCGCCGAAGTGCTGGACCGGATCAAGATCGCCCACTGACGGCGGGCGGCGGCCGGGTCAGCGGCCGATCCGCTTCTGCGACCGGTTCTTGATGGCCATGTAGCCGGCCGTGCCGAGGAACGCGATCGCGCCGACCACGGCCAGGATGACCAGACCCTTGATCACCACACCGAGGACGACGAACGCCAGCCAGATGACCAGTAGTGCGCCGATCACCTTGAGCAACATGAGACAGCCTCCCCGTTCACTGTTGCAAGAATCTCACTGACCGAACGATCCGGAACGGCGTCCGGTTCCCGCCGGCAGCCACTTCCGTAGCCGAGCCAGCGCGGTGTGCATGTCCTCGGTGGGGCCCGCGTACGACATCCTCACGAACCTACCTCCGTCGACCGGGTCGAAGTCGATCCCTGGCGCGATCGCCACGCCCGTTTCGGCCAGCAGCCGCCGACACCACTCCAACGAGTCCGTGGTGAGGTGTGACACGTCGGCGTAGAGGTAAAACCCGCCGTCGGCCGGCGCCACCCGGTCCACGCCCAGTTCGGCCAGCCCGGCCAGCAGCACGTCCCGGTTCACCCGGTACCGGGCCACCTCCGCGTCGACCTGGGCATACGACTCCGGCTCGAACGCGGCCACGGCAGCCCGCTGCGGCAGCGTCGGCGGGCACACGGTGAAGTTGCCGGACAGCGCGGACACCGCGGCCCGCAACGGCTCGGGCACCAGCATCCAGCCCAGCCGCCAGCCGGTCATGCACCAGTACTTGGAGAACGAGTTCACCACGATGGCGTCCCGTGACGTCCGCCACGCGCTGTCCACGGCCGCACCGAACGTGATGCCGTGGTAGATCTCATCGCTGACCAGCCGCACGTCATGTGCCTCGCACCAGGCGGCGATGTCGGCCAGCTCGTCCGGCGGCAGCACCGTCCCGGTCGGGTTGGCCGGACTGGCCAGCACCAGCCCGCGCACCGGCTCGGCCAGCTCCTCCAGCATCCGCACCGTCGCGTGGAACCGGGTCTCCGGCCCGCACGGCAGCTCCACCACCTCGCAGCCCAGCGCGGTGAGGATGTTGCGGTACGCCGGATAGCCCGGCCTGCCCAATGCCACCCGGTCACCCACGTCGAACGCGGACAGGAACGCCAGCAGGAACGCGCCGGACGACCCGGTGGTGATCACCACGTCGTCCCCGGTCACCGGCAGGCCGTGGGTGCGGCCGTAGTGGCCGGCGATGGCGAGGCGCAGCTCGGGCAGGCCGAGCTGCTCGGTGTAGCCCAGCGGATCGTCGCGCAGCGCGGCCTCGGCCGCCGCCAGCACCGGGGTGGGCGCGCCCGCGGACGGCTGGCCCGCGCCCAGCGACACCACGTCGCCGTGGGTGCGCTGCCGCTGCTTGGCCGCCGTCAGCACGTCCATCACGTGAAAGGGGGCGACGGCGGACCGGCGAGCCGCCTTCAGACCGCTGAGGTGTTCGAGCATGCCCAGCAGCCTACGGTCGGCTAGTAACCCACATAGTCGTGGCCGGAGTGGACGGCAACGATGCCTGGCACGTTCCCGATCGAGCCGTACCGGGACAGCGCGTACCGCACCCCGGCGACGATGTTGTCCACCGGGTTGTAGATGTTCCCGTGGCCGGGGAGCTTGTTCGCCTGGAACGTGGAGTCGATGGTCTGCATCAGGCCCTTCGACGGATGTCCGGCCTGCGCGTTGCTGTTGCCGGTCAGGAAGATGTGGTCGTCCTCCCGCGCGGTCCAACTGCCCAGCTCGGTGGTGACGCACCACACGTCCGCCCGGCCGACCGGTTCGGTGCTCAGGAATCCGCCGGGCACGACCGGCGTGTTCGCCCGCACCACGGCCTCCGCCTGCCAGGTCTCGTGGTCTCCGGCACGCCGCACGTCCAGCACCCGGGGGCGGCGGCCGGCGAGGTAGACGGCCAGCGCGATCGCGTCCAGGACCGTGCCGGGAGCCTGGTAGATGTTCACCTCCGGCCGCGGGTAGCCCGGCCGGACGGCGCTGGTGCCCGCGGCGTCGGTGATCGCCGCCAGCCACGCGTCCCGCTGCCGCGTGGACATCGCGAGCACCTGGTCGACCGCGGCCGCCTTGGGATGCCCGGCACGGGCCAGGAGGTCCTGGGCGTACCGGTGATCCAGCCGGAACTGGTGGCGGGGTCCGGAACCGCCCCGGTCGTCGACGTAGTCGGCGTGCGGCACATCGGCGAGCAGCGCCCGCAGCTGCTCGACCATGGCCGGCTCGGACTGGGCGATCGACATGGACGGCCCGAACCGGCGGTTCGCCACGTGACCGTCACCGGCGATCCAGCCCAGGATCGCCGCCTCGGCCACGCTGACGTCCAGCCGCGCCGACGTGTCGGCGGGCGCCGCGAGCAGCAGCCGGTCCCGCGACCGGATGTTCGCTGTGGCGACCAGGCTCGCCTCGGTGGCGTGGTCGCTGCGCCGCGGTTCGCGCCGGGCAGCCCACTCGGCCGGGTGGCTCCTGGCGAGATGGATCGGCAGGCCGCCCTCGGTCGTGCTGCCCCGTCGCCGGGTGCCCGCCGGCCCGTCGCAGCATGGGCAGTCGTCCGGCAGGGCCGGCTCGCCGACGGTGATCCGCGGCAGGTTGAGCCAGCGGTGGTTCGGCGTGGTCGTGGCGTGCCAGCGGGAGTTGCCGATCCGGACGAGCGGCGCGTCCGGGTGGTGCACGACGCGGGTGATCCTGGTCCAGCCGCTGCGGCCGGCCCCCGGGTCGTAGCCCACGGTGTAGTCGTCGACCCGGACCTCGTCGTGCTTCAGCCAGCCACGCCGGGTGAGGATCATGGTGGACAGCGGCACGCAGTCCCAGTTGTTGATCGCGTTCGGGTTGCCGCCCGACTCGTGCTGGATGATCGTCCAGATGTCGTTGGCGTTCAGCTCGCTGGCCGGGACGCCGTTGGCCTCCAGGACCTTGATGGCCTCCTGGATCCACTCCTGGACGTTGCCCGGTGGCGGGCTGGACGGCGGGCCACCGCTCGGGCCCAGGCCACCACCGCTGAAACCGCCGCCACCACCGCCGCCGCCGCCGCTGTGGGCGGGCGGGGAGTAGCTGGACGGGGTCGTGCTGGGCGGGGGTGCCTCGGCCGGGACCGGCAGGGACGTGAACTTCGGGCTGAAGCCGCCGGCCGCCTAGCGCAGGTTGCCCGCCGCCGTGCCCAGGGCGGCGTTGATGCCGTTCACCGCGCTCGTGATGGCGCCGCTGTTGTCGGACACGGCGGACTCGGCCGCGCTCTCCTGCTCGGCCGCCGTCGGGTGTGGCGGGGTGGTGCCGTAGCCGGCGACGTTGCTCTCGTAGTCGGTGAGCACCTGCTCGAACAGCTTCTCCAGCGAGGCCTTGCCCTCGGTCAGCGTGCGGGCGGCCTCGGTCAACGCGGTGGCGCCGGCGGTCAGGGCACCGTGGCCCGCGGTGCCCGCCTGGCTGAAACGGCTCATGTAGCCGCGGAAGGAGTTGGCCGTGTCGCCCTGCCAGGTGTGCAGGTCGGACACGGCGGTGCCGACCGACTGCACGCAGCCATCGGCGGTGCCCGCCGCCTTGGTCAGGTCGTCGGCCAGGCCGGTGATCGACCCGGGATCGGCGGTATACACCGGTTTCGCCGTGTTGGCCACGCCCTCGCCGGCACCACCGGGCAGCGCGGCAACCTCATCTCTCGCGGTCACGACTCGTCCCCAACCCTCAGACCCGCTCTGTGGAGAAGGAGCGCTTGTTGTTCTGCTCGGTGGTCGCGTTGTGCGTCAGGTTCGCGTCCAGGGCGCGCTCGATCGAGCCGACCAGCGACTCGGCCTTCGCGTACTCCTTGCGCAGCGACGTACACAACTCGGCCGCGGCCGACGCCACGGCTGCCGAGTTGGCCAGCGTGCCGAACATGCCGGCGGCGACGCTGGCCGGCACGGCGTCGCCGACGCTGCCGAACCTGCCCGCCTCCGCGCCGATCGTCTGCCGCGCCTGGGTGATGTCGGCGACGTTGTAACTGGACGCTCCCACCGCTGTGGCCCCCTTCGCCCGCTCCCTGGAGATCGGACGATGCCACGGCGCGTCCGGTTCCCGTCACATTCTGTCCGCTCAGACCTCGCCGAGTAACTCCCAGACGGCAGCTGCCACCGATCGGCTGTCGGCCGGGGTGACCGTCGCCCACACCTGGCCGTCCGCGCTGGGCCGGGTCAGGTACAGGTAGCGGCCGCGGCCGGTGTCGTGGAACGCCACCACCCGGTCGGCGCGGTGGGTCACCCGGCCGGTGGCGGTGCGCTGGGCGCCGAACTGGCCCCGTCCCACCATCCCGTCGAACATCCCGGCCAATACCTGTGACTTGGTCAGCGGCACGCCGAGGTCGGTCAACTCGGTCACCAGCGAGCGGGCGTCGCCGCCGGCCGCCTTGTCCGCCGAGCGCAGCACCTCCAGCGGGACGCTGGTGGAGCGGCCGTAGCCGGCCGGGCATTCACCGGCGATCGACACGATGGCCTCGACCAGCGACGTCTCCCTGGCCGGGATGAGCCACACCTCGCCGCGGTCCACCACGGCCAGGGCGGCGTCCCGGCCGGACTGGACGGCCAGTCCCCTGATCTCCCGGTCGGTCCACACCCAGCCGTCCACCGACCGCTCCGGGTAGGCCAGCAGCGCCAGGCGGTCGGCCAGTTCCGGCTCCACCCGGCCACGGCCGGCCAGCCCGCGTGCGGCGAGCGCGTCCCACGCGCCCGCCACGAGTTCGGCCCGCTGGTTGCGGGTCACGCCGGGACTCGGCACGTCGAGCACGACGTGCCGGCGTGGGAGTCGTTGGCTCTCCCACACGACGTCGAACTCCAGCGCGGACAGGACCACGCTGCTGGGCAGGCCCACGTCGCGCTACTTCGGGTCGTCGGGGTCGGGCGTGGCCGAGCCGTCCAGCACGCCGGGGATCACCATCCGGCCGTCGGCGAACATGTCCTCGGACTCGGCATACCGGTCGCGGTGCTCGCCGTCGTCGTCCGATCGCTGGCCGACGGCGGGTTCCAGCAGGGACGGCGGCGGTTCGGCCGTGGCGCCGATGCGGGCGCTGGCGCCGGCCTCGGCTGCCTCGTCGCCCTCCAGTTCCAGCAGCGCCCGCGCGGCCTGCTGGCGGGCGTCGCCCTCGCCCTCGACCTCGCTCACCGGTTCGCCGAGCTGCCGGCTGCGCACGAGCCGGTCCTTGCGCGCGGCGGCGCCGCCGATCCCGGCGCCGACCGCACCGCCCACGATGGCGGTGCCGATGGCCGTGTCCTCGACCAGCGAGCCGCTCAGTCCGCCGGCCGCCGGTGCTGCCGGCATGCCCTCGGCCACCGGTGGGCCCCCGGGCGTGCCGATGCCGCTGACCGGCCCGGGGCCCAGCGGACCGGTCAGCGTACCGCCACCACCACCGCCGATGCCGCCGCCACCGGGTGTGCCGGGGAGTCCGGGCACGCCGGGAGTGCCGGGCACGCCGGGTACTCCGCCGCCACCACCGGGCCCCCCGGGCAGGCCAGGTGTGCCGGGCACGCCGCCACCAGGAACGCCGGGCAGTCCGCCGGAACCGCCGGGCACGCCGACCGGTGAGCCGGGCAGGCCCGGACCGGTGGGCACGCCGGGCACCCCACCGCCGCCGGGTACACCGGGCAGACCGGGGGCGCCGCCGGACGTGCCGCCGGGCACGCTCCGGGTGGGCGGCGCGAAGCTGGACACGGTGGTGCCCTGCTGGCCGATGCTGGTGTCCACGCCGTGCGCGGTGTGGGTCACCGGGTACGGCTTGGGCAGTGGCGCGTGGCTGGCCAGGTGCGACTGGGACTGGCTGGTGTAGGTGTTCATCGTGTCGACGGCCTGCTGGCGGGCCTGCGCGTACTTGGCGGCCTGCGGCGCCTGGTCGGTCTCGTGGCCGGTGAGCAGGCCACCGGCGGCGTCCATGAAGCTGTTCGGTGGGCTCTCCAGGGTGCTCGGGTGCGGCACCGCGTTGCGGGCAGCGGTGAACGCCTCGCCCTGGGCGGTGACGGCGGCCGCGTTGGTGCCGGTGGCCACGCCGGCCGACGTCGCGTAGCTGGACGCGGCCGTGCCCATCTCGGCGGCCAGTTCGGCCGCCTCGCTCTGCCAGTTCACGCCGATCGCCTTGAGCTGGGTGCTCAGCGTGAGATCCATCTGGTTCAGGTTGTCGGCGATGGTGCTCAGGGCGTCGGCCGCCTGCTGGATGCCGGCCGCGCCGGGACCGGAGTTGAGCTGGCGGACGGCGGCGGCGAGCTGCGCGTCGGACATGCCTTCCCAGCGGATCGAGTCGACGCCCGCCGTGGCTGAGTTCCCGCCGGACTCGCCGGTGCCGAACATGTCCTGCGCCGCCTTCGTGATCAGGTCGTCCACCGCGGCGACGATCTCGGTGAGAAGCCTCTCGGCCATGGCCTGCCCCTTACTTCAGCGTCCGCGCGGTGGTCAGCACGGCATCGGCGACGGTCTCGGTCCTGGCACACGACTGGTCGGTGGTCGTCCCCCGGGCGGGCTGGCCCAGGTCGACCATGAACATCTGGCCGCTGGCCACGCTCACCGCCGTGGTGCAGCCCTGCAGCAGGTCGGGCGGCTTCAGCGTGATGTCCAGCGCCGGGAAGCCGCCGACGGACACCTGCTTGACGTCGTCGGCCAGGTTCTGGTTCAGGTAGAGCTGGATGCCGCCCTTGGTGTCGACGGCGACGTTGTACTCACCGGCCGTCGGGTCGGCCAGCCGGAAGTCGCACGTGGGGCTGTTGTCGGCGAGCTGGGCCGGCAACCCGGGCAGGCCTGCGGACACGCCGAGGGCGGTGCGCTGCGGCGCGGTGAGCAGCGAGCACGGCTGGACGCCGGTGAGCGGCACGTCGGACGGGCGGGCCGGCAGGGTGATCCCGGCGGAGCCGTTGGTGGGGGCACGGTAGGTGGACGAGCGCGGGGCGACCTGGCCCGCCGCCGTCGGCGTGCCCGCCTGGGTCGTCGTACAGCCCGCGACCGCCAGCATGATGACCATCGTCCCCACGAGGACCGGACGCCGCTCAGCCACCGGAGCCGGTGCGGCCGAACGCGGCGGCGATCTGGTCCTCGGAGTAGCCGTACTGGCGCGCGGACGTGACCAGCTTGGTCACCAGCTCGCCCAGGTTCTGCAGGTACTGCTCGACCCGGACGGTGTAGGAGTCGGCGCCGCCGACCAGTCTGGCGTTCCACGCCTGCGCGGCCTGGACGCTGATCTGGTCCTCGCCGGGCGCGATCACCTGCAGCAGCGGGAGGTTGGTGAGGATCTGCTGGCCCTCGTCGTCCAGCGCGTCCTGGATGATCCGGGCGGCCTGCAGCACGTTGTCGTGGTTGACCGTGATGGACGAGGTCTGCGGGACCGTCAGCTCGGCGCCCAGCCCGGGGCCGCCGGCCGCGGTGAGCACCGGATCGGTCATCGGGCCGTCGGAGGTCACCCGCTCGGTTGCCATGGCGCCTCCACGTGCTGTAGCCGGTCGGTTTCTCTGTGCAGGCTACCAAGCACATCTGCCGCCGGAAGCCGTCTCGTCGGGGTTGGACGGCAAGGACAGCCGTCCGGTTCCCGGTTGCCGGTCAGGCAGGGACCACGACCTTGCCGGCGGCCGCCCGCTCGGCGATGTCGGTGCGGTGGTGCGAGCCGGGCAGGTGGATGTCGGCCACCCTGCGGTAGGCGTCCGCGCGGGCCGCGGCCAGGTCGGCACCGGTGCCCACGACGGCCAGCACCCGCCCGCCGGCGGACACCACGGCGCCGTCCGCGCGCCGGGCGGTGCCGGCGTGCAGCACGCCCGCCGCGTCGGCGCCGGTGATCACGTCACCGGTGCGCGGCCGGCCGGGGTAGCCGTCGGCGGCGATCACCACGGTCACGGCGGCTCCGGGCCGCCAGCGCAGCGGCGGCTGGTCGGCCAGCGTGCCGGTGGCGGTGGCCAGCAGCAGTCCGGCCAGCGGAGTGTCCAGCAGGGCCAGCACCGACTCGGTCTCCGGGTCGCCGAACCGGCAGTTGAACTCGATCACCTGCGGCCCGGTCGAGGTGAGGACGAGACCGGCGTAGAGCAGCCCGGAGAACGGCGTGCCCCGGTCGGCCAGTTCGTCGGCCACCGGCCGCACGATGCGGGCCACCAGGTCGTCCACCAGGCCGGGCGGCGCCCAGGGCAGCGGGGCGTACGCGCCCATGCCGCCGGTGTTCGGGCCCGCGTCGCCGTCACCCACCCGCTTGAAGTCCTGCGCCGGCAGCATCGGCACCACGGTCCGGCCGTCCACCAGGCAGAACAGCGACACCTCCGGACCATTCAGGAAGGACTCCAGCAGCACGGCCCGGCCACCGTCCAGCAACGTCATCGCGTGCGCCCGGGCCGCGTCCAGGTCGGCCGTGACCACCACGCCCTTGCCGGCGGCCAGACCGTCGTCCTTGACCACGTAGGTGGGCCCGAACCGGGCCAGGGCCGCGTCCAGCCGGGCCGGGTTGTCCACCACCTCGCCGTGCGCGGTGGGCACGCCCGCCGCGGTCATGACGTCCTTGGCGAACACCTTGGAGCCCTCGATCCGGGCGGCCGGCCGGGACGGGCCGAAGCACGGCACCCCGGCCGCGCGCACGGCGTCGGCGACCCCGGCGACCAGCGGCGCCTCCGGGCCGACCACCACCAGGTCGGCGCCGAAGTCGGTGGCCAGCGCGGCCACCGCCGCCGGGTCGCCCATGTCGACGGCCCTGGGCTCGGCGAGGGCCTCGGTGCCGGCGTTGCCCGGCCCGCAGGCCAGCGCCGTGACCTCGGGATCGCGGGACAGGGCCAGCAGAATGGCGTGTTCCCGGGCACCTGGCCCGATCACCAGTACGCGCACGGCGCAACAGCCTACCGACCGACCAGGCGCACCCCTTACACCAACCGCTTGTCCAGGTAGCACCAGCGCCACGTCTCGCCCGGCTCGAACGAGCGCATCACCGGATGCTCGGTCTCGGCGAAGTGCGCGTCGGCGTGCTTGTACGGGCTGGAGTCGCAGCAGCCGACGTGGCCGCAGGTCAGGCACAGCCGCAGGTGAACCCAGATGTCCCTGCCCTCGGCGAGGCATTCCTGGCAGCCCTCGGCCTGCGGTGTCACGTCCGGATCGGGCAACTCGGTCACGTGGAGGCAATCTGCCCTGCTGTTCGGCACGTCATGATTATCGCCGGTCGGGCAGACGGGGAGAGGAGCAGCCGATGTCGGACATAGCCGTGTTGCTGGTGGTGCTCGGTTCGCTCGCGGTGTCCGCGCTGGCGGCCAGGTTCGGCCGGTCGGCGCCGTTGGCGCTGGTCGTCGTCGGGCTGATCGTGTCGTACGTGCCGGGGGTGCCCGAGTTCCAGATCGACCCGAACCTGATCCTGGTGCTGTTCCTGCCGCCGCTGGTGTACTCGGCCGCGCTGGACAGCTCCTACCTGGCCTTCCGCGCCAAACTGCGGCCGATCGCGCTGCTGGCCGTGGTGCTGGTGCTGGTCACCACGGTCGCCGTGGGGTTCGTCGCGTTCTGGCTGGTGCCCGGCCTGCCGCTGGCGTCCGCGCTGGTGCTGGGTGCCGTGGTGGCGCCGCCGGACGCGGTGGCGGCGGCGTCCATCGGGCGGCGGCTGGGCCTGCCCCGGCGGGTGATGACGGTGCTGACCGGCGAGAGCCTGGTCAACGACGGGACGGCGTTGACCGCGTTCAAGGTCGCCGTGGCGGCCGCGGTGGGCACCGCGCCCTCGTGGGGCGCCGGGATCCTGACCTTCGTCGTGGCGACGGTCGCCGGCATCCTGGTCGGGCTTGTGCTGGGCTGGCTGGTGCACGCGGTCCGCACGCGGGTGGCCAACGACGTGGTGGAGAGCGCGCTGGGCCTGGTGGTGCCGTTCACCGCCTACCTGGTAGCCGAGGCGGTGCACGGGTCCGGTGTGCTGGCGGTGGTGACCGCGGGCCTGTACCTGGGGCATTTCGCGCCGTACGCCGGCTACACCACGCGGCTGCAGGAGACCGCGGTGTGGCGGTCGGTGGACGTGCTGCTGGAGTCGGTGGTCTTCGCGCTGATCGGGCTCAACTTCCGGTACGTCTTCGAGCAGGCGGCCGCGAACGGCCACCCGCCCGTGTCGCTGGTGTGGCCGGTGGTCGCCGTGTTGCTGGCGACGATCCTGATCCGCGTGGTGTGGGTGCTGCCCACGATGTACCTGCCCGTGTTCGGCGCCCGACATCGAAGTACCCAGGCGCCGTGGCGGAACATCGCGGTGATCGCGTGGTCGGGCATGCGCGGCGTGGTGTCCCTGGCCGCGGCGGCCGCCGTACCCGAGTCGGTGCCCGGGCGGGATCTGGTGCTACTGCTGGCGTTCACGGTCACCGTGGGCACCCTGCTGATCCAGGGCACCACGCTGCCGTGGCTGATCCGCAAGCTCGGCGTGACCGGTGACGACGAGGCGGTAGACACGCTGGCCGAGGCGCAGGCGGCGCACGACGCGGCGATGGCGGCGGTGGACCGGCTGGACGAACTGGTGGCCGACGACGGGAGCTACACGCCGGAACCGATCGTCGAACGGCTGCGCAGCCTCGCCGAGCGGCGCGCCAACGCGGCCTGGGAACGGTTGGGGCGCCAGGACATGGAGAGCCCGACGGCATCGTTCCGCAGGCTGCGCCTGGAAACCCTGGAAGCCGAACGCGCGGTCTACGTGACGGCACGGAACAACGGCGAGATCGACGACGAGGTGTTGCGCCGGGTGCTGCGCGACCTGGACCTGGAAGAGGCCCGCCTGGTGTCCCGGGACTAGTACTACAGGGCTAGATCGTTTGCGTCTGTAGCTTGAGGCGTCGTGTGAAATGGTGTCGTCGTGTGTCTGCCTGGTGTTCGCGGCGCCAGGTAGACCAGCGAAGGCCCTGGTCGATGACGTGGTCGTCGTGGCCGA
>DASUGU010000108.1:0-33716 GCA_036273855.1 Pseudonocardiaceae bacterium
CCGCGCAGGCCCAGCTCACGCTGCAGCTCCCGCACCATCGCCACGGCGCGTTCCTTCAACTCAACGGGGTACCTGCCTGCTGCTGCCATGCTGACCATCCTTGCCAGAAGTCATGGCCTCCAAGATCCCCGGGGTGGTCCAAAGAGCGGGCATGCCGGCCACTCAATGGCCGACTCACTCTGGCCGGCCGCTCCACGGCCAACCCACCGCAAGTGGCCGCTCAACGGCCGACTCACTGCCGGCGGCCACTCAGCGGCCGACTCGCCTCGCTGCGGTCCGGCCGCTCAATGACCGAACCACCTCGGGCCTGCCAGCCAACGACCAACTCCACGCGGATCGGCCGCTCAACGGCCGAAACAACCCCGGACCAGCCAGCCAACCGCCAACTCCACGCGGGCCGGCCGCTCAACGGCCAACTTACGGTTGATCGGCCGGCCAACGGCCAAGTCACCGCTGGCCGGCCACGCGGCGGCAGGCCCTGCGACGGGTCCTGTTGGTCGGAACCCACCGATCGCTACATGTGGCTCCACTCAGGCCTTCTGCCGGCTTGACGAGTCGTCCACTCAGCGGCCGTCTCACTGACGGCCGCACCCGAGCAGCCTGCGTATTGGCCACTCAGGGGTCGCCACGGGCAGCACCGCCCACTGGTGTTCGCAGACGCCGGCCCGATCGCGCCGTCGTGGCGCGACCGGGCCGGGGACAGATCGAGCAGATCGGCTCAGTAGCGGTAGTGCTCCGGCTTGTACGGACCCTCGACGTCGACGTCGATGTACTCGGCCTGGTCCTTCGTGAGCTTCGTCAGTTCCGCGCCCAACGCCGGCAGGTGCAGCCGCGCGACCTTCTCGTCCAGCTGCTTCGACAACCGATAAACCTCGCGGTCCCACTCGTTCGGCTTGGTGAACAGCTCGACCTGGGCGATGACCTGGTTGGAGAAGCTGGTCGACATGACGAACGACGGGTGGCCGGTGGCGTTGCCCAGGTTCAGCAGCCGACCCTCGGACAGCACGATGATCGAGTGACCATCGGGGAAGGTCCACTCGTCGACCTGCGGCTTGATGTTGATCCGCCGCACGCCGGGCACGCGAGCCAGACCGGCCATGTCCAGTTCGTTGTCGAAGTGGCCGATGTTGCCCAGGATCGCCTGGTGCTTCATCCGGGCCATGTGGTCGGCGGTGACGACGTTCTTGTTGCCCGTCGTCGTGATGATGATGTCGGCGTCACCCAGTACCGACTCCAGCGTCCGCACCGGGAAACCGTCCATCGCGGCCTGCAGCGCGCAGATCGGGTCGATCTCGGTGATCACCACGCGCGCGCCCTGCCCGCGCAGCGACTCGGACGCACCCTTGCCGACGTCGCCGTAGCCGCACACCACCGCGGTCTTGCCGCCGATGAGCACATCCGTACCCCGGTTGATGCCGTCGATCAACGAGTGCCGGATGCCGTAGCGGTTGTCGAACTTGCTCTTGGTGACCGAGTCGTTCACGTTGATCGCCGGGAACAGCAACTCACCGGCCGCGGCCAACTGGTAGAGGCGGTGCACACCGGTGGTGGTCTCTTCGGTGACGCCCCGGATGCCCTCGCTGATCTTCGTCCACTTCGTCGCGTCCGTGGCCAGCGACACCCGCAGCAGGTCGAGGAAGACCTTCCACTCGTCGGAGTCGTTCTCGTCGGCGGGCGGCACGACACCGGCGGCCTCGTAGGAAACTCCCTTGTGCACCAACATGGTCGCGTCGCCGCCATCGTCCAGGATCATGTTGGGGCCGCCGTCCGGCCAGGTGAGCATCCGCTCGGTCGCCCACCAGTACTGCTCCAGCGACTCACCCTTCCAGGCGAACACCGGAACTCCCTTGGGCTCCTCCGGCGTGCCGTGTGGCCCGACGACGATGGCCGCTGCAGCATGATCCTGCGTGGAGAAGATGTTGCACGAGGCCCAACGCACCTCGGCGCCGAGCGCAACGAGCGTCTCGATCAGCACGGCCGTCTGCACGGTCATGTGCAGTGAACCCGAGATCCGGGCGCCACGCAGTGGGAACACCTCGGAGTATTCGCGCCGCAACGCCATCAGGCCCGGCATCTCGTGTTCGGCGAGCCGGATTTCCTTGCGGCCGAACTCCGCGAGGGAGAGATCGGCTACGGCGAAGTCGATGCCGTTGCGCGACTGGAGTCGATCCGCGTCCACCGTGGTCATGGCGCCCCTTCTGACGTATTCGGAGTACGAGCCACAGTACCGGGCAGCCCGGCCGGGACTTCCCCGTGCGTCCGGGGGCGAGCACCATGCGGAGTAGTCGCCCGTCCCTGGCGGCCTTCCGCCCGACAGGAGGCACTGGGTTGATCCCCGGACCGGACACACGGGTGATCGAACTGCGGGTGCACGGCATCCTCGGCACCACGCCGGAACAGCTCGTCGACGCCGTCGCGGCCGTCGACGTGGCAGGTGACGGTGCCGGGCGCATCGTGCGGCCCGCCGATCGGTTGCGCCGTCCCGCACCGGGTCCGGTGCTGAAGGCCGACGGCAGGCCACACCCTCGCACCCTGGAGGGTTACGTCTGGGGTGGGCTCACCTCGGGCGGCTGGGCGAAGGCGATCTGGGCGCTGCTGTTCCCGTTCTCGCTGGCCAACGTGTCGTCGTGGATGCTGCCGCCGGTGCCGGAGGGCAACCGCGTGGCGAGCGTGCTGGGCGCCAGCTGCCGTGGACTGCTGCGGCTGGCGGCCGCGCTGCTCACCGTGCTGCTCGTGGCGCAACTGGCCGCCGTGTCGCTGGACCTGTTCGCCACCCAGTGCCTGGCTCCCGGATCGGGGTGCCTTGGTGTGATACCGCAGTGGTTGCGCGGCACCGCCGCCGTGCGGCCGGTGTTCGGCGTGGTGCCGATGCTGCTGGTCGTGTTCGTGCTGCGGAAGCTGTCGACCGTCAACTGGTCGGTCGACGTGGACGTGCCGACACCGGTGTCCACCGGGCCGGCCCGGCTGCTGGCGAAGATGCCCGGCGCGAACAAGATCGCCGATCCGGACGCGCCCGCGCTGCGCACGCTGCACCTCACCGCCGCCCTGGCCACCGTCACGCTGATCGCGCTGGGCGGACCCGCCGGGCCGGGCCGGGGCGGGCTGCCGACGGCGAGTTGGCTGGTCGCTGTCGTGCTGCTGGTCGGCAGTCTGCTGCTGGCACTGGTGTTCGGTGATCCGACCGGTGCACGGCCAGGTCGTGCCGGGCGGTGGCTGTTGGCCGCGATGTCGCCGGTGCCGCGCCGGGTGCTGCTCGGGCTGGCCGCGTTGACGGTCGCGTCGGTGCCTGCCGTGCAGCCGCATCTCGGCGCGACGTTGCCGGGCACCGATCCGACGCTGACGGTGGTCACGATCGCGCTCGGCGGCGCGTGCGGGGTGCTCGGTTTGCTGCTGGTGCCGGCCGCGCTGCTGGCCCGGCCGGCCTGGTCGGCGCAGCCCGTCGAGTTGCGGCCATGGGCAGGAGGTTGGCTGGCGGCGCCGTTCATGACACTGGCCGCGTTGTTGGGCGGTGGTTTCGGAGCAGGCGTCGCGATCACAGTGCGGCAGACGCTGGGCGGAGCACTGCTCTCGTTGCCGCACGGGTACGCGTTCGTCACGCTCGTCTGGGGCGTCGCCGGAACGTTGGCCGTCGTCGTGCTGCTGGTGGTGCTGGCCGTGATGGGCGTACGGCGGCTGGGGTCCGGGGAGCGGGTGCCCGAAGAGGTGGCACTGCTGCACTCGGATCGACCCACCGACACCAAGCAGGCAGCGGATGCGTGGCGGACGGCCAACTGGGAACGCGGTCACGCGCACCACGTGCTGCTCACCCTGACCGGGGTGCTCGCGGCCGGTGCGATCGTGTCGTCCGTGCCGTGGCGGGAGGGGTTCCTGCCGCCGGCGTGGGCACAACCGTTGTCCGGACTCGGGTTGGCGGCGTTGGCGCTGCTGGCCGCGTGGTTGCTGCGCGAGGTCTACTCGGCAGCCCGGCAACCGGACTCGGCCCGCCGGCTCGGTGGCCTGTCCGACCTGGCCTGTTTCTGGCCGCGCGAGTCGCATCCCGTGGTGCCGCCGTGCTACGCGCTGAAGGTGGTGCCCGAGGTGGCGGCGCGGGCCGCGCACTACCTCGCCGATCCCAACACCCGCGTGGTGCTCGCCGGGACCAGCCAGGGCTCGGCGATCACCGTCGCCGCGGCCGCCCGGCTGCTGGACGGGCTGTCCCCGGCCGAGGCGCAACGACTCGGTGTCGTGGTCGCCAGTTCGCCGTTGCAGTGGGCGTACGCGCGGATGTTCCCGGCCGTTATCTCGCATGCCGGACTGTCCGAGCTGTTCGGCGACCTCGGCGGCCGCTGGCGGACCCTGGCCAGGGGCACCGATCCGGCGGGCGGTGGCACGTCCACGTGGCGGCGCCAGGTGTTCGACGGGAGGCTCATCGGCGTCGGTTACCGGGAGGACGGCACGACCGGTGCGCTGCCGCCCGCCGTCGCCGGGCCGACCGGTGCGCTGGTGCTCGGTGGCGATCACTGGCTGCCCGATCCGCAGTGCGGCCCGTTCGCCGGACGCCGCTGGGCACCGGGAGTGCAGCGACAGCAGGACTACTACTCCGACCCGGAGTGGGACCGGGCGATCGCGTGCGCCGCCGGGCTGGAGTCGCCGACCGAGGTGCGCGACGAGCAGCACGGCGTGTTCCGGCTGCCCGGCCGGGACGCGGCCACCGGTTAGTCCAGGAGGGACCGCAGCAGGGCGTCCGCCGTCGCCGCGTGACCGGCGTCGGCCAGCAGCCCGGCGGGCGCCAGGACGTACCGGTGGTCGACCACGATCTCGGCCTGCCGCACCACGGGCCGCAGCACCGGATCGGACCGCAGGGCGGCCTCCACGGCGGCCAGCCGGTCGGCGTCGGCGTGCCGGAACACCCCGCCGGACAACACCATCAGGCCGGCGCCGTGCGGACCGAGCCGGCCGTCGATCATGCGCAAGTGCCGGCGGACGGCGAGCACGGCCGCCAGCCTGGCCAGCCGCACGTCGACGCTGGGATCGGCCGGCACGGCGTCGACATGCTCGGCCCGGTGCGCGGCAGCCGACGCCAGGCCGGCCTGTTCACCGTCGGCCAGCAGGCGTTCCGCCGCGGCCGCGGCCACCACGCCGGGCGCCGACCAGCGCACGCCGATGTCGCCCTCCACCGTCCTGCGGTCCGGGGGCAGGGCGACGGCGTGCAGTTCGCGGTCGGCGGGCGCGGACACGGCCGAGTAGACGTCGGTGGTGGCGCCGCCGACGTCCACCACCAGCACGGCACCCTCGGTGTCGCCGGAGAGCGACGACAGCGCCGCCAGCCGGCCCACCCCGGTCAGCACGGCGTCCGGCGTGACCGACCGGACCAGCCGCCGGAACCGGGGGCCACGGGACAGGCCCTTGCCGCCGATCACGTGGTTCAGGAACACCGACCGGATCGCCGCCCGCGCCGGACCGGGCGCGAGTTCGCCGACGTCGGGCAGCACGTTGTCGGTGACCACGACCGTCCGGCGGGTGCCGAGCAGCAGCGTCAGGGCCTCCTCGCGGACGGCCGTGTTGCCGGCCAGCACGATCGGGCAGGCAACGCGGTTCACCGCCAAGCGGCGGGCGTTGTGCAGAAGTACCCGCGTGTCGCCGCCGTCGGTGCCGCCGGCCAGCAGCAGCACATCCGGCCGGGCGGCCCGCAGGGCACGAATGCCGGCGCCGTCCAGTTCGCCGGACGACACGTGCACCACCTTGGCACCGGCCGACAACGCCACCCGGTACGCCGCCTCCGCGCTGACCAGCCGTTCCTGGCCCACCACGGCCAGCCGCAGCCCGCCGCCGGCCGACGAGCACGCCAGCACCTCGGCGCCCTCGCCGCCGACAGCCGCGGTGACCTTGCCGATCCCGGTCAACACCTCCGGCGGCGTGGTCGGGTGCTGGGCGGCACCCAGCACCACGCCGTCCGGTGACACCAGTGCTGCCTTGGTCCACGTCGAACCGACGTCCAGGCAGAGAAATCCGGTCACGACCCTGCGGTCACGCGCCCGACCAGGCGCTCTCCGCGACGGGGCTGCGGTCGCGCAGCGGCTCCCACCAGGCGCGGTTCTCGGCATACCAGCGGATCGTCGCGCGGACGCCGGCGTCGAACTCGATCGAGGGCGCCCAACCCAGCTCACGCCGGATCTTGCCGGAGTCCAGCAGGTAGCGGCGGTCGTGACCGGGCCGGTCAGGGACCTCCCGCTTGAGCGACTCGGGCAGGCCCAGTTCGGACAGCACCAGGTCGGCGATCTGTTCCACGCTCGCCTCGACGCCGGTGCCGACGTGGTACGTCTCGCCCACCACACCCCGCTCCAGGATGGCCTCGATGGCCCGGACGTGGTCCAGCGCGTGGATCCACTCCCGACGGTTGTGCTTGGACTTGTAGACCGGCAGCGGCACGCCGTCCAGGGCGTGCGTGGTGAACAGCGGCAGCACCTTCTCCGGGAACTGGTGCGAGCCGTAGTTGTTGGCGCAGTTGGAGATCGTGACCGGCAGGTGGTAGGTCTCGTGGTAGGCGCGGACCGCGTGGTCGGCGCCCGCCTTGCTGGCGTTGTAGGGCGTGCGCGGTGCGTACGGGCTGGTCTCGGTGAACGCGGTCTCGGCGTCCAGCGGCAGGTCGCCGTACACCTCGCAGGTGGACACGTGGTGGAACCGCGCCACGCCCACCTGGCGGGCGGCCTCCAGCAGCGTCTGGGTGCCCAGCACGTTGGTCCGGAAGAACCGGCCGGGGTCCAGCACCGCGAGACTGTTGTGCGACTCGGCGGCGAAGTTCACCACGACGTCCACGCCGTGCCGGCGCAGCGTCTCCTCCACCGCAGGTTGGTCACCGATATCCGCGTGCACGAACGTGATCGAGTCGCGCACCTGCGCCAGGTTGGTCTCGGTGCCCGCGTAGGTCAGCGCGTCCAGTGCCACCACGGAGTCGTTCGGGTGCTCTGCCACCCAGTGGCGCACGAAATGTGAGCCGATGAACCCGGCGGCGCCGGTCACCATGAGCGTCGTCATGGCGCGAACGGTACCGGGCGGGCACGGAAGCCGACGGTGACGTTGCGCGACCAGGTGAGGGCCATCACTCCGAGTTACGGTCCAGGTCGGGTTCGAGGTAGATCAGCTTGGCCAGCGGCACCTTGGCCCGCACCCGCGCCTCCGCCGCGTCGATGGCCTGTGCGACCTCGCGCAACGGCAACTCCGGCACGAACGCGATCTTGGCCGCGACCAGCAGTTCGTCCGGTGACAGGAACTGGGTGCGAATGTGGATGACGCGTTCCACGTGGTCGCGGGCGAGTTCGCCGGTGATCTGGTCGAGCAGGTCCGGGCCGGCGCCCTCACCGATCAGCAGGCTCTTGGTCTCGATGATCAGCACCAGCGCGATCACGGCGAGTAGCGCCCCGATCGCCAGGGTGCCGACGCCGTCCCAGACCGGGTTGCCGGTGGTCACCGACAGGATGACGCCGAGCAACGCGAACATCAGGCCGATCAGCGCGCCACTGTCCTCGGCCAGCACGACCGGCAGTTCCGGGATCTTGGCGTCCCGGACGAACCGCCACCAGGTCGCCCCGCCCTTGAGCTCCCGCGACTCGCCGATCGCCGTGCGGAAGCTGAACCCCTCCAACACCACCGCGACACCCAGGATGATGATCGCGACGAGCGGGTTGTCCAGCGGATGCGGGTCCAGGACCTTGTGCACACCCTCGTACAGGGCGAACACCGCGCCCAGGGTGAACAGCAGCAGCGCCACGACGAACGCGTAGAAGTACCGCTCCCGGCCGAACCCGAACGGATGGTTACGGGTCGCCGACCGGCGCGACGTACGCCTGCCCAGCAGGAGCAGGCCCTGGTTCGCCGTGTCGGCCACCGAGTGCACCGACTCGGCGAGCAGCGACGACGACCCCGTCACCGCGAAACCGATGAACTTCGCGACCGCGATACCGGCGTTCGCGGCCAGTGCGGCCACCACCGCCCTGGTCCCACCACCTGCAGACATGCCCCAAACCCTGCCGTACTGGTCAGATCGCGCCAGCGGTGGCCCGGAAAACCTGGGTGCGGTCAGGGTGGTCCGGCTGGACGAGCACGGCGCCGTCGCAGCAGTCCCTGGCCGGCACCCACGCCGAGTCGCCCCTGCCCAGCCGCAGTGTGGCGCCGACCGGTGTGGTCAGCCGGACGGCACCGTCGGTGCACACCAGCACCTGCGGACCGGCGTGGTGGATCGGCACCGCGGTGGGCTGGCCGGCCGGCCATTCCAGCCGGGACAGCTCGAACTCGGGCGCGTCCGTCGGGTAGACGAGCACGTGCGGGGCCACCTGCTCGCCGCGCAGCACGTCGAGGTCGCCGTGGCCGAAGTCCACCACCCGCAACAGTTCCGGCACGTCGACGTGCTTGGGGGTGAGCCCGCCGCGCAGGATGTTGTCCGAGTTGGCCAGGATCTCCATGGCCGTGCCGCGCAGGTAGGCGTGCAGATGGCCGGGTCGCAGGTAGACGGCCTCACCGGGGCCGAGCACCTGGCGGTTGAGCAGCAGCGCGGCCAGCACGCCGGGGTCGCCGGGATAACGTTCGCCGAGCTCCAGGACGGTGCGGCACTCGAGGTCGAACGGGCCGTGCTCCTTCACGTGCAGCACGCAGGCGTCCAGCACCTGCGGCAGCAGGGAGTCCAGCACCGGCGAGGGCAGCGTGATCCACATGGTGAACAGGGTGCGCAGGCCGGCGGCGTCCGGTTGGGCGGCGAGCAACTCGGTGTAGCGGTCCAGGTCCGGCGCGTCCAGGTCGCGGAGCAGCTTCAGGGTGCGGTCGACGGCCCGGAAACCGGCCAGCACGTGGAACTCGGTCAGCGCGCACACCAGTTCCGGCTTGGCCGTCGGATCGGGGTAGTTGCGGTGCGGGGCCAGCCTGGGCAGCCCGGCGGCCTCCTCGCGGGCGTGCCCGGTGCTGGCCTGCTCCAGCGACGGGTGCACCTGCATGCTCATCGGCTCGTCCGCTGCCAACACCTTGAGCAGGAACGGAAGGCGGTTGTGCCAACGGTGCGCGTAGCGCTCGCCGAGCTGGCCCACCGGGTCGTCGTCGACCAGGCGCAGCAGCGTGTGCTCGGTGCCGTCCGGACCGACGACCGTCGACGGGTCGTCGGGGTGGGCGCCCATCCACAGTTCCGCCTCGGGGTGCGGCGCGGGCACCTCCCTGCCCTGCAGTTCGGCGATGACCGTGCGCGACCCCCACGCGTACGGCCGCACCTTGTTCCGCAACAAATGCACTGTTCCGGTCACTCCCTAGTCGGCTCAGCCCGAGCATTCCCCCACTGCTGATCCGGACAGACTAGACGGCCAGCGGCGCGTACCTGCCCGGACCACCGAGCGCTCCGGTGGCCAGGCCCAGGTAGACGGCGGTCAGTTCGAAGCGCAGCGCGAGCACGGCCGCGCGGACGGCCAGGCCGCCCTTGGTCTCGTCGCCGGGCGCCAGCAGGTCGGCGCCGGGCAGGAAGTCGGTGGCGGACTGCTGTGCCGCCTCGGCGCGGGCGTCGGTCGCCACAGCCAGCAGCACGGTGCGCAGCAGGCCGCCGGGCGACTCGTCCGGGTCGGCGAAGATGTCGTCGCCCGACGTCGACCGGACCGCGGAGCGGTGCAGCACCATCCTGGTGCGCACCTGCGCGTAGTCGGCCGCTCCCGCGACCACGCCGGAGAAGCCGCCGAGCACGTCCACGGCATGGTCGGCGACGGCCGTGGCCAGCGGATCCAGTCCGCACACCAACGGCGTGTGATCGCCCAGCCGCAGGGCCAGCGACTTCGCCGGGTTGACGAACGACTCGTAGGCCGCGCGGTTCTGCTCGGCCTCCCGGTCCAGCTCGTCGGCGAGCACGTCGACGCTGGCGCGCAGCAGGCCCAGCGCGTCCAGGACCACCAGCCCGGCGGTCAGCGCGCGGGGGAAGGCGAACCCGGCCGGCACCGGCACCCGCTCCGGCAGCAGGACGCACGTCCCGGCGGCGGCAGCGGCGACCGGACCCTCGGTGGGCGCGGTCAGCACCACGTGGGCACCCCGCCGGCCGGCCCGGTGGATCGACTCGGCGAGTTGCATGTCACCGGGGTCGTCGGTGTGCGCGATCACCACGTCCAGCGGACCGGTCCAGGTGGGCGCAGCCTCGCTGACCACCACCGGCACCGGGCAGTCCGGCCCGAGCAACGCGACCAGCAGCTTGTGCACCGCGGGACCGACACCGGGGCGGTCCACCAGCACGACCGCGCGCGGGCGGACGCCCCGCAGCTCGTTCATGGCCGACTCCGCGGCCAGTTCGGCGGTGGACCGCACCTGGGCACCGGCCGACGCGGCGGCGCGCAGCAACCCGCCCGCCTCGCCGTCCACAGCGGCCAGCCGCACCGGATCATCCAGCAGGCTGTCGTCCAGCATCCCGGTTCACCCGCCCGTCTGGTCTCCGTCAGGTCCCCCGACGGCCTCGTCCAACAACAGCACCGGAATGCCGTCCCGCACCGGGAAGGCCCGGCCGCAGGACGTGCACGTCAGGAAGTCGGCTGTCGGGTCGTCGGCGGTGCCGGGGCGCAGGGGCGCGTGGTCGGGCGACGGGCAGGCCAGAATCTCCAGCAACTGCGGGTCGAGTTCGACGGCCACGGTTCCTCCTCGTTCGCCGGCCTACCACCCATGGTGACCCAATCCCGGCAGGTGCCAGGACGCCGGTCGCCTTCTTTCCGGTTACAACTGGTCAACGTCCGACGGACGGGGACGTCACGCCCGGACGATGGCCAGTACCTCGTCACGCAGCGTTGCCACCGCGTCGGCGTCCGCGGCCTCGACGTTCAGCCGCAGCAGCGGTTCGGTGTTGGACGCCCGCAGGTTGAACCACGAGCCGTCCGGCAGTTCCGCGGTGAGACCGTCCAGTTCGTCGATCCGCACGCCGTCCCGATCCGCGAACGCGGCCCGCACGGCCGCCGCTCTGCCGGCCTGGTCGGCTACGGTGGAGTTGATCTCACCGGAAGCGGCATAGCGGGAGTAGGCGGCGGTGAGTTCGGACAGCGGTGCGGGCTGCCCACCCAGCGCGGCCAGCACGTGCAGTGCGGCCAGCATGCCGGTGTCGGCCCGCCAGAAGTCCCGGAAGTAGTAGTGGGCGGAGTGCTCGCCGCCGAAGATCGCGCCGGTCTCGGCCATCATCTGCTTGATGAAGGAGTGCCCGACGCGGGTGCGCACCGGCTTGCCGCCGTGCTCCGCGACGATCTCGGGCACCGCGTGCGACGTGATCAGGTTGTGGATGACCGTGCCGCCGGGATCCTTGCCCAGCTCGCGGACCGCCACCAGCGCCGTGATCGCGCTGGGACTGACCGGCTCGCCCCGCTCGTCCACCACGAAGCAGCGGTCGGCGTCGCCGTCGAACGCCAGACCGATGTCCGCGCCCGACTCCTTGACCTTGGCCTGCAGGTCGACGATGTTCTTCGGGTCCAGCGGATTGGCCTCGTGGTTGGGGAAGTCGCCGTCCAGCTCGAAGTACATCGGGATGACGTCCAGCGGCAGTCCGGCCAGGACACGGGGGACGGTGTAGCCGCCCATGCCGTTGCCGGCGTCCACCACGACCTTCAGCTGGCGGATGCCGGACAGGTCGACCAGGCCGCGCAGGTAGTCGGCGTAGGCGCCGAGGAGGTCCTGCTGGGTGATCGTGCCCGGCGTGGTGCCCGTCGGGGTGGGGACGCCCTGCTCGACGTCGGTCCGGATCCGCGCCAGTCCGCTGTCCTGGCCGACCGGCGCGGCGCCCGCCCGGCAGAGCTTGATCCCGTTGTAGCGGGCCGGGTTGTGGCTGGCGGTGAACATCGCGCCGGGCAGGTTGAGGTGGCCGGAGGCGAAGTACAGCATGTCGGTGCTCGCCAGTCCGATCTCCACGACGTCCAGACCCTGGCTGGTTACGCCCTGCGCGAACGCTTGCGCGAGCCCCGGGGACGAGTCCCGCATGTCGTGCCCGACGACCACGGCCGTTCCGCCCACCAGGCGGGCGAACGCGGCGCCGACGGCCGTGGCGATGTCGGTGTCGAGCTGCTCACCCACCACGCCGCGGATGTCGTACGCCTTGACGATGGCCGACAGGTCGCGCACACCAACTCCAGGTTCGTTCGGCTTGTCCGGCGGTAGTACCGCGAGCCTACCGGGAGGGGATCAGTCGTCGACCGGATCGGGCAGCACCCGCAGGTGGCCGCGGCGGCCCGAGGTGAAACCGGGGTCGGGCGGGTCGACCGGGCGGTCCATTCTGCCGGCCTCCCGGACGGCCTCGGCGAGTGCCGTCAGGTCGTCGACGGAAGGTTCCGGGGGCACGAACTCACCTTCGTGTCGGACGACTTCCCAGCCGCGGGGGACGGTCAGGCGCAGGGCGTGCTCCTCGCACAGGTCGTAGCTGTGCGGTTCGGAGTACGTGGCGAGCGGCCCGACCACGGCCGTGGAGTCGGCGTACGCGTAGGTGAGCGTGGCGACGGCCGGGTTCAGACACCCGGTCCGCGAGCACCGTCTCACGCTCCGCACAGTGGGCGACGATAGCGCCTGGCACCGACAGGCAGGGACATGACACACGGGTTGCCGGCGAGCTGCATGATGGTCAGGTGATGGTGCGTTCCACGGGGCGACGCCGGCGGACCCGCCGGGACCGGCACGGCAGGGGGCTGCGCGGGCTGCTGTACCCGTCCGACCTGCCGGCGGCGCGCAGCCGGGCGGAGCGGTTCGACGGGTTGGTGCTCGAGGCGTTGGAGCCGATCGAGGCCCGGTGGCGGACCGAGTTGACCGATCTCGACGTGGCTGTCGACGATGTGCCCGACCTGCGGTTGAATCCGGATCACTCGGTGGTCTGGGAGGACGGGGTGCTGGAGGACCACGACGTACCGCTGGCTCGGCTGGTGCCGGCCGGCGTGGATCGGCGGGGACAGCCGACCCGGGCGCGGATCGTGGTGTACCGGCGGCCGCTGGAGGTGCGGGCGCGGGACGGTGCCGACCTGGCCGACCTGGTGCATGACGTGCTGGTGGAGCAGGTGGCGGCGTACCTGGGTCTGGATCCGGACGTAGTCGAAGGCGACGGCTGACCCCGATCGGGCGTCCCCCAACCCAGTCGACCCCTAGCCGGCCAATTCGATCGGCCCACCACCCGGCATGAGTTGACCACCCAACGGCCAGCTCGCTGTCGCCTGGCGCTGAGTTGGCCGCCCAACGGCCAACTCAGCGCGGCTCCGACGCGACTCGAGCACGCCGACGATCGGCACGACGGGCCATGGCGAGTCGACCGCCCAACGGCCAGGCGCGGCCGCCATCGCGAGTCGACCACCCAACGGCCAGGCGCGGCCGCCATCGCGAGTCGACCACCCAGCGGTCATGTCAGTCGGACCTCGCGCGAACCGACCAGCCGACCTCCAACGCACCAGCTCCCGACGAATCGACCACCCGATGGCCGGGTCAGCCAGCACATGCAGCCGACCCCCCAATGGCCGGATCGCCGCCGCACCGAGGCAAATCGACCACCGAATGGCCGGGTCAGATACCCGCCACGAATCGACCGCCTAACGGCCATATCAAGCACAGCTCCATGCGAATCGGTCGCTTCGGCAGTCCCTGCGCAAGTCGACCGCCTAATGGCCAACTCGGCGGGCCACACGCGCGAAGCCGACAGCAGCGGCCAACTGACGCAAGCTCTCGCGTGTCGACCCTTCAACGGCCAACTCGCGCCGACGGAGCTGCCCGCGCCGTGCTGCTCAAGCAGATCAACATGCTGCTCAAGCAGATCAAGCTGGCCGTGTCGACCATCGGACGGTCAACACGCTGACATCTCGTCGCTCGACCACTCGGCGGCCAACTCATCGGGGCATCGCAGCTCGACGACATGCCGACCACCGAGCGGCCAACTCGGCGCGCCAACGTCAGCCGGCCGCCGGGCGAGTCGACCGCCTAGCTGTTGCGGCCAACTGACGCTATCCACGATGGCTGTCAAATGCGCTCGGCGAGTCGGCCGGTCAATGGCCAACTCATGGGGCGCAACGCCATGACAGCGCGACGGCGTCATTGGATCGGGCGCTCAACGGCCGACCGGCGTTCATCTGCCTACAGCCATTGAGGCCACTTGCTGGTCGGCCACTCAATGGCCGATTCACGCTTGCGGCCGCCGATCGCCACCAAATGCGCCCGGCCTATCGGCGCGCTCAATGGCCACCTCGCGCTTGTCCACCGATGACCCGACCGCCGGCGGCGCCTACCTTGTCGACCGCTCGGCGGTCAGGTCGCCGACGTGCTCCGCCTTCAATGCAGTGGTGGGCGTGTCGTCCGTCGAGTGGTCAACTTGTGTTCGTGGGCCGGCTGCACACCTCGCTATCTCTGCTGCTGCGATTGGCCGGTTGCGCGGATGGTGTGTGTCGGCCGGTGGGTGGTCGACTCGGCGCTGACCGTGGTCTGGCGATTCGGGGCACCGGGCGTGTCGGCCGTTTGGTGGTCGACTTGGGATTCGGTTGGTTGGCACGCCGCCTATCTGCGGCTGGGGATGGCCGTGAGGGCTGTGAACAACAGGACTGCTGCTTGGACGAGCAGCAGGGCGTTGCGGAGGGTGTTCGGGACCTCTACTCGTACGTCCGCTGCTGTTGTGGGCACCGTCACCGCAACCAGATGGCCCCACGCCCGGACGATCGGTGCCGCCTGGCCGTCGATCGTCGCCTGCCAGCTGCCCTCATCGTTCGCCGCCAACACCAGCAACCGCCCGAGCGACCCCTCCGACACTCGCACCGCCACCTCGGGCGGCGCCGCGTCCACCGGTGAGATCCCCTCCGCGCCCAACGTCGTCGGCGGCTGCCCGCCTGTCGCCGCCTGGCGCGCCAGCACCGGCGAGATCAGCGTCGCCGCGCCGCTCGCCGGTTGCAGCCGCTCCACCGGCCGACCATCCGATGTGGACGGAAGGGACGACGCCAGGTCACCGGCCGCCTGAACGAACCGCGCGGCCGTCGGACGGTCCGGCAGCACGAGGAACACCACACCCGCCGTCGCCGCCTGCGCCACCGCCGCCCGCGTCCGCGCCGGATCGCCCGACGTCAGGTCGACATCCCATCGGGCCAATCGCGACGCAGCCCCCGGTACCGGTGCCACATCATCATCACCGAACGCAGGCAGCCGTCCGGCCGCCTGCCGCGTCGGCGACCCGTTCGTCGCCAGCACCAGCGTCGACCGGCTCGTCTCGGCCAACTCGTTCGCCAGCGCAGGCACCACCGTCGGGGCGGACGCCCGCAGCGGGCCCGCTCGACCGACAACCACGTTGACCGTCGCCAACCCCAATACCACCGCCGCACCCAACCCCGCCAGCAACCGCACCCCTCGCGCACGTACGGCACCACCAACATCCGTCCGGCACGCCCCCAGCAGCGCCCACCCCAACCCGCACGCCGCCACCACCATCGGCGGCCCGGTCCAGAACCGCTGCGGCCCGCCCCCGGTCAACGGCACCGCCGTCGTCACCGCCACCAACCCGACCGCCGCCGCACCCAACACCGCCACCGCCAACCCCGGCACCACCGCACGCCCCGGCCGCAGCACCACCCCCACGGCCACCGCGATCAACACCAGCAGCCCGATCACACCCCCACCACCCGGCCCACCCGGATCCAACGCCACCAACACCCCCGCCCCGACCGACACCGACGGCACCGCACCCGTCACCCCGCTCAGCAGCACACCCGGATGCGTCAACACCACTGCCGGCCACGGCACCAGCAACGCCAACGGCAACAACACCACCGCGAACAGCGCCGCCACCCGCCGCCGCCCGTCACCCAGTTCACCCGGCACCACCACGAACCCCACCAGCGCGACCACCACCACGAGCAGGTGCACCAGCGGCGCGAACGCCCCGATCACCGCCAACCCGATCGCCGACCCGGCAGCCGCCGACAGCCAGCCCCGCGCCGGCGGTCGCAGCACGCCCACCACCCCGGACAGCACCAGCGGCAGCAACACATGCACCACCACCGCGTCCAGCCGTCCCTGCGCCACCGCCGCCGTCGCCACCGGCAGGAGCGCGTAGCCCGCCCCTACCAGCGCGCGGACCCAGCGGCGGACCGGTAGCCGTCGGGTCGCTGCGTAGGCGAGGACACCGGCCAGCGGAGCGTCACCGATCAACAGCACGGCGAGCGCGATCGGGGGTCCACCGAACGGGTAGAGGACGGTACCCAGCGCACCCACCACAGCCAGCGTCGCCGGAGCCGGCGCCGCCGTGCCGCCGAAGGCCCCGTGCCAGGACGCCACGTAGTCCGACCACGTCGCGGCCAGCCCCTGCGCGGGTAGCAGTGCGCCCCCGGCGAGGTGGACGCCAAGCCGGCCGGCGTTGGTCAGCAGCGACACCACAGTCAAGCCGAGTAGCAGCAACACCGGTGGTGCCAACAAAAGTTGCGCCGCGACCCGGCCCCTGCCGACCTCGACGAGCACCAGTTCCCTGCCAGAACGAGGACCTGGCGACGGGCGCGGTCGAGGGCTGGGGCGTCGGCCGTAGCGCAGCGGTTCGGCGGCCAGCGGGACCGCGATGGCCGTCGCCGGACGGCGCAGACCCGCTGTGCGGCGCGGTACGGCGCCTCGACGGCCGAGTGCCCCGGTCGGGAGGGCGTCGGGCCCGATCGGGCGGTGTTGGCCCACCTCGTCGGGGGTCAGCCAGGACCGGCGTTCGCTGGCGGCGGGGAGTCTGCCGAGTGCGGCGTCCGCGGCGGCTCTGCGGCGGACCCAGCTGGCCAGGCCGCCGCGGAACACGTTGCGCAGTCGGGTGGTGCGGCTGGTCAGCAGGCCGCGGACCTGCCCGCCTGCCGCGCCGGTCGACGCACGAGCGGCTCGTGCGGCATGCAGGCCGGCGCCGCCGCCGAGTAGATACCTGACCGCGGCGAGTTCGGCGCGCGCCTCGGACAGCCTGCGCAGCAACGTGAATCCGATCGCCCGCAGCAGGCACAACAGCACCAGCCGGGGTAGGCCGACGACGAATCCGACAAACGTGCAGTTGACCAGCACCGTGCGCAGGCCGTGCGCCCGGTCACCGGACCGGACAGTCGCACCGCGGAGCGCGTCGGGTTGCCGCACCCCTCTGGTGACCGCGCGCGCATGCCGGATCCGCGCAGCGGGTACACACAGCGCGACGTGGCCGGCACGATTGACCCGCCAGCCGAAATCGATATCGTCGCGCAACAGCGGCAGAGCGGAGTCGTAACCACCAATTTCATCCCACACATCACGCCGGATCAGTGCGCCCGCCGACGGCACCGCCAATACTTCGGTGCTTTGCTCGAACATTTCCTGGTCGTCCGGGGAATCCGAATCAGCGGATTCGCCGAGTCGGCCCCAGTCCAGTTCGGCCGGTCCGACGCCGGTCTGCCGGTGGCCGGACGCGTCGGTGGACAGTCCCATTTCGACGACCAGCCGAGGGTCGGCCCAGTCCAGGGCGAGCGGGCCCAGCAATGCGGCGGACGGTGACAGTTCGGTGGTCCGCAGGAGTACGCCGAGACAGTCGGGTTCGGGCGCGGAATCGTCGTGCAGAACCCAGATCCACCGCCCAGGATCACCCCATCGAGTGACAGCCGCGTCGACCGCTGCCGCGACGGCGGCGCCGAATCCGGCGTCCCGGTCGAGCGTCAGGACGCCGTGCACGACAACCTGGTCGCCGATACCGGCCTCGGCGAGCAGTTCCGGCGACCGGTCCCGGGATCCGGTGTCCACCGCGAGCACGTGCCGTGGTTTCGGCGTGCAGCGGCGCAACGCGGACAACACTTCGCGTAGCCACTGTTCACCGTCGTGGCAGACGAGCACGGCGAGCACCGGTTCGGTGCTGGCCCGCAAGGGCACCGACTGCGGCACTACCGGTCACTCCGATCGCCGCACTCGCGCGGCAGCACATCCCTGCCACCCTGTGGCCCGAGGACTCCCACCCCGGGCACCTGGGTTTTCGTCAGGGAAGTGTGTCAGACCGCGCGCTTCTTGAGCTTGCGCCGCTCCCGTTCGGACAAGCCCCCCCAGATGCCGAACCGTTCGTCGTGGGCCAGCGCATACTCCAGGCACTCCGAACGCACGTCACAGCCCTGGCAGATGCGCTTGGCCTCGCGCGTCGAACCACCCTTCTCCGGGAAGAACGCCTCCGGGTCGGTCTGCGCGCACAGCGCCCTGTCCTGCCACTCCGGTTCTTCCGTTTCGCCGAAAAGATCGATCAACACACCGGCCTGTTCGGTCGGCGGCCCCTCCCGCTCGGCGTGTTCTTCGGACAGCTCCCACATTTCCCCGTCCGCCTCCTCACCGTCTCGCACTCCCCTATGGCGGACGCCACTCGAGATGCCCCTCTCGCACCACGAATGACACCAGTGTGATTACACCCGTGTCATGCCAAGCGGTCAAGCCGGATGCACACGTCGGGGGGACACAGACGGAAAATCCTGGACCCCCGTCACCACCTGTGAATCCGTCAAGACGGACGCGAAGATCAGGGCTTCCGCCACACCACGTCGGCGGGAGCGGCAGACTGGGCACGTGAACCGCTCCGGGATCCGTCCGAGCCCGATCTTCATCGGCCTAGTCGTCGCCACGGTGGTGGGCGGCGTCATCGTCACGCTTCCGTCCGAGGCCGCGGTGGACGGCGGCACACTGCTGCTGGTCCTGGGCGGTTGGGGGGTGTCGCTGTGCCTGCACGAGTTCGGGCACGCCATCGTCGCGTACCGGGGTGGTGACTTCTCGGTCCGCGACAAGGGCTACCTGACGCTGGACATCCGCCGGTACACCGACCCGGTGTTCAGCATCGTGCTGCCGTTGCTGCTGCTGTTGTTCGGCGGTATCCCGCTGCCCGGTGGCGCGGTGTGGGTGAACCACCACGCGCTGCGGTCACGGCGGGTCGAGTCGATGGTGTCGCTGGCCGGTCCGCTGTCCAACCTGGCGCTCGGGATCGTGCTCACCCAGATCGTGCGGGTCATCCCGGTGCCGACGGACCATGTGTCCGGCTCGGTGTTCCTCGCCGCTGGCCTGTCCTACCTGGCGTTCCTCCAGATCCTGGCGTTCATCCTGAACATCCTGCCGATCCCGGGCATGGACGGCTGGGGCGCGATCGAGCCGTGGATGTCGGTGGAGGCACGGCGGTTCGGCGCGATGGTGCGGCCGTGGGCACCACTGGTGCTGTTCGTGCTGCTCATCGGTGTCGCGTCGGTCGGCGACGCGTTCTTCAATCTCACGTACTACGTGTTCGACGGGGTCGGCGGTAACCGGTTGCTCGTCGAGGTCGGGCAGAGCGACTTCCTGTTCTGGCGCAACTTCTGACCGCCGGAGCCGGTGTGTGAGGATCGTGTCGTGAAGGTGGTCGTGCTGGTCGGCGGCGTGGGCGGGGCTAGGTTCCTGCTCGGCGTCAAAGCCGCTCTGGGAATGAAACCCGTGGGTCGGACCGAGGGTTCGGAACACGAGATAACGGCGCTGGTGAACACCGGTGACGACGTGTGGATGCACGGGTTGCGGATCTGTCCCGACCTGGACACCTGCATGTACACGCTGGGTGGCGGCATCGACACCGGCAGAGGCTGGGGCCGCGCCGGTGAGACATGGGCGGTGCGCGCCGAGCTGGCCGCCTACGGCGCGGATCCGACGTGGTTCGGCCTGGGTGACCGGGACATCGCGACGCACCTGGTGCGCACCCGCATGCTGCGCGCCGGCTACGGCCTGTCCGACGTGACGGCCGCGCTGTGCGACCGGTGGCAACCAGGCGTCCGGCTGCTGCCGATGAGTGACGACCGGGTCGAGACGCACGTCGTGGTCGACGTGCCCGGCGCGGAGGGTGAGCCGGCCGAGCGCAAGGCGGTGCATTTCCAGGAGTGGTGGGTCCACTACCACGCCGAACTCCCCGCGCACTCGATCGTGCCGGTCGGCGCCGAGGAAGCGAAACCGGCGCCGGGTGTGCTGGAGGCGATCGCCGAGGCGGACGCCGTGTTGTTCGCGCCGTCCAACCCGGTGGTGAGCATCGGCACGATCCTCGCGGTGCCGGGGGTGCGGGCGGCGCTGCGCGAGACGAAGGCCGGCATCGTGGGGTTGTCGCCGATCGTCGGTGACCGGCCGGTGCGCGGCATGGCCGACGCCTGCCTGACCGCGATCGGGCTGCCCACCACGGCCGAGGCGGTCGGCAGGCTGCTGGGCGCGCGGGAGGCCGACGGCGTGCTGGACGGATGGCTCGTGCATCGGAGTGACGAAGCCGACGTACCCGGTGTGGAGGTGCGGTCGATCCCGCTGATGATGACCACGACGGAGCTCACGGCGGAGATGGCGCGACAGGCGTTCGACCTGGCGGGGGTGCGGCTGTGAGGGACCACGGGAGCGGGCGGCTGGAGTTGCTGCCGGTCAGCGGGCTGCCGGAGTTCCGGCCCGGTGACGACATCGCGGCGGCGATCGCGGCGGCGGCGCCGTGGCTGCGCGACGGGGACGTACTGGTGGTGACCAGCAAGGCGTTCTCCAAGGTGGAGGGCCGGTTGGTGGACGTGCCAGCCGATCCGGCGCTGCGCGAGGCGGCCCGGCGGGACCTGGTGGTGTCCGAGGCGGTGCGGGTGGTCGCACGATTCGCCAACTTCATGATCACCGAGAACTCGCTGGGTGTGGTGCAGGCGGCGAGCGGTGTCGACGCGTCGAACGTGGCGTCCGGCGAGGTGGCATTGCTGCCGGCCGACCCGGATGCGTCGGCCGCACGGCTACGGGCCGGACTGCGGGCGCTGCTGGGCGTCGACCTGGCCGTGGTCGTCACCGACACGATGGGCAGGGCGTGGCGGATCGGCCAGACCGACGCGGCGATCGGCTCAGCCGGGTTGACGGTGCTGCACAAGTACGCGGGCACCATCGACGGGCAGGGCAACGAACTCGCGGTCACCGAGGTGGCCGTGGCCGACGAGATCGCGTCGGCTGCGGACCTGGTGAAGGGCAAGCTGGGCGGGGTGCCGGCGGCCGTCCTCCGCGGTTTGTCCATTGAGGATGACGGTTCGACAGCCCGGGACCTGGTACGACCGGTCGCCGAGGACCTGTTCCGACTCGGCACCAATGAGGCGCTGGCGCAGGGGCGGCGGGAAGCGGTGCTGCTGCGGCGTTCCGTGCGGTCGTTCACCCCGGAGCCGGTCGACGCCGATGCGTTGCGTCGGGCGGTGGCCGCGGCGTTGACCGCGCCCGCACCGCACCACACGCACCCGGTGCGGTTCGTCTGGCTACGCAATCGTCCACTTCGGACCAAGTTGCTGGACGAGATGCGGGCGGCGTGGCGGTCCGACCTGCGTGGCGACGAGTTCACCGACCAGCAGATCGAGCGGCGGGTCGCGCGGGGCGATCTGCTGTACGGGGCGACCGAGATCGTGCTGCCGTTCCTGGTGCCCGACGGGATGCACACGTATCGCGACGACCGGCGCAATGCTTGTGAGCACTCGATGTTCACGGTTGCCGCTGGTGGTGCGGTGCAGGGGTTGTTGGTGGCGCTGGCGGCCGAGGGGCTCGGTTCGTGCTGGGTGTCGTCGACGATCTTCGCGGCCGACGTGGTGCGGTCGGTGCTGGACCTGCCCGCTTCGTGGGAACCGTTGGGCGCGGTCGCGGTGGGGCATCCGGAGGGTGGTCCGCCGGCGCCTCGGCCGGGCTCGGACTTCGCCGACGGCCTGATCGAACGATGACGGCAGCGTTGCGGTCCGACGCGATGGGCACGTTGGGGGCGTGGCGGCCGGAGCGGCACGAGCAGGAGTCGTTGCGGCAGGCGTTGCTGGCATTCCTGGCGGCGCGGGAGGACGCGTGCCTGCGGTCGTGCGAGCCGGGGCACATCACGGCGTCGGCGGTGGTGGTGGATCACTCCGCGTCGTGGACGTTGTTGACGTTGCATCCTCGGGTGGGGGCGTGGTTGCAACTGGGTGGGCACTGCGAGCCGACCGATCGGACGTTGGTGGGGGCGGCGTTGCGGGAGGCCGGCGAGGAGTCGGGGATCGGCGGGTTGGTGATCGAGCCGGAGCCGTTGCACGTTGACGTGCATGCGGTGACGTGTTCGCTGGGGGTGCCGACGCGGCATCTGGACGTGCGGTTCCTGGTGCGGGCGCCCGAGGGGGCGGAGGCCGTGCGGAGCGACGAGTCGGATGATTTGCGGTGGTGGCCGTTGAACGAGGTGCCTGGGGGTGGCGAACTCCAGGACCTGTTCGCGGCAACCAGGACCCGGCTGGCCAAGCCCTGACCCGACCATCCAACGGGCGACTCGCCTGGCTATCGCTTGGCCGCGTGCCGACCACCGAACGGACGACACGCCCGGCCATCGCGTCGCCGCATGTCGGCCACCGAACGGACGACACGCCCGGCCATCGCGTCGCCGCATCACGACCACCGAACGGACGACACGCGGCAACTGCCCCGACGGCGATCGGCTGCCCACCAATGCGGGCGCTCCGTGAGACGTGTCGACCGCTCACCGGACGACATGTAACCGCGACGCCCGACGACAAGAACCCTGCCAGCCGCACATGCTCGCAATCGCCAAAATCGGGCCGACGGGCGGGCAAAGACGCCTGCGCGTGTCGGCCGGTGGATGGACGACACGCACGGGCATACCGCGAGCGAGCAGTCAACGGCTCCGGAGCCACGCCGAGTAGACGGCTGGAGCACGCCCGCGCATCGACCACCGAGCGAGCGGCTGGAGCACGCCGGCGCGTGTCGACCGCCCACCGGACGACACGCGTACCGCGACGCCTGGCGCCAAGACCCTGCCAACCACGTGCGCCCTCCAGCGCCGGATCGAGCCGGCTGGCAGGCAAAACATGGTCGCGCATGTCGGCCACCCAACGGACGACACGCAAACCGCTGCGTCCGGCGACAAGAACCCGGCAGCCGCACACGCGCCAACACCAGATCGAATCGACTGGCATGCAAAGCGCGGCTGCGCGTGTCGACCACTCAGTGGACGACATGCAAACCGCGATACCCGCCACAAGAATCTGCTAGCCGCACACGCTCCCTAACGCCAAAGCGAGCGGGCTGGCAGGCAAACTCGCTCGCGCGTGTCGGCCGGTGAATGGACAACTCGCAAGGGCAACATGCGCCGGCGATAGGTGCTCGGCATCTGCCAGCGACAAGTGGTCAGCCGCGGCTTGACCGAGGCAAGCAGGCAGCCGGGGCACGGCCGCGCGTGTCGACCATCGAACGGACGACACGCAAACCCGCTGCGCCCCACGACCAGAACCCGTCCCGCACCCGCCCCACCCGCCAGATCGAATCGGCTGGCGAGCCAAGCAAGTCCGCGCGTGTCGGCCCATGGACGGTCGACACAGCCGACCGAGTCAATTCGCTATGGGCGAACAGCGAGGCCGCTAGCAGCGGCGGTAGTCGCGCGGGCTGAACCGCGGACCGAACCGAGGAGCCCGAATGCCCGCTGCCTCGATGTACCGCACCGCCCGATGCCGCTGCGGCGCGTACGGCGACAAGACCTCCGCCATCCCCGCGTCGTCCAACCGCCGCCCCACCAAGGCCGTCCCTACCACGTGCGGAATGTGCAGGTCACCGAAGCTCACCGCATCCGCGTCGCCCCACGACCGCTGCGCGACCTCGGCCGTCGTCCACACCCCCACCCCCGGCACCAACCGCAACCGGTCCCGGCCGGCCACCCCGCCCAACTCCACCGACCGCTCCAGCTGATGCGCCACCTGCGCCGCCCGCACCAACGTCCGCCGACGCGCCCCATCGACCCCCGCCTGATGCCACTCCCAGTCCCGCAATCCCAACAACGCCCGAGGCCCGGGCGGCACCCGCAGACCAGCGAACGGACCTGGAGCCACCGACCCGAACCGGTACGCCAGTTCGCGCCATGACCGGTGCGCCTCGGTCCCGGTGACCTTCTGCTCCAGCACCGCCGCGACCAGCACGTCCCACACCCGTCGCGTCGCGCCCAGCCGCAAGCCGGGCAGCCGCCGCCGTACGTCGCGCACAACAGAGTGATGCGCGACGAACTCACTGTCGTCGTCATCGGCACCCAGCAACGCCGGAACCCCTTCGAGCAGCCACGAAGCGGCCGGACCCCAGGCAGCGGTGCGAACCTCGCCGCCACCCACCGTGATCGCCAGCGTCCCGACACCGACGGGGGTGTTGGCCGCCAACCAGTGGGTGGAGCCGTCGATCCGGTACGCCGGGTCGCCGTGGCCGCGCCGCAGCGGGCCCAGGACCGTTGCCACGTCCAACACATAGGCCGGTCGCCAGACCCGCTCGGTCGGTCCGGTCGGCGTCGGTCCGATCGGCGTCGGTCCGATCGGCGTCGGTCCGGTTAGCGTCGGTCCGGTCAGCGTCGACACGGCCGCTATCCTCGCATGCCGTGAGCTCCCCGAACGTGACCGCCACCCGGCAGGCCGTGGTCCTGGCCGGCGGCAACGCCACCCGCCTGCGGCCCTACACCGACGACCGTCCGAAGCCGCTGGTGGAGGTCGCCGGCAAGACCATTTTCCAGCGTCAGGCCGAGTGGCTGGCGGCGGGCGGCATCGAGCACGTGGTGGTGGCGTGCGGTTATCTGGCCGAGGTCTTCGAGCGCTACGTCGAGACCACGCCGCTGCCGCTGGCGGTCACCGTCATCCGGGAGGAGACCCAGCTGGGCCGGGGTGGCGGGCTGAAGTACGGGGCGAGCGCGTTGCCGTTCGCCGGGGAGCCGTGGATGGGCATCAATGGCGACGTGCTCACCGATGCGCCGGTCGCGGAGATCTGCGCGCGGCACGCGGCGGCCGGAGCTGCGGCAACGATCTCGGTCGCGCAGTACCGCTGCCCGTACGGGGTGCTGAACATCGCCGACGACGACGCGATCACCAGTTTCGTCGAGGCGCCACTGCTGCCGTACTGGATCAACGCCGGGATCTACGTGTTCGACCCGGCGACCACCGCTCTCCTACCGGATGTCGGCGACCACGAGGACACGACTTTCCCCATGCTGGCGCGGGAAAACCGCCTGTTCGCCTACCGGATCACCACCTCGTGGCGCGGCATCGACACCGTCAAGGACCTCAACGAGGCCGCCAAGGCGATGGCCTGATCACGGTCAACTGGTACCGCGCCGCGCCGACGTGCCAGTTTGCGTCCTCGTCTGACGCAGGTGTCGGAAAGGGAATAGTCTTACGGTGCGCCCGGGATCTGCCGGGTGCCGGACCCGCGAGGGCAGTGGCGACGGTGACCGGCTCGACCGGTGCGTGACGGACGGACGTCGGTGCTGCCGGCCAGCACCGGACGCAGGGGAGGTCGAGGTATGGACCCCCGCGAGCGGGCGGACATGTTGCTGGCCCGCGCCCGCGCCCGAGGTGCGTTCGTCGTCACTCCTGACGACGCCGTGTCCCCCATGGACGCGGCGAACACGTTGCAGATTCCCCGATCGGTCGTTGCGGCGGCCGACCAGCCGGAATCGACGATGGTCATCCCGGCGGCCACCGTGCGCGGCCAGATGGCGCCGCAGCAGCAGTACCCGGGACCCGGTCACCAGAGTGGCCCGCACCAGCCGGTTCCCTATCCGTTGGCGGCGCCCGCACCTGCCCCGGGCCGGCAGGACGAGCCCGCACGGCCGGTCGACGAGCAGCCGGCGCCCCGCGAGTTGGACGGGCTCGTGCCGACCACCCAGCAGCCGGGGACGCAGCGCAGCATGCTGTCCCGCCGACTGGACGGGAACTGAGTCAACCCCGGCGGGTCTCCAGCTTCAGCCGCACGGCCAGCGCCGCCCTGATGGTGGCCATCACCGGTGCCCACCGCACACCACGGTGGCGGTCGGACAGGTAGCGGTAGGCGCTGCTGTGGTGGGCGGCCAGCATCGTCGCCGATGACCGCGATGTGGCGTGGCCGCCGATGTGGGTGACCTCGGCCGTGGGCACGTACACGTTCTGCCACCCGGCCCGGCCGATCCGGTCGCCCAGGTCGACGTCCTCGAAGTACATGAAGTAGCGCTCGTCGAAGCCGTGCACCGCGTCGAACACGGACCGGCGCACCAGCAGGCACGACCCGGACAGCCAGCCGGCGGTGCGCTCGGTGACCGTGGTGTCGGACTGGCGGTACGCCCTGGTCCACGGGTTACCCGGCCACACCCGGCCGAATGCCGCGTGGCCGATACCCCTGCCGAGGGACGGCAGCAGCCGGGCGGACGGGTACACGGCACCGTTGGGCTCGCGGATCAGCGGACCGAACGCACCGCCGTGCGGCCACCGCTGCGCGGCCGCGAGGAGTGTGTCCAGCGCGTCGGCGCCCCACTCGACGTCCGGGTTGGCGATCACCACCCAGCCGACCTCCGGAGGCAGCGCGGCCACACCCCGGTTGGCTCCGCCGCCGTAGCCGAGGTTGCCGCCGGTCTCGACCAGCCGCACGCCGGGCCGCCGGGCCGCCTGTTGGGGAGCGCCGTCGGTCGACTCGTTGTCGGCGAGCACCACCCGCACCGGACGGCTGGTCGCCTTGGCCAGGCTGTCCAGGAAGCGCTCCAGCGTCTCGCCCGGCGAGTAGGTCACGACGACGACGCCAACCTGGTCGCCCTGCGGTGTCGGCTCGGTCACGGTCGAACATTGTGCCGCTCGCCCGGCGCCGGGCTCAGCGGCCCCTGCGGTAGAGCACGGCGGCGCGGTCGTACGCCTCGCGGTGCCGGTCGGCGCTGCCCGCCCAGGTGAACTCCTTGGCCCGCAGCTGCGCCGCCCCGGCGAGTTCGGCCCGGCGGGCGGGGTCGTCGAAGAGTTCGATCAGGGCGGCGGAGATGTCGCCGGTCCCGACGCCGCAGTACGCCACCGCGTCGCCACCCACCTCGGGCAGGCTCAGCCTGCGGGTGGTCAGCACGCACGCACCGGCCGCCATGGCCTCCAGCACCGGCAGGCCGAACCCCTCACCGAGGCTCGGGTACGCCACGAGTAGCGACCCACCGAGAAAACCGGCCAGCCATTCGAGCGGCAGGTAGCCGGCCCGGATCACCCGCAACCGCTTGGGCACCGCGTCCAGCGCCCGTTCCACCTGTCCGTCCCAGCCCGGCTGGCCGGCGAGTACGAGGGCGGGCGGTCTCGTCCGGCCACGGCACGCCTGGGCGAAGCCCCGGATCAGCGCGGGCACGTTCTTTCTCGGCTCCAGGGCGCCGAGGAACGCCACGTAGTCGATGTCGCCGAGACCGAGCCCCTCCCTGACCAGGCGGACCTGCTGGTCGGCCGGTGGGTGCAGCAGTTCGGTGTCCACGCCGTGCGGTGCGACGTGCAGGGTGCGCGGGTCGGCGGCGGCCACCCGGACCAGTTCGGCGGCGGTGGCCTGGCTGGGCACGATGCACAGCTGGGCCCGGCGCAGCGACGCCCTGGTCCACGCCCGGAAGAACCGGGCCTTCACCGAGGAGTGCAGCACCGCGTCGGTGAAGAACGTGGCGTCGTGCAGCGTCACGACGGACGCGGCCGGGACCGCGAGCGGGGCCGTGTAGTGCGGCGAGTGCAGGACGTCCACGCCGAGTCGGCGGGCCAGCCACGGCAGGGTGGTCTGCTCCCAGGTCAGGCGGGCCGTGCGGGTGGACACGGCGTCGGTGGCCGGGACGATCCGGGACCGGGGCGCCAACCCGTGGTAGAGCGCGGCGTCCCTGGGCTGGCAGACGACGGTGAGCCGGGTCCCGGCCAGGTCCAGCGCGGCGACCAGCGAGTCGACGTAACGACCGACGCCACCGCGGTCTGCGGGGACCGCGGTGGCGTCGATCAGCACGCTGGGTTCGGCGTGGGACACGGTGGCAGCCTACGGCGGAGTCGGACGGTCAGGACGTGGAACGGCATAGGTGACGCATGGTGATGTCGGCCGATGTGACGGCATCGCGTCAAACCAGACTGATCAGCCTATTCTGGTACAACCCGAGATGGACATTCCAGACCAAGCGGGCGGCTCGTTCCCAGGTGTAGGCGGCGGCCCGAGCCTGTGCCCGCGCCACCCTGGTCTCCGTGCGCGGACCGTCGTCGAACACGTTGTGCAGCGCCTTGGCCAGCGCCACCGGATCCTGGCGGCGCGCCAGCACGCCCGTGCCGCCGGCCAGTTCGACCAGGGCCGGCGCGTCCGAGTGCACCACGGGCACACCGGCGGCCATGGCCTCCAGCAGCGGCAGCCCGAAGCCCTCGGCGAGGCTCGGCATGACGAACGCGGCGGCGCCGTACAACACGACGGCCAGCTCCTCGTCGGTGATCTTGCCGAGCACGGTCAGGCGTTCCGGCGGCAGGTGGTGCTGCCGCGCGATGTCGGCCAGGTTCACCCCGCCCCAGCCGGGCTGACCGGCCACCACCAGCGGCAGGTCGGGTGCGTTCGGCCTGGTCAGCGCGTCGACGAGGATGTCAAGGCCCTTGCGTGGCTCGACGGTGCCCACGGCGAGCAGGTACCGCTCGGGCAGTTTCAGCTTGGTGCGGGTCCGAAAGGTGGCGTCCTGGTCGGGCTTCTGGGTGAGCACCTCCGGTACGCCGGGCGGGATCACGTGCACCCTGGCCGTGCCGGGGGCGTGCATGGTCAGTTCGGCGGCGACGGCGGCGCTGGGCACGACGATGGCGCCGGCCTGGTAGGTGGCCCTGCCGATCACCGAGCGGTGCCAGTTCGCGCCGCGCCTGGTGAGCGTGTCCGGGTGGGTCCACGGGACGGTGTCGTGCACGGTGACCACGAGGCTGCGGCCGCGTCGCGCGCTGGCCGGCGCCAGTGGTGTGGGCGCGTGCACCGAGTCGCCACCGGGCCACAGCGGCCAGCGGTGCTCCCAGGCGTAGATCAGTGCCTTCGGCGACAGCGGCAGCACCTTCGGGCCGGTGACGCCGGGGATCAGCGCGGGTGACGGGTCGGCGTGCCGGGCGACCACGCTGGACACCTCCCAGCCGGCCGGTGCGGTGGACGCGAGTGCCGCGGTCAGCTCACGCGTGTAGCGCCCGGTACCGCCGGGCACCGGTGCCAGCAATTGTTCGACGAGCACGACGAGCTCGGGCACGGTGACCAGCGTCCCATGCCCGATCAGGTGTGGGCGAGGCGGCGGGCCGGTGACGGCCGGTACGGTCGGCGGATGGTGGCTGACCTGGCCGGTGTGCGCAGCACCGTGATCGTGGTCACCTGGCGGGGGCGCGAGCACATCGACGCCTGCCTGGACGCGCTGGCCCGCCAACACCGTCCACACTCGACACTTGTCCTGGACAACGCGTCCGACGACGGCACCGCCGAACTCGTCGCGAACCACCCGTCCCGGCCCGCCGTGCTGCGGCTGGACCGCAACCGGGGCTACGCGGGCGGCGTCGCGGCCGCCGTCGCCCGGGTGCGGTCACCGTTCGTGGCCTGGCTCAACGACGACGCGGCACCGGGACCGGACTGGCTAGCCGCGCTGGAGGACGCCCTGGACGCCGACCCGAGGGCGGCGGCCGCCGGGTCCGTGCTGACCACCCCGGAGGGCGCCGTGCAGTCGGCGGGCGTCGGCCTGACCGGTGACGGGCACGGCACCGACCTGGCGGACGCCGGACCGGTGGTGTTCGGCTTCTGCGGTGGCGCGGCCCTGCTGCGCACCGACGCGCTGGCGGCGGCGGGCGGTGTGCCGGCGGACTTCTTCTGCTACTACGAGGACACCGACACGGCGTGGCGACTGCGGCTGGCCGGGTGGCGGGTGCTCGCGGTGCCCAAGGCGACGGCCACCCATCTGCACGGCGCCAGCAGCCGGCCCGGCTCGTTCGCGTTCCACCGCTGGAACGAGCGCAACCGCCTGCTCATGCTGGTGCGCTGCGCCCCAGCGCACGTCGCGGCGCGCGAGACCGCCCGGTTCGCCGTGCTCACCGTGGTGTTACCGGTCCGGACGATCATGCGGAACCGATCGGTGCCCGACGCCGTCAACTTCACCGTGCGGCTGCGCCTGCTGGTGCTGGCCGAGGTGGTCGCGCGCCTGCCGGCCTGCCTCGTGGCCCGGTGGCGGGTCGGCAGGCGAAGCACGGTGCGCAGGTCCGTGGTGTGGCGGACGTGGGCTGGCACAATCTGATCCGCGCAGGCTGCGTCAGGCAGGAAGGAGCGGCATTGCCCACGAGCACACCGACCCTGTCGGTGATCGTCGTGAACTACCGCGGGGCCGATGACACGATCACCTGCCTGCGCGCGTTGCGCGACGACCTCGACTACCCGGCCGACCGGCTGCAACTGGTCTGCGTGGACAACGCGTCCGGTGACGGCGACGCGCGCCGGATCAGGGCCGAGGTGCCCGGGGTGACCCTTGTCGAGTCGGACACCAATCTCGGGTTCGCGGGCGGGTGCAACCTCGGGGCACGGCACGCCACCGGCGAGGTGCTCGCGCTGCTGAACAACGACGCCCGCCCGGACCCGAAGTGGGCGCTGTCCGCCGTGGCCGTGCTGCGGGCCGACCCGACCGTCGCCGCCGTGGCCAGCAAGGTGCTGGACTGGTCCGGCGAGCGGGTGGACTACGTGGACGCCGGCCTGACCTGGTTCGGCATGGGGTACAAGCCTGACGCCGGCCGGCCGCTGGCCGACCTGCCCACCGATCGGCACGAGTCGGCGCGGGACGTGCTGTTCGCGACCGGTGCCGCGATGTTCGTGCGGGCCGACGTGTTCGCGGAGCTGGGTGGCTTCGACGAACGTTTCTTCATGTTCTACGAGGACGTGGACCTGGGCTGGCGGCTGAACCTGCGCGGCTGGCGGGTGCGCTACGAGCCGGCGTCCCTCGCCTATCATCGCCACCACGCCTCGATGTCCACAGTGGATGGTTCTGATTCGGCTCGCGAGCTGTACCTGTTGGAGCGCAACGCGTTGGCCGCGCTCTACAAGAACGTCTCCGACGAGACCCTGGCGAAGGCGCTGCCCGCCGCGCTCGCGCTGGCGATCCGCAGGGCCACCGCGCGCGGCGACGTCGACCCCACGCAGTTGGAGATCACCCGCCGGACCGGCGACGAACCCACCCACGTCAGCATCCCGCGCACCACGCTGGCCGGCGTGCTGGCCGTCGACCAGTTCGTCGAGCTGCTCGGCGAGCTGGCCGAGGCGCGGAAGGTCGAGCAGGCGGCGCGGGTGCGCACCGACACCGACCTGCTTCCGTTGATGCGCAAGGCGATCGAGCCCGCCTACCCGCTGCCGCGCTACCTTGCCGCCCACGAACGGCTGGTCGAGGTGTTCGGCATCGAGGAGGTGTTCGGTCGGCCGCGGCGGGTGCTGGTGGTCACCGGTGACGCGATCACCGTGCGGATGGCCGGCCCGGCGATCCGGGCCTGGCACATGGCCGAGGTGCTGTGCGGGGAACACGACGTGCGGCTGGTCAGTGTGAACCCGCACGGCGAGGACGTGCCGGCGCCGTTCCCGGTGCTGCGCATCCGGCCGCGCGACCTGGCCGACCACGTGACCTGGGCCGACGTCGTGGTGCTGCAGGGCCACACCCTGGAGATGGCGCCGGAGCTGAAGCGGCGTGACTCCACCAAGCTCGTGGTCTGCGACGTGTACGACCCGATGCACCTGGAACTGCTGGAACAGGGCAAGGACGGCACCGACGAGCAGCGCGCCAAGGACCTGGTCGGCGTCACCAAGGTGCTCAACGCGCAGCTGAAGCGCGGCGACTTCTTCCTGTGCGCGTCGGACCGGCAGCGGCACTTCTGGCTCGGCCACCTCGCCGCCCTGGGTCGGCTCACCCCGCAGCTCTACGACGCCGACCCGACCGCCGACTCGCTGCTGGCCGTAGTGCCGTTCGGCCTGGCCAGCAAACCGCCGACCCGCACCGGTCCCGGCGCCCGCGGTGTGCTGCCCGGGGTCGGGCAGGACGACAAGGTGGTCCTGTGGGCGGGTGGCGTCTACAGCTGGTTCGACCCGCTGACGCTGATCCGTGCGATCGGCGAGCTGTCCGGCAGGCGCGACGACCTGCGGCTGGTGTTCCTCGGCATGAAGCACCCCAATCCCGAGGTGCCGGTGATGGACATCGCGGCCCGCACCCGGTCGCTGGCCGACCGGCTGGACCTGACCGACCGGCATGTGTTCTTCAACGACGGCTGGGTCCCGTACGCGGAACGGCAGAACTGGCTGCTGGACGCCAACTGCGGTGTCACCACTCACTTCCACCATGTCGAGACCACGTTCGCGTTCCGCACCAGGGTGTTGGACTACCTGTGGGCGTCCCTGCCGATCGTGACCACGGACGGCGACTCGTTCGCCGATCTGGTGCGTGTCGAGCGGCTCGGCGTCGTGGTGCCGCCGGCCGATCCGGGCGCGCTGGCCGACGCCCTGGACATGGCCCTCTACGACGAGCGGTTCGCGGCGGGTTGCCGGGAGCGGATCGCCGACGTGCGCGAGCGGTTCACCTGGGAGCGGGTGTTGGCGCCGCTGTCCGACTACTGCCGGTCCCCCCGCCCGGCCGCCGACCGGCTGTCCGGCACCGGACCGCTGGTGCGGGCCGATCCGCTGGGCGCGTCCGGCGTGCTGCGCAGGGACGCGCGGCTGGTCAAGGAGTACCTGACCAATGGCGGGCCGGGTGAAGTCGCGCGGCGGGCCACCGGTCGGCTGCTCAGGCTGACCACCGGCCGGCAGCCGGGACGTCCTGATGGCGAATGACCGGATCCGGGTGCTGATCGACGGCACCCCGCTGCTCGGCCAGCGCACCGGCGTCGGGCGCTACACGTCGGCACTGGCCGAGGAACTGGCGTCGATGCCGGGCGTGGACATCCGGGCGGTCGCGCTCACCCTGCGCGGGTGGCGGGCGCTGCGGCACGTGCTGCCGCACGGGGTGTGGGCCAGGGGCGTGCCGTGCTCGGCGCGACTGCTGCGCAGGTGCTGGCTGCACTCGTCGTTCCCGCCGATCGAGCTGATCGCCGGGTTCTCCGACGTGGTGCACGGAACCAACTTCGTGCTGCCGGTGTCGGCACGGGCCGGTGGCGTGCTGACCGTCCACGACCTGGCGTTCCTCGACGCACCGGACGAGTTGCCGCCCAGCGACCGGGAGCTGCCGCCGCTGGTGCGCAAGTCGGCGGCACGGGCCAGGGTGGTGTGCACGCCGACGAAGGCGGTGGCCGCGTCGGTGGTGGAACGCCTCGGTGTGCCGTCCGAGCGGGTGATGGTGACGCCGCTGGGAGTGGACGCGGCCTGGTTCACCGCGTTGCCGCCGAGTGAGCGGCTGCGCCGGCGACTGCACCTGCCGGAGCGGTACCTCCTGTTCGTCGGCGCGGAGGGACCACGCAAGGGTCTGGACGTGCTGTCCCGCGCGCACACGGCAACGCCCGAGCTGCCGCCTCTCGTGCTCACCGGTCCGTCAGCGTCCGGAGTGGACGGTCGAGTGATCCGCACCGGCTACCTGCCCGAGGTGGAGTTGCGCAGCGTCGTCGCCGGAGCGGCGGCCGTGGTGCTGCCGTCCCGGGACGAGGGCTTCGGTCTGCCGGTACTGGAAGCGTTGGCGTGCAACGTACCCGTGGTGTGCTCGGACGTGCCCGCGCTGCGCGAGGTGGCCGGTGACCAGGCCACGCTGGTGCCCTACGGCGACGCGGACGCGCTCGCCCACGCACTCACCGAAGCACTGGCCGCACCACTACCGCTGGAGGTGCTGGCCGCGCGCCGGGCACACGCGGCCGGTTTCACGTGGCGCCGCTGCGCGGAGGCGACCGTGGCCGCCTACCGCAGAGCGGCGCACCGCTAGCCCCAAGGCCGTGAAGTTTGGCGACGCGCGTGATCGTCAAGCCCCTTTGAAACAAGCAACGGAGTTCCTGCTAGAACAGCGTCGACCAAGATCGTTGATCAGCAGGAACCCCGTTGGACACCCAGTCTGTCATTACCCGCAC
>DASUGU010000109.1:0-78780 GCA_036273855.1 Pseudonocardiaceae bacterium
CCACTCCTCCAGGTCCGTTACCGACACCGCATCAGCATCGACCACCGGCTCATCCCCGAGATACACAGGCACGCCACATGTTCTCGCGGCACCGACCAGCCACACCCAACGACACGCCGACTTCTAGCCCTGTAGTACTAGCCGCCACGGCCGCGACACCGGTCACGATGCCCGTGCACAGCACGGTGAGCACCAGCAACTGGAGCCACGGCAGGGTCAGCGGCGCGTCGGGCACGTCGTGGCGCAGCGCGTGCCAGGTCGCCACCGTCGTGCCGATCGCCACCACGCACCCGACGAGCGAACCGGCGACGGCCAGGACGAGCGACTCGCGCCGCACCATGCCGCGCAACTGACGGGCGTCCACCCCGATCCGGCCCAGCACCCGGAACTCGTCGCGCCGCGTGCGGAACGCCATCGCCGTCGTGTTGGCGATGGCCAGAATCGTGTACAGCAGAGCGAATCCGCTCAACAGGTACGACCCGGTGAGCAACCCGGTCGAGTTCTCGTCGGCGATCCGCCCCGACCACGTGGCGGTCGGCGTGATCACGACACCGGGCACGGTGGCGCGCAACCGGGCCGCGATCCGGGCCTGATCACCCGTCACGTGCACCTGCTGCGGCGCCGGCACGAAGTCCCTCGGCACCAGCAGACCCTCGACCAGTGCGCTGTCCTGGAACATCGCCACCAGACGGGCTCCGTGCCACCTGCTGCCCGGCGCCCGCACCGGCACCGTGTCGCCGAGGTGCCAGCCGAGATCGGCGGCCAGTTCCCGGCCGGCCATCACGGTCGCGCCGTGCAGCCGGGCCGGTGAGCCGGTCACGCCGGTCAGGTGCAGTGCGGCGCCCATCGTGGCGGCGTCCACCACGGTCGCGGTCATCGGTTCGTTCCACGCGTTGCCCACGGGTCCGACGGTGACCTGGGCCTGACCCAGTGGCGTCGCGGCGACGCCGGGCAGGGCGCGAGCCTCGGCGAGTACCCGGTCGACCGGGCCGGTCACCACGACGTCGCTGGTGTAGAGGTCGTGCACGGTGGTCACCGCGGAGGACGCCATGGCCAGCGACGCGCCGATCAGCCCGCCGCAGATGCCCACCGCGAGGGCGACCGGCGCCGCGGTGGACGTGGTCCGGCGCAGGGCGCCGCGCAGGTTCGCGGTGGCCAGCAGCCCGGTCACCGTGCCCGACCGGCCCAACGCGGCACAGAGCCTGCCCAGGAACAGGGGCGAGAGCAGGACGAGCGCGATCACGAACGGATCGGCCAGAAAGATCGTGATCGGGACCTGCGCCTCACCGCCCAGCCGGGGCAGGAACACCGTGGCGGTGACGCCGCCGGCCAGGAACAGGAGCCCGAAGAACCAGCGCCTGCCGGTCATCACCCGGCCGTCCACGTCCGCCTCGGCCAACGCGGCCAGTGGCGGGATCCGACCCGCCCGCCGGGCCGCCGACGCGGCACCCAGCCACGTCACCAGCACGGCCACGCCGAACGCGACCGGCGCCGCGACGTACCAGGTCGGGCCACCCAGCTCCAGCCGCAACCCGCTGGGCGCCACGCCGAGCAGGACCAGGAGCCAGATGGTCACCCCGGCCAGCCCCAGTCCGACGACACAGCCCACGACAGCACCGCACATGCCGACCAGGAGCGCTTCGGCACGCACCAGGCGCCGCAGCTGGTTCCGGGTGGCGCCGACCAGCCGCAGCAGCGCCAGTTCGCGCGTCCGGGTGGCGACGGCGAACGCGAACGTGCTGGCCACCACGAAGATGGAGAGGAACGCGGCGAGACCGGCCAGGAAGCCGAACAGCGACAGGATGCTCTCCAGGGCGCCCTGCGCCGCACCACCGAGGTGGGCGGAACCGGCCGAGGTGATCACCGAGACGGCCGCCATCAGCATGGCGGACCCCAGTACGAGGGCGACGAACGAACCGACGAACGCCGAGGTGCGGTCGCGCAGGGTGCGGGCGGCGAGGACCACGTCAGACCGCTTCCAGCATGGCCATGTGCGCGGCGGCGGCCTCGGCCGTGGGCCGGTCCAGGACGTCGACGATCCGGCCGTCGGCGAGGAACACCACGCGGTCGGCCATCGCGGCGGCTGCCGGGTCATGCGTCACCATCACCGTGGTATTGCCGTGTTCGTCGACCATCCAGCGCAGCAGGCGCAGCACGTCCCGGCCGGTCCGCGAGTCCAGCGCGCCGGTGGGTTCGTCGGCGAACGTCACCTCCGGTCCGGCGGCCAGCGCCCGCGCGATCGCGACCCGCTGACGTTCGCCGCCGGACAGCTCAGCGGGCCTGCGGTGCCGGAGCCCGGCCAGCCCCACCCAGGCCAGCACGCGGGTGATGTCGTCCCTGGCCGGCCGGCGCCCGGCCAGCCGCAGTGGCAGCGCCACGTTCTGTTCCGCGGTCAGCGCGGGCACCAGGTTGTAGGACTGGAAGATGAAGCCGAGGCGCACCCGGCGCAGTTCGGTGAGGTGCCGGTCGGCGAGCGTGGTGAGGTCGACGTCGTCCAGTTCCACCGATCCGGCTGTCGGCCGGTCCAGGCCCGACGCGCAGTGCAGCAACGTGGACTTGCCAGAGCCGGACGGTCCCATCACGGCGACGAACGCGCCCCGGGGAACGTCCAGGCTGACGTCCCGCAGCGCGTACACGGCGGTCTTTCCGATGCCGTAGGAACGGGATATCGAGCGCAGCCTCAGCGCGTGGTCGGCCATGCGTTCAGGAAACCGGGTCGGTCGCCGGACAGCACTGGGGTACGCCCCCGGTTATCCCGGTGTGGCTAGCTCGACCATGCCACGGCGTTCGGGCGTCGCGGGACGACCGGGTCCCGCAGGATCTCCAGCAGGATCCCGCGCTGGACCGGATCGGGCGACTGGGCCGCCATGATCAGCGCCTTCCACAGTGCCCAGCCGCGCCCGCGCGCCCACGTGTCGTCGTCCAGACCGACGGCGTCGCGGAACACGGCCCGCTCGTCACCGCAGAGGTAGGTCCACGCGATCACCAGGTCGCACGCGGGATCACCGACACCGCAGGTGCCGAAGTCGATGACCGCCGACAGCACGCCGTCCACCGCGAGCAGGTTGCCCTCGGCGACGTCACCGTGGAACCACGCCGGCGCCGACGGCCACGCCGACACCATGGCATCGGCCCAGATCCGCCGGCAGGCGTCACCGTCGACGTCGGCGCCGAGCGTCGCCAGCAGGCGCTGTACCTCGTCGCCGTAGGCGCTGGGATGGCAGCCGCGATAGAAGGAGTGCCGCCCGCCGACCGGTGCCTGCTCGGTCGGCGCCTGACGCAGTCGCGCCAGGAACCGGCCGAGGTCCTGGGCCAACTGCCGGCGGTCGACGACCCCGGCGATGGTGTCACCGGGCAGCCAGCGCCGCACCGACCACGGGTGCGGATAGCCACTGCCCGGCCGGCCCGTGGCCACCACGGTGGGCACCGGCAGCGGTAGCCAGGATGCCAGCACCGGCAACCACCGGTCCTCCTTCGCGACACCGGCGACGTAGCCTTCGGCGCTGGGCAGCCGGACGCTGAGCTCGCTGCCCAGCCGGAAGGTCCGATTGTCCGAACCCTGCCGGCGCACCGGTTCGACCGGCAGGTCGCGCCACCGCGGAAACTGCTCGTGGACCAACGCGCGGACCAGATCGGTGTCGATGTCCACCACGGCGGGCAGATTGGCACGATCGTGTCTGGTGGGGCAATTGAATTGCCGCCGGCGACCTGTCGGCCGAGGGCGTGGCGCTCGCCTGCGGGACCGGAGCCACCTGGCTGGCCACGTCGAGCACCATGCCCACACTGTCCGGAGTGGACGACGGTGGTGCCGTGGTGATCGCGCACGGCGGCGGCATCGAACCCGTGCTGGTCGGACCACGGGGCTGGGGGCCCGCCATGACGCACTGCGACGGCGCGTCGCTGACGTTCGACGACGGCCGCCGCACGGGCATCCGGATCCGCCGGGCAGCGACAAGGATCTGACAACCGCGATCACGCAGACTCGTTCCCGGTGCCGCCGGGGCATGGCCGCACACGCTTCGTGACGGGTTCGAGCACGTTCCGTGGCCCTGGTCAACCTCGCCCCCGAACTTTCCCCTACATCTGGCCGTGGGGTCGTCCACGGGCGGTTCCGGCGCGATAAACCCTTCCCATGCCTCACGGCCAGCGAGATGAGAGCCACGAACCGTGGCAGTTCACCCTGTTGGACAGTGTCGGCGCGCGGCGGAACGACTTCGACCTCGTGCTGGGACCGCCACAGCGGCGAGCCGTCCTGGCGGTCCTGCTGCTCAACGCCGGGCGCACCGTGAGCATCGACCAGCTGATCGACGCGATCTGGGACGACAGTGCGCCGAGCAAGGCGCCCGCCACGTTGCACGTGCACGTGTCGGCGTTGCGCAGCGCGCTGGAACTCGAGCGCCGGGCGCACGAGCGCAGCCACATCATCCGGTCCGTGGACCGCGGCTACCTGATCGACCCCGAGGACATCGACCTGGACGTCCTGGCCTTCCGGCGGCGGGTGTCCGAGGCCGAGCAGGCCCGCACCCGGGGTGACCTGGTGCGCGCGGCCGATCTGCTGCGGTCGGCACTGGCCGTGTTCCACACCGCCGCGCTGCCCGGCGTGCCGGGGCCGTTCGCCGCGCAGCACCGCGCCATCCTCGTGGAGCAGCGGCTGGCCGCCTACCTGGACCTGGTGGAACTGAACCTGCTCAACCAGCCGGACACGACGGTCGACCACGACCTCACCGCATTGCTCGCCGCGCACCCGTACCACGAACGGCTGGTGGCCATGCACATGCGGGTGCTGCACCACAACGGCAGGCGCGCCGACGCGCTGGCCGCGTACGCCGACACGCGCCGGACGCTGGTCGCCGACCTCGGCGTGGAACCCGGCGCCGAACTGCGCCGCCTGCAGCAGCGGCTGCTGGCCGGCGACACCGGCGGTCCGGTGACCGCACCTCGGCTGGTGGTCGGGCAGAGCCCGGTCGCCACGGCCGAACCAGAGCTGGGTCGTCCACCCCGTCAACCGTGGCTGTTGGGCCGGGGTGGGGTGCTGGCCGAACTGATCGACGCCCTGACCAGGCCGGTGGGCCGCAACGCACCCGTCGTGGTGCTGCACGGCATCGCCGGCATGGGCAAGACCGCGACAGCGGTGTGGGCGGCCCAGGAAGCGACGGACCGGTTCCCGGGCGGTCGCTTCTTCCTACCGGCCGACGCGGACCCCGAACACAGCGCCGCGGTGCTGCGCAGGGCAGAACGCGTGGGAGGGGCACTGCTGATCCTCGACGACGTCACGCCGGCCGCCGATGTGCGGCAAGGGCTGCCCTTGAGCCCCGACGTGACGGTGTTGATCACCAGCCGGTCCCGGTGCAGGCTGCTACCACTCGCACGGCGGATCGGACTTCCGCCGCTGCGGCCGGACAGTGCGGGAGAACTGTTCCGGACGGTGGTCGGGGGGCGGCGTTGCGACCGGGAACCGGACGCGGTGCTGCGTTTGGTGTCCGCGTCGGCCGGTGTACCCAGTGTGTTGTTGTCGTTGGCGGACCTGCTGTCCAGGCGGCCGGAGTGGTCGATCACCGACTACGCAGACCATCTCACCGACGACTGCGGCGACTGGTCTCTGAACGTCCACTTGCGACCATTGTTCGACCGCAGCTACGCCGAGCTGGACCAGTTGCAGGCCAAGGTGTTCCGGATGGCGGCATTGACCCAGGACCTGCCTCCGACGGCGTCGTCGATCGCCGCGATGACCGGCTGGCCGGTCGAGCGGGCCGAGCTGCTGCTGGAGGACCTGGTCGACCGGAACCTGCTCACCGGGCTGGCCCCGGGCGAGTACGGGTTCCCGCCGCTGCTGCACCGCTACGGTCGGGACCGGGCGCTGCGGATCGAGACGGCCGCCGAACTGACCACCGCCCGGCAGCGCCTGGCCAGCCACCTGGACGGTGCGGGTGCGACGAGCCGGCGCGGCCACGGATCGGACGCGGCATGACCGCCTCAGGCCGTGTCGGTGCGCCGGTCGCCGCCGTACTCGCGGACCAGGGCCACCCTGGAGCGCAGGCCGGTGCGCCGGTAGAGCCGGGTCAGCCGCGCCTCGATCGCCTTCTCGCTCACGCCCAGTTCGGCGGCGGCCTGCTGGTTGGTGGCGCCGGCCGCGATCAGCTCGATCAGGCGCCGGTCGGACTCACCGATCGTCTCCGCGACCCGCGTGGACATGCGTTGGGCCGTCATGCTGTCCGCCGCTCGCCGCTGCCAGTCGGCGGCACCGAGCCTGCGGAACTCCGCGTGCGCGGCGCGCAGCGCGTCGGGCCGGCCGAGATCGGCCTCGTGGAAGCGCACCCGCGCGGCCAGGAACGGGTCGCCGTACCGCCGGGCCAACTGCTCCGCCGACCGCACGGTGTGCTCGTCGGGCTGGATGGCCAGCCTGCTGACCAGCCAGTACAGCGTGGCCTGGACGGTCGCCACCCGGGCGGCGAGCCGGCCGAGATCGCGGCTGACCGCCTCGGCGGCCGCGGTGTCCTTGGCGACGACGCACGCGTCCACCCAGCGGGCCAGCACGAGTTCCCGGCCGGTCAGGTAGCCCAGCGCGCGGCAGCGCCGGTCGGTGGCCCGCAGCAGGTCGATCGCCTCGCCGTGGTCACCACGCGCCAGCAGCACGCCGGCACCCGCCCAGGCGATGATGTGGCCGAACAGCTGCTCGGCGGATGTGGTGCGCAGCAACAGTTCCGCGTCGTCGAGCTGGCCCCGGCGGACCAGCGCCTCGACGGCCAGAGCGCGCAGCAGACCGTCCACATAGGTCTGCTCGGCGGCGTCGGCGGTGTTCTGCTCGTAGAGTTCGGCGATGGCGGGCCAGTGGCCCTCGCGCAGCGCGTCGGCGGCGGCGGACAGCCTGGCCATCGACGGTGGCGGCTTTCGCCTGGCCGCCGGGCTGGGCATGGTGCCCGGCATGACGGCCCGCTCGGACGTGTAGAGGTCGCCCCAGGCCAGTGCCGTGCGGACGGTGTCGACCTGGTCGGGGGTCAACGGCGAGAGCGCGGCGTCGGCGTGCTGTTCCGCGTCGCGCCACCGGCCGCCGTCCGCGCCGATCGCGGCCAGCATGCGGACTCCGGTGACCAGCGCGACGCGCTGCTGCCGGTCGGCGGGACGCAGCGCGGAGAGCACGCCGAGGGCCTCGTCGAACCGTTCGCGCAGCAGCAGGATGCGGGCCTGCTGCATGCCGTCGGGCACCGATCGGGCGGTCTGGCCGTCCTCGGTGGCCACACCCAGCGCGGCGTCGTGGTCGCCGATGCGCAGCAGCGAGTTGATCAGCGTGGTGCGGGCGTCCAGCGAGTCCTGCTCGGGCAACAGGTCCAGCGCGCGCCGCGCGGCCTGGGCCGCCTCGGGGAAGCGCGCCAGGTCGTAGAGCGTGTGGGCGGACACCACGGTGACGCGGCCGGCGAGTTGCTCGTCGGCGGGCGGCGCGGCGAGCAGCGCGGCACACCAGCGCTGCGCGCGACCCGGATCGGTGGGGGCGACACGTTCGGCGAACTCGGCCAGTTCGGTCTGACCGAGCGTCGCGCCGGCACCGACGATGTGCTCGGCAAGCGCCCGGTAGTCGACGGGCACACCCCGGTGCCGGTCGGCCAGCATGGCATCGGCCAGGCTGCGGTGCAGCGCGCGGACCTCGCCGGGATCGGCCGTGGCGGCGACGCTCTCGCCGATCAGCGGAACGGCGAACGTCAGCCGACCATCCATAGTAGACACCAACGTGCCATCGGCCAGCAGTTCGGTACAGACGGCTCGGACCGTCGCCGGGGGCAGGCCGATGGCTGCCAGCGCTGGTTCGACCTCCGGGAGGCGGGGGTCGGCCAGCGCGCCCAGCAGCGCGACACAACGGCCGGCGTCGGTGTCGACGCCGGGCAGGCCACGCAGCGCCGGCGAGCCGGGGGGCAGCACGCCGCCGCGCATGGCTTCGGTGGGGGCCGTGTTGCCGGCGGCGGCATTGGAGGGAGATGCCGCCGCCAGCAACAGTTCGCGCAACACTCCGGGGCGTCCGCCGACGCGCCCGGCGACGAAACCGGCGGTCGCCGGGTCGATCCACTCGTCGGCCTGTTCGGCGATCGCCGCCGCTGTCTGCGTGGCGCCCCACGCGGGCAGTGGCACCGGGCTGCCGGCGACGTCGGCGAGCCACGTCCAGAACCGGTTCCCGCTGAGCACCAACCGGCACCTGCCGGTTGCCGCTGCGCCCAGCACGCCCAGCTGCGACCGGTCCTGCGCGGTGAACTCGTCGGCGTCGTCGAGCAGCACGGCGACCGGTCGGGTCCGGCTGACCGTCCGCAACACGTCGGCGGCGGCGTCCGCGACGGCGCCGCCGGTCGCGGCGAGCGCCGCGCTGATCGGGCCGCTCACGCCGGACACGGCAGCGCCCAACGCGTACAGCACGGCGGAGGCGACATCGCGCCGTTCCCGGCGTACCTGGGCGCCGTCGACCCGCACCACGATGACGGGGGTGGTGCGGCCGGCGGCCAGCGCTGTCTGTAGCAGGGTCATCGTGGTGCGACGGCCGGAGCCGGGGGGCCCGACCAGCATCGCGACCGGACCCGCCGCGAGCAGCGCGGCCACCGGGTCTCCCGACCGCTCGTCCGCGCGTGGGGCGGACGGCGGTCGGGTCCTGGCGATCAGTTCGGCCCGCTGGTTGCTGTTGGTCGCCCGCAGCAGCCTGCTGACCTGCCGTTTGACGTAGGCCTCGTCGCGGCGCAGGACCGCGCCGATGTCGGCGTTGCTCAGCCCGGCCGCGACCAGTTCGCCGATGACGTCGCCGACGCCGGCATTGCGGGCGAACAGCGTGGAGTCCAGGCCGAGCTCGCGGGCGGTCGACGTGGCCCGCACCTGCCACAGCGTGGCGTCCAGTGCGGCGAAACCGGCGGCGGCGGTGAGGGCGAGTTCCGCGTCACCGGTGACGGCGGCCAGCCGCAACTGGGCCCTGGCCACGTCGAACGGCGATTCCCTGGCCTGGGCCTCGGCCAGGTAGGCGGCGGGCGTCTCGCGGTCGTCGCGGTCGCCGCCGCGTTCGGCGATCGCGACCGTGGCCTGCAACCGGAGCAGCCGGTCGTGCCCTTCGCCGCCCAGTTCGGCGAGCCGGTCGGCGGCGGCTTCGGTGTCGCCGGCCTCGGTGAGCGCGATCGCGCACCGCAGCAGCAACAGGTCCCGGTGGCGGTCCTGCTGGCTGTCCGCCATCCAGGCCAGCACCGAGGTGAGCCGGTCGACGGCGTCACGTGGCTTGCGCAGTTGGAGGTCCAGTCCGGCCCTGGCCCACTCGGTCAGCGGCCGGGGTGCCGCGTCGTCCGGTGGTGGGGTGGCGTCGTCCAGCCAGCGGCGGGCGAGTTCCGGGCGGACGCGGTGCAACCAGATGTCGGCGGCGAGGGCGGCGCTCTCCTCAGCCGTGCACAGCGCGTGCGCGGCGGCACCGGTGAGCCGGTCGGCGACGGCCAGCGCGAGCACCTCGTCCCAGCGACCGCGCTGCCATGCCTCGAACGCGGCGTCGGCGGCGAGCGCCGGGTGCTCCGGCGGCGCGGTGGACGTCTTCGTCGTTGCGTCGTATGCGAGCAGTTCGGCCCGCACGACGGCACACGTGTCGTCGCCGATCGAGCGCGCCAACACGTCCACATCGGACAGTGCGGCGATCCGGCCCGATGTGCGGAGCACGGCGCGTACGCGGTCGACGAGCGACTCGGCGGGCACGGCGTCCGGCGGCAGGGCCACGATCGCGGCCCAGTTCCCGGTCCGCGCCCAGTGCCGGATCGCCGGCACGGCCACGTCCTGCGGTGGCACGGGTCCGCACCAGGGCAGCAGTTGCGCGGTGACGGCGTCGTCGGTGGCCGGCAGCGCCCGCAGATCGGCCGGTCGCATCGGCTGGCCACGTCCGACGACGTGCCCGACCAGACCCGACCCGGCGGGCAGGACCCGGGACTGGAGTTCGGCCCGCCGCCACGGCACGACCCGCTCGGCAACCGCGTCGGCCAGTACCGGGATGATCAGCTCGGAGTCGGCGAGCAGCCCGGCCGCGACCAGCGTGTCCACCGCCCGCTGGACGTCGGCGCCGGCCATGCCGCACTCACGCGCCACGTCGACAGCCGGTCCGGCGACGGCGAGCACCTCGGCCACGTCGGCGGCGGCGCCGGGCAGCTCGGCCAGCCGGCGCGGCAGCGGGTGGTCGGCGGGCAGGCCCAGTCGATGCCGTGGCGACAGCCAGGCTTGCCGGTCGATGACGACGACGGCCTGCTTGGCCAGCGCGTCCGTCAGTACGCCGTGCAGCGCGGCCACGTTGCCACCCGTTCGGGCGAACAGCTCGGCGGCGAACGGGTCGGCGGGCGGCACGCCCAGCACGTCGGTGGCGTGGTCGACGACGCCGGCCAGGTCCACGGCGGACAGTTCGTGGCGGGGCAGGTCGGCCAGCGCGGCGGCCAGTCCGGCCGGCACCCGGTCGGGCCAGCCGTCGGGGGCGGTGAGTGCGAGGCGGAGCCCGAGATCGGCGCGGGCACGCACCAGTGCGGTGAGGATCTCGGCACCGTCGCGATCGGCCAGGTGCACGTCGTCGACGACCAGCAGCGTGCGGCCGTCGCCACCGCGCGCGGCCAGCGCCGCCAGCACCTCGGCCGGGCCGGCCGGGCGGACGGTCCCCCTGGCCGCCAGCAGCCGGACGATCTCCCGGCCCAGCCACATCGGGGTGGCCGCGCCGAGGCGGACCGGCAGGAATCCGGTGGTCGCGGCGGGTGGCACGGCGGCGACCCGGCGGGCCAGCGTGCTGCGCCCGGCGCCGACGCCGCCGGTGATCAGCAGCGCGGAGCCAACGGGCCCGCTGACCAGACGGGTGGCAAGCCCGGCAGCCGGATCCGGGTGTGCGTCGAGCCGGGGTGACATCGCGCCGATCTTAAAGGCGCCCGCCCGGCCTCGCGTTCGGGAACCCGATTACCGCTCCAGGTGACGAGTTATCCGCTCGTCCGGGCCAACGGGTCCTTGTCCGCGGCGGTGGCGTCGTCGTGGTCGGTGGACACGCTCAGGTCGCGCCAGTGGCGGTCGCTCTCGGCGCGCCGGCCGGCGGCGCGGGTGGCGTAGGTGTAGGCGTCGCTGCCCAGGAGCAGGCGCAACGGCGGTTCGGCCATGTCGATCACCCGCAGCAGCACGTCCGCGACCTTGGCCGGGTCGCCGGCCTGGGTGGACCCGCCTGCCTGGATCAGCCGCGCCCGCTCGCCCCACGGTCGCGTCGTAGGGCGGGCTGATCGGCGGGATCGCCATCGACGACCCGGCCCAGTCGGTGCGCATGCCGCCGGGTTCCAGGACGGTCACCTTGATCCCGAGCGGCCCGACCTCCTGGGCCAGCACCTCGGAAAAGCCGCCGACGGCCCACTTCGCCGCCTGGTAGGCGGACAGGCCGACGCTGGCCACCCGGCCGCCGACGGACGACACCTGGACGACGTGGCCGCTCCCCTGCTCGCGCAGCACCGGCAGCGCAGCCTTGGTCACGGTGACCACGCCGAGCAGGTTGGTCTCGAGCTGCGCCCGGAACGAGTCGAGCGTGATGTCCTCGACGGCCGCCAGATCGGCGTAACCGGCGTTGTTCACGACCACGTCCAGCCGGCCGAACTCGTCGACGGCGACCCGGACCGCGTGCGCGGCCGCGTCGGCGTCGGCCACGTCCAGGGCGACCGCGCGGACGGTGTCCGGGTAGGCCTCGACGAAATCGGACAGCTGACCGGGGTGGCGGGCCGTGGCGACGACCCGATGCCCGGCCGCGAGGGCCTTGGCCACCACCTGTCGGCCCAGGCCACGGGAACTGCCGGTCACCAGGAGAACTCTGCTCATGCCTCTAGTCTACACTCGTAGACATGACCGAGCCTCGACGCCGGGACGCGGCGACCACCCGGGCGGCGATCCTGGCCTCGGCGGTCGCCGAGTTCACCGAGCACGGCTACGCGGGCGCGGGCGTGCGGCAGATCGCCGAGCGGGCTGGCGTGACCGCGATGTTGATCAATCGTTACTTCGGGTCGAAGGAACAACTGTTCGCCGAGGCCGTCGACACGTCCTTCGGGCCACCGACGATCGTCGGCCGCGGCGACACCGGTGATCTCGCGGGCGATCTCGGCCGGACGCTGGCCGCCCGCACCGCGCCGGGGGCCACGCCGCTCGACCCGTTCCTGCTCATGCTCCGCTCGGCGTCCGACCCGAAGGCCGCGGCGATCATCCGTGACGGGATCGAACGGCACGCCGGCGAGCGGTTCGCCGGGCTGCTGGACGGTCCGGACAACCACGCCAGGGCGCAGGTGGGCCTGTCCCTGGTGGCCGGCGTCCTGCTGATGCGCACGGTCATCGCCACTACGGCGTTGGCACAGTTCGACGACGAGCGGCTCGCCGCGCTGCTCGGCCAGATGTTCGCGCCGGTCGTCAATCCGTAGCGATCTTCATCGCCGGTGAGCGGTAGACGCTGGCGATGCGCAGGCTGTCCAGCCATTCGGTCAGCCGGGCCGCCTCGGCGTCGAGCGCGCGACGGGTCCGGGCCGGCACGGATTCCAGCAGCCGCACGGCCACGACGCCCGCCCCGTCCTGGACCCAGCAGCCGACGATCCGACCGTCCGCCCACGCGGTGGTGCCGGCGTTGCCCCGGTTGTCGAAGACCTGGTCGCCGTGCGGGCCGAGGTAGAAGTCACGGCCCTGCCACCCCATCACCGTCGGGTCCAGCACCGGCAGCAGGGACACCCACGGTCCGGGATCGGGCACCTCGTCGAGGTCGTCGGGCAACAGCAGGCCGACGCCACCGCCGTCCAGCGAGACCTCCTCGACCTCCAGTTCGCGCAACGCCGCCCGCACGGCCGTCTTGGTGGAACCGAGCCACCACACGATGTCGTTCTCGGTGCCCGGGCCGAACGTGTGGAGCCAGCGGCGGACCAGTTCGCGGTAGCCGTCGGCCGAGGACGACGACGGCGGCACGTCGCCCAGCCAGTGCCGCATCAGCGCCCAGCGCTGTCGGGAGGTGTGCCAGCGGCCGGTGTTCGTGCCGCGCACGAGCTCACCGGTCACCCCGAGGTAGACCAGGATGTTGGACGACGAGAGCACTTCGTTCGGCCACGTCACCGTCGAGAAGTCGAGCATCGGCGCGTCCGCCCGCAGTTCGAGAGCCGAACGGCCCTCCGGGATGTCGCCCAGCACCGTGAGCACCTCGGCGCTCGCCCGGTCCAGCCAGTCGGCGCCGTCGACGGCCAGGCCGGCCCGGACGATCTGCCTGGCCAGCCGGGCCCGCAGCGCCACCGCGACCCGGGCCGACGCGCTGGGCCACACCGAGGGCAGCAACTCTCGCGGGAACACGAACAGGGTGCGCCGCATGGCCAGTTGCTTCACCAGGCTCCGCTCGGCGTAGAGCGCGCGATCCAGATCGGCGATCTCGAACCCGGTGACCCGGGCCCAGCACGACAGGTACACGGTGGCCGGCTCGGTGGAGTGCAGCGCGGTCACGGCCCGGGTGGCCGCCTCGGGCGAGTCGACCCGGTAGGCCGGCGCCAGCGCGTGGCGGACGGCCAACCGGGCACGACGTTCGTCATCGGTCACATGGCGCACCGCGTCGATGTTGCCAGGCGGCTACCAGGGCCGGGCGGCCAGGCGTTCCTGGCAGACGCGCCGCTCCCCCGGCTGCTCGACCACGTCGGCCAGGCGGAGCGCCTCTGCCTTGAGGCGGTCGGCGTCGGCCCGGCCGGCGCGCGAGGCGACCCGCGCGATCGCCTCGGCGGCGAAGGCTCGGTCCCAGTCGGCGAAGGCGGCGGGATGTTCGGCGATCAGTGCGGCGTACCGGTCGGCGTGGCGCTGGGCGACGTCGAGCAGGCCGGTGGCCACCGCGACGGTGGCGATGAGGTGTTCGGCGCGGCCGTGGTTGGCGACCGTGCCGACCTGGAGCCAGTGGTGGGCGGCGGCGTACGCGGCGTACAGCGCCTGTTCCCGCTCGGCGGCGGGGCTGTGCTCGGACAGGCCGTTGTCGACCACGTCCCAGGTGCCGTTGTTGAGTTCGACCGCGAACCACCGGTCGAGGTCCCGGCCGCCGCTCTGCTGGGCCACGACGGCGGCGGCCAGGTCGCGCCAGCCGTCGAAGCCGTACTCGCGGGCGATCACCAGTTGGGCGTCCCGCAGCGCGATCTCGGCGCCCGCGTCGGGCAGGACCGCGCGGACCCGCGCGACGGCCGCCGGGTTGGTGCCGGCGTGCGCCCGGCGGAGTTCCTTGGCCAGTGCCCGCAACTGGGACAGGTCGGCGTTGTCGGGGAGTTGCTTGTCGTCCATCGCTGCTCCATCGCGAGCCGGGTCCGCTGCGGCCGGCCGCGACAGGAGGGGATGCGTGGCCATGGGATGGTCGGGAATCCAGGTGCACTCGGTGCTTGCCGCGGACGGGAGGCGCCCTGGTACGCGCTGCGGGTCACTATAGCGGGGAGCGCACCCGAAGCACGCCCGCGGCCACGGCGGCGACGGCCACGATCACCGCGCTGAGCACCAACGCCTCGTGGTAGCCGCCGTGCAACAGCGGTTCGACGGCGAGCGGGCCGACGATCTGCCCGATGCTGTAGCCCGTCGTGAGGATCGCCACCGCCCTCGGCACCCCGAGGTGGGCGCCGACGGCCAGCGACAGGGTGGCCACGCCGAGGAACGTCGCCCCGAACAGCACGGCCGACAGCAGCGCGGCAGCGGCACCGCCGACGACCGCCGGCAGGGCGACGCCGACGGCCTGCACGACGAGCGCCACCACGAGCAGCGCCGGACGCGACCACCGCCTGCTCCACCACGCCCACAGCGCCGCCGACGGGACCGCGGCCAACCCGACCAGCACCCACGCCGCGTCGCCGACCCCGCCGGAGGCCGTCTGGTCGATCGCGGCCACCAGGAACGTGCCGGCGATGATGTAGCCGACGCCCTCCAGCGAGTAGCTCGTCACCAGAAGCGCGAACCTGCCCTGGCTGCGGGTCTTCCCGGTGGCTTGTCCGTCCGATGAGGACGGTACGGGCAGCGACCACGCCGCCATCGCGCACAGCACAGCCAACCCGGCCGCGCTCCACCACGCCTGCTGCCAGCTGGCCGTGTCACGCAGGACTAGTACCAGCGCACCGGACAGGGCGATCCCCGCGCCCACACCGCCGAATCCCCAGCCGACCAGATGGTGGTCCCGCCCGCGCAGGCCGTGCAGCAGCGAACTGGCCGCCACCACGAACACCACGGCGCTCGCCACACCCGCGACCAACCGCAGGACCAGCCACGCCGTACCGGTCTCCGACACCGGCATCAGGGCCAGCGACACGACGACGGTCACCAGCGACACCCGCAACGCCGTACGCGAGTGCGCCAGGCGTGGCACCACGATCGCGGCAAGCGCGCCGATCAGATAGCCGACGTAGTTGGCGGTGGCCAGATCGGCACCCAGCGCGGGCGACAGCCCGGCCTGGGCGTGCATCAACGGCAGGATCGGCGTGTAGACGAACCGCCCGAGCCCCATGCCCGCGGCGAGTGCGGCCGCCGCCCTGGCCACCAGCCACCATGACCCGACCGCCCGTCGCGACGGCGTGTCGACCACTGCGGCCATGGGTGTCCCTCCGTCGGCTCCGCCCTCCACCATGAGCCGCCGGCCGGCAGGCACGCCACGACCGGCTTCCTCTCTGGTAGGAGGCTGCGCCTCCCACCGCACCTAGAATCGCCGGATGGAGCTACGCCAGCTTCGTTATTTCGTCGCGGTGGCCAAGGCGCTCTTACCACATACTTCGTCCCATGGGTGCATCACAGCCGCTCCGTGAGCGTGGTCGAACTCTCATCGAACACGACCCTGACCAGCTAGTTTGGGTGCTGTCGGCCCGTGAGTCCAGGGTGACACAGGGTCAGGACGGGACCGGTGAGGGTCAGGTCGACTACCAGTTGAGCGACCTTCGCGAGTTCGTGTCCGGTCTCGGCGGGCGGATCGACCGCGAGGTTCCCGAGGCCAACGTGTCGTCGTTCAAGCGGCGGCGTGTCCAGTTGCCGGACGGGACCGACGGCTTCCGAGTCGTGCGGCCGGACTGGGAAGCCATCATGACGGCCCTACGCCGAGGTGAGTGCAACGCGCTCGCCGTGGTCGACCTCGACCGCATGACCCGCGACCCACGCATCCTTGAGGACGCCATCGACGTGGTCGAGTTGTACGGCGTGTACATCGTGAGCATGACCGGCAACATCGATCTGTCCACCGACGCGGGCATCTCGGCTGCCCGAACCCTCGTCAATCAACGAAATCAGGAGTCACGGAACACATCTCGCCGCGTCGCCGTGGGAAAGCGCCGAGCAGCGATGGCTGGAAAGAACCATGGCGGGCCGAAACGCCCGTTTGGATGGCGCAAGGACCGGCTCACGTTGAACAAGCGTGAATCCGGTTACATCCTACAAGAGATCCCGCGCATTAGGGCGGGCGTGAAGCCACTCACAATAGCGCGCGAATGGAACGCTCGTAAGATCCCCACGGTGACGGGTGTCGAGTGGCGGTCCGGCACAATCCAGAACATGTTTCTTCGGCCGCGCATGTGCGGGATGGTCATCTATCGCGGCGAGATCATGAGGGATACCGAAGGCAATCCCGTACGGGGACGCTGGCAGCCGGTTATGACAGACGAACAGTACGCCGACGTGATGGCCGCTTGGGGACCGTCTGATAAGTCTGAGCATTCACGAGTGAGTGGACGCGGTCGCGGTTATCGAACGATCTACCTGTTGTCGCCCTTCGTCCGGTGCGGTAAGTGCAACGCGCGGATGACCGGCCAGCGATACCGCGACCGTTACGGGGTATTGCAGGAGAGGTACGGTTGCCCCTCGAAAGGTCAAGGCGGTTGCGGATGCGTATCACGCAAGGCCGCACCGGTGGACGAGTACATCACCGCTTTGGTGATCGCGGACCAACAACGTATACAGTCAGAAAAAGTCGAGGAACTTCCGCCGTGGCCACGAGAGAAAGAACTGGAGGATTTGGAAAAGCGTATCGACGAGTCGACGCGGCGATATGAGTCAGGCGACTACACGGCCGAACGATACTTCCCCAGCCTGGCACGCATGGAAGCCAATGTAGCGGAGCTTCGACGGGAACAACGCAAGTACACGGCCCGGCAGGACAGCCGGAAGCGTGCGATCGCGAACCTAGCGGAAGAATGGAGCAAGCCAAGTTTCACGATCGAGCTAAAGCAAGCGGCAATCGCACAGAGCTTGACAGCCGTGATCATTGCTCCGGTAAAGAAGGGTGCCCGGTTCCATCCTGATCAGCTCACACCGATCTGGCGATAGGCACGGAGTTGGGCCACGGCGTGAAGATGCCGTGGCGGATCGGATCCCAGCCGCATGTATACACCCGGCCGAGCGCTCGGGCGGGGGCCGGCGGACGGGCCTGACCAGGCGATATTCACTCTTTGTGCTGATGCTGTATGCGCCCGAGGCGCGGCTCGTACAGCATCAGCACGAACCCAACGAGCCCCTGAGCTGCGGATATCAGCCGTAGTGCCGATCCAGCGGCGCAGGCGCGGACCGAAGGTAGAGGTGCTTTAGGCTCCTTTCCGCGGTCAGATAACTGAACCGGGGATCCACTGTTACGTATGCCGATGACGTTCTCCAACGCGCCGAGGTGACGTGGAGCAATGCGCGCAGCGGGCAAGGTCGCTTCGCCAGCGGTCGCGCCCAGCCCTCATCATTCACCCCTATACAATAGATGCTCGTACCGAGATGCGTTGCCACGCGACTGCGACAGAAGGGTGCAACGCTTCAGCCTATATCACCTGAATTGATAGCACCTACCATCCGTCAATGAGAAGCGCTACTTATTCATAAACAGGCTATTGATTGAAAAGCAATTTGAGTTGCTCGATGGCTGCACCATCTCGGCCCGAGCGGGCGTATTCCCTCGCATTATTCGCGCGAGACACCGCCGTCGAAAGCTTTGACAGCGCATCTTGCTTATTAGCTTCAGAAGAGTACGCATTGAATCTTGACCCCAGGCCCGTCGGGTCGTTGAGCGATGCAAGTTGTACATTTTCAAGGTGTTTCAAACAGTAGTATACGTCCTGAATCATGTCCACATAGCTCTCGCCATCAAGGTACTTGGCGGCGCGCATTTCTAGGTAGCATGAGGATACGGGAACGTTCCTCTTATACTTCCATGTTTTAGCCAAACGAATTAGTTTCTTGACGTTTCCGGGATGCTTCCTGTTGACATCATTGACGTAGTCATTGTGGTCCTTTGGATAGGATTTCATCCAGTCACCAGTAGGATCTGGAATCCAGTACCCCGAATCAGCCCTGTATGCGGGCACAACTTCAACAGTTTCTGTTCCGTTGGCAAACTTGCACACGACTGCGGGGCGCCTAATCTGGATCGTCGTGTTCGGGTATCTATCCTGTAGAGCGTCTTTTACCCTGTTTAGTGCAGTGGTCTGCGTTGGTCTTTCTCCCTTGAGAGAAACAAAATAGTCCGCGTCACTAAAGACGGCAACCCCAGTCCCATGCCTCAGCCCGGATCCACCGATGGAATTGGCTTGATCATTTCCCGAATGATTTGTTGATCTTCGATCAGGTCTGGTGATTCAGGGTGTGTGCTACCCGCCGGCTTCCCTTCCGGCATGTCCACGTTCGGCCTCCGGTCAGGCCCTCGATGCGGGCGGTGAGCAGGTCAGGCTATGGGGTGGACTGGTGGTCGACAGACGGTGGCGTGCAAGGCTTGCCAGGCCGGTTGCCAGGGCCAGTGTTCGGGCAGGTGCAGGATGACGCGGCGGGCCGAGCGGGCCAGCCGGGCGGGCACGCTGATCAGATGGGCGCGAATGGTCGCAGTGGTCGCGTGGGCGTGGAAGCTGCCAGCCAGGCAACCCAGAGCGCGGGTGAGGTTGTGCGCGATCGCCCACAGCACCGCCCAGGCCGCGTTGGCGGTGAACGATCCGGATGGCAGATGGGCCAGGGCGGACGCGGCGGCATCAGCGATGACCTGTTCGATGATCGCGTGATCGCGGTGCTGGCTCTCCGCTTGCAGCATGGTGAACTCGCTGGTGACGAATACGGCGTGGTGGCGCCACATGTCGAACAGCCCGTCCTGCCCGGCGGCGGCTGCTTTCGGGTTGAGGCGTTTGACCCGCCGCACGGTCAACCAACCCTGCACGTGCTGGTGTTTCGGGTGAGAGGTGAAGGCCGTGTAGCGGATCCGGGCGACCTCGGCGTCGGAGACCAATTCGCCGGTGTCGGTGTCCACGAAGGCGTTCGGGTAGTGGATCGCCGTCCACGCGGTGTCGGGAATGCTGGCGATCGCGGCGTTCACGTGGGGGTTGGAGCCGGTGGTCAGCGACACGTCCGCGCCGTAGCGGGCCGCGGTCGCCGCGATATCGGCGGTGTAGAACTTCGAGTCCGCGCGCACCATGATCCGCGTTGTCGGCGCGATCGCCCGCACGGTGGTCAAGGCTTCGGCCAGAAACCGGGCCCCGCCGCGCACGTCGGCGGACTTCCCTTTGCGTAGCCGGATTCCGACCACCACCGGCCGGCTAATCGGGGTAGAGGCGACGGCGATCAGCGGATGCAGGGTCTTGCGGCCGGTGAGCCGGCCGACCGCCGCGCCTTGTTTCTGATAGCCGTAGACCTGTCGGTGGGTGGAGTCCAGGTCCACGAACACCACCTCGTCCCCGCCCGGCAGCAGCGGGACACGCTCGGCCAGGGTGATCAACGCCTGCCGCAGCACCGCGTTGAGTTGCTGCACGTGCCCATGGGTGAACGCCCGCAGGAAGGTACCCAGGGTTGAGGGCGCCCGGATCTGGTCGAACACGATCTGGTTGCCGGCGTGCCGTAACCGGTCGATGTCCTCGATCGAGTCGGCCCCGGCCACCATCCCGGCCAGCAACGACATCACCTTCGCCGTTGGGTTGGCGCCCGCGCTGTTGGCCGCACCGGTGATCGTGACATGCTCAGCCACCAGGTCGGGCAGGCCGATCTGCTCGGCCAACGCGACGACCGGTACCAGTCCGGCATCGGCGATCAGGTTCGGATCATCGAACCGGACATCTACCGCCGTGGCCGTGTGAGATGCTTTCACCTCGCGGGTGCTCCTTCCATCTGGCTGAACGATCCCTCGACAAGATCGATCATGCCAGGTCAGGCGGCACCCGCGTCCCTATTCCCAGCAGCTCACATAAAATGGATCGGTGGATCCGGGCTCAGGGAGCCTGTCTCGAACATCTCATGCAAGCCAAGCCATGAGTCAAGCCTCGCCTCGATGCTACCTCTGTGGCTGCGAGCTGCATCGAATTGACTAGCGGCCGGAGTGTATTTGTCTGCGATTTCGTTGAGATACTGACTTGCAGTCTTTCCCATCGACTACCTCCAGCTAGGGTATTATGCATGGCCGGAAAATTTCGCTTCTTCCACCATCGCAGCGACTATAGAGTCCATCGTCGCCTGACTTTTCCCCCTTCGGACTGAATCCAACCAATCGGGAACGTAGGCGTTAGATTGCCGGATGTGAAGGATTCGGTCTTGAATCAGGCGACACGTTTCTATTAGAATATTCTTGCCACCCAAGCCCTCTTTCCAGACATTGACAATTTGTCGCTCCAACGACTCTTTGGAATTGGCGCTATCGACATTGGCACGTATCAAGTCCACTAGCTCTTTGGCCGGGGCGAGCCATGGCACTATCAGTGCTAGCACGCAGTCCAAGAAAGACAGGTGGAGCAGCCAGGTTACCAATGTCACTGCCGCCGCAATTCCGAAAAGAGCAAGCCCCAACAGGGCGGCCCATAGCCGATGCAACGAGGCACCCCACCCGAGATTTGTCATCTGGCATATTAGGACGTCGAACGGCCGCTGAGTAGTTCCGGTGTCCGAATACCAGTTGGCATCGCGGCCGCGGTCGTACCTTTTTGCAGCCTGAGCGATAGCGACGCTTGAAGGTCGGTCAGCCAGCATTCCGTTCCATGGCAATTGATAGATTCCGGTATCGAATTCCTCCTGAATTGATACCGCCAAAAATCTTCGACGTTTTTCGACGCTGGTCACCACCAAGGACATGCCGAGCAGGGCAAAACCGGCCACGGCGCCTATGTATGAACGTGCGTCGGGGAATACGATGGCACAAAGGCTTGTCAGAAATGCGAAGAAGAGTACCAATAGGAGCCGCGCGTTGTGAATATCTTTGGCGTCCGAGTACAGGCGAGCTTGCGCGGCTACTAGCTGTTTCGACCGGCTGGTGTTCTGCGCCACTTGGATCGACGGATCTGTCGGAGCACCCATTATGGACGCCACGAGATCGTCGACGTTCGGAAAATCACCGTGATTCGCTTCCCAACAAACGAGTTCAAATCGGGCGGTCGTATCGCACGCGACGCCGCTAGTGCCACGGTCATGGACCATCCAGGTTGTTGCCGAATCCAGCTCTAGGGGATCAAAGAGGCGCGCCGCCGCTGGCGGCGCGCGTGCCGGTCGCGTTCATGCCGTCCCGGACTGCCCGGCACACCGCACCCGCTCCGCTCCTGGCCGGGCACAGCGCGGCGCTTCGCGCCCGAACTGCCGTGGCCGCCAGCGACGGCGTGCAGGTGAAACCGCAGAGCGGCCGACGACGAGCACCAGGCCGTGACGATCGCCGAGGTGGCCCGCCTCGTCGAGCTGACCACGGCGATCGACGCCAGTCGACGCTTCGCGCCACCGGCCACCATATGACTGCGGCTCGCATGGTCCGCGTACGTGGCCCCTCAGGGCCGCATCGTCAGCGACCATCACGCACCCCCTGAGCGAACGTCGACTGTGCATCATCGACGGTAACTCGAAGATCGGCTCACCTGGGCCGACATCGCCCCCAAGGGTGACAAGTGACCATGAACTGTCCATCCGGCGCGCCGAGGTTGACAACAGAGCGCCGGTGGCCGCGTGGTGCCCCCGCTGCAATACCCGCGGACGGCGTCTACGGTACGACTCGAACGCACGCTGGACGGATTTGAGTCACCTTCACGTTCAGGCTGCAGCTTGCCGGCGTAGCCGCTCAGCCCAGAACCTTCGATTGACCTGCAACGTGGCTAAATGCGGCCGTCGCTGGTACGGCTGATAGCATATTGATTCCTCCACTCTACTGCCTAATATCGCCCTCCGTGAAGTGATCACACCTATCCTGGGCCAAGATACTTAAGGTTGAAATCTTTCCACTGGCCGGGCTCTATCCGCGCATCTTCGGCGGTAATAAAAATTTCACCTGTCCTGATAGCCAGCTTATCCGGATTCCGTACCCGACTCCATTGATCCGACTCAAGGGAAGGGACATCTATAGTCATAAATGACGGAAGGAAGCATTGGTCATTTAGGTGATCCACTAGGCCCCGGTAGTCCGACGGGGTCAAATGCGCAAGATAGCTCTCTTTTGCAACCTTGTATGTTACCGTCAGTTCATGCAGCCTTAGAAGCTGGCTGACACCTTCGGTATTTGTTCCTTCAATATATAGTTGCGGCCCAGGCGGGAATATATGCTCAGCACCAACCGTAAAGTCTAGACTTCCAGATTCCCATGATTTCATGAATTCTGCCATGAGATCGTACCGAGAACCTGCGTTGTCGAGGAAAAGTGGTGGCGAGTTATCTTCACGCAACTGGACCGTGAACGGTACGTCGACTACATGTACTTTGGTCCCGAGATGCAGATGCGGCGTAAGCCGATTCCATATTACGGAGATGGTCAGCTCGAGCTCCCATCTCTTCGATTGTGCATCCGTCAGACTGTACAGGTCTATCCCAAGGTTACGAGCATAGTTCATGGCATTTCTCGAGAAGCCGCCGCTGCAAATTAAGACACCGCGATCGGCGCGTACATCTTGGATGACGGATCGAAATTCCCCGACAACGTTGACGTCGGCGTGGCGCTTGTAATCGCGGACTTGAACAATCAATAGTCGATCAGACTGTCCGTCCGTCCACCTGGCAGCAACGTCGATTTGACGCCGCGACTCTGATTCGCGGCCTACTATGTGATCATTATGTTGGACGGAAGCATGTGGCGATAGCTCGGATATGATCTTCGCAGCGAGCTTCTCATACTCGAGCCATTGTGGCCTCTTGCCCTGCGCCAAGCTGTCCTCCGGTCGCACTTACTGATCAGTCTCAGCAGCTTAGCGACTCGATGCGACTCTGCGGCGCGGAGGGACGTCGATCGCTGGGTGCGAGTGTCGGCGGCGGACGCCCGCAGTACGCGCCAACAGGACCGAATCATCCGATTTGCAACACTTGGCTGCCTGCAGGAGTGGGCCTAGGCCGCCGTCGCGATCACGGTGGCCATCGTGAAGCGATCCGATGACTTCAGCGGGTTCCAGGCTCTGCCCGGACGATTGGCGGTGGAAAGGACCCTTGGGCTGGATCACCGGCCACCGACGATGTGTCGCGACTACGAATGTCCTCCCCAACATCATGCGGCGATGGTCCGCAGGAGCATGATCCGCATCACCAGCCGACGCTTCACCACATAGGTTCAGGAAACGGGCTCTCAGACGTCCGCCATGCAACACTGAACCCAGGCGGAAGAGGAGGTGCGATGACGGGCAGCAGACGACCCACCTCAGACTCCGTTGTGCCTGGCTCGCCACACAAGAGGTCCGTGAGACGCCACTACGCGAACTCGTCGTATTGTCAAGGAAATGCCATGACTTCGATCCCTATTGATTCCCTATACCAGCCTCACCTGGAAACCCAAGGAGCAAATCTAGACCAGTCGCGGGTTCAATACTATATGTGCCACCAGAGCGAAATCTCTGACATCCTTGTGTACAAGAACCCCGTCAATGGTGAACTAGTCCTCGTTAACGGACACCATCGCGTAGCGTCGGCGCGCCGCCTCAAATGGTCCAACATCGAAGCCGTTATAGAGCCAGGAACCCGGCATGATGCCTTGATGTACCGGGATCTTGATCGCATTCCGTGGTCCGAAATTAATGATAGGTCTACGATCGACTGCCAGCCGGGAAGTCCCGGCACAATATGCAAGTAGTTGGTCGACAAAATTGACGACCATGTGCCGGCGTCAAGTCAACCGATCTTCTATCTGTCGATCTAGCTAGAATTGGGTGCCTTTAATTGTCCTATACTGTCACCATTAAGTTGAACGGCGGAGACGGCCAGATTTATGAACTCTTCAGTTGGCTTAGCCAAGAGCCACGATTGCGGGGAGCTCTCCATTTTAAAAGTCTGGACCAGGGTGAGGGCGGAAAGCAGCATCTTGGACCAACATCGGATGTGCTAGTAGCACTTCTCGGCAGTGGGGGCGTTGGCGCAGTGCTGGCGACTTCATTGAGTACATGGATTAAAACTCGGCGATCGGACATTCGCATTACGATCGAAACGAAAAGTGGAAAGATAGATGTCGACGCCAAAAATGTGAAGGACGCATCATCCCTCCTGCGGGGACTCATCGATGCTGACTACTGAACCTACGGTAATTGATTACGAACGATCGGCAGTCGTGCTCGTCGCCACCTCGATCTATGATGACTCGAAGTTCCAGCAAGTACCGGCAGCGTCAAATTCTCTCAACGAGATTCGCCGAGTTCTCATTGATCCCGATCTGGGGGGTTGGCCCGTAGATCGCGTATTCTCTTTCGAGAATAACCGAAATGCAGGTAGGGTAGCGTCGGAAATACGGCGCATTGCAGAAAGTGCTCCAGATGTCCTCATATTTTACTATGTCGGCCATGGATTGCTGACCAGCCTGGGTGAACTTTGCCTTTGTGTCTCGGATACGGAATACGATAGTGCGGATTTCACAGGTATTCGATACTCCTGGATCAAAGAAACGTTCAGCACGAGCGCCTCCCGGGTCATGGTTTCGATACTAGATTGCTGCTCGGCCGGTCGGGCGATCCAAGCATTAAGCGGCGATCGCGGGCTACTAAACAGCGTTGCCGCCGAAGGTATATACACGCTTGTCGCCACAGAGGGAACCGCGTCGGCGCACGTCGTCGAACTTGAAAAGCAGGCCAGCAGGGCGACCTCGTTCACCGAGGAGTTCGTGGGTCTCCTAGACCATGGTATGCCCGGCCTCGCGCCGTGGCTTACGCTAGACAACATTTATACAAGACTTCGTCAACAGTTGGCAAGGAAGGGGTTGCCTAAGCCAAGCCAAAGCGTCGTTGGCACTGTGCACAATTTCTATTTTTCCAGGAACAAGGCTGTGGCGAATCGGATATCGAATATATCCACAGCCTCGGCAACTGACTACTTCCAGCGGGCCGTTCGTGAAGACTACGTATTTGAGTTCCCCGCGTGGCCGAGGGGCATGCGCGAACCCGAGTACAACACGATGCTTAGCTTCGTATATCCAACGTCCTTGCTGATGGATCGGACACTCTTGAGTCTACCTGCAGGATCGCACGACAAGTTCGAGCCTTGCGACCTGCTTGGCCCAAATAGTGAGCTGATCCACATAAAGCGAACTGTGACGTCTTCATCGGTAGGTCATCTAGTGAGTCAAGCATTGGTGTCCACGGAGCTTCTCGCTACGTCGCGCGAACTGCGCGAAAGTTTCGCGAGAATCGTACAGGAACGGTCTAGTCAACATGTTATCCCGGTAGATCAATGGCCGAAAGTGGTCATACTGGGAGCTTCCGGAATTAACAACGGGAAAGATGGGGACGTCAATACTATGTCAACATCCAGAAAGCTGCTGATAGGTCACGCTGCCGAAGTGCTTGCCCGTCTAAACGTGACACTGCATATCGTATCTATCGCAGAGTCATGAAAACGTCTACGTGCGCGCAGCGTTACCGGCAACTTGCCATTTCGATACCGAAGACGGAACGGCTCATTAGCCTATTAGCCTTGTTAACAGGTTTTACCTAGCATAGGTAGGGTGCCGGGAGCTACCTCCCTGCGCTGCGCCACCTTCGGATGATGGCCCGGACCGCCACCGCCGCTGGCATGGCAGGCCGCCCGGGTGCTCGCCCGCAGACCGACCACTCTCGCGGTGGCCTTGGCGTGCGTTGTGGCCCCGCTTGCTTAACCGGCATAGATCGTCGCGGGCTTCTCCGTCCAAAGGCCTCAGTCATGCGGCAGGTCGAGTCCATAGATGGTCGCTACCTTCCGCGCCCATGCGCGGGATCGTTGGGGCGCATGTTTCAACTGTTCCTGTGCCCATTGCTCAGGTGTCGGCGTGTGGCCCGCCATGTTGGCCATTGCTGTGTTCGCTGGCCGTTCAGCAGGGCGGCGCTTGGTGTCTCCTGCGGCGACATGAGCGCCTGACTCGGCGGTGGCGCTCTGGCGGGGTCTAGGTACCCGGTCGTTGTCCGCCAGCTCGGTCGTGCCGGTCGATCCGGTCTGCTCGGTCGCGGACCTGTTCGGGTTACTGGCGGTAGGTGGTGCATGGTCACAGCTCCTGTCTGGTGTGGTCGTGCTGGCTTGTCTTGCGGTCGAGCGGGACGCGTTCGGTGGGTCTGTCAGATGTGGTCGTTTCGTAGTGGAATTTGTGCGGTTGTGACAGCCACGTGGCGAGGCGTCACAGCCGTCACGGCCCACATTCCCGCTGGTCAAGCTGCCTGAAGTGCCGTCACGGGCGGCGTGACGGTGTGACGGCAGGGCCCTCACAGTGTGACACCCGATTGGCCGGGTTGTGACGGCTGATCCTGATCATCCGAGCCGTCCCGCTGACGGTCGTCTCGTCCGGACCAGTGGTGGACAGCGGCACGGATGTCGGTGGTGCGGTAGCCCCTGACTTGTCGGACCGTGCCGTCGTCGGTGGGTACCCGGTCGCGGGTGGGTTCGCAGCCCAGTTCGCGCATCCGCTGGGCGAACGTGCCGGGATCGATGTCCAGGGCATCGACCAACTCGCCCGTGGGGATGAACTCGCGTTCGTCGATCTCGTCACCCAGGTAGTCCATGACGGCCACCAACGGTTCGGGCAGCTTCATTCGGTGATCGTCAGCAACCTCGCCCGTACAGTCGGCGCGGCCGGAACCCAACGCCTTGACCACGCTGGCCTGATCGACCTCGTATGTCAGGTCGTCGCCGGCCGCGTGTCCGGCCAGCGTCCCGGCCGCCTCGCGCAAGGCCCGGCCGCGTGCGCAGATCTCCCGCCACTCGGCGTTCGGCATGTAATACGTGCGCACCGTCATGGCCAACGCGTCCGGACCGGCGTCGGTGTCGCCATCCGGGCGCAGGATGCCCACGCCCTTGTGTCCGGGCAGCAGGGTCGAGGCGTCGTAGCCGCGCGTGTTCATCTGCTCGCCCAACACGATATTGGAGTCCCGCCAGTCCATCACTCGCAACGCGAAACGGGAACCCAACACCGCCCGCAGCCGGGACGGGATGGTGTTCGAGTCCGGCCGTTGGGTGGCCAGAATGACCACGATGCCCGCTGCTGGTCCTTTGCGAACCAGGTAGGTCAACAGGTCGGCGATGTACTCCCCGAGAGTGGCCTTCTTACCGCCGATCTGTTGGCGTGTATGGTTTTCCAGGAACACCTGAACCTCATCGATGATGACCGCGGTAACTGGCATTCCGAGGTTCGTGTCCCGCGAGATCGCCGGAGTGATCTTCGACTCCGGACAGATCTCATCATCCAATGTGGCCATTCGGGCGAACCGCGACTGTACCTCCGCCACCAGTTCCACCAGGTGATCCCGTACGGCCTCGGCCTGGTCCAACTCGTCACCGCACACGAACCGGTAGGCCACCTGTTCGACGGCGTCCCAGTCCTTGCCGCCCTTTCCGTCGAATACGTACAGCCTGGTGAACGGGTCCAGTACCAGGCCAGATGCGGCCAGGCGGGTTGCGAACGTCTTACCCTGCCTGGGAATGGCGCCCACCAGTAGTGAGGTCCACACCAACGGCAGGTCAATTCGCCGCTGTCGCGTGTCAAGGCCGAACGGCACCGGCCTCCAGGCGTCCCACCACTCCACGTCCAGCAGCGGGGTCCGCAGTGGTGGACCGGCGTAGGGGTCCTCATCTGCCACCCACAGGAACACCCGTCCCGCGTGTCCACCCTTGCCGCGCACCCGTTCCACGATCAGTTGCACTTCGTCAACAGCCAGCGCCGACGCGAGCGCGTCTCGGTGTTTGATCACGTCGGCGGCCTTGCGGGTTGCCGGCAGGTCCACAGTGATGGCCCAGCCATCACCAACCCGACCGGCCCGCTCGACAAGGCGCAGCGTCTCGTCCTTGCCGATCAGCTTCGCGTCCCGGATGGCGTCGACCAGGACTTGCGGGTCCATCGTCCAGGTCAGCGTGCGCGGACCGGCGAGCACCGCCTTGCGTCCCGGTGAGCCGTCCTTGCGTCGGCCGATGATGGCCAGTGCTACTGCTCCGACTCCGGCAGTGGTCCACACAGCACCCGAGCCGTACACGAGATCGGCAGTCAGCAGCAGTACCGCGCCGGCCACGACTGTCGCGCCGGTGATCTTCCACCGGAACAGGGTCAGCGCACGGATCTCAACGAACTTGTCGGCTAGCTTCTCCGACTGCTCTGCCGCTGCCCGGTAGTCGTGTACCCGCACCCACCGACGCCAGGCACGCACAGACACCACCAGACCCCGCGCTGCCGCGCCGAGTAGCCGAAACGGTGAGCGCAGCAGCCACGCGGCGGCGTCCTTACCACGCTGCCGCGCCGCACGTGCGGACTTCAGCCCGGCCGGCACCCGCTGTGAACGTTGCCACCAGTTCACGAACCGGCGTCCTGTGACATGTCGGTTCATGACCGGTTGCGCGGGGGTCGTGTCGGCAACCAGCTCGCCGTCGTACACAGGCCCGAAGGGCTCCACCGCCCGTATCGGCACTGCGACCGGCAGGGCATCGGGTATGACGGTGGTCTTGTCTTCACCCGAGGTCATGCCGTCACCCCCGCATCGGTCGCGATGGTCTCGGCCCGTAGCGCGGCGGCCAGCCGGGAGGACAACCCACGTGAGCACCCGGTGGTCTCCCGCACCCACGCCGGGGTCACGATCACCTCCGCTGTGTTCGCCGCACGGGCTGCGGCCAGGTAATCCGCGAACGACGTTCGCCGCGCCGGATGCAGATCGGCGACCGGCGTGGTATCGCCGGATGAGTTCATGAACGCCTGACCCAACGCGTCCCGCAGATCGGTGACAGCCTCGGCGGCGACGAACACCACCAGCGGAGGCACCGAGTGCAGCACCACCAGCGCCGGTGAACCGGTCATGAACGCCTGCCAGGTGTTCATGACATAGGTGGCCGCGAGCGTGAACCACTTCGCCGTCCGCGACCACCCGCCGGTCCGTACACCGTGGCGGGCGGTGATCTGCTCAGCCCGCAGGATCGCTAGCAGCACGAGCGACACCATCGGGTCCAGCAGCCACGCCGACCACCACGGCAGCGACCACGTACGGGCACCGTTCGCGGCGAACTGCTGAACGTTGGTCATCGTGAACGCCAGGCCCAGCAAAATTCCGGACCAGCACAGCCGGTCGACCTGTGCGGCCGCCCGCCCCACCGGTTCGGTTCCGGCCAGCCGGTTCTCCTCGGACTTCGGCGTGGCCCGACGGAACTGACTCTGGTCTACCCGTGGCGCGTTCATCGGCCACCACCTCGCCGGCTACGGGCCGACCGGCCGTCCACGGCCCGCAGGTCCACCGTCGTCACGGTCAGGGTCCGGGTCAGGACATGAGCGGCGAGCAGGTCCGGCACCGCCAGCACCGCGAACGTGACCCACGGATTGCCGGGGTGCGTGATGACCACCCACTGCACTCCGACCAGCAGCCCGGCCGTCAGCAGCACCCGCCCGGCCAGCGATACCAGCCGCGCACCGGACCGGGCCGCGTCCACAGCAGCACGAGCACGACGGGCACCGGCCCGCCACACCCACACCAAGGCGCCCAGCCCGCCCATACCTGCCAACAACTCCTGTGCGGTGAGATGCACGCTCATGCCAGCTCACCGCCCACCGAGCCGTCAGGATCGGTTTCGTCGGTGTGTCGGCGGCGGTAGCGCCACACTGGGAACAGTTCCCGCACGGCTTCAGCCGGCAGCGCTCCCCACACACCCACCGTCGCAGCGCCCGACATGCGGAGCTGCAACTCCAGACACTCCCGCCGGACCGGACAGCCCGCACAGATCCGCGCGGCGAACTCCTGGTCAGTCAGGTCGTCGCCCGACCAGGCCGGCTCCTGCTGCTCCAAGCCGTACAGCTCCATGCAGGACCCATCGCGGGTCACCAGCTCCAGCAGCACCTCGTCGGGCACGCCTGCCACCGCGTCCAGAGACTCCGCCAGGCGCTCGATGCCCTCGTCCGGGTTCAGCGCGTCTGTGCCGTTCATCGGGCATCACCCCGCCCGAGTCGGTCGACACGTGGCTCGTCTTCGGAGGCCAGCTCAGCCAGCACATGTGCCGGCACCAGCAGACGCCGCCTCCGCCGCACGGCCGGCAACAGCCCGACGCGGATGGCCCAGCAAACCCGGTCGGTGTCGACTCCGAGAAGCCAGGCAACCTCCGAGATCGTGAACAAGGGGCAGGGATGATTCTTCGAACGAGATTTCTTCATGGTTGTTTGGTCCTTACTCTTGGCTGCGACTCGCGGATTGCGAGCCGCTGCCTCAAGTAACGGCGAAAGGGCAGGACACAACCATGTCGTCTTAGCAATACACTATTCTCGACGAGAATTACACCAGGTCGAGACCAGGGTGATGGATCAGAGATATTCCGAGAAAGAATGTCCGCGCGACCGATATTCCGGGAGAGAATGCTCGCCCTAGTCGACCCGCCCGGACGGGTGCTTGAGGTCATGGAGCAGCGCATGGAAGTCCGCGCCAGCGTTCGGGCCGTAGGTTTGCAACTCCTGGTCCAGCTCTGCGGCGACCATCAGGAGCGATGGACGGCTGTGCCGGCCCCCTTGGAGCGCTGCTGCGCCGAGCGTGGATGCCTGGTCGACGTCGCCTTGGCGGGCCGCGATCACTGCCAACGTCAGTTCAGCTTCCGCCTTGCGCATGGGAGCGATGACGACGCCGTCCGGCGTGGTAGCGCGTCGGATGACCTCGTCGGCATTGCGCTTCGCCAGCCCGTCCTCACCGACGATCCGGTAAGTGTCCATCGCGTAGAAGTCCCACTTGTCCGGGTCGACCACGAAATGGTTGTCTGGCCGCTCGGGATACGGAAGGCCGTTGAGCAACTCGCTACCGTGCTCCAATGCGGTATGAACGTCTTCCGCATTGCCCATGCGGGCGTACGCCTTCGCTTGCTGACCGTAGAGCTGGACGGCGACAGATTGTGACGGTGCCGCTGCGATTCCCGCCTGCGCTGCCGAGATGACCGCCCGATGGTTTCCGGAGGTGAGATGGAACCACGCCAGCATCTCATGCGCCCACCCGATGACGGCCGGGTTTCCGGAGTCGGCTCCGAGGCTCATGGCCATTCGTCGCGTCGCTTCGGCCGCAGCCGAGTCGCCGAGGTCATATTCAAGACACCCCACCAGCAGGGCGAGCATGCCGGCGTTGTTGAGGATGTCTCGATGCTGCGCGAGCGTGATGCGGTTCTCTAGCAGTTGCGTCACTCGGCCCAGCCATTGCTTACCGGTGTCCACTAGCTCACGGGCATCGGCGTGCGCGTAGTCACAGCAAAGCTGTTCGACTGTGATGTTGAGAGCGTCCAGCGTCGATTGGTCGATGGCAGAGGCCCGCACGCGTTGGAGCAGTTCAAGCGTGTCCATTCCGGTCGCCGCGATGAGCACATCATCACGCGCCCGCGGAACGGCCAAACTGTTCGACGAACCAGCCCGAGGCGATATCAGACGACTCTGGCCCGGAAGATCGAACCACAGTAGATGCTGCGGCAAATGCAAGATTCGGGCGTAGTTCCGAAGCGTTTCGAGATTCTGCTCAGGTCTGCCATTTTCGAGCTTGCTCACCTGAGCCTGCGTCAGACCAAGCCAACGACCGAGCAGCTCCTGATTGAGCGCCTTGCCGAAAAGCTGTAGATGACGCGGATGGTTACGATATGCCTTGAAAATCTTCCCGATGTGCTGACTCTCGAACGCCGAACGGAACTGGTCAGTCTCGAAGAACTCGTTCCTGAGCTGTGCCGGCGGGGTACGGAGCTGGTCCCGCTGCTCTCGGTGGCATCTGCTGCACAGACGTGCGGTGTTGTCAGCCGCAACCGACGACCCGCAGGCCGCGCAACGGCGGTCACCGCTACGTGCTCCCTGCTCGGGAGCGCCCATCCCGATCCCCCGTCGACGTCGCTGAGCTGCTGCTATGCCTCACTCAGAGTACATCGGTCGTCACAGTCCCACCATCGCGTGAACCCTGCCGGCGAGGACCGCGCCTCCACCTGGCGATATGTCAGCGCGGGAGTGCCGCATGTCCGAACGGATATAGACCACCCCACAGTGGCGGCGGCACGGTTGGCGCAGTTCGTCCAATACCCACACGGACCAGATTCGAGGCAGCCCCAACCATGTCCCCACCCGAACACCCGGTCCTCACAGCGTCACTAACGACCGGAGTCGCACGGGTCGCACGCGGAATGACAGAGTCGGCCAGCCTTGTCGATGAAATTTTGAAGCTAGACCACACGGACTGGGAGACCACACTCTCGGTGGGAGATGTCGAATTTCACCAGACATCAGAGGGTCCGTACCCAGACAACCAGATGAGGGTCAGCGTACAGCCGTCGAGAGGCTACGCAGCTCTCAACCACACCGACACTAACGACCCCAGCGTGTATCTCGCCAACTCCTACAACCCGAAACGACCACTGCCTGAAATCTCCCTCATCTTCAACGGCACGACCGGTCGCGTATTTCCCCGCACGGCCGCCATTCCAATAGCCGACGCCCGAAATGCTCTGCACGAGTGGGTGCGAACGCGCGCACGTCCAACGTGCATTGAATGGCGTCCATACGACGCCTACTAGCTTCCTCCACCTGTGAGATTGGATACGAATGAACCTGCTGTGCCCATTGAACAGCCAGACAAGACCCACGCCATGGGCGTTCGCCGCAACAAGGCTCGTTGTCTGCCTGGCCACGCTCAGCCCGGAAGAAGTGCAAGCGGCGAAGGACGCCCTGTTTCCTGATGGCAGCCCGCAGCAGGGCGACCACACCCCGCACGGGAGGACGTCGTGATCGACCCGGTCTCCTTGGTCTTCCTTCTGATCATCGTCGTGTGCCTGCCTGCCGTGGCCTATCTGGTTCCGCAGGACCCGGCGGTGGTCCGCGTGGTCGGCGCGGTGAGTCGGCGGTGTCGACACCGCCGGACGCGACGGTGGGTCGCCCACCAGCGAGGTGACCGGCGATGAGCCTCGACACCGGCGGCTACCGGACGCGATGGACCGTGCCCTGCACGGACTTGATCGGCCACCAACGGCGGGTGGTGATCAGTCCAGCCAGCGTCGGGTCGACCCTGCTGGTTGCCCTGCCCTCCGACACCGTCCGACTCACCGACGAGCAGGCACTGGAGATGGCCGCCGACCTGGTGAAGGCCGTGCGAGAGATCCTTCCGAACAACGAAGAAGTGGAGATCAAGTCGTGAGCACGGGTGACCGACGGCCGCTGGACGACGGCGCAATCGCCGCAATGCTCGCCTCGATCGGCGCCCAGGTACGCGACGCCCGCAAAGCGCGCGGCTGGTACCTCGCCGACATAGCGACCTTGCTGGGCCTGTCCCCCTCGGTGCTCTGCCGCCTGGAACTGGCGCGGCGTGAACCCAGCCTGCACCAGGTCATCAGCACCTGCGCCGCACTAGGCAAACGGTTCAGCGACGTCGTACGGCAGGCCGAAGACGACGCGTTCCCAATCGGCTCCGGCCCATGGGACTCGCCAACTTGAGTGCTCTGGCCTGAATCATTCATACGAATCGGTCATGTCCCGCGCAGGGGCGCGTTCATCCCCGAGCGTGGCAGAGGTGGCATCGGTTCCGCCACTCCGTAACCGCTCGCTGGCACCTCTACGTGCCCACACAACTCGCACGAGGGCAACCGAGCGTGTGCTCGCGAATAATCCCTGGTCCAGGTGTCTCCTTGCGTCTTGACTCCTCGCGACAGTCGATCACGGCGTATACGTCGGCGTCGTCCGGCCGGTGCCCCGCTGAGGTGTTCGCCACGGTTATCTGTGGAGCCGACGCACCGTCCGGCTCGCCGCAATCCGTATTGCGGTTCGGACTTCGCAATATGCCTGCGCGACGGGTACCGTGGGGCGATGTTAGCCGAGAGGGCCGGACAAGGCGTGTCTGACTTCTATCAAGATATCCCCGTAGCCGCAGGTTCCTGCACGGCGTCGTCGATCCGAACCTACGCGAGCTCGGACGGCTGGGCCATCGGCAACGTCGTCGAGTCTGTCTGGAAATCAATGGCTGCCTGGGTCTCATTTGTGCTGTCTAGCACGCCTGTACGGCTCACCGCTAGGTCGGATAAATGTTCTTGAATGATTTCCGCCAGGATCTTATAAGCGCACTCTACAGTGCAGCCGCTGTTCTCGTATTTGGCAGATTCTCGGCCACCACGGGACACTTTGCACTGTCGCTATGGTTTAGTGCCCGGGAGAAGGCTCGCAATCGTCTGATGTTTGCGTGGTCAAGAATGCGCTCGCTATTGTACTTCGCGACGCCAGGCATCACATTCGCAACCGCCGTCGCACTGAGTCATATTCACGCCGTAAACCTGACGATTGGTCAACTACTTGCCCAATTTGCGCTTACCCTGCCGCTGATATTTTGCCCCATTGAGCAACTAAGCGTTGCCAGCCGAGCACGTCGCCTCCTGCTTAGAGAGTTCGAGCATCTCGACCAGATAGGAAGATTATCAAGACGACTCGATTTGGTAGTAGAGAGGATCTCTGCGCGCGCCGGATGGAATGCATGGGTCCCAGCCTTTTTTCTCGTACTGATCTCATCGTTTCTGCCGAACACCACCTTGGCCGCCCTCACTCAGCCAATCACAATACGTCCTAGTGTCCTGCGCCTGAAGTTCGCTATCAAATAGTAGGATCGGCTGATGGCGGGTCGTGGACGGTCCAAGGCTGAACTGGTGCTCAGCGATGAGGAACGGGAGACGTTGCTGCGGTGGGCACGGCGGGCGAAGTCGTCCCAGGCGTTGGCCTCGCGCTGCCGGATTGTGCTGGCCTGCGCTGACGGGTTGTCCAATGTGGAAGTCGCCGAACAACTCGGGGTCAACCGGATGACGGTGGGTAAGTGGCGATCCCGGTTCGTGGCAGACCGGTTGGATGGTCTAGTCGACGAGGATCGGCCGGGCCGGCCGCCCTCGATAACCCTGGACCAGGTCGAACAGGTCATCGTGGCCACGCTGGAACAGACACCCCGCACCGCCACGCACTGGTCGCGCACGTCGATGGCCCAGCGAACCGGCTTGTCCAAGTCCACGATCGGCCGGATCTGGCGGGATTTCGGGCTCAAACCACACCAGGCCGACACGTTCAAGCTGTCCACCGACCCGCTGTTCGTGGAGAAAGTGGTCGACGTGGTCGGGCTCTACCACCATCCGCCCGAGCGGGCGGTGGTGCTCTGCGTGGATGAGAAAAGCCAGGTCCAGGCGTTGGACCGGTCCCAGCCGGTGCTGCCGATGATGCCGGGCATGCCCGAACGACGCAGTCACGACTACGTCCGCCACGGCATCACCAGCCTGTTCGCCGCGTTCAACATCGCCGATGGGACCGTGATCAGCGAACTGCACCGCAAACATCGTGCCGTGGAGTTTCGGAAGTTCCTGTCCACGATCGACAAGTCCGTGCCCGCCGATCTGGACGTGTACGTGATCTGTGACAACTACGGCACCCATAAGACCCCGGCGATCAAGAGGTGGCTGGCCGGTCACCCCCGATTCCACCTGCACTTCACCCCGACCGGATCGAGTTGGATCAACCAGGTGGAACGGTGGTTCGGGTTCCTCACCGACCAACTGATCCGTCGCGGAGTCCACAAGAGTGTGGTGGCACTGGAGAAAGACATCCGCGAGTGGATCAAGAACTGGAACGAGGACCCGAAGCCGTTCGTCTGGCGCAAGACCGCTGAGGAGATCCTCGACTCCCTCGCCCGATATTGCCGACGAATTTCAGACGCAGGACACTAGTTTTGGTGTCGCTCTCGGATCGGCTGGATCGACCATCGCTTTGGCTTGGATTGTACTGGCACTCGGAAAGAGGCTTTCATACCAGTTATTTCCTCATCTAGAGATCATTGACGTTGCTAGACACTGGCCGATTGAGAGTCATGAGAAAGGGTCAGGAACATCAGGCTTGCGGACTTCTCGGTGGCGTACGTCGTCCCATAAGGTCGGATTCATGATGGCCGCCGCCCTGGAGAGATCTATAAGAGGTTTGCGGGGAAGAATGGTCGCCGACGAATTCGCCGAAACTGCGATCACGTTTAGAAAATTGGCGAATCACATGAGGCGGACATCAATAGACGCTACGAGTGACCAGAACAAGGCAACTGCGTTTCAGATGTTGGCGTGTGCAGCAATCGGAGTGCTAGTCGTGGACAACCCAATTCTTCTAAGTAGGCAGATCGCGGACACATTAATTGATAGTGAGCCAGATCCTGGGCCGACTGTACGTTGGCGAGGCGTCAGTATTATCGAATCGTCAAGCAGTTATATACAAAGGGTTGCGCCAGGCTTCCGAGTCGCATTTTTCACAGCCATATTTGTTGCGGTACTGCTTACGCTGACAGTGCACCATCAGTTCGGCGAGGTCTGGAGCACTCTGAAGAGGCTGGTTAGTCCATGACTATTTGTCATGTGTCTCATCTCGAAGCCGATCCGAGGATAGAGATGCTCGTGGGTCTCGTGTTGCCGCAGGGAACGTGTAATGGTCATGCTTAGATGTGGTCGGCAGGGTGCTGATTCTGTCAGCACCGACGTGTAGCGTACGAGACCATCCGACGGCAGATGTTATTCATTTCGGTAGAACCAGCGTAGCGCGTCCGCGATCCGAATCAGGCGAGCCACACGCTACGACCAAGGCTCAAGTGGCGGTCCGATGTCGGGGGCAGACTCCCAGACTGCCGTCCGGGCACGATGGCTCGAGGGATCATCGACCCATGCAGCGTGACGCTGACATGCCTCTCACGCGGCGGTCGAACGCATGGAAGGCGGCGACATGGCGGATTTGAGCAGGTCAGCGCTTGACCTGGAACGTATTAGAAAATTCGTGGTTGTCGCCGAGGAGCTCAACTTCAGCCGCGCCGCCGCCCGGCTGCGGATCGCCGGGCCGTCGCTGTCCCAGCAGATCAAGGCGCTGGAACGGGACCTGGGTGTCCGGTTGTTCGAACGCGACCGGCATTCGGTGGAGCTCACCACGCCCGGCGTCGCCCTGCTCCCCCAGGCCCGCGACCTGCTCGAACAGGCGGACGAGCTGCGCCGCCGGGCGGTCGACCTGGCGGCCCGCAGGCCGGTGCGGCTGGGCTACGTCAACTGGCGCCCGCCCGACCTGCTCGCCCGCGTCGCCGGCACGGCCGAACTGCACGTCGACACCTGGGTGATGCCTTCGCACACCCAGGCCGCCCGCGTCGCCGACCACAGCATCGACCTGGCGATCTGCGGGGTGACGACGGCCGACCTGGACCAGCTCGGGCTGTCCGCGCGGCTGCTCGGCGCGGACCGGCTGCACGCGGTGGCGATGGGCCACGACACGTCCGACGTCCGGGCCGGGGACACGATCGTCCTCGTCGACGCGGACGTCGCAGGGTGGGCGTCGTGGAACGTGTGGGCCGAGGAGTTCGCCCACGCGACCGGTGCCACCGTGCTGCGCATCGGCGACGGTGGCGTCACCGGGCCCGCCTTCGTCGACCACGTCCGCAGGCTGCGCCGCCCGGTGGTCAACTCACCGAAGGGCCACACAGCGCCGCTGCCACCCGACCTGTCCCGCCGCCCGGTCGTGGACCCGACGCCGTACTGGACATGGTCGCTGGTGTGGCGGCGGGACGAGGCCCGCGCCGAGGTGCTCGCCGTGGTGGACGCCCTCACCCGCGACGTGGACGTGCCGGGCCTGGACGACGGCTCGGCGTGGCTGCCCCGCGACGATCCGCACCGCCCTACCGGGACGGCCCGGGGTCGCTCGGGTGCGGGGTCAACGGCGTGACGGTGTCGTGCCGCCACACCCGCAGCGGCATCGACGCCAGCAGCGTCTCCAGCGCGTCGGCGTCGTCGGCGTCGAACAGTCCCCACGTCCGCCACTCGCCCGGTGCCAGCGGCGGCCGCCACAGCCGCAGCAGGTTGCCCTGGCCGATCAGCTCGGCCGCCCGCGCCGCCTCACGGGTGCGCATCGCGGCGATCTCGTCGTCGGACGTGCCGGCGGGGACGGTGGTCACCATGTCCACCAGAAACTCCATCGCACCATCCTCGTCGGTCACCGATGAGTTCCGCGCGCCGATGACGTCGAAGTGGGCATGCGCAAACTCATCGCACACATGATGACCACCATCGACGGCTACATCGGCGACGCCCCCGGCCTGCACCGGCTGACCAACGACTGGACCAATCTCGACGACGAGATGCGGGGTTGGTACACCGTGCTGTTCGGCGCGACCGACACCCTGATGTTCGGCCGCGTCATCTACCAGGAACTGGTCCCCCACTGGACCGCCGTGGCGGACGGACGCATTCCCGGGTCCACTTGGGAGGTCGGCTTCGGCAGCCACGTCCGCCGGGCCCGCAAGATCGTCGTGTCCAGCACCCTGCGGGACGTCCCCGTCGACACCACGGTCATCGGCGGGGACCTGGCGGCCGAGGTCAACGCGATCAAGGCCACCGAGGGCAGCGACATCCTGCTGTACACCGGACCGGCACTGCTGGCCACGCTGTCCAGGCTCGGCCTGATCGACGAGTACCTGGTGTCCGTGCACCCGATCGCCATCGGGCGAGGCACGTCGCTGTTCGGCGGGCTCAACGGTCCGTTGCGGCTGGAACTGGTGAGCAGCAAGAGATTCCGGTCCGGCAGCCTGGTCAACCGCTACCGCTGACGGCCGGGGCCGTGCCATGACACGGCCCCGACGTGTTCAGCCGAGGAACTCAGGACGCTGCCACGGCTTGCCCAGGACGTGGTGGTCGAAGAACGCGGCGACCGCCGCGTGCCACAGCCGGCTGTGGTTGGGCGAACCGATGAAATGGGTCTCGTCGGGGAAGTACAGGAACTTGTGCGGGCTGGATCCGTTGCCGGTCTTGGCCCGCGACGACAGTGCCCACCACAGCTTCATGCCCTCGCTGAGCGGCACCCGGTAGTCCCGGCCGCCGTGGGTGATCAGCATCGGCGTGGTGATCGAGTCGCCGAAATGGTGTGGTGACATGGCGTCGGCGGCCTCGTGGGTCAGCGACCTGCGGAACCAGAACGACATGTCGTTGGACTCGATGGACGCGTTGCGGTCCCACACCGAGGCGTGGGTGGCGATCGCGGCGAACCGGTCGGTGTGCCCGGCGATCCAGTTGGCCATGTAGCCGCCGAACGACGCGCCCATCGCACCGGTACGGCTCGCGTCGATGTCGTCGCGTTCCTGTGCGGCATCGGTGATGCGCATCAGGTCGGTGTAGGGCGCGTCGCCCCACGTGGTCCAGCCCCGGCGGATGAAGTCGACGCCGTAGCCGGTGGACAGCGCCGGATCGGGCATCAGGACGGCGTAGCCGCGGGCGACGAACACCCACGAGCAGGACCGCCACGCCCACGTGTTGGCCGACATGACAGGGCCGCCGTGGATCTTCAGCAGCAGCGGCGCGGGCGATTCGGCGCTCGCACCGTTCGGCAGGGCCAGCCAGGCCCGCACCGGCGTGCCGTCCTCGCCGGTCGTGGTCACCTCGGTCAGCGTGCCGGGCAGCGTGGGTGTGGTCGCCGGTCCGCGCAACGTCTCGATGGTGCCGGTGCCGTCGGCCGCGATCCGCACGGGCTCGGCCGCGGAGTCCATCGCGGCGCGCAGCGCGTGCACCCAGCGGCCGTCCGGGGTGACGCCGATATCGCCGTACGCGCCGTGATCGCCGGTCAGCCGGGTGACCGCACCGGATTCGACGTCGATCCGCCACACCGGGCAGCGGCCGTCGTGGTCCGCCGTCACGATCAGGGCGCGCCCGTCCGGTGTCCAGTGCGGCTGGTTGGGGAACCGGTCCCAGTCCTGGGTGACCGCCCGCAGGTCGCCACCGGCCAGCGGCACGACGCCCAACCAGTTGTCACCGGGCAGTTCCGGCGTGGGCAGCCGTTCCACGACGCAGGCGATCTGGGTGCCGTCCGGGGAGATCCTCGGCTGCTCGTACTGGTGCTCGGCGTCGGACGCGAGCACTCGACGCTCGCCGGTCTCGACGTCGATGGCCACCAGCGTGGTGCGCTGCGAGCCACCGGGTTCCGGCTCGGTCCAGGCGGTCACGACCGTGCGGCCGTCCGGGGTGATGTCCCAGGAGTCGTCCTCGTCCAGGGCTGCGCCGACGTGACCGGTCAGGTCCCGCAGCGTCAGATGGTCGTCAGCCGTGGTCAGGTCGCCGACGACCAGACGGGTGTGTTCCGGGCCACGGTCGTGATCCCAGTACCGGACCGGGTACTCCTCGTGCAGTATCGCCGTCACCTTCGCGTCGTCACGTTCGTCGCGCAGCGTGCGGTCGGTCTCGAAGTCGGTCGCCGACGGCAGCATCGACACCCCGGCCACCACGATCCCGCCGGGGCTCACCACCACACCACGCACCCCGCCGGGCGGAGCGACCAGCATCCGGGCGTCGCCACCGGCCGCGGGTTGCAGCCACAGCGCGCTACCGGCGCTGTCGTCGCTGTCCGGATCGGGCCGCTTCGACACGAACAGCAGGTCGCCGGTCGGGGTGAAGGCGGCGCCGGACTCGCCCTGCGCACTGCGGGTCAACCGGCGGGCCGGCCGGTCACCGTCGGGGTCGACGTCCCACAGGGCGGTCACGTAACGGTCGCGGGTGGTGTCGCGGGTCGCCAGGCCGACCACGACGCGGCGGCCGTCGGGCGACAGCCAGTGGCCGCCCGTGCGGGGCAGGCTGGCGAAGGCGTTGAGATCGGTCCACGGATCGGCGGGCTGGGTGGCGGATTCGTCGTCGGACATGCCCGTTTCCTATCACGTGAAACGGGCAGTCCGCCGCACCGCGCGACAATGGGAACCTCAGTGGCACAGCCGGCGGGTGCGGTGGCCAACGTCAGTGCGGTGCTCCGCTCCAGTGTGGCCCGTGGTGCTGTGGGGGTGCACCCGCCGGGTATGCGCTGCCACTGATCGTGACGGACGCGAGGTGCGGTCCGGTATTGGACCTTGGTACTAGTTTGACCACCGACCATGGGGACATGCATCCGCAGGGTTGCGCTTCCCTCAGCGGTCGACGACCAGGCCGTCGTGCGCGACCGCCCAGCCGGGCAGGTCGCTGACCAGCGCCGACGGCGACAGATGGGTCAGGATCAGGCGCTCACAGGTGAACCGATCGCGGTTGCGGCCGAGGCTTTCGAGGTCCAGATGCCATCGAACCGGATTCGGACTATAGCCCTCACACAGGAACAATCCGACGTTGTCCGAGGCCGCCAGCAACGCGTCGGTCCACTCGGTGTCACCGGAGTACGCCACCGATCCGGTCGGCGACTCGACCCGCACGGCGTAAGCGGGCGCTCCCGAGGCGTGCCGCACCTCGAATGGCGTCACCCGAAGTGAACCCAGTTCCCTGGTCCGCCGATCGTCGTGCTCCAGGAGGTGGATGTCGAAGCGGCGGCGCACGCCGGTGGAGCCGGGGAACAGGATTTCCATGGCCTGGTGCAGGCGATCGCCGGTACCGGGCGGGCCGACGACGGTGAGATCCCGGGTGCGGCGGCGGAACTGGCCGTCCAGGATCAGGAACGGCAAGCCGCCGAAGTGGTCGCCGTGCAGGTGGGTGACCAGCACGGTGTCGATCTCGTTCGGGTCGATCTCCTGCCGGCGCAACGCGACAAGACTGGTCGCGCCGCAATCCACCAGAACCGTCGGCGTCCCTTCCGGCGCCAGCGCGATACAGGTCTGAAACCGCCCGCCCGACCCGAACGCGTCACCACTACCCACCACGATCACTCGCACGCGCCCATTGTCCATCATTCGGCCCGCGCGCAACGTTGCTCACGACGTTGCTGGACAAAGAAATGTCAGTACATGGACGAAGCCAACGACGTCTCGTCGACCGGTACGGACAACGGTACCTTTTCGCCATCGACGGCCGGCAGCGAGGTATGGGATGAGTCTGACCGAGGATCCTGACCTGGTCATCCCCCGCGTGTTCATCGCCTACTCGCACGACTCGGAGTGGCACAAGAAGCAGGTTCGCGAACTCGCCACACTGCTACGGACCCAACTGGCCATCGACGCGCGATTCGACCAGTGGGAATCGGAGGATCGCAGAGACTGGTCACAGTGGGCGATCAACGAGCTCGCCGAGGCCGACTTCGTCCTGGCCATCGCATCTCCCGACTTTCGAGCCAGGGCGGGCGGTACGGCTTCGCCGCACGACGGCCGCGGGGCCCAGTTCGAAGGCGCGATGCTGCGCAACAAGATGACCGAGGACCGGGGCAAGTGGGTGGGCAAGATCCTGCCGGTCGTGCTGCCAGGCAACACCATCGACGACATTCCCGAGTTCCTGATGCGCGGACAATCCAGGCCGGCGGCGGGAGCCGTCGGAGGACGACCGATCGCGCCGCTCCCGGACAGATGAGCCGGGCAACGATCCCACACCGTTCAGCCCGATCGCGAACGAGCGCCCGGTCGGCTCGGTGGACGTGCTGCGCAACGGCTCACTGGTCAAGGCGAGAACGACCACGGTGTTGATCACCGCTCGTGGCGAATACCTGGTGAACCCGCACGACAGGCCGCTGACCCGCACCGAACTGCTACGCAAGCGCGTCCGGTTCCTGTCCGAGGTCGACATGGGCTACCACCAGACTCGCATCCGCAGCGAGCTGCCCTGCCGGGGCGACGCGTTCGGCTTCCCCGCCACTGTGGACCTGCACTGGCGGGTGGAAGACGCCATCACCGTGGTGCGGGACGGCATCCGTGACGTGCACTCCGCGGTCGAGCCGGGCATCCTCGCCCGCCTTCGACCGATCACCAGGAATTTCGACGTCCTGGACTCCGAGGGAGCGGAGCGCGCGGCGAACCAGGCCCTCGGCAGGCTGCCGGAGGTCACCCAATTCGGTCTCAACGCGTTGGCGTTCATCCGGCTGGGCATGGACGACGCCGCCCGCGATCGGGTCCGGATGGAGAGTCGCGTGGGTACGTACCGCGCCATCATCGCCTCTGGTGATCTGAGCCAGTTCGCGCTGCGGCTGGCGGAGAACCCGAAGGATGTGGCCGATGTCATCGCTCTCCTGATCAAAGAACGCGACGCTCATCGGCACGACACGGTCGACTTCGTCACGAAGCTGATCGACTCCGGGGCGATCGAGCGCTGGGAGGTCGAGGATCAGATCCGCACCGTCCTGCAGTGGTTGAAGGACACCACGAACAGGGTGATCACCGGCACGGACGAAGCTCGCACCGCGTCCCTGGGCGCGGATCGGCTGACAGGCGTCGATCCGACTACGAAACTGCCGGCGAACGGTGTTGGCCCGTCCACCGAGCACGCGTGAGGCCGTTATTCCGCGACCGCTCGGATGGCGAACCTGTCGAGGCGGTAGATGCGGCGGCCGTCGATCCAGAGCCAGGCCGTGGCGGCCACGGTGGTGGCGTGGATTTCCAGGATCTCCAGTTCGATGGTGATCAGGCGGTCGGTGGGGACGATCTGGCCTCGGTAGGTCCACGTCAACGGCTCGTTGACGGCCACCGGTTCGATGCTGTCGCCGATGCCTCTCTCGGCCATGTACCACCGCAGCAGCTGGCACATCGCCTCCACGCCGAGCGAGCCGGGCATCACCGGGTCCTGGAAGAAGTGCGCCTTGAAGAACCACGCACCAGGGTCGACGTCGATCTCCGCTCGCACCCGCCCCAGGCCCGCCGCGCCGCCCTCCGGCCAGTAGCCGGTGATCCGGTCGAGCATCGTCAGCATCGGTCCGTGGTCCCGAGGCGCTGCGGTGAACGACGTCGGTTCGACCAAGCGGGCGCGTTCGTCGGACGTCGGTGGGAGGCCCGGTTGGTCGGCGAACGCCGCCGCGGAGAAGTAGCCGAACACCGCCGTACCACCCAGTAGCGGCTCGCCGTCGGCCTCGCAGTCGATCCGGAACGACTCGATGATCATGCCGTTGATGTGCGAGACGGCCGTCAGCTCGGCCCTGGTGCGCACCGCTTTCGTGCCCGGCCGGACCTCGCGGAACAGCCGTATGTCGCCGTCCAGGTTGCGGAACAACAATTCCGTGTCCATCTGGACCGGGCTGCCCACGTAACATCCCAGCCAGCCGCACGGTTGCAGCGCCATCTCCATCAGGACGGCCACCGGCATGGTGCGCTCGGCGAAGTACCACGCCTCGTCCGGCACGTCATACGCAACGTCTACTGTGGATCCAACCGCCATGCCCTGGTACGGACCGGTTATCGCCGTGACCCGGCTCATGAAGTGGTACGGCGGGCCCGGCAGGCGCGGCGGTCGTCGCGGCCCGGCGAACACCTCCGCCATCGGGCCCAGGCCGTCGCTCGGCCGCCCCCACGCACACGCCAGCAGCGACGCATAGCCCAGTCGCAGGCCCTCGATTGACGCGACCGGTTCCGGGTCGACATGACCCACCAGACCGCCCAACTCCGGCGGTGGCACCGGATCGGCCGTGCGCTGGATCGCCGGCAGACCACTATGGCGCCACTGGTCCAGCGGCCAGTCCGGTACCAGCCGCACCGCGCAGTCCGCGACATGCAGCGCCTTCACCGCGTCAACCGTGACCAGCACGTCGGCCACCACGGTCGGCACGGGACCGGCCGTCACCGACGACACGAACACCTCGTACGTCAGGCTTCGGCTGGCCGGCGTGGCCTGACCGCGGCACCGCATCCGCGACGGCCGACCGGCCACCGGCTCGAACCGCCACCCGTCCCTGCCGACCGTGAACCCGCACGCCGCCAGGAAGAACGACACCGCCTGCAGGCACCCCTCCGACATCAGCGTGCCCGGCATGCACGGGTCGTTGTGGAAATGCCCGTCGAAGAACCAGTCTTCGGCGCTGATCGCCGTGTGCGCCCGCAGGTAACCCCGCCGCCACGGGCCGCCCGCCGGGTCGAACACCGGCACCTCGTCGAGCAACCGCAACCGGCCCGACCCGATCCGGGGACTCCGCACGTCGGCCCTCGTCACCTCCCACCCGGGACCGAAACACTCGTCCGGGCGACCGTCGCTGAACGCCAGCACGGCGGCCGCGTCGAACGAGTCGGCCGTGCACCGGACGGCCGGCGGGTCCATCGGCGGGTCCGGTTCAGGGGTGCTCGCCGCCGGGTCCCACAGCACACCGCCGGTGTTGGCCAGTTCCTCGTCGGAGAAGAAGCCCGCCTGGCCCTGGCGCACGGTCAGCACGAGTTCACCGCCGCTACGGCAGTCGTACTCGAAGAAGAACAACCGGACCGGGCCGTGCGTGACGTGGTCGACGACGCGGATCTCGTACCGGAGGGTCGCGCCCGGTGCGGGTGGCGCGGCGTGGAACGTGACCTCGCTGCCCAGCAGGCGGTAGACCCGCCTGCCCCGGTTCTCCAGGTCCGCGCCCAGCCAGCTGATCAGCAACAGGTCCGCCTGACCCGCCTCGACGAGCAGCCCGGCAGGCATCCTGCCGGTCGCGTCCAGGTACCAGGCGTCGCGGGTGATGTCGGTCTCGGTCCAGATCGTGCCGGTGCTCATCGAGCCGGGCTCGGCGTCGATGCCGGTGACCCGGTCGGCGAGCAGCAGCGGCGGGCGCGGCATCCTCGTCTGGCGCACGTCGTCGTCCTGCACCGCGAACCGCGGACCGAACACGTCGGAGATCCGGCCGACGGCGAGGTGCTCCAACGTCGCCCGGTCGAATCGAGGTCGTCGTGGGGCTCTCAGCGCACTCAGCGCCGCCGCTCGCGTGGCCAGGAACTGTTGGTGGACGGACGTTTGCAGGTCGAGGTACTGGTTGTGGGCGGCCGTCACCATGTCCTGCCATGCGACGACCGGGCTCGGCGTGGCAGCCGGCATCGGGGTGAGTTCCGGTGCCCGTTCGAGCACCGTGTACACCGCCGGGAACGTCGGTGCGGGGAGCCGGGTCGGGACGCTGACCGTGGCGCCCCGGGCGGTCGGCGGTGGTCCGAACAGCGACGGCAGCGCGTCGACCCGGACGTCGACACCGGCCGCCGCCAGCTCGGCGACCACTGTGGCCAGTGGCCACAGGCCGTCGCCCTGCGGTGCGTCCATCGCGACCGCGACGTGGTTCCTGCTGCCCAGGATGCGCCGGATCCAGCCGGTGCACTGGGCACCCGGACCGTGCTCGATGAACACGCGGACGCCGTCCCGCCAGGCGCGTTCGATCACGGCCGGGAAGTCGACGGGCGCTATCGCCTGTTCGGTGAGCGCGTCGGCGGCCGAGTCCGCTGTCGGGTGGTACGGCTCGCCGGTGGCGCCTCGGTAGAACCGGATGTCCGGTACGTCGGCACACGGTCGCCGGTGCAGGGCGTGCCACCGTTCACGCACCTCCTCGACCTCCGGCGCGTGGGCGACCAGGTCGTAGTTGATCCGCACGCACGCACCGGGTTCCAGCCGCTTCACGAACGACTCGCACGCCTGCCGCTCCCCCGCGATCACACACGTGCCGGGCGCGCATACGGCGGTCAGGTGGACGCCGATCTCGTCGCGCACCATTTCGCGCACCCGCTCGGCGTCCGCCGACACCACGAAGCCGGACCACTGCTCGCCCACGATGCCGGTCCGCGCCCAGTACCGCCGCACGGCACGCAGTTCGCCGCCCAACTCGTGGGTGAACAGCTCGCTCGCCCGCGCGTCGGCGGCCAGCGCGGACGCGTCACGCCACACGTCCAACGCCACCAACGCGGCCGACTCGCCGGACGAGTAGCCGATCGCGGCGTCGGGCCGGATGCCCAGCACCTCGCGGCTGATCCGGGTGTGCAGGCGGGCGACGTAGCCGACGCCGAGGATCTGCTCCAGCGAGTCACCCGGCCGGCCGTCGCCCCGGTACGCCCACGCGGCCAGGTCGACGCCGTCCATGTCGGCCAGGCCCGGGAACGCGAGCATGAGATCGGCTCCCATGCCCGCGTAGGCGGCGGAACCCTTGGTGTAGACGAACGCCGTCTCACCGCCCACCGGTTCCGCTCGGAACGCGACACCATCCGGACGTGGGCCACCGTCGGCCAGCCACCGCCGGGCAGCGGCGAGTTGCTCGCCGAGGTGCCGGGCGTCGCGGGCGACCACGGCCAGCCTGGCGTCACCGAGATCCAGCTCGGCACCGGTGTACACGTGCACCTCGGGCGGTCGCACGGGTGACCAGGATGCGGCGTCGCCCGCTCGCAGCCGGATCCTGTGTGGCGCCGTGCCCAGCACGGGCGTCACGACATCGGCGGTCGCGACGGTCGGCCACGGTGCCGCGTTCTCGCGGACGCGGGGCAGTGCGCGGTGGCGTAGGGCCAGAGTTGCCGCCGCGACGGCGAGCAGGCCGCGCGCCGCATGGGGTGCGCCGAAGAGTTCCGCGGGTTCGAAGTCACCGGCGCCGATCACCCAGTCGGGCTTGGTCTCGGTTCTCGGTTCGATGGTCGCCAGCACCGGGTCGCCCGCCGCACGGGCGTCGGCGAGTCGCTTCACCACCAGGACGACTGCCGCGTTCGAGGGAATCATGGTGCCGCCGAGTTCGGCCACCGCTGCCGGATGGACCGGCTCGTCGGACAGGTCGACCGCACCGACGACCGCCGCGTCCACCTCACCCGCTCGCAGTGCGCGGACGGCGAGGTCCAGCGCGACCGAACCCGATGCCTCCTCGGCGCACACGGCGAACGCCGGGCCTGCCAGGTCGAGCTGGGCGCCCACCCGATTAGCCGTGATGTTGGCCATGCTGCCGAGCACACGGGCCGCCGTCAGTGTCGGGCTGACGGCCGTTCCGGCCGGTGTGGCGGGCCAGGCGTCCAGTCGTTGCCGGGCGTGGATGCGCGCGGTCTCCGGGTCGGTGCCCATTCCGATCAGAATCATGGTGCGCTCAGCCGGGAGGCCCACGCCCGATGCCGCGTCGCGGGCGGCCTCCAGCACGAGGACCTGCTGGCCGAGTGTTTCGGCGAGATCGCGGGGTGGGAAGCGCAGGCCCGCGAGGGTGACGTCGATGTCCTGCTGGGTGCTGGTCAGGGGTCGGCCGGTCAGGAGCGCGTCGCGGAAGGCGTCGGCGTCGTGGCCGGCGACCCGGGTGCCGAGCGCGACGATCGCGATCTCACCGGCCGGCCTGGGCATCGCGACGCTGACCGGGGCAGGGTCGAACGCCTCAAGGACCAGATGGGCGTTGTTGCCGCCGAACCCGAACGCACTCAGCGCCGCCCGCCGCCGACCCGGCCACGGTTCGTTGGCGGTCAACAGCCGCAACGGACCGCACAACTCGCCGATCGGATCGGCATCACCCGCCGTTGCCGGGCGCACACCTGCCTCGATGGCACCGAGCAACTTGAGCAGACCGGCCGCACCGGACGCGGTGAGCAGGTGGCCGACGTTCGACTTGGCCGAGCCGACCGGCAGATCGGGATGGCCGGCGAAGAAAGCAGCCGTGGACCGGGCTTCGACGGCGTCGCCGATCGGCGTACCGGTGGCGTGGCACTCCAGCAGCGACACGGTGTCCGGGCCGAAGCCCGCCTGCTGGTAGGCCGCGCGCATCGCCCGGGTCTGGCCGTCCTCGGCGGGCGCCAGAAAACCGCCGGTACGACCGTCGTTGGACAGGCCGACACCGCGCCCCACACCGAGGATCGGCACCCGCCCGGCGACCGCGTCCCGCAGCCGCATCAGCGCGACCATCGCCACGCCCTCGGCGGGCACCAGCCCGTCGGCCTCACGGTGGAACGGCCGGCTGCGACCCGTGCGGCTCAGGCCGCCGAGCGCCGCGAAGCCCAGGTTGATGATCAGCCCGTCGCAACCACTCACCGCGCCGGCCAGCATCAGGTCGGTTGTTCCGTCGTGCAGGCGGTCACAGGCGATCTTGACGGCATACAGCGCCGACGCGCACGCGGCCTCGACGGTGACCGCTCCCCCGCCCAGTCCCAACGCCTGGGCAACGGTGTGCGCCGGCAGGCCGGAGCAGAACCGGGAGCGGGCGGTGATGCCCGGTGGTTCGGGGATCGTGGCGCGCAGGTCGGGGCGGTCGGCCAGCCAGACACGCTCGGCGTAGGCGGCCAGCCCACGGCTGGGGAAGCCGAGACTGCCCAGGATCAGGCCGGCGCGCGGCTGCGGACCGTCGCGGCCGGCTTCGCGGAGGGCAGCCCGGGCGGCGTGCAGCACCCACCGCAGGGCCGGATCGGCGGTGGCGACCTCGCCGGGAGCGACGTGGAAGCCGGTGGGGTCGAACACCTCGTCGAAACCACGGACCATGCCGGCCGTCGCGTCGGGCGAGTTGTGCGGTGGCAGGCGCCAGTCGGTCGGCAGTACCGGTCCGATGCTGACCGTGCCGTGGGCGATGTCGTCCCAGAACTGGGCAGGGGTCAGCGCACCGGGCAGCACGCAACCCCGGCCGACGATCGCGATCGGTTCGAACGTGGTCATCCGGCGCCCGCGGTCGTGGTGAGCGCCATGTCGGGGCGGCGGATCAGGCTGACGCCGAACAACTCGGCCCGTGGTTCGCCGTCCGCGTCGAGCAGGGCGATGTCGCATCGCGTCTGCCCGTCGGTGACCGTTCCGGCACGCACCAGGCAGCGCAACGGCCCCGGCGCCGGTCCGACCCGATGCACCCGGAACCGGTCGACGCCCATCGGCAGCGTCGCCTCACCGATCGCGTGACTCGCCCACAGCACGGCCGCCTGCAGAGCGCCGTCGACGGCGGCCGGGTCCGTCCACCATGGACCATCGGTCCAGCCCAGTTCCCACACACCCACCACGGTGGCGTCCGCTCCCTCCGCCGACAGCTCGATCCCTTGCAGGGCGTGCAATCGCGGCCCGTGGAAGAGCACGGGACTGGCGTAGACGGAATCGATGCCGGTCGTGCCGGTCAGCGCGGGCCAGGCAGTGGACGAGGGCTCCGGTGCGGCGAGGCGGGCGGCACAGTGTGTGGCACCGGACGACAGCCGGAGGTTGCCCTCGCTGTCGCCGTCGATGGTGTAGCGGTGGCCGGCCGTCAGGTCTGGCAGGTCGGCTCGGCGCAGCACCCGGACGTTCCGTAGGTCGGTCTCCCGGTCCGGGTGGCGGGAGCGACCCGCTGCCGCGAACCACTCCAGCGCGACCGCGAGCGGGAGCACCGGGGTGCGCGCGGGAACGTGGTCGGCGAGGTGGGCGTGGGTGGTCCCGGTGACCGTGATCTCGGTGGCCAGTCTCGGTTGTGGCGCGTCGAAGCCGGCGGCGATCAGGACGGTGGTGGCCGGGTCGGCGCCGTCGACCTCGGTGACGAACGCGCGGGCGCCCGTGTCGAGCGGGATGAGCGCCACGCCATGATCGGCGAAGTGGACGGCGAGTGATTCGGTGACCATGCCGCCGGCCCACGGTCCCCAGCCGATCGCGCGCACGCGGCAGTCCGGGCGGCGTTCGCGTTCGGCTACGGCCAAGTGGTTGAGGGTCTCGTTGGCCATCGCGTAGTCGCTCTGGCCAGGGTTGCCGAAGCGGGCCGCGACGGACGTGAACACGCACAGCAGCCGCAGCGGGTCGGCCTCGGTCGCGGCGAGAAGTGCCTGCCAGCCGGCGACTTTCGTGTCGTAGACCCGGTCGAACTGGTCGTCCGTCTTGTCGGCGATACGCCGGTCGGCGAGCACCCCGGCCCCGTGGACGAGAGCGGTGATCGGCCCCCAGTCGCGGCGGGCGCGATCCAGTTCGCGGGCCAGTGCTGCCCGGTCGGTGACGTCGACAGTGGCGTAGCGGACCGTCGCGCCGGTGCGCTGGATCGCGTCCAGCGTGACGCGGATCTCGCGCACGGCCAGGATGGTGCGGGCGCGGGCGGTGAGCACGGCCGGTGTGGCGTCGCGGAGTCGGCCGGCCAGGAGGCGGGTCAGGGACGGTTCGTCGGTCGCGGTGGCCAGGCCGGGTGGTTCGTCGGCGAGTTCGGTACGGCCGAGCAGCAGCATCCTCGGTCGGTGGGCGGCGGCCAGTGCGTGCAGGGCGGCTGCGGTGACCCCTCGGGCGCCGCCGGTCGCCACCACCACCGAGCCGGCCGTGATCACCGGATCGGCGGCGGGCACCTGGGCATCGGACAGGCCGACCGTCCAGCGGGCGCCATTCGCTTGCAGGCCCACGTCGAGTGTCGCGCCGCCGGTCAGTAACTCGGCGACGATCGCGGCGGCGACGGTGTCGTCATCGCGGGCACCACGTTCGCAGTCGATGGCCTTCACCGTGGCCTGCGGCCATTCCAGGGCAGCGGTCCTGGCCAGCGCGGCCAATCCGCCGAGTGTGGCGCGGGCGGTGTCGACCAGTCCGAAGCATCCGCCGGTGTCCTGCACCGTCACGAAGACGCCGCCCCGCTCGGTCATGCTCGCCGCCACCGTTCTGGCGGAACGGAAGGCGGCGCGGAGGGCGTCGGGCCGGGAGGCCATGCCGTGCAGCAGGATCACGCCCCATGAATCGGGCTCGGGTGCGTCCGCGGCGACAGCCGCGATGTGGTGCGAGAGGAGGTGATCGACCACCGCCGCCGCCAGGCCACTGCCGCCGTCGACGACGACCAGGGGCGCTTCGGTGAGCCCGGCGAGCGCCAGGCCACAGGCGGGTGCGGCGATCCGACGCGGGATCAGTCGGCGCAGGGGTGGTGGTCCCGGATCCCCGTTGCCGCTCCGGTCGCGACCGGCGTGGGCGGTGTGGGCCGTGTGGCCGTTGTCCGCCCAGCGGACGATCTGGTCGAGCGTGCGCAACTGGAACAGTTGGGCCATCTGCGGCGAGTCGGCAGGCGGCATGCCCGCCACGCGCTGGCGGACCGTGGAGAAGATCTCCACCTTCTTGATGGAGTCGATGCCCAGGTCGGCCTCGAGATCCATGGAGCCGTTGAGCATGTCGACCGGGTAGCCGGTCTTGTCGGCGACCACGTCCAGCAGCAGCCGGAGATCAAGCGATGTCGCGGCCGGCTGCGGTGGCGCGGCAACCGGCTGCGGTGCCATGGCCGGCGGCGGTGCCATCACCTGCGGCGCGGGCGCCAGGACCGGTGGTGGTGCGATCGCCGCTGGTGGCGACGGTGGGAGGACGGCAGCCGGTACTGGCGGGACGTACGTGCCGGGCGCGGCGAAGGCGGCGAACGTGTTCTCGGCCAGTCGCAGGTAGGCGCGGTGGGCGTCGGCGAGGACGTCCTGGAAGTGCATGTGCGCCTCGGCGGTCTGGTGTTGCAGTTCCTGCACCGCCGTCAGCCACTGCGCGCTCGGTGCGGCGGGCGTCGGTTCGCGATGGTCGGGCACGGCGGGCTCCAGTGGGACGGTGGGTGGAGTGCTGGCAGCAGGAGGTCGGTAGCCGGTGCCGTTGATCGGCACGGTCATCCGTGGCTCGGCACGCGCCGGCCGGGGCGGGGTGGACGGTCGAGCCGCCGGAACGCCCCATTCGGTGAGTCGGTCCAGTGCCTCCCGCCATGCGGTGACACCGTCGCGGCCACGCCGCTCGAGACTCACCGCGAGGTGTTCGCGGCCGCCGAGAATCTGCCCGATCAGGCCGGTGAGCGCCGAGCCGGCACCGACCTCGACGAACGTGCGGACGCCGTCGGCGTACATCGCCTCGATCTGGTCGTGGAACCGGACCGGTGACGTCGAGTGGGCGGCGAGCCGGGCGCGGACGGCGTCCGGGTCACTGGGGTAGACGGTCGCGTCGGCGTTGCCGTAGACGTCGATCGTGGGCGCGGCCAGCGGCAGGTCGTCGAGGAACCGCCGCAGCGGCTCGGTCACCGACGCCACCAGCGGGCTGTGGAACGCGGCCGACACGTCCAGCCGGCGGGCCGCGATGCCGTCGGCGGACAACCGCTTGTGCAGCAGGTCGATCGCGGTCGCCGTACCGGACACGACGGTCTGGCGGGGCGCGTTGACGTTGGCCGGCCACACCGAGTCCGCCGCGTCGATCGCCGACGTGACCGTGGCCCGATCAGCCGCGACGGCGAGCATCGCACCCGGCGGACCGTCGATCTCCGCCATCAGCTCACCCCGGCGCCTGGCCAGGCGCACGAGATCGGCCGCGCTCATGACGCCTGCCGCGTGCAGCGCCACGAGTTCACCGAGGCTGTGGCCCGCGACGCAGTCGGGCTCGATCCCGACCGACGACAGCATGGCCAGCAACGACAGGCTGTGCGCGGCCAGCGCCGGTTGGGCCCAGGCCGTCGCGGTGAGCCTGTGTTGCTGGGCGACCCGGTCGTCGTCGGAGAACACCGGGGGCGGGAACACGACGTCGCGCAGCGCGCACTCGTCGAAGTCGACGGACGCCACGGCGTCCCACACGTCCTGCGCCTGCGGGAACGCCATGGCCACGTCCCCACCCATGCCGACGTACTGGGCGCCCTGCCCGGGGAACACGAATGCGATCCGGCCGGCCCTCGGCGACCGTGCCTCGGACCGTACCGGCGTGGCGGACGGCGTCGCGGACCGGTATTCCTCCAGCGCCACATGGAAGTTCGACCCGCCGAAGCCGAAACTCGACACCGACGCCCGGCGCGGATGGTCCGGCGACCGGACCCACGGCCGGGCCGAGGTGTTGAGGTAGAACGCGCTGTGCTCGACGTCGAACCGGCTGTTCGGTCGCGTCACCTTGATGGTCGGCGGCAGCACCCGGTGGTGCAGGGCGAGCACGGCCTTCACCAGTCCGGCGGCGCCCGCTGCCGACTTGGTGTGGCCGATCTGCGACTTCACCGTGCCCAGCGCACACCACTGCCGGTCCGACCGGCCGCTGCCGTCGAACACCTGGCGCAATGATGCGAACTCCGCGGCATCACCGGCCGGTGTCGCGGTGCCGTGTGCTTCGACGAGTTCCACCGTGTCCGGGCCGTAGCCGGCCGCCTGGTAGGCCCTGTCCAGCGCCCTGACCTGGCCCTCCGGCACGGGCGCGTAGATCGCGCTGCCCCGGCCGTCCGACGACGAGCCGATCCCCCGGATCACCGCGTAGATCCGGTCGCCGTCCCGCTCGGCGGCGTCCAACCGCTTCAGGCCCACCATCGCGACGCCCTCGCCGAGCATGGTGCCGTCGGCGTCGCCGGCGAACGGCCGCACGTCACCCGTGGGCGACAGCGCGGGTGTCTTGCTGAAGCACACGTACATCAGCGGGTTGTTGGTGGCGTCCACACCGCCGGTGATCACCAGGTCGGCCAGGCCGAGCGACAACTCGTTGACCGCCGAGGTGAGTGCGGCCAGCGAACTCGCGCACGCGGCGTCGACGGTGCAGTTGGTGCCGTGCAGGTCGAGCCGGTTGGCGATCCGACCGGCGACGACGTTGGACAGCAGGCCGGGGAACGTGGCTTCCTGCCACGGCACGTACTGCTCGGCGATCCGGTCACATACCGCCTCGGCCGTGGCGTCGTCGATTCCCTGTTCCCGCAAGGCTTTCCGCCACACCGGGCGTTGCAGGCGGGAGTCCATCAGGCCCACCCTGGACAGGGTCGAACTGCCCAGGATCACGCTGACCCGTTCCCGGTCCAGTGGACCGGCGAGGCCGTCGTCGAGGTCTGCGAGCAGTGCGTCCGCGGCCACCAGACCCATGAGCTGGCCGGGGTCCAGGGCGGTGAGCGTGGCCGGCGGCAATCCGTGGGCCAGCGGGTCGAAGTCGATCTCCGGCAGGAACGCGCCCCGCCGGGCGAAGGTCTTGTCGGGTGCGGCCGGATCGGGGTCGTAGTAGTCGTCCGCCGACCAGTGGGTCGCGGGGACGTCGGTGATCAGGTCGCGTCCGGTGACGATGTTGTGCCAGTACTCGGTGACGTTCGTGGCGCCCGGCATCAGCGCGGCCAGGCCGACCACGGCGACGGGAACCTGTGTGCTGTCCGGCATGGCGCTCCTCACGACAGCAGACGGGGGCGGTGGACGAACGCGCCGTCCGGCACGGCGACGCCGTAGGTGCGCACCTGGTGCGCCCGGGTGATGGTCGCCGCGCCTTCCAGCAGGTTCAGCGCGATCTGGCTGACCGTGCGGTGTTCCGGCACCGCGAGCGGGCTGCCCTCGACCCAGCGGTTGAACGCGCCGATCGCGGGTCCGCACCAGATCTGGTAGTCGGTGCGCCGGGTCGGGTCGCCGTCGATGGCCCAGCGGCTGGACAGGCCGAGGTAGGACCGGAACACCAGGGCCATGCGGTGGCGCGCATCGGTCAGTGCCCGGTCCACTTCACGGGGGTCCCGTTCCGTCCAGAACTGTCGGGTCTGCGCCCAGGCGTCGTCGAAGGTGTTGCGCAGCACGTCCTTCTCGATGCGGTCACGCACCTCGGCCGGAACGTCCTCCAGCGACGAGTACGTCTGGTACACCTCGTACAGCTGGGTGGCCCGCGCGGCGAACAGGGTGCCCCGGCGCAACACCTGCACGCGGATGCCGTACTCGAACATGTCGGCGGCCGGGGCCATGACGACGTCGGCGAGATCGGCCTCGGCGAGTAGTTCCTTGGCGGCGCCGGACAGTCCGGCCTCCGCCGCGAGCTGGTTGATCGTCCCGGTGACCACGTAGGCGGCACCGGCCGCGAACGCCGCTGCCACCCCCGCCGGTTCACCGAGGCCACCGGCGGCGCCGATTCGCACGGGTCTTCGGTAGCCGTACTGGTGGGCCAGCCGGTCGCGCAGCGCGCGGATCGCCGGGAGCACGACGGCGAGTGGCCGGTTGTCGGTATGGCCGCCGCTGTCCGCTTCGACCGTCACGTCCTCGGCGACCGGCATGTGTTGCGCCAGACGGATTTCGTCCTCGGTGAGCTGCCCTCGGTCCCGCAGCGTGCGCAGCAGGTCTGCCGGTGGCGGGGACAGGAACCGCTCGGCCACCTCGGGCCGCGACACCTTCGCGAACAGCCGCCGGGCCCGCACCGGATCGCCCTGCCGGTCGGCCCGCACCCCGGCGACCGCGCACCGCACGACCGCCGGGGTGAGCTCCAGGAACGCCGACGCCGACACGACCGGCGCACCGGCTCGCACCAGCAGGTCGACCAGGGCGTCCTCGTGGCCGGCTTCGGCGGGCGTGTGGATCAGGTTCACGCCCCAGGTGGGGAGACCGGCCAGTTCGTGGACGGCCTTGTCGATCACCGGCAGGGCGAGCCCGGCCGCGCCGAAGAAGGCCAGCATCTCGGCCCGCGCCATCGCGGCCACCAGTGCCGTCGTCGCGATCCCGTTGGCCATCTCACCCGCCACGTAAGGGAAGCGGACGCCGTGCTCCCTGGTGAACGACCGGTCGCCCAGCCACTCCGGATACATCGGCGGCAGGGTGCCGAGTAGCTCGTAGCCGTCGACCGGCCCGACGGTGACGCCCGGTTCGTAGCCCTCCCCCGCCCGGACGACGTGCAGCGGGCGGCGGAGGTCCCCGATGGCCGCCAGGATGCCGGCCGGGGTGAAGGCCGAGCTGGAGGCGTCCAACGGCACTTCCACGGGTTGCGACATGCACGAGCCAGGGCCGGACAACGGTAACGCAGTCGCCTGGGTGGCATGCGGGTACTTCAGGAAGTTCCCGGCTACACGGCGACCCGGGCGGTGGCGATCGACGCGCCGATCCGGACCAGCCGGTGGGCCTGCACCCGTGCCGCGGCCAGCGCCCGCTCCCCTGGCGCGCCGTCCATCGACGGGTGCGAGACGCCGTAGGGGTTGCCGCCCGCGGCGCCGAACTCGTCCGCGGTGTAGCCGGGCGGGACGATGACGGCACCCCAGTGGCACATCGTGTTGTACAGCGCCAGCAGGGTCGACTCGTTGCCGCCGTGGGTGTTGATCGCGGACGTGAAGCCCGTGACGGCCTTGTCGGACAGCTCGCCTGCCGCCCAGAGACCGGCCGTGGTGTCGATGAACTGCTTCAGTTGCGCCGCCACGTTGCCGTAGCGGGTGGGGGTGCCGAAGGCGTAGGCGTCGGCCCAGCGCAGGTCGTCGTGGGTGGCGACCGGGATGTCGGCGGTCGCGTCGACGTGGTCGCGCCACGCCGGGTTGCTGTCGATCGCGGCGTCCGGTGCGAACTCCTCGACGCGGCGCAGCCGCACCTCGGCGCCTGCCTCCCGCCCGCCGTCGGCGAACGCGGTGGCGAGTTGGTGGACGTTGCCGGTGGCGGAGTAGTAGATGACGGCCACCTTGAGCGACATGATCATTCCCTTCCGTTCGGGGTCACGAACACGGCGCGGAACGTCCGGATCAGATGTTCCGCCAGTTGCCTGCGGGACCAGTGCAGGTCGACCACGAGCCGGCGCACGACGTCGGGTGACATGAGCGCCCAGAACATCTCGGTGGCCGTGTCGACCGTCCAGCCGGGGGCCAGAACGCCGTCCTCGTGCAGCCACCTGATCAGCCTGCGGGCGTTCGCCCGTTGCTGCCGGACGACGGTCCTGTGGTGCTTGCGGGCGTCGTCGTCCTGGTCGCGCACGAGTTCGACGGCGTTGTCCACGGCCAGCACCCTCGGCGTGTACCGGGCCAGGTGCCGGGCCCATTCGTCGAGCGCATCGACGCCGGACGGGGCGTCCCAGACCGCCCGCAGCGACTCGGCGAGCCGCTCCTCGCGGCTGACGTAGTCGAACAGCGCGGTGACCAGGTCGGTGCGCGAGTTGAAGTGCAGGTACACCGCCCGGCGGGACACGCCGGCCCGCTCGGCTACGGCCGCCATGGACAGGGCCTGGAAGCCCTGTTCCTCCAGCAGTGACCGCATGGCGGCGAGTAGTTCCGCCCTGGTGCGTTCACTGCGCAGGTTGCGCGGCTCCACGATGGATCGAGCCACTGTCGACTCCCTTGCCCTGGAACGGCTGTCCAACATCACCCTATCAAACTACACAAGCTGTATAGTTTTACCAAGTGCACAGCATGTAAACTTAATGGCATGGCTGAACAGCTTGCCGAGATGCCGACGGACTGGGAGCGGGCACTGGTGATCGTGGCCCACCCGGACGACGTCGAGTACGGGATGGCCGGCGCGGTGGCCGCGTGGACCGCTGCCGGGCGGGACGTGGGCTACGTGATGGTGACCAGCGGCGAGGCGGGCATCGCCGGCCTCGCCCCGGATCGCGCCGGCCCGATCCGGGAGCAGGAGCAACGGCACAGCGCCGGTCTGGTCGGCGTGTCGGACGTCGAGTTCCTGAGGCACGCCGACGGCACGATCGAGGAGGGCGTCGCGCTGCGGCAGGACATCACGCGGATCATCCGGCGCAGGCGGCCCGAACTCGTGCTCACCATCAACCACCACGACTACTGGGCACCCGGCCGCTGGAACACGCCGGACCACCGGGCGGTCGGCCGTGCGGTGCTGGACGCCACGGCCGACGCGGGTAACGAATGGTTGTTCCGTTCACTCGGCGACGAGGGCCTTCAGCCGTGGGCAGGTGTGCGCCGGGTCGGGATCAACGCGTCCCCGCTGGCCGCACACGCGGTCGACGTGACCGAAACCCTCGACCGGGCCATCGCGTCCCTGGCCGCGCACGCCACCTATGTCGCCGCGCTGACCGACGACGATCCGCACGAGTACGCCACCACGCTGCTCACCAACGCGACGGCGGCAGCCGCCGACCGGTTCGGCGGCCGCCCCGCCGTGACGTTCGAACTGGTCGACCGCTGATGCCCGACCGGAACCGCTGGGCCGTGCTGGCGGTGGTGCTCGCCGGGTTCTTCATGATCCTGCTGGACGGCACGATCATGAACGTGGCGATCCCTGCGGTGCAGCAGAACCTGCACGCCGGCTACCCGGCGGCCCAGTGGATGCTCAGCGGCTACGCGCTCGCCTACGGCCTGGTGCTCATACCCGCCGGGCGGCTGGGTGACCATGTCGGCCACCGCCGGATGTTCGTGCTCGGTCTGGCGGGCTTCACGGTCGCGTCCTTGTCGTGCAGCACGGCATCGACAGCGGAGCAGCTCATCGGCTGGCGGGTGTTGCAGGGTGTCGCGGCCGGCACCATGAACCCGGCCATCCTCGCCATGATCCAGGCGGCGTTCCCGCCCGACGTGCGCGGCAGGGCGTTCAGCTGGTACGGAGCGGTGGCCGGGATCGCCTCGGCCGCCGGTCCGGTGCTCGGCGGGATCCTGATCGGTGCCGACATGTGGGGCCTGGCGTGGCGGTCGATCTTCCTGCTGAACGTGCCGATCGGCGTGGTGGCGCTGGTGGCCGCCGTCCGGATACTGCCGGAGCGCAGGGCCGGGAGGGGTGGCATCGATCCGGTCGGTGTCGTGCTGCTGGCGGTGGCGTTGCTGTTGCTGGAGTTTCCGCTCATCCAGGGCTACGGCCAGGGTTGGCCGTGGTGGAGTTTCGTGCTGCTGGTGGCCGCGGTGCCGGCGCTCGCCGGTTTCGTCCGCTGGGAGGCGCGGACCCGCAGGACGCCGTTGGTGAACGTGCGCCTGTTCGGCGACCGGGTGTTCGGTGCCGGTGTCGCGATCGTGGTCTGCCAGTTCGTGTGTTTCGCCAGCCTCCAGTTCGCGCTGTCGGCCTATCTGCAACTCGGACTCGGTGCGTCACCGGTGGCGGGCGGGTTGGCGTTGCTGCCGTTCGCGGTCGGCACGTTCGTCGGATCGTCCATTTCGGACAGAGCGGTGCGCCGGTTCGGCCGGCACGCGTTGCACGCGGGTGCGGTCCTGCTCACCGTCGGCACGGCGGGCACGATCGCCGCGGTGCGCCTGCTGGGCAGCAGGGTCGACGGCGCGTGGCTGGCACCGGGCACGTTCCTCGCGGGGGCGGGCGCGCTGTTGCTCGGTGCCCCGATCATCGGGGTCATCCTCAACGAGGTGACGCTCGACGACGCGGGGTCGGCGGGCGGTGTGGTGGCCACGGCGCAGCGGTTCGGTCAGGCGCTGGGTGTCGCGATCGTCGGCACGGCGCTGTTCGCGACGCTGCCCGCGGGCGCGGCGGCCCGGGCGCCGGGCAGCCTGCCGGCCGCCTACACCACGGCCATCCAGGTGGCCGCCCTGTTCTGCCTGGCGGCGGCCGTGGCGACCTGCCTGCTGATCTTCCTGCTGCCCGCGCCGAACAGCCGGCGCGCGGCCCCGGTCGCGGAGTCGGCGCGACCGTCCCGGACCCCGTAGCCTGCCGGACATGGACGACCAGGTGCTGGCCATGACTCGGCAATCCCTGCACGGTGTCGCGGAACTGCTGTTGGCGGGTCCGCAACACCGTGCGACGGGACGGATCGACCTGAGGGTGGTGGACGGCGGCTTCGCCACGGTTGCCGCGCCCGCGCTGCGGGTCGAGGGCACCGATCTGGTCGTCGAGGCCGGGCGGGTGCCGTTGGCCGGTCGCAGCTACACCGATGTGGGGGCGTCGGCGGGCATCGACGCCGGGGCGCCGGTGGACGTCTACGCGGGCGGTCCGGACATCGGCCCGAACGAGATGATCACCCTCGACCCGGCGGCCGTGGCGACGCTGCTGTCGGCACTGCTCACCGGTGACCGGGCGCTGCGGGCGTTCGGCGGTGAGGAGCCGGTGCTGTGGCCGGAACACTTCGACGTCGCGATCACGGCGGACGAGGTGAACTACGGAGTGTCACCCGGTGACGACTACAGCGTCGTGCCCTACGCCTACGTCGGGCCGTTCCAGCGCCGCGAGGGGCCGTTCTGGAACGCGCCGTTCGGCGCCGCGCGGCCGGTCGCCGAACTGGGCGACGTGGACGGTGTCGTCCGGTTCTTCCGGGACGGCCGCGCGCAGGCCGGCTGACTCACACCCGGCTGGGCACGGCTGCGGCCAGTGCGCGGCCCGCTTCGACGGCGGCGTCGCGGGCGGCGATGTGCAGGTCGGCGGCCACGTCGGTGAACGAGTCCAGCGCCGGGTTCACGCCCACCAGGGTGAACTCGCGCTCGATGACCGTGAGGTCGGCGCCCCACTGGTCGGCCAGGATGCGGCGCAGGTAGCCGGTCGAGTGGTCCCAGCCGTGCCGGGGTGTGCCGGGACCGTAGGCGCCGCCCCGGGTGGTGATCAGCACGACCGGCTTGCCGGCGAGCAGCGGTTCCGCCGACGTAGCCCTCGGGTCGGTCATGATCAGGTCGAGGTAGGTCTTGATGTGCTGCGAGACGCCGTAGTTGTAGAGCGGCACGGCCAGCAGCACGGCGTCGGCGTCGAGCAGCTCGTCGATCAGCTGGTCGGCCAGCGCGGCCGCCGCGCGCTGCCGGTCGTCGTGCTGGTCCTCCGGGACGAACTTCGCGGACACGGCCGAGGGCCACGCGTCGGCCGGCAGGACGTCCACCCCGATGTGCCGCCTGCGGACGCCCTCGCTCCCGTGGGCCTGGACCCACTCTGCCTCGACGAGATCGGCCAGCTCACGGCTCGCCGAGCCCTCCAGGCGAATGCTGGCATCCAGCCGGAACAGCGACATGACGACTCCCTCTGGTTCATGGTTCAAGCTTGAACTCAAGGTAGCAGATGTTTCAAACTTGAAGCATGAGGTGTACGCCACACCGCCCGCCCGGCCCTTACGCTGTAGACATGGACCAGTCCACCGAGACGCCCGGGGACGTCCGCTGGCTGACCCCGGCCGAGCAGGACGCGTGGCGGGCACTGGCCGGGGTGGTGATCAAGCTCCCCGCGGCGCTGGAGGCGCAGCTCCAGCGCGACTCGCAGCTGACGCTGTTCGAGTACTTCGTGCTCAGTGCCCTGTCCGCGGCCGACTGCTGGGCGCTGAGCATGGGTGAGCTGGCCGCGATCGTCAACGGGTCACTGTCCCGGCTGTCCAACGTGATCAAGAAGCTGGAGATCCGGGGCGCCGTCCGCCGCGAGCCGTCCCCGGACAACCGCCGCTACACCCACGCGATCCTCACCAACGCCGGCTGGGACCTGCTCGTCGCCGCCGCACCCAAGCACGCCGAGGCCGTCCGGCGCCACGTCTTCGACATGCTCACCGAGGACCAGGTGGCCCAGCTGACCACGCTCGCCCGGGGCATCCTCCGGGGCACCGAACCGGACGCGTGCTGGCCCTGATCAGGGGTGCCGGAATCGTCCCCTCCAGAACAGCCGTTAGCAGTGGTAAGAATGCGGTGTGACCAGCGACTCGAGTTCTGCCGCCAGCGTTGGAGGACCGTTCACCGATCTCGACGCCTACGTCGACCTGCCCAGGGTGGAGGGACTCCGGCTCTCGCCAGACGGACGACGGCTCGTCGTCACCGTGGCGACGCCGGACCGTGAGCACAGCCGTTACCGGAGCGCCATCTGGGAGGTCGACCCGGACGGTGAGCAGCCGGCCAGGCAGCTGACCAACAGCGCGGAAGGCGAGTCGAGTCCGGCGTTCACGCCCTCCGGCGACCTGCTGTTCGTGTCGAAGCGGCCGCTGCCCGACGCCGATCCCAGCGACCCCACCGGTTCGGCGGCCGCGCTGTGGCGACTGCCCGCGGGCGGCGGCGACGCCCAGCGGGTGGCGAGCATGGCCGGTGGCGTGCAGGGCGTGCGGGTCGCCAAGCAGGCCGGCACCGTCACCTTCGGGTCGGCGCTGTTGCCCTCCGCCGACGACACGGACGCCGACCAGACCGTCCGCAAGCTGCGGAAGGACTCGCACGTCAGCGCGATCCTGCACGAGGAGTACCCGGTCCGGTTCTGGGACCACGACCTCGGCCCGGCCAGCACCCGGCTGTTCGTCGCGGACGACGACGGGCCCCGTGACCTGACCGGCCACGTCGGTCGGGCGTTACGGAGCGAGGCGAGCTGGGACATCTCGGCGGACGGCACGACGATCGTCGCCAGCTGGACCGTCGCCGAGTCGGGCGGCTCGCAGCGCGGCACCGTCGTGGCGATCGACGTCGCGACCGGCGAGCGGCGCACCCTCGCCGACGACGCCGACCACCAGTTCGACTCGCCGACGCTGTCGCCGGACGGCACCCAGGTGGCCATCCGGGTCAACCGGCGCTCCACCCCGCACGATCCCGGCAACAACTGGCTGGCGCTCGTGCCGACGGCGGGCGGCGAGGTGCGCCCGCTGACCGCCGAGTGGGACCGCTGGCCGCAGATCGGCCAGTGGACGCCGGACGGCACCGCGCTGATCGTGACCGCCGACGACCAGGGCCGGGGCCCGATCTGGCGGGTCGACGCGACCACCGGCGAGCCGGCCCGCATCACGTCGGACGACTTCACCTACGCCGACGTCCACATCTCCCCCGACGGCCGCTGGGTCTACGCGTTGCGGACCTCGTGGGCCAGCCCGCGTACTCCGGTGCGGGTGGCGGCGGACGGGTCCGGCGCGGTGCAGGAGCTGCGCGGCCCGGCCGAGCCGCTGGCACTGCCCGGCCGGCTGGACGAGGTCACCACCACGGCCGCCGACGGCACACCGGTGCGGGCCTGGCTGGCCCTGCCGCACGACGCCGACGCCGCCCACCCGGCACCGCTGCTGCTGTGGATCCACGGCGGCCCGCTCGGCTCGTGGAACGCGTGGACCTGGCGGTGGAACCCGTGGCTGGCGGTGGCTCGCGGGTACGCCGTGCTGCTGCCCGACCCGGCCCTGTCCACCGGCTACGGCATCGAGATGATCCGTCGTGGCTGGGGCAAGTGGGGCGAGGCCCCGTTCACCGACCTGATGTCGATCACCGACGCGGCAGTGGCGCGCGACGACATCGACGCGGATCGCACGGCCGCGATGGGCGGCTCGTTCGGCGGCTACATGGCCAACTGGGTGGCCGGCCACACCGACCGGTTCGGCGCGATCGTCACGCACGCGTCGCTGTGGGCGCTGGACCAGTTCGGCACCACCACGGACGCGTCGTTCTTCTGGATGCGCGAGATGACGGCGGACATGGCGGAGCACAACTCGCCGCACCTGTCCGCCGACGCGATCGTCACGCCGATGCTGGTCATCCACGGCGACCGCGACTACCGGGTGCCGATCGGCGAGGCGCTGCGACTGTGGTGGGACCTCCAGTCCCGCTCCAAGGCGCCGGACGGCTCGTCCCAGCACAAGTTCCTGTACTTCCCGGACGAGAACCACTGGATCCTGACGCCCAACCACGCGAAGGTCTGGTACCAGACGGTGTTCGCCTTCCTGGCGCACCACGTGCTCGGCGAACCGTGGGAGCGGCCGGAGATGCTGGGCTGACGGCGCTTCCGGCTTGGTGATCGACGCCGTCGAGTTGGGGCGGGTGGCCGATTTCGGCAGGCTGCCCGCCCGCGTCGAGATCGTGGGCTCCGACTACTTCCTGACCCGCGACGGTGACCAGTGGCGGCTGTTCTCCGCCGTGTGCCCGCACACCGGTGGCGACATCGAGGACGTGGGTGACGTGTTCCGCTGCCCCAACCACTCCTGGGCGTTCGACCGGGCGACCGGGATGCCCTTCGACGTCGCGCGGTGGCCGATGTCCCGGTACGACGTCGAGGAACGGGACGGTGTGCTCGTGGCGCACGTCGAGACGGGCGGCTGGCCTGGCGTGCGTGCCCGGCAGCGCAGGGAGGATGCGGAGCGGCGGCGGGCGTCGGGTTAGTCTGCGGGCGTGACGGGACTGTTCGATCTCACCGGCAAGGTCGCACTGGTGACCGGTGCCCGGCGCGGCATCGGACTGGCCATGACGGACGCCCTTGCCGCTGCCGGAGCCGACATCATCGCGGCCAGCGCGCACCTGGAACCCACCGGCAGCGAAGTGGAACGCCGGGTCACCGCGCACGGCAGGTCGTTCGAGGGAGACCAGGTCGACTTCGCCGACCGGGCCGCGGTACTCGCCTTCGGGCGGCGTATGGCCGAACAGCGGGTCGACATCCTGGTGAACAACGCCGGCACCATCGCCCGCAGCCCGGCGGCCGAGCACCCGGACGAGGACTGGGACCACGTGCTGGCGGTCAACCTGTCGTCGCATTTCGTGCTGACCAGGGAGATCGGCGGCGCGATGCTGGCCAGGGGTTCGGGCAAGGTCGTGTTCACCGCGTCGGTGCTCAGCTTCCAGGGCGGCCTGTTCGTGCCCGGCTACGCCGCCGCCAAGTCCGGGATCGCCGGGCTCACCAGGGCGTTGGCGAACGAATGGGCGCCACGCGGGGTGAACGTCAACGCGATCGTCCCCGGCTACATCACCACCGACAACACCCAGGCACTCCAGGACGATCCGGACCGCAGCCGGTCCATTGTGGAACGCATTCCGGCCGGTCGGTGGGGGCGGCCGGAGGACCTCGCCGGGGTGGCCGTGTTCCTGGCGTCGCGCGCGTCGGACTACGTGCACGGAGCGCTGGTGCCCGTCGACGGCGGCTGGCTCGGGCGATGACCGTCGACGTCGTCACCATCGGGGAGACCATGGTGATGTTGGTGCCACGTGAGCCGGTGCCGTTGGCCGATGCCACTTCCCTGGCTGTGCACGTGGGTGGCGCGGAGTCCAATGTGGCCATTTACCTGATCGAGCTGGGGCATTCCGCGCGGTGGGTGAGCAGGCTGGGTGACGACCCGTTCGGGGAAATGGTGCTGCGCCAGATCGGCGCGGCGGGCGTGGACATCAGTGCCGTGGTGCGCGTGCCCGGGCGGACCGGTGTCTACGTCAAGAATCCCGGCGCCGGGCAGACCACGGTGCACTACTACCGCGAGGGATCGCCAGCGGCCGCGCTGGGGCCGGATGCGTTGGACGCCGAAGGGCGGATCCTGCATCTGTCCGGCATCACGGCAGCGCTGTCCGCCAGCGCGCGGGAGCTGGTGCGCACGGCGGTTCGCGACCGGGTGCCGGGCCGGGTGGTGAGCTTCGACGTCAACTACCGGCCCGCGCTGTGGCCGGTCCACGAGGCCGCCCCGGTGCTGGCCGAATTGGCCGACGCCAGCGATCTGGTGTTCGTCGGCTTCGACGAGGCGCGGCTGCTGTGGGGTTGCCCGACACCGGCGGCCGTCCGGGACCTGCTCCCCCACCCGGAGACGGTGGTGGTGAAGGACGGCGCGGTCGGCGCGTACGCGGGGGACGTGTTCGTGCCGACTCCCCCGGTGACCGTGGTGGAACCGGTCGGTGCGGGCGACGCGTTCGCCGCCGGCTACCTGGCCGGTGTGCTGGAAGGGCTGGGCGACCGGGAGCGGCTGCGGTTCGGGCACCTGGTAGCGGCGGCCGCGTTGAGCGTGCGCAGCGACCACGGCCACCTGCCTGCCCGGTCGTGGCTGTGTGAGCGGATCGACCTGCCCGACGACGAATGGGCTCGGCTGGACCTGACCGGGAGTGATCGTGGCTGACTTCTTCGCTGACCTGTTCGCCGGCCGGCCGTTGATGGCGATCCTGCGCGGGTTCGACCCGGACCGGACGGTAGCCATGGCCGAGCATGCTTGGGAGTTGGGTGTCACCGCCGTGGAGGTGACGGTGGAGGTGCCGTCGCAGATCGAGTCGCTGCGGGCCGCGGTCGCCGCCGCCGGCCCGCACGGTCACCTGGTCGGCGCGGGCACGGTGTACACGGTGGAACAGGTGGACGCCGTCCGGGCGGCCGGGGCCGCGTTCACCGTCGCCCCCGGCCACGACCCGGCCGTCGCCGCACACTCCCACCGATCCGGCCTGCCGCACCTGCCCGGCATGTCCACGCCGACCGAGTTGCAGACCGCGCTCCGCGCCGGACACACGTGGGTCAAACTGTTCCCGGCGAGCGTCCTGGGCACCGCCCACATCCGAGCGCTACGCGGCCCGTTCCCCGACGTCCACCTGGTGGCGACCGGCGGCATCGACGCGACGAACGCCCAAAACTTCCTCACGGCGGGCGCCGACGTGGTCGCGGTGGGCTCGGCCCTCACCGACCCGGCCCAATTGCCGGCCCTGGCCGCCCTGCTCAGTGCGCCCTGAACCAGGCCAGTACCTGTTCGGCGTGTCCGTCCGGCGGGAACACCGGGTAGAACACGTGCTCGATGACGCCGTCCTGGACGATCATGGTAAGTCGCCGGTACAGCGTCATGCCGCCGGCCTCGAACGTCGGCAGGTTCAGCGCCTCGGCCAGTTTCAGCGACGGGTCGGCGAGCATCTGGAACGGCAACCGCAGGCGCTCCACGGCTTCCCGCTGGTAGTCGGTGTCCTGACTGGACAGTCCGAACACCCCGGCGGCGCCCGCATCGACCAGGTCGGCGTGGTGGTCGCGGAAACCGCACGCCTCGGGGGTGCAGCCGCGGGCGCCCGGGATCGCGTCCCAGCCGTCGGGCAGCTCCGTGTCCGGCCGGCCGGTGCGCGGGTACACGTAGAGCACCGTGCGGCCGGCGCCGAGCTTGTCCAGCCGGACCACCTCGCCGGACGTGCCGACGAACTCCAGTGCTGGCAACGCCGTTCCGGGCAGGTGGTCGGCGGCGCCGTCGTCCTCGGGCACGGGCAGGTCCATCAGATCTCCTTCACGCCGAAGGTGGCCGGGCGAAGCCGCCGACCGCCTGTTCGTAGGTGTGCGCCACCCGCAGCACGGTGGCGTCGGCGAACCGCCTGCCGATCAGCATCAGGCCGGCGGGCAACCCGTCGACCAGGCCGGCCGGCACCGAGCACGCCGGGTGACCGGACACGTCGAACGGTGCCGTGTTGCCGACCATCGACAGCGCGGTATCCAGGTAGTCGGCCAGCTTGACGTCGGGCGGCGGGATCTGCCGCGCGGTGTACGGCAGGGTGGGCATCGCGAGCACGTCGAACTCGTCCAGCGCCGCGTCGTAGGCGGCGCGCAACTCGCGGGCGAGGTGGCGGGCCATCGCGTAGTACCGGCCGCCGCCCACCTCGTAGGTGTACCTGCCGGACAACCCGACCAGCTGCACGGTCTTGGACAGCTCCGAACCGCGCGCCACCCGCTGGCGCGCGTAGTGCGTGATCAGCTCGGGGTCGTAGAAGTCCTCGACGTTCATGCCGAACGCGTTGCCGTCGATCATCTGGTACGACGCGCCCTCGGTGGCGATCACGTTCCACACGTTCATCCCGTCGGTGTGCCACGGGATCGACACGTCCGAGACCGTCAACCCGGCTGAACGCAACACCTCCAGCGCGGCCCGTACCGAGTCGTCGACACCCGGCCCGGACACCGCGGTAGCGAAGCCCTCGGTCACCACGCCGATCCGCAGCCCGGCGGCCGACTCGGCGAGTGCCGCCACGTAGTCGACCGGTTCGATCACGTCGGGCTGGCGCGGGTCCTGGCCGTCCACGCCGGCCAGGACGTTCAGCACCAGGGCCGCGTCGGCGACGGTTCTGGTGATCGGGCCGAGGTGGTCGATGGTCCGCTCGATGGGGAACGCACCGGTGTAGGGCACCAGGCCGTGGGTCGGCTTGTGCCCGACCACACCGCAGAACGCGCTCGGGATGCGGATCGAGCCGCCCTGGTCACCGCCCAGCGCCATGTCGACCTCGCCGCTGGCCACCAGCGCGCCGCTACCACTGGACGACCCGCCCGCGTTCCTCGTGAGGTCCCACGGGTTGCGCACCGGACCCGGCTGGGACGTGAAGCTGCCGCCGGAGAAGCACAGGTCCTCGCACACCGACTTGCCCTTGACGGTCGCACCGGCGTCCAACAGCCTGCGCACGACCACGGCGTCCCGGCGCGGCACGAAGCCCTCCACCGAGCGCGATCCGTTCATCATCGGCACGCCGGCGAGGGACACGTTGTCCTTCACGGCGACCGTGCGCCCGGCCAGCGGGCCGTCGGTGGACTCGGTGACGGACGTCGTGACGTACCAGGCGCCGAGCGGGTTCTGCTCGGCCGTGGGGCTGGCCCACGCGCGGTCCGGCGGTGTGGGCGCGGTGCGTTCGTAGAGCGCCTCGACGGCGACCGACGCGTCCAGCGAGCCGGCCACGGCGGGTGCGAAATCGGCGAGTTCCGCCGCGGACAGGCCGAACCCGAAGTGCTCGCTGAGCGCCGCCAACCGAGCCGCGTCAGGTGGGGGCAGAGACGTCACGGATGCCTCCTTCGCCGAGATCCTTACCTTATAAGTTCAGCGGCCGTGTCGCGCCAGATGGTGAGGACCCGGTCGATGCCGGCGTCGGCGATCTCCACGTGGGTGAGCATGCGGACCCGGCCGTCGACCATGGTGACCAGCAGGCCGTTGGCGGCCAGCGCCGCCGCCCATTCCGGGGCGCTGTGGCCGGTGGCCGCGACGTCGACGAAGACGATGTTCGTGGCGACCGCGGCCAGGTCGACCGAGTCGGGCAGGATCGTGTTGACGCCCTCGGCCAGGCGGCGGGCGTTGGCGTGGTCGTCGGCCAGGCGGCCGGGGCCCTGTTCCAGGGCGATCAGGCCGGCGGCGGCCAGGATGCCGGCCTGGCGCCAGCCGGCGCCCATGAGGATCTTCATCCGCTTCGCCTCGGCGATGAAATCGGCGTCACCGGCCAGGACCGAACCGATCGGCGCGCCCAAACCCTTGGACAGGCAGAACATCAGCGAGTCGACCTCGGCCGCGTACTCGCTCAACTTCGTCCCGGTCACCGTGCAGGCGTTGAAGATCCGGGCGCCGTCCAGGTACAGCGGGACACCGCGGTCGTGGCACACCGTGGCGATCGCGCGCACCTCGTCGAGCGGGATCGGCGTGCCGCCGCCGATCTGGTGGGTGTTCTCCAGCGTCACCAGGTCGACCACGTTGACGCCGTACGGGTCGGGCTCCAGCGCCTCGGCCACCTGCTCCGGTGTGATCATGCCCCGGCCCACCGAAGGGATGTAGCGGAACGCGACACCGGACAGCAGGGCGGCGGACGTGACCTCGTGGCCGCCCACGTGTGCGTTCTGTTCGCACACCACGAAGTGTCCCGACCGGGCGTGGACGTGCATGGCGATCTCGTTGCACAGCGTGCCGGTCGGCAGGAACAGGGCCGCGGCCTTGCCGGTCAGCTCGGCCACCCGGTCCTGCAACCGGTTCACCGTCGGGTCGTCGTCGAACAGGTCGTCGCCGACCTCGGCGTCGGCCATGGCCTTCCGCATCGCCGCCGAGGGACCCGCCACCGTGTCGGACCGGAGATCGATTCGCGCGCTCGTCACGATGTGTTGATACACGAGCCTCCGGTCAGGTGACCACCCGGTAGTGGGTGGTGAGCCGCCGCTGGTCGTCCAGGACGTGGAAGGCGAGTCCCGGCGGCACCGCGTCGGTGGCGATCTCGCCCTGCTCCCACGGCAACACCTGGGTGGACGCCACGCCCGGCGCCACCCGTAGCGGTCGGCCGGCGAACATGGTGGCGGCCGGCGTGTGGGCGTGCCCGCACAGGACAGCCACCACCTGCGGGTGCCGCGCCAGCACGTCCGCCAGGCGTTGCTCGTCGGCCAGCCGGATGCCGTCGCTGAACGGACTGTGCAGCACGACCGGTGGGTGGTGGAAGCACACGAACGCGGGCAGGTCAGGGTGCTGGGCCAGGGTGTCGTCCAGCCACGCGACGGTCTCGTCGGCGAGGCGGCCGCCGTCGCTGCCGGGGATGGTCGAGTCGCACAGCGCGAACAGCGCCTGCTCGGTCTCGTGGGCCTGGTTGACCGGCGCGTCCGACCCTGCGGTGCCGAGCAGCGTCTCGCGGTAGGCGCTCCGGTGGTCGTGGTTGCCGGGACACGGGAACACCGGGTGCGGCGAGGTCGCGAGCAGGTCCCGCGCCTGCTCGTACTCGGCCGGCAGGCCGCGGTCGGCGATGTCGCCGGTGAGCAGGACTGCCTCCAGCGGCATCGACAGCTCGTTCAGGTACGACACCACCGCCGTCGCCCGGTCCAGCCGGTGCCGGCTGCCGTCCAGGTGCGTGTCGCTGATCTGGGCGAAGAGCATCATGCACAGCACGTTAGCCAGCGGAGTGGACGCCGTTAAGGTCCAGTTCCAGGCCGACTGATCAGGCCACTTTCGGTTGTGGCCGTCGCTAGGCGAGCTGGTCCCGGATCCAGGTGTGGGCCCTGCGGCGGTCGTTGTCCTCGGATTCCGAGTGGTGGGTCGTGCTGTGCGGGATCTGGGAGGCCAGCCAGCGGGAGTGGGCCGGCATGTCGCCGTGCCACAGGCCGACCGGGGCGATGATGTCGCCGAAGTCGATGCCCCACGGGCGCAGGAAGGCACTCCAGTCGTCCCAGCGGCCGTCGTCGCCGTGGGTCCAGCCGTCGCGGTAGACCGACGCCAGGTGGTGCGCGGCCTCGTCGTCGGCGCCGGGCGTGAACGCGCGGTCGTACAGTTCGGTGCTGTCCCTGCGGAACCGCTCCCGGGCGGCGGCGCGGTCGGTGAAGAAGACGTGCACGTCCTCGCGGTCGGTGTCCGCCAGCCCGTCGAGGAAGTCGAAGCCGGGCACGCCGTACGGGCCGGGCGACGCGAACAGGCACACCGCGGCCACCGCCTTGGGCAGCAACGCGGCCGTGGCCAGGGCGTACGGCCCGCCTGCGGAGAAGCCCCAGACCGCGATCCGCTCCAGGTCGAGTTCCCGCAGGACCGCCTCGACGTCGGGGGCGCAGTCGGCGAGTGAGCGGCCGGGCCTGGGCGTCGAGCCGCCGTACGCCGGCCGGTCGTAGCCGATCAGCCGGAGGCCGGCGTCCCGCGCCTCCCGCGCCGCCGCGGGCGCGACGTGGCGGGAGCCGTGGCCGGAGTGCACGAGCACCGGAAAGCCGTCTGCCGGGCCGGTGTCCTCGACGGTGAGCACACGGTCGTCCACGCGGACCAGGCGGGGTTCTGGGTACACGGCCGACACCTTAACGATCACCGAAGCTCGGCCAGCACCCGCTCCGTGTTGTGCGCCACGATCTCGAGCATCCCGGCCCGGTCCGGGAAGGTGCCGTCCAGCAGGCGCAGCGGGCCCGCGACCAGCGAGAGGGACAGGGCCGGCCGGTAGAGCCGGACGCGGGACTCGTCCAGGTCGTCGGCGTGGAAATGGCGGTACCGGTCACCGAAGCGCAGTGCCAGGAACACGTGTTCCCACTCGGTGTCGAACCACATCACGCCCTCGATGTCGACCATCACCGGTTCGCCGCGATCGTCGATCAGGACGTGGTCGGGGCCGAGTTCACCGTGGATGAGGCCGTACGAGGCGCGTGGCGGCACCGCTGCCCGCCGTTGCCGCAACAGGTCGGCGACATCGGTTGCCACGGCGGCGATCCGCTCGACCCTGGCCGCCGCGTCGGCGAGGTCGGCGGTGGCGCGGTGCAACACGACGTCCTCGGCCGGTGCGGACAACCGGGCGCCCGGCCGGCCGTAGTGGTCGGACCGGACCCGGTGCATCATGCGGACCATCTCGGCCAGCCGCGTGGTCACCGCGTCGGCGCGGGCCGGGTCGCTACGCGCCAGGGCTTCCAGCGAGCCGCCGCGCACGTCCTCGACGATCGCTCGACCCTCGTCGATGTCGAGCAGCTTCGGGACCCGCACGCCGATCCCGGACAGCGTCCGGTGGGCCGCCTGGAACAGGGCGAGACCGCTGGCGTGGCCGAAGGGATCGTCGGTGGCGGTCTCGGTGGCCGGCCAGTAGTCCTCGTCCGGGCCCCACAAGTAGGCGACGCAGGACGTTCCGTCGTCCAGTGCGAGCCGGTAGACACCCTTCTTGGACCCGCCTCGCAACCGCTCGCTCGACACCACCGCCCGACCGCCCACCGTCGTCAGCACGCGGACATGATGCCGGACCGGTGTCAGGCGGCCGCGTCCAGCCAACGGCTCACGATGCCGTCCAGCACGTCCAGCGGCACGGCGGCATGGCCCAGGACCGTGCCGTGGAACTCGCGGATGTCGAACGCCGCACCCAACCGCCGCTCGGCCACGGCACGCAGGCGGCGGATCTCGCGGCGGCCGATGGCGTAGGCCAATGCCTGGCCGGGCCAGGAGATGTAGCGGTCGATCTCGTTGCGCACGTTGGCCCACGTCGTCGCCGTGTTGTCCCACATGAACTGCCTGGCCTGCTGGCGCGACCAGCCCAGGTGGTGCATGCCGGTGTCGACCACCAGCCGGCACGCGCGCAGCGCGTCGAACGACAGCATGCCCAGCCGTGCCGTGTCGGACGTGTACAGGCCCATCTCGTCGGCCAGCCGCTCGCAGTACAGGCCCCACCCCTCGACGTACCCGCACACCTCGGCGTCCAGGAACCGGCGGTACCTGGGCAGTTCGGTGAGGGTCTGCGCGGACGCGATCTGCAGGTGGTGGCCGGGCGTGCTCTCGTGGAACGCCAGCGCCTCGTACTCGTAGACGTACCGCTCCCCCGGCTTCGTCGTGAGCACGCAGTGCGCGCCGGGCCGGGAACCGTCGTCGGCCGGTGGGCGGTAGTGGGCCAGGGCCGCGTTGCCCGCCTCGATCGGGTCGATCTCCTCGATGACGCAGTCGGCGATCCGGAACGGCGGGAACCAGTCGTCGCGGGCGGCTTCGGCCCTGCGCAACGCCTCCGTCACCGCCGTGACGATCTGGCCGCTGGTCCGGAAACGCAGCGCGGGGTCCTCGCGCAGCCGGGTGAGGATCTCCGGCACGTCCCGGGTGCCCAGCACCCTGCCGCCCAACTCGGCCCATTCGGTGCGGAGGTCGGCGAGCAGGTCCAGGCCGATCTGGTGGATCTCGTCGGGTGTCAGGTCGGTGGTGGTGTGGCGGCGCACGGCGGCGCGGTAACCGGCCTCGCCGCCGTCCACGAACCGGATGCCCACACGGTCGTCGTCCCTGGCCGAGGGCAGCACATCCCGCTCGATGCCGTTGCGCAACCGACGCACGGCGGGCCGAATGGCGTCGGTGACCAACTCGGTGATCTTCGCCCGGCCGGCGCCCTCCGGCAGTGCCACCTTCAGGAACACGCCCAGGTCGGCCGCCAGGTGACCGTCCAACTGGTCCAGTGCCTGGCCGACGCCCGACTTCGTGGACGGACGACCGTCGACCGCCGCCTTCCGGTAGCGGGCCAGCAGACCGTCCAGGAACTCCGGCAGTGCGGCCAGCCGCCGTTCGTACTTCTCGACATCGCCCGCGTCGCGCAGCGGTGCCGTGGGCACGGCCATGAACATCATCGAGTGCGGTGCGGCATAGCCGTCGGCGGACGCGGCCGCCTCCCACAGGCCGTGTTCCAGGTCCGACCGGGTGGCCCAGGACAGCCTGCCCAGCACGGCGTGGTTGATCAGGTCCACCACGGTCATGCCGTCGGTGGGGATCGCGGCCAGCCGCCGTTCCAGGTCGGCGAACCGGGCCGAGGTCGCCGCCGCGCCGTCCCGGCCGGGATCGGGCACCAGGTCGTCGAAGTCGGACACGCCGAGCAGCGTGGCGCTGAACGGATCGGTGCTGTGCTTGAGCTGGAAGAACTCCTCCGACAATCCCGCCAAGGTCATGTGGCGATCCCTTCGGCCAGTCGACGCCACAACAGTTCCCACGCCCGCATGCCCTCGCGCAGCCGCGCGGTGCGCAGGAACTCGTTGGGCGCGTGCAGGTTCTCGTCCGACGTGGAGAACGAGAAGAACAACGTCTTGGCGCCGAGCACGTCCTCGAACAGCGCCGTCGCCGGCAGCGTCCCGGCGATCACCGCCAACAGCACACCCTGCCCGGGATAGACGTCGGCGAGTGCCACCGATGCCGCCGTGATCGCCGGATGGTCGGGCGCGATGGTGTACGCCGGCACGGCACCCTCGTCCGGCCGCACGGCCACCCGCACGCCGGCCGGGCAGTGGGCCGCGATGTGCTCGGTGATCGAGGCGAGCACCCGGTCCGGTTGCTGGCCGGGCACCAGCCGGCAGGACACGTGGCCGACCGCGACGTGCGGGATCACGGTGTACTTGCCGCCGCCCCGGACGCCGTTGACCTCCAGGGTGGGCCGCTCCCACAGGCGTTCCAGCGTCGAGTAACCGGCCTCGCCGAACGTCTCGGGGACGCCGAGATCCGCCCGGTAGGCGTCCTCGTCGAACGGCACGGCGGCGATGTCGGCCCGGCGCTGCTCGCTCAGTTCCGGGATGCCGTCGTAGAAGCCGGATACCGCGACCCGGCCGTCCGGGCCGTGCAGCCCGGCGAGGATCTCGGCCAGCGCGTGCACCGGGTTGGCCACCGTGCCGCCGTAGCGGCCGGAGTGCAGGTCGCCCGCGGCACCGGTGACCTCGACGTCGCACGTGAGCAGGCCCTTGGACGCGATGGACAGCGACGGCTCACCGGGCCGCCACATGGCGCCGTCGGCCGAGATCACCAGATCGGCGGCCAGTTCGTCGGCGTGCTCGCGCAGGTAGGCCGGCAGGTGTGGGCTGCCGATCTCCTCCTCGCCCTCGAACAGGAACCGCACGTTCAGCGGCAGCCCGCCTTCCTGCTCGGCGAACGCCTGCGCCACCTTCAGCACGATGTAGACCGGGCCCTTGTCGTCGCTGACGCCCCGGCCGCGCAGCACGTCACCGTCCACGGTCAGCTCGAACGGCGGAGCCACCCATTCGGCGAGATCACCGGTGGGCTGCACGTCGTAGTGCCCGTAGACCAGCACGGTGGGCGCGCCCGGTGCGCCCAGCCAGTCGGCCCGCACGGCGGGGTGGCCGTCGGTCTCCACCACCCGGCCGCCGGCGAAGGACAGCCGTTCGGCCAGCCACGTGGCGGCCGTGCGCATGGTGTCGGCCGTGGCGTCCCTGCTGATGCTGGGCACGGCGACGAACTCGGCCAGTTCCGCGACATAGGCGCCGTCGTCGGCATCAAAAGAGAGCATGTCCACCGTCAATCGAGAGTGTCTGGCCGGTGATCCAGGACGACTGTTCGCCGACGAAGAACCGCACGCCGTGTGCGATGTCCTCGGGCCTGCCGAGCCTGCGGGTGGCGATGCCCTCCACGAGCGCGGCCTGGCCCTGCTCGCCGTAGCTCTCCCACTGCTTCACCGTGGTGGGATTGGACAGCACGAAGCCGGGCGCGATCGTGTTGACCGTGATGCCGAACGGACCGAGTTCGTGTGCCATCTGCCGGGTGAAGCCGATCTGGCCCGCCTTGGCACTGGCGTACGCCTGGATACCGGTGAGGCTGACGCTGCGCCCGGCGCCGGACGAGATGTTCACGATCCGGCCCCACTGCCGCTCCTTCATGCCGGGCGCCACCGCCCTGGTGCACAGGAACGTGCTGGTCAGATTGGCGGCGACCACGGCCTGCCACGCATCGTCGGTGATCTCCTCGATGGGCTGGTGGACCTGCCCGACGACACCGCCCGCGTTGTTCACCAGGATGTCCACCGGCCCGATGCCGGCGAAGAAGTCGCCGACGGCGGTGGCGTCGGTGACGTCGACGGTGTCCTTGTCGATGCCATGGACTTTGGTGCCGTCCTGGGCGAGTGCCGAGGCGATGGCCGCGCCGATGCCCTGTGCCGTGCCGGTGACGACCGCGACACGGCTCATTTCGCCAGCCATCCGTCGGTCAGCAGCTCGCGGACCTCCGCGACACCGGCGTTCCACATGACCAGCATGTCGTCGTCGGAACGGGCGTAGGCCCCGCCGAGCACGCCGTCCGGGGCGAGTTCCTTCACCTCGTCGGCCGTCGAGTTGAGCACCAGTTCGCGGGCCAGCACCGGTGCGCTGCCGGCGGGGATCTCGGCGCCTGCCACCCGCGTCCACGGGAAGTTCTCCAGCCACGAGCCGTGGTACTGATCGTCGTCGAACGTGCTCGCGGCGGCGGCCGTCTTCGGCGCGTTGTACCAGCTGTGGAACAGCACCTGCACCCGCTCCAGGCGCGGCTGGCTGATCCACTCCCGGATCAGACCGGCCACCGGGGCGTTGCCGCCGTGCCCGTTGACCACGGCGATCCGGCGGAAACCCTGTGCGGACAGGCCGTCCAGCAGATCCCGCAGGACCTCTACGTAGGTGCTGATCCGCAGGCTCATGCTGCCCGGGAACCGGGCGAAGTAGGGTGCCATGCCGAACGGCAGCACCGGCAGCACCGGGATGCCCAGTGGTTCGGCGGCCTCCACCGACACCCGCTCGGCGAGCAGCGCGTCGGTGCCCAGCGACAGGTAGCCGTGTTGTTCGGTCGACCCGACCGGCAGGACGATCCGGTCGTCGTGCTCGAGGTACTCGGCTACCTGCATCCAGTTGCTGTCGAAGATCCGCACCTACTCCCCCTCACTCGACCAGACCGCGGCACAGCAGCACCACGGTGATGAACGTCTGGTAGATCCACAGTGGATCGTCGCCGACGATGCTGGCGGCCAGGTCGCCGGTGCGCTTGACGCCCTCGATCCGGTCGGCCAGTTCGCAGTAGTCGCTGCCGCGGAATGCGATGTCCAGCGTCACCGGTGTCGAGATGGCGGGCGGTCGGGCCACGGCGAGGGCTTGGATCGCGGCCGTGGCCTCGTCGCGGATCAGGTCGCGGGCGGTGGCCGGGTGCAGCGACTCGGCGGCGAACCGGGTGACCGACTTCTTCACCACGACGGCGTGGATGTCCGGGCAGAACCGCCGGGTCTCGACCGCTGTGGTGTCGTCGCCGGTAACCAGCACGATCGGCACCTGGTACGCGGCGGCCACCAGGGCGTTGATGCCGGCCTCACCCGCGACCTCGCCGTTGATGGTGACCTCGGCGAACGCGGTCGGGAAGTACGTGTGCGACAGGACGGAACCCCGGCTGCCCATGGAACCGTGGTAGGACACGAAGAACACGGCGTCGAAGCTCGCGTCCAGACCCTGCATCATGTACATCGGCTTGTACCGGCCGGACAGGTAGGCGGCCCGGCCGGCCAGCGCATCGGGTTTGAGGTTGGCCATCTTCGAATGCGAGTCGTTGACCAGGAACTCGGTGGCACCGGCCGCTGCCGCGCCCTCGATCGCGGCGTTCACCTCACCGGTGAGCAGCCCGGTGTAGTAGTCGTACTGGCTGCCGCCGGTCACGCACTGGTCCCAGTCGACGACACCGGCCGTGCCCTCCATGTCGGAGGAGATGAACACCTTCACAACACGCTCCTGGGGTGGAACTCGGGCTCGGTGGACGTCCGCGTCATCACGGCGTACACCGATCCGGTCTGCCCGGCGGCGGCGCCGTGCCGGCCGTCCGGGGTGAGGGCGAGGCAGCGCAGTTCGGCCCGGTACTCGTCGGGCAGCAGTGCCGCGTCGGCCAGCATCGCCCGGCAGGCGGCGGCCGGGTCGGCGCCCTTGGCCAGTTCGGCGACGATGCCCCTGGCGCCGGTGCAGCGCATGCTCAGTTCGCCTCGGCCGGTGCAGGCCGCGCCGCCGTAGCGCAGGTCGGCGTAGTTGCCGGCGCCGGGGATCGCCGAGTCGCCGACCCGGCCCGGGTACTTCCACGGGTAGCCGCTGGTCGACACGCCGACCACCAGCTCGCCGAACCGGTCCAGCGCGAGGATGTTGATCGTGCCCCACGGGCCGTCGTGCGGAGCGAACCGGCGCACCAGGTCCAGGGCGCCCCGCCGGTAGCGCTGGTCGCCGTCCAGGGCGGCGGTGTCCTCGCCCTCGACCGAGTCGGCGGAGTCCGCGAGCGCGGAGACGAACAGCTTCTTGGACTCGTCGGTGAGCAGTTCCGCGCGGGCGAAACCGTTCTCCTCGGCGAACAACTCGGCCCCCGTACCGACCAACAGGCTGTGCTGCGGCAGTTTCTCCAGCACGGCACGGGCGATGGAGATCGGGTTCGGGAAGCCCCGCACGGCACCGACCGCGCCGAACGCCCGCGACGAGCCGATCATCACCGACGCGTCCAGCTCGACGACGCCCTGCGCGTTGGGCAGGCCACCGGTGCCGACATAGTGGTCGTCCACGTTGTCCTCGCAGCGGCGCAGACCCGCCTCCACGGCGTCCAGCGCCGAACCACCTGCGGTGAGGACGGCCATCGCGGCCGGTAAACCGATCTCACTGCGTTCACTGCCGATGACAACCGGGTCGGTCACTAGTGCACCCTCTTCCGTGCAGGCCCGCCAAGGGGGCTTGTGGTAGGAACTAGGCGGAAGCCGGGGTGACGGCCTTGCTCGGTCGCCCTTCGAGGGCCTGCATGACACTGCCGCCCCCGGCTTCCCCGGAACCG
>DASUGU010000110.1:0-107726 GCA_036273855.1 Pseudonocardiaceae bacterium
GTGTGATGCCGGGCCACCGCTGTAAAGAGCGCTCCTGCGTCGCGTCGCTTCGCGATGGCTGCGCCACTCTTGACAGCGGAGTCCCGGCATCAAGATCGGCTGGGTGTGAGGGAGCGGCGGAGAAGACTGGATCGTCCAGAAAGCCAGTGCCACCAAGGATTGGGCGGGGCTCGCGCTTCGCCCCGGCAGGACTGCGACTTCGCTCGAACGGGGAAAGCCAGGGGATGGGGGCATATCGTCGCTTCAGTCCTGGCCGCTCCCTCATACCCAGCCTGCTTTTGCGTTGGGTCGTTGCTGTCCAGTGTGGCGAAGCCATCGCGCAGCGACGCGACGAAGGAGCGCACTGGACAGCGGCGGCCCAACGCAAACCCTCCAAAGGAGGGAGCGGCCCGAGCCACCCCCGACCCGGGCGAGAGCCCAACCCGAACTCAGCCCAACCGATCCACGAGCTCAGTCAACGCCCGCCCCAACGGAAGATCGACCAGCACATCGGCATGCACGTCCCCCCGCGTCCGCCCCTGATTGATGATCAACACCGGCTTCCCGGCAGAAGCCGCATGCCGCACGAACCGCAGACCGGACATGACCGTCAGAGACGAGCCGAGAACGAGCAGCGCGCTCGAATCGTCCACCAGGTCGTAGCACTGGCGCACCCGTTCCCTCGGCACATTCTCACCGAAGAACACCACGTCCGGCTTCAGCACACCGCCACCACACTCCACGCAGCCGACCAGCCGGAACCCGGTGACCACGTCCTCGGCCAGCTCCACGTCGCCGTCCGGGTTGACCCTGGTCGCGGTGGCCTCGAAGTCGGGATTGACCGAACGCAGCCGACGATCCAGCTCGGCGCGCGCACTCAACCGGCGGCAGCCGATGCAGATGACCCGGTCCAGGCTGCCGTGCAGCTCGACCACACCCATCGTGCCGGCCGCCTGGTGGAGGCCGTCGACGTTCTGGGTGATCACGCCGGACAGGTGGCCGCTGGACCGCAGCGCGGCGACCGCGTGGTGGCCGGCGTTGGGGTGGGCTCGGGCGATGGTGCGCCAGCCGACGTGGCTGCGCGCCCAGTAGCGCTGCCGGCCCGTCTCGCTGGCCACGAACTCCTGGTAGGTCATGGGTGTGTGGCGGCGCAGGCTGCCCTGCTCACCCCGGTAGTCGGGAATGCCGGACTCGGTGGACAGGCCGGCGCCGGACAGTACGGCGACCCGTCGCCGCGCCACCACCTCGGCCACCTCGGCGAGGCTCGTGGTGCGCGGCGGCGGGTCGCCGGTGGGCTCCCAGGTCAGCGTCGGTCGCATCCGCACGACCGCAGCTTACGTGCGAAACCGGACTCCGGTCAGCCGAGCAGGTCGTGGCGTCGCCACGGCATGCCGCGCACGTGGTGGTCGAAGAAGGCGAGCACCGCCTCGTGCCAGACCAAGTTGTGGTTGGGCGAGGTCACGAAGTGGTTCTCGGTCGGGTAGTAGAGGAACTTGTGCGGTCTGGACCCGTTGCCCGCCTTGGACCGCGACGACAGGTCCCACCACAGCTTCATGCCCTCGCTGATCGGTACCCGGTAGTCCTTGTCGCCGTGGGTGACCAGCATCGGGGTGGTGATGGCGTCCGCGAAGTGGTGCGGCGACATCGCCTCCGCCGTCTCGTAGGTCATCTCCTGGCGGAACCAGTACGCCACGTCACCCACGTCCATGGACTGGTTGAGGTGCCAGACCGAGGCGTGCGTGACGATCGCGGCGAAGCGGTCGGTGTGGCCGGCGATCCAGTTGGCCATGTAGCCGCCGAACGACGCACCCAGCGCACCCGTGCGGGTGGCGTCGATGTCGTCGCGTTCCAGGGTGGCGTCGGTGATCCGCATCAGGTCGGTGTACGGCGCACCGCCCCAGTCGCCCCAGCCGCGCCGGATGAAGTCCTGGCCGTAGCCGGTGGACAGCGCCGGGTCCGGCATCAGCACCGCGTACCCGTGCGACACGTACACCCAGGTGTTGGACAGCCACGACCAGCCTTTGGCCGACATCGTCGGGCCGCCGTGGATCTTCAGGAGCAGCGGCGCTGGGGAGTCGGCACCGGCGCCGTGCGGCACGGCGAGCCAGGCGCGCACCGGGGTGCCGTCCTCGCCGGTGGCGGTGACCTCGGTCAGGATGCCCGGCAGGTCCAATGCCTCGGCCGGGCCGAGCAGGGGTTCGATCGTGCCCGACCCGTCCAGCGCGACCCGCACCGGACTGACCGGGCTGTCCATCGCCGTGCGGTTGGCGTGCAGCCAGCGGCCGTCGGGCGTGATCGCCAGGTCGAGGTAGGTGCCGTGGTCCGGGGTGAGCCGGGTGACCTCGCCGGTGGCGACGTCGATCCGCCACGCGGGCGAGCGGCCGGCGTCGTCGGCGGTCACCACGACCGCCGTGCCGTCCGGCGTCCAGACCGGCGTGTCCGGCCAGCGGTCCCAGTCCTGGGCGACCGGGGTGAGGTCGCCGCCGGTGATGTCGACGACGGTGACCCAGCGCTCGTTGGGCTCGGCCGGGCTGGGCCTGCGCTCGGCGATCATCGCGACCCGCCTGCCGTCCGGCGACACCCTCGGTGTCTCGTACTCGTGGCCGGGATCGTCGGCCAGCATGGTCCGGTCCCCGGTGGCCACGTCGATCGCGACCATGGCGTGCCGGGAGCCGACGTGTTCGGGAACCGCCCACTGGACGACCACGGTGCTGCCGTCCGGCGTGATGTCCCAGGTGCAGTCGTCGTCGAACGCCGACCCGACGTGACCGGTGAGGTCCTCCAGGTCCAGCCGGGCGCCGTCGGCGGCCAGATCGCCCTCGATCCGGCCGACGAACAGCCGGGTGCGGTCCGGACCCAGGTCGTGGTTCCAGAACCGCACCGGGAACTCTTCGTGCAGGATCACCGACACCTTGCCGTCCTTGCGCCGCGTGCGCAGTTCCCGGTCGGCCTCGATGTCGGCGGCCGAGGGCAGCATCGCGACGCCGACCACGACGGTCCCGTTCTCGCTGACCACCACGCCGCGTACCCCACCCGGCGGGTTCGCCACCACCTTGGCGTCACCGCCGCCCGCCGGCTGCAACCACAGCGCGGCGACGTCGTCCTCGTCACCGTCGGGATCGGGCCGCGCGGACACGAACAGCAGGTCGCCGGACGGCGTGAACGCGCCCCCGGACTCGCCCTGGGCGCTGCGGGTCAGCCGCCGCGCCGGCCGGGTGCCCTCCGGGTCGACGTCGAACAGGCCCGTGACGTAGCGATCCTGCTTGGTGTCGCGGGTGGCCATGCCGACCACCACTCGTCTGCCGTCCCGGGACACCCAGTGTCCGGCGACCCTGGGCAGGTCGGCGAACGCCTCCAGGTCGCCGAACGGATCGGTCGGTGCGGCCGCGGTTTCGTCGTTGATCACCGAGGTTCCTTATCAGTCGGGGAGTAGTGGCACGGTAAGCCCCTCACCATGCTTCAGCAGGGCGGCGCGGGTGATCGCCGCCGAGCCGAACCGGTCGCGGACCGAATCGAGTGTGCAGTCCAACGCCGATGTGTCCACGCCGTCGAACGGCAGGGTGAGCTGAACGGCATCCGCATTGTCCAAATTGGACAGTGCAACGCCGATCAGGGTCAACCCGTCGGACTCGATCATCGGCCGGGCCGCGGCCAGGAGGTTCAGACCCATCCCCAGAATAGTGGGCGTGTGGGCGGTCGGATGGCCGATCGTGTGAGATCTGGTCGCCCTGGTGAAATCGGCGAACCGCATGCGCAGGGTGATCGTCCGGCAGACCCGGTCGGCGGCCCGCAGCCGCCGCGCCACCCGGTCCACCAGCCCGGCGAGAATCGCCTCCAGCTCCGCCGCCGGCCTCGGCCGCCTGCCCAGCGCCCGCTGCGCGCCGATCGACCGGCGCCGCACCCCGACCCGGACCGGCCGGGGATCGATGTTGTGCGCCAACGCGTGCAGATGCCGGCCGGACGCCTTGCCCAGCATCGACACCAGCGTCGCCTCACCCGCCGCTGCCACCTGCCCGACGGTCGTGATGCCGCGCTCGTGCAGCTTCGCCGTGGTCACCTCGCCGACACCCCACAACCGCTGCACCGGCAGCGGGTGCAGGAACTCCAACTCACCGCCGTGCGGCACGACCAGCAGGCCGTCCGGTTTGGCGACACCGCTGGCCACCTTCGCCAGGAACTTGGTCCGCGCCACGCCCACGGTGATCGGCAGGCCCACCTTCGCGGACACCTCGGCCCGCAGCCGTGCCGCGATCTGGCTGGGCGTGCCGGCGATCCTGGCCAGCCCGCCCACGTCCAGGAACGCCTCGTCGATGGACAGGCCCTCGACCAGCGGCGTGGTGTCCTCGAACACCGCGAACACCGCCTTGCTGGCCGTCGAGTACGCCGACATCCGCGGCTGCACCACGATGGCGTGCGGGCACAGCCGCATCGCCCGCCCGCCGGGCATCGCCGTGCGCACCCCGTAGCGCCGGGCCTCGTAGCTGGCCGCCAGCACCACGCCACCGCCGACGATCACCGGCCGCCCGCGCAGCCTGGGGTCGTCCCGCTGCTCCACGGACGCGTAGAACGCATCCAGGTCGGCGTGCAGGATCGGGCCCTCACCGGTCACGCCACCATCGTCGCGCCGGCCACCGACAACTCAGCGCCGCACGCGGTACGGCGACGCCGTTCCGTGCCGTTCGTACGCCGACCGGACACGGTGGAGGAAGCCGGCCTTCGCCCGGGTGTAGTCGTCCTCGTCGGCATCATTCGCGTGCTCGGCGGCCGCACGTTGTTTGGCCTCCTGGTACGCGGCCCGGCCGTCGGCGTCGGTGCGCAGCCAGTCCCGGAACAGCACCGTGTAGGACCACCACGGGCTGCCCAGCAGCCGCACGTGCAGGATCGCGACCTGACCGGGATCGGGCCGCAGGTACAGCCGCTTGCGGTACATCCGGGCGGGCGCCAGGCCGGGATCGGCGATGTGGTCCCGGTACACGCCGGGGGAGTCCGGCCGCGCACCCGGCTCGGGCACGAACCCGGCCGCCCACAGCACCTCGTCCATCGGTGACCCCTCGGCCGGCAGGTCGCTCACGCCCAGTTGCAGGTCGACGAACGGCTTGGCGAGCAGGCCGGGCACGGACGTGGAACCGATGTGGTCATACGTCCACGAACCGTCGTCCAGGCCCTCGCCTGCCAACCCGTCGGACAGCCTGCGCAGCAGTCGCCTGGCCGTCACCAGCCGGGCGGGATCGTGCGGGCGCAGGACGGGAGAGCCGAGGCGCCGGGATGCCCGGTCGGCGAGGTGTTCGGTGAGGGGTGCCAGCCGGTCCGACCACAGCCGGGCGACCTGATCGGCCAGCGGCGCCGCCGGGTCGAGGATCACGTCGGCGGTGAACTCGTCCGCCGGGCCGACGGCCACCACCAGCGCCGCGGGTTCGCGGCCGCCCGCCGCGGTGACGTCGATCGTGTCGTGCCGGCGCAGCAGGTCGGCCACCTCGCCGGCGGACGGGCCGGGCACGATCGCGATCCTGGGCAGCGGCATGGGCGGCGAGTCTAGCCAGCGGACGGGCGGTCGCCGATGGTCCGGCTGCGGCCGCGGAACTCGGCGATGACCGTGTCGTCGCGACGGACGGTGACGTCGTAGATGCCGTTGCGGCCGTAGCCGGTGCGCTGCTGGGCGGTGGCCACCAGCAGGTCGCCCAGCCGGGCGCTGGCGACGAAGGTGATCTCGGCGCCGGACGCGACGGTGACCGGGCCGAAGCTGTTGCACGCGCAGGCGAACGTGGTGTCGGCGAGCAGGAAGACGTAGCCGCCGTGGGCGATGTCGTGGCCGTTGATCATGGATTCGGTGACCCGCATCCGGGCCACGGCCCGCCCGTTGTGGGCCTCGACCAGCTCGATGCCCAACTTTCGGGATGCCGCATCGGCGTCGAACATCGTGTGTGCCGCGTTGCTCACGCCGTCCTCACTTTCGCGTGACCGGGAACGACGGTACCATAACTTCCTGAACGTTCGGTCGGTAATTCAGGAGGAGGTCAACGGTGACGACCACCGAGACGGACCTCGAACGACACTTCGAGCACACCATCGAGCGCGACCAGCGGATCGAGCCGCGCGACTGGGTGCCCGACGCCTACCGCGCCACGATGATCCGGCAGATCGCCCAGCACGCGCATTCCGAGATCATCGGGATGCAGCCGGAGGGCAACTGGATCACCCGCGCGCCCTCGCTGCGCCGCAAGGCGATCCTGCTGGCCAAGGTGCAGGACGAGGCCGGTCACGGCCTGTACCTGTACTCGGCCGCCGAGACGCTGGGCGCCGACCGGGCCGAGTTGACCGAGAAGCTGATCACCGGCCGGCAGAAGTACTCGTCGATCTTCAACTACCCCACCCTGACGTTCGCCGACGTCGGCGTGATCGGCTGGCTGGTGGACGGTGCCGCGATCTGCAACCAGGTGCCGCTGTGCCGCTGCTCCTACGGCCCCTACGCCCGCGCGATGATCCGGATCTGCAAGGAGGAGTCCTTCCACCAGCGGCAGGGCTTCGAACTGCTGATGACCATGATGCGCGGCACCGACGCCCAGCGGGAGATGGTGCAGGGCGCGGTGGACCGCTGGTGGTGGCCCTCGCTGATGATGTTCGGCCCGCCGGATGCCGAATCGCCCAACACCGAGCGGTCGATGGCGTGGAAGGTCAAGCGGCACACCAACGACGAGCTGCGCCAGCGGTTCGTCGACATGACCGTGCCGCAGGCCGACGTGCTGGGCGTGACCCTGCCCGACCCGAACCTGGAGTGGAACGCCGAGCGCGAGCACTACGACTTCGGTGACGTCGACTGGTCGGAATTCCAGAACGTGTTGCGCGGCAACGGACCCTGCAACGCGCAGCGGGTCGCCCAGCGGCGCGCCGCGCACGACGACGGCGCCTGGGTGCGCGAGGCGGCCCTGGCCCACGCGGCCAAGCACGAGGAGACGGCATGAGCAACTGGCCGCTGTACGAGGTGTTCGTGCGCGGGAAGCGCGGCCTCAACCACGTGCACGTCGGGTCGCTGCACGCGGCCGACGACCAGATGGCCCTGCACCACGCCAGGGACCTCTACACCCGGCGCAACGAGGGCGTGAGCATCTGGGTGGTGAAGGCGGCCGACATCACCGCGTCCAGCCCGGACGAGAAGGACCCGTTCTTCGCGCCCAGCGGTGACAAGGTCTACCGCCACCCCACGTTCTACGAGATCCCCGACGACGTCCCCCACATCTGAGCGGGTAGCCATGTCCTTCGACAACGTCTACGAGGCGATCACCGAGGAGCAGGACGACTCCCGGTGGGCGTTCGGTACCGGTTTCGCCGACCCACTGTCCGGTGTGGACGCAACGGTGCCACCGGGCGTGACCGCCGACGAGTGCCTTGCGCTCGGCGACGACGCGCTGATCATGTCGCACCGGTTGCAGGAGTGGGTCACCCGCGCACCGGAGCTGGAGGACGAGGTCGCGCTGGCCAACATCGGCCTTGACCTGCTGGGCCAGGCCCGGCTGCTGCTCACCAGGGCCGGGCAGATCGACGGTTCCGGGCGCGGCGAGGACGATTTCGCCTTCCACCGGGACGAGCACGAGTTCCGCAACGTGCGGCTGGTGGAGCTGGACGGCGGCCATTTCGGTCACCTCATCGCCCGGCTGTTCGTGTTCAGCGTGTGGCGGCTGGCGGTGTTCGGCCGGCTGCTGGACGCGCCGGACCCGGTGCTGGCGGCGATCGCGGCCAAGGCCGTCAAGGAACTGGCCTACCACCAGGAGTACGCGGCCGGCTGGGTGGTCCGGCTCGGCGACGGGACCGAACTGTCCCACCGGCGGATGCAGGAGGGCCTGGACGCCACCTGGCCCTACGTGCCCGAGCTGGGCCAGGTGCCCGGGTTCGACGAGGTCGTCGACCAGGTCCTCGCGGCGGCCACACTGCACCGGCCCGAGGTGGGGACCGTGGGCGCGGTGGGCGGCAAGGCCGGCCGGGACGGCGTGCACACCGAGCGGATGGGCTTCCTGCTGGCCGACCTGCAGAGCGTGGCGCGGGCCCACCCGGGGGCGACATGGTGAGCGAGCTTGCGAGCGAGCCAATGGGCACCGTGCGTTGCGCGGAGCGCCAGCGGAGCGGGGGCACGAGCGCACACTCCGTGGCCGCGTCGGTGACCGATCCCGAGCTGCCCATGCTGACCCTGGCCGATCTCGGCGTGCTGCGCGACGTCGACGAGACCGGCGGCCGGGTCGTCGTGTCGATCACCCCCACCTACAGCGGCTGCCCGGCCATGGACACCATGCGCGACGACCTGGTGCACGCCCTGACCGACGCCGGTTACGCCGACGTGGAGATCCGCACCGTGCTGCACCCGGCGTGGACCAGCGACTGGATCAGCGAGCACGGCAGGCGCGCGCTGGCCGCCGCCGGCATCGCCCCGCCCGGTCCGGCGCCCGCCGGTCCGGTGCCGCTCACCCTGGGCCGCGCGCGCCGCGGGCTGACCTGTCCCCGGTGCGGCTCGACGGACACCGAGGAACTGTCCCGGTTCGGCGCCACAGCGTGCCGGGCGCTGTGGCGGTGCCGGTCCTGCGCGGAACCGTTCGAACACGTCAAGGAAATCTGATGACCGCCAGCACCAGGGTCGGCTTCCACGAGCTGACCGTGTCCGACGTCGCGCGGCTGTGCGCGGACGCCGTCGCCGTCACCTTCGACGTGCCGACCGACCTGTCCGCCGACTTCGCGTTCCGGCCCGGCCAGTCGCTGACGCTGCGCCGCATGGTCGATGGCCGAGACGAGCGGCGCTCCTACTCGATCTGTGCCCCGGCCGGTGCCGCGCCCCGGATCGGCGTGCGCGAGGTGCCGGACGGGCTGTTCTCGTCGTGGCTGGTGCACGGCCTGCGGCCCGGCGACCGGATCGAGGTGGGCACGCCCACCGGCACGTTCACCCCCGACCTGGCCGCCTCCGGGCACCACGTGCTGATCGCGGCCGGCTCGGGCATCACGCCGGTGCTGTCCATCGTCGCGTCGGTACTGCGCGACCCGGCCAGCGAGGTCACCCTGCTGTACGGCAACCGGCGCACCGACACCGTCATGTTCACCGACGAACTGGCCGATCTGAAGGACCGCTACCCGGCCCGGCTGAACCTCGTGCACGTGCTGTCCAGGGAACCGCGCGAAGCGGACCTGTTCTCCGGTCGGCTGGACGCGGCCAAGCTGACCGCGCTGTTCGCCATCCTGCCACCGATCGATGCCGTCGATCACTGGTGGCTGTGCGGGCCGTTCGGCATGGTGGCCGACGCGCGGGACGTGCTGGCCGGTGCCGGTGTGCCCGCCGAGCGGATCCACAGGGAACTGTTCTATGTGGACGACGTGCCGCCCGAGCCGGTCCGGCACACCGACCCGCTGCCCGAGGGCGTCACCACTGACGTGACCATCGTGCTGGACGGCCGCTCCACGACGATGGCGCTGCCCAGGGACGTGCCGGTGCTGGAGAGCGCGCAGCGGGTCCGGCCCGATCTGCCGTTCGCCTGCAAGGGCGGGGTGTGCGGCACGTGCCGGGCGCGGCTCACCGAGGGCGAGGTGGCGATGCGCCGCAACTTCGCACTGGAACCCGCCGAGCTCGCCGCCGGTTTCGTGCTGACGTGCCAGTCGCTGCCGGTGTCGGAGACCCTGACGGTCGACTACGACAGCTGACCGAGCAGGTGCGCCGCCGTGCGGCAGCCGGCGGTGGCCAGTTCCAGGTTGGCCAGCGACCCGGCATGCACCTCGTCCGTGGCAGCCATGACACAGTCGTTGACCACGTAGACGGTCAGGCCGAGATCGGTGCCGTGCCGGGCGGTCTGCTCGACCGTCAGATTGGTGGCCACACCGGTGACGAACAGCGTGTCGACGCCGTGCGCGGAGAACCACTCCGGCAGGTCGTTGCCGGCCAGACCGGACAGCTTCTGGTTGTCCACCACGCGGTCCGTTTCGGCCAGTGGCAGCATCTCGTCGATCAGGGCGGCGCCCGGCGCGTCCGGCCGGAACGCAGCTTGTGCCTCGCCGACGGCACGCATGAAACTTGTGTTGCGTACCAACCCGCCTTCGCCCTCCGGGACGATGAACCGGGTGAAGATCACGGGCAGTCCCGCGGTGCGTGCGCCCGCATGGAATCGTGCCGCGCGGTCCACCACACCGCTGGCCGCGATCGGTCCGGCGAGCATGCCGCCGAAGAAACCGTCCGGCCGGATCACGTTGACCTGCCAGTGCAGCGCGAGCACAGCGGCACGAGCGGTGGGAATCGTCTGGTCGTCAGTCACACGGCGATCCTGCCACGGCGGTGCGCGGTCCACGATGGACGGGAAAGCCCCCGGCCGCTGGGGGGAGGTCGGCCGGGGGCTTCAGACCCGGCTGTTGGGGGATCAGCCGGGGGTCTTCGTGCGTACACGGGACAGTGTGCCAGACGTACGCGGAATTGGGATGCCACTCGGCGAAAACCCGAGCCACATATCGTCGGATGTACTCGGATGTCCGACGCTACACATCCGTTCGGTCGCACTTATCATCACCGCGTGTCGCAACCCCAGTCTACCGAACGCGTGGTGCCGGATCGGCTGGCCGCCGGTGTGGTGCTGGCCAGTGGATCGGGTACCCGGGTCGGTGGTGAGCTCAACAAGGTGTACCTGCCGATGGCCGGTCGCCGGGTCGTCGGGTGGTCGTTGACGGCGTTGTCGCGGGTCGTGGGCGTGCTGGTGCTGGTGATCCGGCCGCAGGACCGGGCGCTGGCCGACGAGGTGCTCGCCGATCCGGCACTGGCCGGGGTGGTGGTCGATGTCACTCACGGTGGCGCCAGCCGGCAGGAGTCGGAGCTGATGGCGTTGCGGCTGCTGGCCGCCCGGATCGACGCGGGCACCGTCGACACCGTCCTCATCCACGACGCGGCCCGGCCGCTGGTCACCCCTGCACTTGCCGCCGCGATCCTGCGCGCGGCCCGGGAGTCCGGCGGCGCCATTCCCGGTGTGCCCAGGGACGACCTGGTGCGGGTCGACGCCGACGGTGCCGTCGTCGAGGCCGACCTGGGCCGGGTCGTCACCGTGCAGACCCCGCAGGGCTACCGGGCCGCGCCGCTGCTGGCCGCCTACCAGCAGGCCGCGGCCGACGGGTTCGTCGGCACGGACACGGCGGCGTGCATGGCGCGGTACTCCGGTATCGCCACCCGCTGCATTCCCGGTGACGTGCACAACGTGAAGATCACGTACCCGCACGACGTCGCGATCGCCGGCCAACTGCTGGCGCGCGATACTGCCCGCTATGACGTGGATGGTGTACGGGGCGTACGGCTACCAAGGTGAGCTGGTGGCGAAGCTGGCGGTGGCCAGAGGCGAACTGCCGGTGCTGGCCGGCCGGTCGGCGGAGAAACTGGCGCCGGTCGCCGAACGCATTGGCTGCCCGCACGTGGTGGTGGCACTGGACGACCGGAAGGGACTGCGTGCCGCGCTGGCCGACGTCGACGTCGTCGCCCACTGCGCCGGACCGTTCTCCCGTACCTCCACCGACATGGTGGACGCCTGCCTGGACACCGGCACGCACTACCTCGACATCACCGGCGAGATCGATGTGTTCGAGGGCATCTACGCCCGGCACGACGAAGCCGAGCAGGCCGGTGTGGTGCTGTTGCCCGGCGGCGGTTTCGACGTGGTGCCCACCGACTGTCTGGCCGCGATGCTCGCCGAACGGCTGCCCGGCGCCGCCGAACTGGAATTGGCGTTCACGTTGGGCGGCGGCATCAGTGGCGGCACGCTGAAGACGGCCATCGAGGGTGCCGGCGCGGGCGGCCGGGCCAGGGTCGACGGCGAGCTGCGGACGGTCCCGCTGGCCCACCGCACGGTCGTCGCCGAGTTCCCGTCCGGACCCAAGCGCGCCACGTCGATCCCTTGGGGCGACGTGAGTTCCGCGTTCCGGTCCACCGCGATACCGAGCATCACCACGTACACGGTGCTGCCCGGCGGGGACCTGCTGGGCAAGGGCCAGCAGTACCTCACACCGCTGCTGAAGATGCCGTCGGTGCAGAAGGCGGGCGCGGCCCTGGTGGACCGGCTGGTGCGCGGGCCCAGCGAGGACCGGCAGGCCGGCGGCCGGGCCGAGGTGTGGGGCCGGGTCAAGCACCCGGACGGCCACGCGGTGTCCGCCGCGCTCACCACGCCCGCCGCGTACGCGTTGACGGCGGACGCCGTGGTACGCGGTGTGGCGCGGTTGGCTGCCGGCGCGGTGGCACCGGGCGCGCACACCCCGTCCAGCGCCTTCGGCGCGAACTTCGTTGCCGAACTGGACGGCGTCCGGCTGGGCGACGACCTGCCGGGCGAGCCGCCCGCCGATCCGCCTACCGGGCCAGCAGAGAGCTGACCTCCTGGGCGGCCGGGCCGGCCTGGGCGAGGTGGGCCAGGTGCTCGGGCACCTGCTCACCGCGGTGCGTCGTGGCCTGCGCGTACAGGCGGCCGGCCCGGTAGGACGAGCGGACCAGCGGCCCGGCCATCACACCGGCGAAGCCGATCCGCTCGGCCGCCTCCTTGTGCTGCACGAACTCCTCCGGCTTCACCCACCGGTCCACCGGGTGGTGCCGCACGGACGGCCGCAGGTACTGGGTGATGGTCAGGATCTCGCAGCCCGCCTCGTGCAGGTCGCGCATGGCCTCGGTGACCTCGTCGGGCGTCTCGCCCATGCCGAGGATCAGGTTGGACTTGGTGACCAGCCCGGCCTCGCGCGCGGCGGTCAGCACGGCCAGCGACCGCTCGTAGCGGAACCCGGGCCGGATGCGCCGGAAGATCCGGGGCACGGTCTCCAGGTTGTGCGCCAGCACCTCCGGGCGGGACGCGAACACCTCGGCCAACTGGTCGGGCTCGGCGTTGAAGTCGGGGATCAGCAGCTCGACGCCGGTGCCCGGGTTGAGCTGGTGGATGTCGCGGACGGTCTGCGCGTACAGCCAGGCACCGCCGTCGGCCAGGTCGTCGCGGGCCACGCCGGTTACCGTGGCGTACCGCAGGCCCATGGCCTGCACCGACTCGGCGACCTTGCGCGGCTCGGTGCGGTCCAGCTCGGCGGGCCGGCCGGTGTCGATCTGGCAGAAGTCGCACCGCCGAGTGCACTGGTCGCCGCCGATGAGGAACGTGGCCTCGCGGTCCTCCCAGCACTCGTAGATGTTGGGACAGCCGGCTTCCTCGCACACCGTGTGCAGGCCCTCCCGGTGCACCAGGGCCTTCAGTTCGGTGTACTCGGGACCCATCCTGGCCCGCGTCTTGATCCACGATGGCTTCTTCTCGATGGGCGTCTCGCTGTTGCGGACCTCCAGCCGCAGCAGCTTCCGTCCGTCAGGCGCAACCGTCACACAGCAGACTTTACGCTGATCGGGCCGCCCGTCCGGTGGGTGAGCGGCGTCACGCCGGGTCGGGCTCGACCCTGGTCAACTCGGCCGTGACGTCCCACAGCCGGGCGCTCACCTCGGGGTCGTGCGCCGCCCTCGGCACGTGCGCCCGTCCCGGCCAGCCCCGCATCTCGAACATGCCGTCCGGGCCGTAGTAGTCGCCGCCGCGCACGTCGGGCGATGTCGCCGCGTACAGGGTGGGCAGGGCGCCGTGCTCGACGCTCTGCGCGAAGAACCGGTCGCCCAGGTCGCCGAAGTACCCGATCGCGGCGGCCATCGGGCCGGCGTCGCGCGAACCGGCCATGTTGCTGACCAGCTTGGTCGCGGTGTAGCCGGGGTGGGCCGCGACGCTGACCAGGTCCAGACCCTTGGACCTGGCCCGCCGGTCCAGCTCCAGCGCGAACATCAGGTTGGCCAGCTTGGCCTGCCCGTACGCGGACAGCGGGTCGTAGGTGCGGTGCTCGAAGTTCGGGTCCGACGTGCGCACCCTGCCCATCCGTGCGACCGGGCTGGACAGCGTCACCACGCGGCTGTTCGGCGTGACCTTCAGCGCCGGCATCAGCAGCCAGGTGAGCGCGGCGTGGCCGAGGTGGTTGGTGCCGAACTGCAGCTCGAAGCCGTCCACGGTGCTCTTGCGCGGCGTCATCATCACGCCCGCGTTGTTCACCAGGAGGTCCAACCTGCCCTCGGTCATGGACCGGACCTGCTCGGCGGCGGCGTGCACGGACCGCAGGTCGGCCAGGTCCAGGAGCACGAGGTCGACGGCCGGGTCCTGCCCGGCGGCGCGGGCCGCGTCGCGGACGGTCTGCACGGCGGTGCCGCCACGTTCGGGGGACCGGCAGGCCAGCAGCACCCTGGCACCCCGTTCGGCGAGCACCTGCGCGGTGCGCAGCCCGATCCCCGAGTTGGCGCCGGTGATCAGTGCGGTTCGTCCGGACTGTACTGGAATGTCCTGCTCCGACCAGCGTGGCATGACCACACAACTACCGCAGGGTAGCGGCGGGCGCCAGTGTGCGATGGTCGGTGGCTGGTGCCAGGCTCGCGGCCATGAGCGATGCACCCGTGTACCCGCAGGGCACTCCCTGCTGGATGGACCTGTGGACGCCGAACCGGCAGGCGTCGATGGACTTCTACGCCGGCGTGTTCGGCTGGACCTACCGAGTCGGACCGGCGGAGCAGCACTCCTACACCGAAGCGCTGATCGAGGGCAAGACGGTGGCCGGCATCGTCACCCCGCCCGGCGCCAACCAGAACACCCCGATGGTGTGGACGACCTACCTGTCCGTCGACGACGTCGACGCCGCCCGGGCCGCGATCACCGAACACGGCGGCCAGGACCTGACCGGTGTCATCACCGTGCCCGGCACCGGCATCCGGATCGTCCTGGGCGTCGACCCGACCGGCGGCATGGTCGGCGCCTGGCAGGCCCCCGACCACGGCGGCGCCGAGCTGACCAACGTGCCGGGCACGCAGATCTGGAACGAGCTGATGACGCCCGACCCGGCGGCGGCCCGCCAGTTCTACAGTGCCGTGTTCGGTGTGCAGATCAGCGAGCCGTTCCCCGACTTCGACTACACGACCATCAACGTCAACGGCCGCGAGGTCGGCGGCATCGGCAAGTCCGGCGACGGCGCCCCGGCCGGGTGGAGCGTGTACTTCTCGGTGGCCGACACCAACGCCGCGGCCGACCTGGTGCGCTCGGGCGGCGGCTCGGTGCTCAGCGAGCCGGCCGACACGCCCTACGGCCGCATGTCCGCCTGCGCCGACCCGCACGGCTCCACGTTCAACCTGATGGGCCCGAACCTCGGCTGACGGCCGGGAACTGGCGACCAGGCGCCGGAGCAGCTGCTCGATCGGGCGGCCGCCGCGCGCCGGCTGATGCTCAGGAATTGGTGGCCGGGCGCCGGCGCAGTTGCTCGATCGGGCGGCCGCCGCGCGCCGGGCGGGCCGTGCCTGCCGGGGTTTCGCGCATCAGGGCCAGGAAGGCGGTGCCGGCGCGGGCGGCCGTGGCGCGCCGGCTGCCGGCCAGGAGTTGGTGGCCGGGCGCCGGACCAGGCTGGTCGATCGGGCGGCCGTCGCGCGCCGGCTGGTGGTCAGGAATTGGTGGCCGGGCGCCGGACCAGCCTGGTCGATCCGGCGGCCACCGAACATCGGCTGCCGGTCAGGAGCTGGCGACCAGGCGCCGGAACAGTTGCTCGATCGGGCGGCCGCCGCGCGCCGGGCGGGCCGTGCCTGCCGGGGTTTCCCGCACCAGGGCCAGGAAGGCGGCGCCGACGCGGGTGACCTCGTCGGCCGGTTCGTCGTGCCCGGCCAGGCCGGCGGCCAGTGCCATCGTGCGCTGTTCCGCCTCGACCTCGGCGCGGAACAGTGGGCCCGCCTCGGCCCGATAGGAGTCCAGGAGCCTGCGCAGTGCCGGGTGCCGGCGGGCCGTGGCCCGCCACGCGGCGGCCACCGCGCCCACGTGGTCGACGTCGGCGAAGCGTTCGGCGTCGACCAGGGTGACGTCCAGCCGGCCGGCCAGGGCCCGCGACCACCGGTACTGCAGGGCCAGCGCGAGGTCCTCGCGGCTGGGGAAGGCCGCCCGCACGGAGTCCAGTTCGGCGTAGTGCAGCCGGTCGCCTTCGGTGGCGAGGACCAGTTCGATCGCGTCCCGCCGCCGGTAATGCTCGGCCCAACCCATGGGACCACCCCCTCATACTCGTGGTCTGCGCCATACCCTCGGTATGGAACTGACTCGACCATACCATCGGTACGTACCGTCGGTATGTCGTAGAGTTGTGACAATGGTGACGGCGCGGTCGCGGCGGTTGGAATATTCGGAGTCCACGAGGCATGCCCTGGTGGACAGCGCCGTTCACCTGTTCACCCGCCGCGGCTACGCGGCCACGTCGCTGGACGAGGTGGCCAAACGGGCGAGGGTCACGAAAGGCGCGCTGTACCACCATTTCAGCGGTAAGCAGGCCCTGTTCGAGGCGGCGTTCGACGCGGTGGAGAGCACCGTGATGGCCCGGCTGGCCGAGATCATGGCCGGCCCCGGCGACGCCTGGGACCGCGCGATGAACGGCATCCGCCACTACATCCAGGTCTGCCTCGACCCGTCGTACCAGCGCATCGTCGTGCACGAGGCACCCGTGGTGATGGGGTGGGAACGCTGGCGGGAGGCCGAGGACCACTTCAGCTTCGGGTTGGTCAAGGGTGGCATCCAGGCCCTGATCGACGCGGGCGAGATCGACGACCTGCCCGTCGAGGTCACCGCGCGGCTGCTGTTCGGCGCGCTCACCGCGGGCGCAACCATGATCGCCCGCTCCGACGATCCGAAGCAGACCGGCGCCGAGGTCTCCACCAGCATCATCAGCATGCTGGAACGCCTGCGCAACGGCGCAACCGTTCCGGAGCGGACCCGTCGGGGTCGACACCGCTGAACCGCCGTCCGGCGACTGGATAATCTACCCGTCCGTGGACACCTTCCAGCTCAGGATCTTCACCGAGCCGCAGCTCGGTGCCACCTACGTCGACCAGTTGCGGGTCGCCCGGTGCGCCGAATCCGCAGGCTACGACGCCTTCTTCCGCTCCGACCACTACCTCGTCATGGGCAGCGGCGACGGCCTGCCCGGCCCCACCGACTCGTGGGCGACACTGGCCGGGCTGGCCAGGGACACCGACACCATTCGGCTGGGCACCCTGGTCACGTCGGCCACCTTCCGCCACCCGGGACCGCTGGCCATCACGGTGGCCCAGGTGGACCAGATGTCCGGCGGCCGCGTCGAACTCGGCCTCGGCGCCGGGTGGTACACGGCGGAGCACAGCGCCTACGGCATCCCGTTCCCGACGCTGGGGGAGCGGTTCGACCGGTTCGCCGAGCAGTTGGAGATCGTCACCGGCCTGCTGCGCACCAAGTCCGGCGAGCGATTCTCCTTCCAGGGCAAGCACTATCAGGTCACCGACTCGCCCGCCCTGCCCAAGCCGGCGCAGCAGCCGACACCTCCCGTGATCGTCGGCGGCATGGGCCCGAAGCGCACCCCCGCACTGGCCGCCCGGTTCGCCGACGAGTTCAACGTCGCCTTCACCAACCTGGACGCCGCGGTCACCCAGTTCGGCCGGGTCGACGAGGCGTGCCGGGCGATCGGGCGCGACCCGGCGACGCTGCGCCGCTCGGTCGCGCTGGTGCTGTGCGTCGGCAAGGACGACGCCGAAGTGGCCAGGCGGGCCGCCGCCATCGGCCGCGAGGTCGACGAGGTGCGGCGCAACGGCTTCGCCGGCTCACCCGCCGAAGTGGTGCACAAGCTGAGCGCGTGGCGTGAGCGGACCGGTGTCGGCACGGCCTACCTGCAGGTGCTCGACCTGTCCGATCTGGACCACGTCGAACTCGTCGCCGGCGAGGTGGCGCCCCAGCTGTAGTTACTGGGCCAGTTGGAAGGTGACCCCGGGCAGTTCCGGTTCCGGCCGGCGGATCAGCCGCTCGGACACGGCGATCCGGCCGTCCAGGGCGGCCAACACGGCGTCCTGGACGACCGGCAGCGCCTCGGCGACGGGGACCGGCCGGCCCAGTTCCGCGGTCAGCGACGTGACACCGGCGTCCCGGATGCCGCACGGGATGATCTTGTCGAACTCGGCGAGATCGGCGTCGCAGTTGAGCTCGAAGCCGTGCATGGTCACCTCGCGCTGCACGCGGATGCCGATCGCCGCGATCTTCCGCTCCGGCCTGCGGGCGTCGGCGGGCAGCCACACGCCGCTGCGCCCGTCCACCCGGCCCGCGTCGGGGAGGCCGAACGCGTCGCACACCGCGATCAGCGCCTCTTCGAGCCGGCGCACGTAGTTCACCACGTCGATCGGGTTGGCCAGCTTGACGATCGGGTAGCCGACCAGTTGCCCCGGCCCGTGCCAGGTGATCTTGCCGCCCCGGTCCACGTCGATCACCGGGCTGCCGTCGGTGGGCCGGTCGGCCGGTTCGGTGCGCTTGCCCGCCGTGTACACCGAGTGGTGCTCCAGCAGCAGCAGCACGTCGCCACGCTCGTCCGCCGCCCGCGCGGCGGCCAGTTCCCGTTGCCGGTCCCAGGTTTCGGCGTAGTCGACGGTGCCCAGATGCTGCACATCCACCTGCTGGTCGGACGCCCGGCACGACATGTGAGTCACGATCCGACAGTACGCCCGGATCAGAGCACCGCGGCCAACGCGTCGCGCAGCGACTCGTGGGTGAACTGGAAACCGGCGCGCCGCAACGCTCTCGGCACGGCCCGTTGACCGGCCAGGATGCCCTCGTCGGCCAGTTCGCCGAACGCCAGCCGCAGCGCGAACCCGGGCACCGTCCACGGCGCCGGCCGGTGCAGCGCGGTGGCCAGGGTGCGGGTGAACTCGGCGTTGGTGACCGGCACCGGCCCGGTCACGTTCACCGGCCCGGACAGCGTGTCGTGCTCCAGGACGAACCGGATGGCGGCGATCTCGTCGACCAGCGACACCCACGGCATGTACTGGCGCCCGTCGCCCAGCCGGCCGCCCGCGTACAGCGAGAACAGCGGCCGGAGCCGGGCCAGCAGCCCGCCGTGCCCGGACAGCACCAGCCCGGAGCGCAGCAGCACCACCCTGGCCGGCGCGGCCGCCGCGGTGGCCCGCTCCCAGTCCAGGCACAGCGCGGCCAGGAAACCGGCCCCGGCCGGCGTCGTCTCGTCCACCTCGGTGTCGCCGGTGTCGCCGTAGAACCCGACCGCGGAGGCGTTCACCAGCGTCGGGACGTCGTGCTCGGCGATCTCGGCGGCGAGTACCTCGGTGGGCGTGTGCCGGCTGTCCTTGATGACCTGCTTGCGTTCCTCGGTCCACCGCCGGCCGGCCAGGCCGGCCCCGCACAGGTTGACCACGGCGTCCACGCCGCCCAGTGCGTCCCGTTCGACGAACCCGGCGGGCGGGTCCCAGCGCCGTTCGTCGGCACCGGCGGGTTCGCGGCGCACCAGTCGGGTCACCGCGTGCCCTGCTCTGCGCAGTTCCGCGACCAACGCCGTCCCGATCAGCCCCGACGACCCGGCGATCACCACCCGCATGTGTCGATCGTGGCCGACCGGCGGCCGGAACGCGAATGGGCCGATCCGGACACGACTCGGCCCCGGTCCGTGGACCGGGGCCGAATTCCGTTGCTACAGGCCGAGATCCGCCGCGAACTCACCCTCGGTGAGCCGGTGCTTGACCGTGGTGAGGAACCGGCCGGCGTCGGCGCCGTCGACCAGGCGGTGGTCGTAGGTCAGCGACAGGTACACCATCGAGCGGATCGCGATGGTCTCGTCGCCGTCCTCGTCGGTCACCACGACCGGCCGCTTCACGACCACCCCGACGCCGAGGATGCCCACCTGCGGCTGCTGGATGATCGGCGTGTCGAACAGGGCGCCGTTGCTGCCCAGGTTGGTCAGCGAGAACGTGCCGCCGGACAGCTCCTCCGGGCCGATCTTGCTGGTACGGGCCCGGTTGGCCAGGTCGGTGATCTTGTGCGCGAGGCCGGCCAGGTTGAGGTCGCCCGCGTCGTGGATCACCGCGTTGAGCAGGCCGCGCTCGGTGTCGATGGCGATGCCGAGGTGTTCCGCGCCGTGGTAGGTGACCTGCTTGGCGTCCTCGTCGATGGACGCGTTCAGCTTCGGGTGCTGCTTGAGCGCCTCGACGGTCGCCTTGGCGAAGAACGGCAGGAACGTCAGCTTGACGCCCTCGCGGTGCTCGAAGTCACTCTTGGCCCGTGCCCGCAGCTTCGCGATGCGGGTGACGTCGACCTCGACGACCTGGGTGAGCTGCGCGGACTGCTGCAACGACTCCCTGGTCCGCTGGGCCACGATCTGCCGCAGCCGGGACAGCTTCTGCGTGGTGCCGCGCAGCGCCGCGTCGTCACCGGTGGCCGGCGCGGCCGCGGCCGGGGTGGCCTCGGCGGGAGCGGCCGCTGCCGGGGCAGGCTTCGTGTCCCGCGCCTCGACGGCGGCGAGCACGTCCTGCTTGCGGATCCGCCCGCCGACGCCGGTGCCCTTGATCCGGCCGAGGTCGATGGAGTTCTCCGTGGCCAGCTTGCGCACCAGCGGTGTCACGTAGGGCGCGGCATCCTCGCCTGCCTTGGCGCCGTTGGTGCTCTGCGCCTGCTGCTGGGTCGGCCAGTTCTGCTGGGGCGCCTGCTGCCGCTCCGGTTCGCGGGTCTGCTGCGGCACGGCCGGAGCCGCCGGGGCGGCCGGTTCGGGTGCCCGCTCGGCCTGCGGTTCGGGCGCGGGCTGGGCCGGTGCGGCCTGCTGGGGCGAGCCCTCGCCGATCACGGCCAACTGGCCGCCGACCTCGACGGTGCTGTCCTCGGCGGCCGTGATCGCCAGCACGGTGCCGGCCACCGGCGACGGGATCTCGGTGTCCACCTTGTCCGTGGACACCTCCAGCAGCGGTTCGTCGGCGTCGACGTGGTCGCCGACCTGCTTGAGCCACCGGGTCACGGTGCCCTCGGTGACGCTCTCGCCCAGCGCCGGCATGGTGACCGGGGTGCCGCCGGAGGTGCTCGGCCGGTCGTCGGCGGCCGGTGCCGGTGCCGGTGCCGGCTCGGACTGCGGCTCCGGCTCCGGCTCGGGCGACGGCGCAGCGGCCGACGCGGCCGGTTCGGGCGCCGGTTCCGGTTCCGGGGCAGCTGCCGGTTCGGGTGCGGCCGCGGGGGCGGATCCGCCGTCGGCGCTGTCCGCGATCACCGCGAGCTCGGCGCCGACCTCGACGGTCTCGTCCTCGCTGACGACGATCCGCTGCAGGATGCCGGCCGCAGGAGAGGGGATCTCGGTGTCCACCTTGTCGGTGGACACCTCCAGCAGCGGTTCGTCGACCTCGACGGACTCGCCCTCCTGCTTGAGCCACCGGGTGACGGTGCCCTCGGTGACGCTCTCGCCGAGCGCCGGCATCTGGACGGAGAAGGCCATGTGTCGCTGACTCCTCGTGCTCGTGCCTCTAGTAATTCCTCAGCCGTGCACGTGCAGCGGCTTGCCGGCCAGGGCGAGATGCGCCTCACCGATGGCCTCGGTCTGCGTCGGGTGCGCGTGGATCAGCGGCGCGACGTCCTCCGGGAATGCCTCCCAGTTGACGATCAACTGCGCCTCGCCGACCAGTTCACCGACCCGTTCGCCGACCATGTGCACACCCACAACCGGCCCGTCCGGGGCCTTGACCAGCTTGACCGCGCCCTGGGTGCCCAGGATCACGGACCGGCCGTTGCCGGCCAGGCTGTAGTTGTAGGTGGTGACCCCGGCGCCGTAGCGCTCCTTGGCCGCGGCCTCGGTCAGGCCGACCGACGCGACCTCGGGGTTGCAGTACGTGACCCGCGGGATGCCGCTCTCCTCGATGATCCTGGGTTCGAGGCCGGCGATCTGTTCCGCGATGAAGATGCCCTGCGCGAAACCGCGGTGGGCCAGTTGCAGGCCGGGCACGATGTCGCCGACCGCGTACACGTTGGGCAGGTTGGTGCGCAGCCGCTCGTCGGTGAGCACGAAGCCGCGGTCCATCCGCACGCCGGCTTCCTCGTAGCCCACGTCGGCGGTGTTCGGGCCGCGACCGACGGCGACCAGCAGCAGGTCGGCGGTCAGCCGCTCGCCGGACTCCAGGTCGACGGTGACACCGGACTCGTCCTGAGTGGCCCCGGTGAACCGGACGCCGGTCTTGAAGGCGATGTCCCGCTTGCGGAACGCGCGCTCCAGCACCTTCGACGACGACTCGTCCTCCAGCGGCACCAGTCGGGGCAGCGCCTCCACAATGGTCACCTCGGCGCCGAAGGAACGCCACACGCTGGCGAACTCCACACCGATCACGCCACCGCCGAGCACGATCGCGCGCTCCGGCACGTAGTCCAGGTTCAGGGCCTGTTCGCTGGTGATGAACCGGCCGCCGATCTCCAGACCGGGCAGCGTCTTGGAGTACGAGCCGGTGGCCAGCACGACGTTGGTGCCGGTGATCCGCCTGCCGTCCACCTCGACCGCGTTGGGTCCGACGAACCGGCCGCTGCCCTCGACGACCTGGACCTTGTGCGCCTTGAACAGTCCCTGCAGGCCCTTGTACATCTGGTTGACGACGCGGTCCTTGTAGGAGTTCACGCCGGCGATGTCGACACCCTCCAGCGAGGACTTGACACCCAGCTTGTCGCCCTCCCGGGCGTAGTCGGCGACCTCGGCGGCGTGCAGCAGCGCCTTGGTCGGGATGCACCCTCGATGCAGACACGTACCGCCGAGCTTGTCCTTTTCGACGAGAATGACGGACAGGCCCAGCTCCGCCGCGCGGAACGCGCAGGCATAGCCGCCAGACCCGCCGCCGAGGATCACCAGGTCGGCGTCGGTCACGGAAACTCCCTCGCAAGGATATTCGTCACACTGATGGTGGGGTGCTGTTCGCGCCGGTCGGGCGCGGCAACACACGCCATCTTGTCACTACGTCGGGCATTCTTGCGACGCGGGCCGACCGCGACGGCGTCGTCGGGGAGCATGGGAGTGAGAGCGGGAGACATCCGGCGGTCAACCGGTCGGCAGGGAGGTGTGCACATGGGCATGTTCAACGGCCTGCGGCGCCGCCGCCGGGCCAGCGGCGTTCGCCGCCAGGATCCGAAAAACAGTGCCTACCTGGCGGAGTGGGCGGCACAGCGGCACGGTGTCGAGGCGTTCGTCGAGCCGAAGACGACCGTGACGGAAACCACGGTGGTGCTGATCGCACACGACGGGGAGTGGACCCGGCGGCGGATCACCGAGTCCGGCGCGCGGGACCTGGGCAAGCGGCTGGGCGTGCCGATCTACGACGTCCGCAAGGTCGGCTACCCGCAGCGGATGCGGGCCTACAACGCGCGGCTGGCCAAGGAACAGCGCTGACCAGCCGCGCGGGAGAGCGCGGGAGGTCAGCCCTGCTCGGCGATGTCGGCCAGCACGGCGGCGATGGTCCGGATCGGGACGCCGGTGCCGCCCTTGGTCGTGTAACCCCACGGTGACCCGGTGTTGTAGGCCGGGCCGGCGACGTCGACGTGCGCCCACTGGACGCCCTCGGCGACGAACTCCTTGAGGAACGTGCCGGCGACCAGCATGCCGCCCCACCGCTGGCCGGACACGTTGGCGATGTCGGCCAGCTTGGAGTCGATGTCGGCGCGCAGCTCCTCGGGCAGCGGCATGGCCCAGCCGCCCTCGCCGGTGGCCCGGGCGATGGTGGCGACCCGGTCGCGGAACTCGTCCGAGCCCATGATCCCGGCGGTGCGGCTACCGAGTGCCACCACCTGGGCACCGGTCAGCGTGGACGTCTCGATCAGGTAGTCGGGGCCGTCCTGACAGGCCCGCACGATCGCGTCGGCCAGGATGAGCCTGCCCTCGGCGTCGGTGTTGAGCACCTCGACGGTCTTGCCGCCGAACATGGTGAGCACGTCACCGGGCCGGTAGGCCGAACCGGAGGGCATGTTCTCCGCCATCGGCACGACCGCGGTCACGTCCAGCGGGTAGCGCAGCTTCGCCGCCAGGATCACCACGGCGGACACGGCGGCCGCCCCGGACATGTCCGAGGTCATGTGATCCATGTTCGCGGCGGGCTTGAGCGAGATGCCGCCGGTGTCGAACGTGATGCCCTTGCCGACCAGCGCCACCTTCGCCCTGGGCTTGCTGCCCTTGTAGCGCAGCCGCACCACCCTGGGCGGCCGGGCCGAGCCGCCACCGACGCCGAGCACGCCGCCGTAGCCCTCCTTGCGCAGCGCCTTCTCGTCCAGGACCTCGATCTCCAGGCCGTTCTCCTGCGCCTCGGCGACCACCCGCTGGGCGAACGTGGCCGGGTAGAGGTCGTTGGGCGGGGTGTTGATCAGGTCGCGGGCGAACGTGACGGCCTCGCCGATGGCGGTGGCGGCCTTGAGGGTGGCCCGGTGTTCCTTGCCGGTGCCCTCGGCGGGCGCGACGAACTCGACGCGGCGCACCGGCTCGTCGCCGGGCTTGGTCTTGTAGCTGTCGAACCGGTAGGCGCCCAGCACGGTGCCCTCGGCGGCGGCGGCCAGGTCGATCGAGGACAGCGTGCTGGCGGCCCGCTTGACCCCGGTCAGCGCCCGCGCGGCGGCACCGGAGGCCCGGCGCACCTGCTCGGCGGACACGGCACCGTCGGCGCCCGGCTTGCCCAGCCCGGCGCCGAGCACGACACCGGCGGCGAGCTTGCCCAGGGACGGCAGTTTGACGATCTCGTCGGCCTTGCCGGCGGCACCGAGGCTGATCAGCAGCTCCAGGAGCTTCCCGTCCAGCGCGGCGTCCACCGCCTCGGCGCCGGGGGCCAGCGTCGGCCCGTCCGGGCCCTGGACCGTGCCGACGACGATGATGTCGGCGACCAGTGCGGCGACGTCGTCGGGTTCGCTACTGGTCAGGCTGAGCTTGGGCGTGGGCACGGTGCTCCTTGTCGGCCGCGGGTCGATTGTGACCCATGCTAACGAGTTTCCCCCGGTAGGTTGATATCGGCTACGCCGAATGGCATGGCACCGTATACCCCCGTGACCCGGATGGTGCCGGACCGGCAAGGCGACACTAAGGGGAGCGCCGGAACGGTCGGCACGGTACCCACGGTGATCGGTGGTCTCGGCGCGATGCTGGGCGCCGGCCTGTTCGCCGGACTGTCCCCGGCCACCGGCCTGGTCGGCCGGTGGCTCCCGCTGGCGCTGGTGATCGCCGCGGTGCCCGCGGCCATGTCCTGCTGCTCCACCGGTGACCAGGCGGGCGTGTTCCCCGGTCCCGGCGGTGGCTACCGCTACACCCGCGAACAGCTCGGCCGCTGGCCGGGCCGGATCGCCGGTGGCCTCTACCTGGCCGGCCGGGCCGCGGCCGCCGCCGCGCTGGCCGGCTGTTTCGGCGCCTACCTCGACCCGAACCATCCGGTGCTGCCCGCGCTGGTGCTGCTGGCCGCCGTGCTCGCGGCCGACGCGCTGGGCCTGCGGCCGACGCCGACCGTCGTGCGCACGCTGACCGTCGTCGTGCTGGTGGTGCTGGCCCTGGTGGTGGTCGCCTGTTTCGCCATCCCACCGCCCCCGCCCACCGGTGTCGCACCGCCGGCCGGCACACCCGGCCTGGACGACGCGACCGGCCTGCTGCCGGCCGCCGGTGTGCTGTTCTTCGCGTTCCTCGGCTTCGAGCAGGTCACCACCGGCAACGGCAGGCCGCGCCGGCCCCGGGTGGTCATCCCGGTACTGGTGGCGGTCGCGCTGGCCACCTACCTGGTGGTCGCGTTCGCCGTGCTGCGCCAGCTCGGCCCGACCCGGCTGGCCGTGTCGGCCGTGCCGCTGCGGGACGCGCTGGACGCGGCCAGCGCCGCCCCGCTGGACCCGGTGGTGACGGTGGCCGCGATGGTGGCCACCGCGCTGGGCCTGTTGCTGGTGGTCGGCGGCGGACGGCGCACGGCGGGTGCCATGGCGGCCGGCGGCGACCTGCCCGGCGTGGCCACCTGGGCGCGGGTGTTCGTGGTCGGCGCGGGCGCGGTGGGTGTGCTGGTCGCCGGCCCGGCCCAGGCGATCGAACTGGCCGCCACGTGCGCGCTGTTCTACTACGCGTTCACCAACGCCTCGGCCCGGCTGCTGTCCAGTGAGGACCGGGCGTGGCCGGCCCGCACCGCGTGTTTCGGCCTGGGCGTCACGGTCCTGATCGGGATGACCATGCCGCCGGTGGACCTGGCCATCGCGCTGGGCGTGACCGTGGTGTCCGGGCTGGCCGGTCCGCTGGTCGCCGCGGGAAGATCGGTGCTGCGCCGGTAGCGTGATCCCCGTGACCGACTCGCCTGCGATCCAGGGACCCCTGCACGCCATGCACGCCGCCCACGGAGCCAGATTCGGCCCGTTCAGCGGGTGGGAGATGCCGCTCAACTACGCCGAGGGCGGTGTCGTCGCCGAACACACGGCCGCGCGCACCACGGTCGGCCTGTTCGACGTGTCGCACCTGGGCAAGACGTCGGTCAGCGGGCCGGGCGCCGCCGACTTCGTGAACGCCTGCCTGTCCAACGACCTGGGCCGGATCACCCCCGGCCAGGCCCAGTACACGTTGTGCTGCACCGAGTCCGGCGGTGTGGTGGACGACCTGCTGGCCTACTTCGTCGCACCCGACGAGGTGTTCCTGGTGCCCAACGCGGCGAACAACGCCGAGGTGGCCGCCCGCCTGGCCGCGGCGGCACCGGCCGGGGTCACCGTGACCGACCTGCACACCGGCTTCGCCGTCCTCGCCGTGCAGGGCCCGAAGTCGGCCGACACCCTGGACGCGGTGGGCCTGCCGTCCGGGATGGACTACCTGTCCTTCGCCGACACCGACTGGCGCGGGCTGCCGGTCCGGGTGTGCCGCACCGGCTACACCGGTGAGCACGGCTACGAACTGCTGCCCCGCTGGGCCGACGCCGCCGCGCTGTGGGAGGCGCTGGTGGCCGCCGCGACCCCGCTCGGCGGCCGGCCCGCCGGCCTGGGCGCGCGGGACACGCTGCGCACCGAGATGGGCTACCCGCTGCACGGCCACGAACTGTCCCAGGACATCAGCCCGGTGCAGGCCGGTGTCGGCTTCGCCGTCGGCTGGAAGAAGGACGCCTTCTGGGGCCGGGACGCGCTCACCGCGGAACGCGCGGCCGGCCCGCGCCGCCGGTTGCGCGGCCTGCTGGCCCAGGACAGGGGAGTGCCCAGGGAGGGCATGCCGGTCCGGGACGGCGCCGGCCGGCAGATCGGCGTGACCACGTCGGGCACGTTCTCGCCGACCCTGAAGCAGGGCATCGCGCTGGCCCTGCTGGACACCGATTCCGGGGTCGGGTTGGACGCCGACGTGATCGTCGACGTGCGCGGCCGGGGCCTGCCCTGCCGCGTGGTGAAGCCGCCGTTCGTGGAGTTGCACACCCGATAACTCAGCGGCGGAGATGTTGGTCGTCCAATGCCCGAGATGATGATTTCACCAGGGTGGTGGCTCGGGCTACCGTTGCCACATGACACAAGCGCTGCCTTTCACCAGGACCCCCCACCCGTCGCCGGCCACCCCGGAGCGGGTCGCGGAGGTATTGGCCGCGCCGGGTTTCGGCCAGTACTTCACCGACCACATGGTGACCGTGGACTGGGACCCGGAGCAGGGTTGGCACGACGCGACGGTGGGCCCCTACCGCCCGATCGAGCTCGACCCGGCCACGTCGGTCCTGCACTACGCGCAGGAGATCTTCGAAGGCCTGAAGGCATACCGGCAGCCCGACGGATCGGTCGCCTCGTTCCGGCCGGACGTGAACGCCGCCCGCTTCCGTAACTCGGCCGCCCGGCTGGCCATGCCGGAACTGCCCGACGAGCTGTTCGTCGGGTCGCTGCGCGAGCTGATCGCGGTCGACGACCGGTGGGTGCCCAGCCGGACCGACGAGTCGCTGTACCTGCGGCCGTTCATGATCGCCACGAGCATCGGCCTGGGCGTCAACGCGCCGTCGGCGAACTACAAGTACCTGCTGATCGCCTCGCCGGCCGGCTCGTACTTCGGCGGCGGGGTGAAGCCGGTCAAGGTGTGGCTGTCCACGGAGTACGTCCGCGCGGCGCCCGGCGGCACCGGGTTCGCCAAGTGCGGCGGCAACTACGCGGCCGCGTTCGTGGCCCAGGCGCAGGCCGTCGCCGAGGGCTGCGACCAGGTGGTGTGGCTGGACGCGACGGAACGCCGCTGGGTCGAGGAAATGGGCGGCATGAACCTGTTCTTCGTGTTCGGTTCCGGCGACCAGACCCGCCTGGTCACCCCCGAGCTGTCCGGTTCGCTGCTGCCCGGCGTGACCCGCAAGTCGCTGATCGACCTGGCCAACGAGTCGGGTTATCCGGTGGAGGAGCGGCGGATCTCGGTGGAGGAGTGGGAGAAGAAGGCTGCGTCCGGTGAACTGACCGAGGTGTTCGCCTGCGGCACGGCAGCGGTGATCACGCCGGTGCGCGCGGCCAAGTCGCCCGAGGGCGAGTTCACCGTCGCCGACGGCGAGCCCGGCCCGGTGACGATGGCGCTGCGCGAACGCCTCACCGCCGTCCAGTACGGCACCGCACCCGACACCCACGGCTGGATGACCACGCTCAGCTGACAGCGCAGACGAGCAGCAGGGCCGCGGCGGCCAGTTCGGCCGCCGCGCCCAGCACGTCCCCGGTGAGCCCGCCGAACCGCCGCCCGGTGTGCCAGGCCAGTCCGCTGACCACCACTGCGGCCAGCACCACGCCGATCGGCGCGCGCCACGGCAGCGCGAACCAGGCCGCCACCAACCCGGCGAGCCACCACGCCGCCGGCACCCACCACGGCTGCGTGCCGGCCACCAGCGCGCCCAGCCCGTCCGGCCGGGCCGCCCGCCGCCCCCGCACACAGCACAACGGGAAGGCCGCCCGGCTGACCGCGAACGCCAGCGGCACCACCCACCACCGGTGCTCACCGGCCACGGTGCCCAGGGCGACCGCCTGCACGCCGAGCACGATCAGCAGCGCCACCACGCCGAACGGCCCGACACCGCCGTCCTTCATCACGGCCAGCGCCCGTTCCGGCGGCCCGTAGCAGCCCAGTCCGTCGGCTGTGTCGGCCAACCCGTCCACGTGCATGCCCCGGGTGGCCAGCGCCAGCAGCCCGACCACCACCAGCCCGGCCAGCAACGGCGGGCAGCGCACCGCCAGCAACCCGGCCAGCACACCGGTCGCGGCACCACCGAGCAGCAGACCCACCAGCGGCGACACGGCGATCGCCGCACCGGCCACCCGCCGGTCGACCGGGGGAGCGGGCACCGGCAGCACCGTCAGCCAGGACAGCGCCAGCCGCGACCCGCCGAACACGGCCCTACCCGGCGGACGCACCGGAAGCGCCGGACACGCCCGCGCCGTCGTCGGTCGGCCCGGACGCGCTGGTGCCGTCATCGGTCGGCCCGGTCACGCCGGCGTCCTCGAACGTGGCCATGTCGGTCAGCAGCTTCGCGGCCATCGTGACCAGCGGCAGCGCGGCCACCGCGCCGGAACCCTCGCCCAGCCGCATCTCCAGGTCCAGCAGCGGCCGCAGTTCCAGGTGATCGAGGATCAGCGAGTGCGCCGGTTCGGCCGAGCGGTGCCCGGCCACCCACCAGCGCCGCGCGCCCGGCGCCAGCCGCTCGGCGATCCCCGCCGCCGCGCCGACGACGATGCCGTCCAGCACCACGGGGGTGCGGCGGACCGCCGCCTGGGCCAGGAACCCGGTCATCGCGGCGATGTCGGCGCCGCCACCGGCACGCAACATCGCCACCGGGTCGATGGCCACCTTGCGCACCCGGCGCGACGCGTCGCGGATCGCGGCCGCCTTGCGCATCCAGCCCCGGTCGTCGATACCGGTGCCCCGGCCCACCACGGCGACCGGTTCGGCACCGGTCACGGCACCGATCAGGACGGCGGCCGGGGTGGTGTTGCCGATGCCCATGTCACCGGCGACCAGCAGGTCGGCGCCCCGGTCGATCTCCTCGTCGGCGATCTTCCGGCCGGCGGCCAGCGCCTGCTCGGTCTCCTGCTGGGTGAGCGCGTCCTCACGGTCGATCACGCCGGAACCCTGCCGCACCTTGAACTGCGCCACCCGGTCCTGGGTGTCACCGGCGACGGCGATGTCGACCACCCGCACGGTCGCACCGGCCACCGCGGCCAGCACGTTCACCGCGGCACCGCCGACCAGGAAGTTGGCCACCATCTGCCCGGTGACCTCACTGGGGTAGGCGGACACGCCGGACGCGGCGATGCCGTGGTCGCCGGCGAACACCACGACCCTGGGCCGGGCGAACGGCCGGGGCGGGCACACGCCCTGGCAGGCGGCGATCCACACGCCGAGTTCCTCGAGCCGGCCGAGCGAGCCGGCCGGCTTGGTCAACTGGGCCTGCCGGGCCACGGCCTGGCGGTGGGCCTGCTCGTCCGGCGGCGTGACGGCCGGGAACGAACCGGCGTCCTCGCTGGTGGTCATCGGCCTACCTCCGGGGTGGCTGGGTCGGGCTCTTTCAGGCGTAGCGGAATGCCGGCGACGAGTAGCAGCACCTCGTCGCACGTCTGGGCCAGGCTCGCGTTCAGCGAGCCCAGCTCGTCCCGGAAAAGCCTGCCAGATCGGGTCTCCGGCACCACACCGAGCCCGACCTCAGCGCTGACCAGCACCAGCCGGGCGGCGCACCGGCGCACGGCCTCGGTCAGTTCGGCCACGTCATGGGCGATGTCGCCCCCGCCGTCCCAGGCGCCCGCGTCGTCCAGCACGCCGGTCAACCAGGCGGCCAGGTCGTCCACCAGCAGCGGCGGATCACCGGCGCGGGCGTGGGTGAGCAGCGTGGCCAGGTCGCCGGGCCGGGCCGGTTCCACGGTCACCCAGCGGGTGGGTCGGCGGGCGACGTGGGTAGCGATCCGCGTCTCCCATTCGGCGTCGGCCGGGTCGCGCCGTGCGGTGGCCACGTAGGTCACGGCGGGTTCGTCACGCAGCAGGTCCTCGGCGTACCCGGACTTGCCGGACCGGGCACCGCCCAGGACGAGCGTGCGGTGTGTCACAGCACCCTCCTGGCGATCGTGGGGGACGGCAACAGTACCTGGAGGCAGGATTGACGACACCGGACGGACGCCGACCCGTAGGCGACGAGGAGGTCACCAGTGGACTACCGCTGGCGGTACCAGGACGACGAGAGCCGGGACATGCCCGGACCGGACGTGGCGTTCGACGGCCAGGCCGACGCCGAGACCTGGCTCGCCGAGCAGTGGCCCGACCTGCTGGACAACGGTGTCGCCCAGGTCACGCTGCTGCACGGCGAAGCCGAGGTCTACGGCCCGATGAGCCTGCGTCCGGCCTCGTAACTCAGTAGCTCAGGGGCTCTGCGTCATCCGGGGGTCGTACTCGACCACGTCGCCGAGCACGTCGTCGATCGTGGCGAGTACGTCCTCGGACAGCGTCACCCCGGCGGCCTTCACGTTGTCCACGACCTGCTCCGGCCGGGTCGCCCCGACGATCGCGGACGCGACGTTCGGGTTCTGCAACACCCACGCCACGGCCAACTGCGCCATGGACAGGCCGAGATCGCCGGCGATCGGCACGAGCTGCTGAACCCGGGTCAGCACGTCGTCGCGCAGATAGCGGGCGATCATGTTCGCGCCGCCCTTGTCGTCGGTGGCCCGGGACCCGGCGGGCGGCTGCTCGCCCGGCTTGTACTTGCCGGTGAGTACGCCCTGCGCGATCGGCGACCACACGATCTGGCTCATGCCGGCCCGTTCGCTGGCGGGCACCACCTGCGACTCGATCACCCGCCACAGCATCGAGTACTGCGGCTGGTTGGACACCAGCGGCACGTGCAGTTCCCGCGCCAGCGCGGCACCCCGGGTGATCTGGTCGGCCGTCCACTCGGACACGCCGACGTAGAGCACCTTCCCCGCGCGCACCAGGTCGGCGAACGCCAGCATCGTCTCCTCCAGCGGCGTGGTCCGGTCGAACCGGTGCGCCTGGTAGAGGTCGACGTAGTCGGTCTGCAGCCGCCCCAGCGAGGCGTGCGCGGACTCGATGATGTGCTTGCGGCCCAGGCCGCGGTCGTTCGGGCCGGTTCCGGTCGGCCAGTACACCTTGGTGAAGATCTCCACGCTCTCCCGGCGCTGCCCGTTGAGGGCGCGGCCGAGCACCGACTCGGCGCGGGTACCGGCGTACACATCGGCCGTGTCGAAGGTGGTGATGCCGTTGTCCAGCGCGGCCTGCACGCACGCGCGGGCCTGCTCCTCCTCCACCTGGGAACCGTGGGTGATCCAGTTGCCGTACGAGATCTCACTGACCGACAGGCCGCTGTGGCCGAGGCGACGGAACTCCATGCCGGCCACCCTAGCGCGATCGTTCGCGTCGCTAACGGCCCAGGCTCAGGTGATGGTCTCGCCGATCTTCACCCGCGGCTTGGGCACTCGCAGCTTGCGCACCTGACTGGCCCGCACGAACGAGTACCAGATCAGCGACGCCGGCCGCTCGCTGGCGTCCGGGAACTTCACCCGCACCCGCTTGTTCACGTCGCGGCCCACCCACATGCCCTCGACCACCATGAACACCAGGACCACCAGGGTCGCGGGCGCCGCGTACGCCTGGATCGCCGGCACCGGCGAGATGATCGCGACCAGCACCAGCAGCGCCAGCGGCATGAACAGGCCGGTCAGGTGCCGGCGCGAGTCCACGACGTCGCGCACGTACGCCTTCACCGGCCCCCGGTCCCTGGGCAGCAGGTAGCGGTCGTCGCCCGCGGCCATGCGTTCCCGGCGCTCGGCGGACGCGCTCTTGCGGTCCTGCTTGGTGCCCCGGTTGCGCTTGGCGGCCTCGCGCTGCGTCTTCGGCGGCGGCGCCACCGGTCCCCGGCGGCGGCCCTCGGCCTCCCGCCGTTTCGGCGTCGGCCGGCCCTTCTTGGGGGTGACACTGGGCGGCAACGGCTCGTCGACGACCTCGACGTCGTCCACGTCCGCTTCGTCGACGGTGCTGGAGCTGCGCAGGCGCGGGAACTTCACGCCCACCAGAGTAAGGCAGCGCACTTCCCCGCCGATACGTCCCGTGGTCGTACGTGTGGGACCATGAACGTGGGAACAAACTCGCACCCCGACCGTGTTGGGCGTTGCAGGAGACACACGGCGTGCGAGCCAGGCCCCACGATCGCAAGGGAGAGTCATGACTGCCGAGACCACGACCGCCGCTTCGGCGCCTGAGGTCAAGACGCACGGCGTCACGCTGAGCGACACGGCCGCCGCGAAGGCCAAGGCGCTGCTCGACCAGGAAGGTCGGGACGACATGCACCTGCGCATCGCCGTCCAGCCCGGCGGCTGTTCCGGCCTGCGCTACCAGCTGTTCTTCGACGAGCGCACCCTGGACGGCGACCTGTTCACCGACTTCAACGGCCTGAAGGTCGCGGTGGACCGGATGAGCGCCCCGTACCTGGAAGGCGCCGTCATCGACTTCGTGGACACGATCGAGAAGCAGGGCTTCACGATCGACAACCCCAACGCGCAGGGTTCCTGCGCCTGTGGCGACTCGTTCCACTAGTCGACCGAACACAGCAACAGGGCCGCTCCCGGCGCGGGAGCGGCCCTGTTCGCGTCGGTACTAGCTGCCCAGCCGGCGGGCGCCGCTGTAGCCGCTGAACAACGACTCGACCCGCACCACGGACCCACTGTCCGGTGCGTTGACCATCTCGTCGTTGCCCACGTAGATCCCCACGTGGTAGGCGGGGCTGCCGAAGAACACCAGGTCACCGGGTTGCAGGTCGGCCCGGGACACCGAGACGCCCATGCCCTGCAGCGCGGCCGCCGAGTGCGGCAGGCCCGGCCGACCGGCCAGCGCGTACGCGTAGTCGACCAGCCCGGAGCAGTCGAACGAGCTGGGACCGGACCCGCCGAACTCGTAGGGCTTGCCGCGCTGGGCCAGCGCCTCCTGCATGGCCTTGCCGGCCACGCCGGCCGGCGCCACGAACGAACCGGACGGCCCGACGTCGGTGTTCAGCGCCGTCTGCTGCGCCGAGCTGAGCTGGTGCAGCGCCTCGTTGACCTTGGTGATCTGGGTCTGGAGCTGCGCCTTCTGCGTGGTCAACTGCTTGACCAGGGCCGCGGCCGACGCTGCGGCCGCCGTGGCGTTCGCCTTGGCGGCGGTGGCCTGCGCCTCGGCGGACTTGGCGGCGTTCAGCGCGCCAGCGAACCGGTCCAGCGTCGCGGTGCTGTCCTCGGCCAGTTCCTGCAGGTCGGTGGCCCGGTTCAGGTAGTCCCTGGCCGACGTGCCGGTGAACAGCGCGGCCACCTGGTTGAGCCGGGCGCCCTCGAACGACGCGTCGGTCAACTGGTCGACCTGGCCGCGGAACTGGTCCTCCTTGGCCAGCGCGGCCGTCTCGGCCCGCTGCGCGGCGGCGATCGCCGTGTTCGCCTTGGCGACCTGCGCGTTCTTGTTCTTCAGCGCGACCTTGGCGTTGTTGATCTGCTCGTTGAGCTTGTCCGCCTGCTTGGACAGTTGCTCGAACTTCTGCACCGGGTCGGTGTTGGCCGACGGCGCCGCCGTGGCGGGTGTCACGCCCACTGCTGCGGCGACCACGACACCGGCCGCAAGGGCACCTCGCATGGCGAGCTTGAGTCTGTGCGATGACACCGGGGCAGGCTACGGAACCACGCCACCCGGGTACACATGGGGTGGCACTTTCGATACCGGATACGTCACAGTGCGTACCCGGCCTGCCGCCTACCGGGGGATGCCCCTCGCCGCCGCCCGGCCGCATGATTCGGCTACGACGCGAGCGCAGGGGAGAACCACGATGAGCGACCGGAAGTTCCGCTTCGGCCTGGTGGCGGGCAACGCCGACACGATGGACGCGTGGGCGGCCACGGCCCGGCGGGCCGAGGACGCCGGCTTCGACGTGCTGCTGTCCCCGGACACCCCGAACGTGTGCGCTCCCTTCGTGTCCCTGGCCGCCGCGGCCGCCGTGACCACCCGCCTGCGTCTGGGCACGTTCGTCATGGCCGTGCCGATGCGCAGCCCCGGCCTGGTCGCGTGGGAGACGGCCAGCCTGGACCGGCTGTCCGGCGGCCGGTTCGAACTGGGCATCGGCGCCGGCCGACCGGACGCCGAAGGCGAGGCCGCGCTGCTCGGCGCGGCCTGGCGGTCGCCGAAGGGCCGGGTCGAGCAGGTCGCCGAGACGATCGGCGAGGTCCGCAGGCTGCACGCCGAGGCACTCGCCCAACCCGACCGGCGGGCGGCCGGCTACCTGCGCCCGGAACAGCGGCCCGGCCCCAGGGTCCTGGTGGCCGGCGCCGGCCGGTCACTGCTGTCCGTCGCGGCCCGGCACGCCGACATGGTCGCGTTCGGCCTGGCAGGCGACGCGGGCGAGGCCGCGCTGGCCGAGAAGGTCGCGCTGGTCCGGTCCGAGGCCGGGGACCGGTTCGACGACCTGGAACTGAGCCTGAACATCTGGGCGGCCGGCGACAGCACCCTGCCGCCGTGGCTGTCCTCGTCGTTCGGCCTGAGCCTGGACACCGCCGTGGACAACCAGGTCCTGGCCGTGCTGAACGGCTCACCGACGGAGATCGCCGATGTGCTGGTTCGCCGCCGCGACCAGTTCGGCGTGTCCTACATCACGGTCAACAGCCTCGCGCTGGACGGGTTCGCCCCGGTCATCGAGCTGCTGGCCGGCCGTTAGACGTATTCGTCGAGCTCGGACACCTGCTCCACGCACTCCTCGGTGACCGTCCAGCCGCCGCCCGCCCTGGGCAGCGGCACGGCCGTCGCCGCCGTGCGCACGGCGGCGGGAATGTCGGCGCAGTCGGCGATCAGCTCGCCGATGGTCTCGGCCTCCGGAGTGGTCACACCGTGAACGTAAGTCGGTGGAGACACCGCGAGAAGGGGTACCACTCGGTAGTGTGGGGCGGAATCCGACAACCACCCGCCCAGGTGACCCAGGGGAGTTCAGCGTGCCCGTTGCGGTAAGCGGCAGCATCGCCACCGACCATCTGATGCACTTCCCCGGCAAGTTCGGCGAGCAGATCGTCGCCGACCAGCTGCACCGGCTGTCGTTGAGCTTCCTCGTCGACGACCTGGTGGTCCGGCGCGGCGGCATCGCGGCCAACATCGCCTTCGGCATGGGCGTGCTCGGCTGCGACCCGGTGCTGGTCGGCGCGGTCGGCAACGACTTCGACGACTACCGCTCCTGGCTGGAGCGCCACGGCGTCAACTGCTCCGGCGTCCGCGTGTCGGAGATCGCCCACACCGCCCGGTTCGTGTGCACCACGGACGAGGACATGTGCCAGATCGCGTCCTTCTACGCCGGCGCCATGTCCGAGGGCCGACTGATCGAGCTCCTGCCGATCGCCGAGCGGTCCGGCGGCCTCGACCTGGTCATGATCAGCCCCGACGATCCCGAAGGCATGGTCCGCCATGCCCAGGAGTGCCGGCAGCGCGGCTACGCCTTCGCGGTGGACCCGTCGCAGCAGCTGGCCAGGATGACCGGCGAACAGGTCCGCGAGTTCGTCAGCGGCGCGAACGCGTTGTTCACCAACGACTACGAGTGGCAGTTGCTGCTGCGCAAGACCGGCTGGACCGAGGCTGACGTCCTGGCCACCGTTGACATGCGGGTCACGACCCTGGGCGAGAAGGGTGTGGAGATCATCACCAGGGATGGTGATGAGCTTCAGGTTCCTGCTGTGCCGGAGCTGACCCGGGCCGATCCGACCGGGGTCGGTGATGGCTTCCGGGCCGGTTACCTGGCTGGTGCCAGCCGGGGTCTCAATCGGGAGCGGTCCGCGCAGCTGGGGTCGATGATCGCGGTGTTGGTGTTGGAGACGATCGGGACTCAGGAGTGGGTGTTCGATCGGGAGGTCGCTCTGCGGCGGATTTCGGATGCTTATGGTCCGGATGCGGCTGCGGACATCTCTGCGGTTCTTCCGGGTTGAGCGGGTGCCCGTGCGGTGATGGGATCCGTTCGGGCCGCTCCCTCTCTTTGGATTGTTTGCGTCGGGACGGCGTTGAAGATTGGCCTGTATGAGGGAGCGGCCAGGAATAAAGCGCCACTAAAGCCCGAGTGCCCAGCATTGCCCCGGCCGAGCGAAGTTCCCAGCTCGCCGGGGCGAAGCGCGTGCTCGGCCCAGCCCTTGGGGGACATGGCTTTGAGGACGATCCAGTCTTCTCCGCCGCTCCCTCACACCCAGCCGATCCTTGATGCCCGGCATCAAACCCTCAAAGGGAGGGAGCGGCCGAGCGAAACCCCAACAACCGCACGGCCACGAGCCCACCCCGAGCGATCAAAGCCGAACCGGATAATGCGGCTCAGGAATCCTGGGCACAATCGACCGCTCCACGAAGATCCCATGCCAGATCATGAACACCAGCAGCGCCCAGATCCGGCGGGAGTGATCCAGACTCCCCGTACGGTGATCCTCCAGCAGCCGCAGCACCGCATTCCGATCCAGCAGCTTATCGGTCTGCGACCGCAACACGATCTGCCGCGCCCACTCGTACATCTCATCCTTCAACCAGTGCCGAATAGGCACCGGAAAGCCCAGCTTGCGTCGGTTGAGCACATGAGGCGGCACGATGTCGCGCAACGCCCGCCGCAGAGCGTGCTTCGTGGTCTGGTTGGTGATCTTCTCGGCCAGCGGGATCTGGCTGGCGATCCGGAAGACCTCGGCGTCCAGGAACGGCACCCGCAGTTCCAGCGAGTTGGCCATGGTCATCTTGTCGGCCTTGACCAGGATGTCGCCGCGCAGCCAGGTGAACAGGTCGATGTGCTGCATCCGGGCCACCGGATCCCAGCCGTCGGAGATCCGGTAAGGCTCGGCGGTCACGTCCCGGTGCCCGATCCGGTCGTCGAACGTACGCAACACGGCCCGCAACTGGTCGTCGCGGAAGATGCGGGCGTTGCCGTAGTAGCGCTGTTCCAGCGTGAGCGCGCCACGCCGCAGCAGGTCCTTGCCGCGCACCCCGTCGGGAATGTGGGTGGACACCTTGCCCATGGCCTTGCGCAGCGCGCCGGGCACCCGCTCGAACGGTGCCAGGGACAGCGGCTCCCGGTAGATGGTGTAGCCGCCGAACAGTTCGTCGGCGCCCTCGCCGGACAGCACGACCTTCACGTAGTTGCGGGCCTCGCGGGCGATGAACCACAGCGGCACCAGCGCCGGGTCGGCGACCGGGTCGTCCAAGTACCAGACGATCAGCGGCAGCGCGGCCATCATCTCGTTGGCCGACACCGTCCGCACCACGTGCTTGACGCCGATCGCCGCGGCCGACTCGGCAGCCACGTCGACCTCGGAGTAGCCCTGCCGCTCGAAACCGGTGGTGAACGTGATCAGGTCCGGATTGTGCTGTTTGGCCAGCGCCGCGGTGGCGGTCGAGTCGATGCCGCCGGACAGGAAGGCGCCCACCGTCACGTCGGCGCGCATGTGCTTGGCGACCGAGTCGCGCATCACGTGGGCGATCTCGTCGTACAGCCGCTCCGCGTCGGCCTCGCCACGGATCGGGCGCGGCCGGAACGCCGGGTGGAAGTAGCGGTGCACGGCCAGCTGACCGCCCGGCGCCACCGTGAACGACGTGCCGGACTCGATGCGGCGGATCCGGTCGTGCAGCGACTCCGGTTCCGGCACGTACTGCAGCACCAGGTAGTGCTGCAGGGCCCGGCGGTCCAGGCGGGGGTTGATGCCCAGCGTGCCGGACAGCTCCAGCAGGCTCTTCTTCTCGCTGGCGAACGCGGTGCCGTGCGGTCCGGTCGCGACGAACAGCGGCTTGATGCCGAACGGGTCGCGGGCGCCGAACGCCAGGCCCCGCTCGGAGTCCCAGATGACGAACGCGAACATGCCGCGCAGCCGGCTCACCGCGTGCGGGCCGTAGTAGTGATACGCGGCCACGATGGCCTCGGCGTCACCGTCTGTGTAGAACCGGGCGCCGTGCTGCTGCATCAGTTCCGCGCGCAGTTCGAGGTAGTTGTAGATCTCACCGTTGTGCAGGATCGTGTACCGGTTGGGTGATTCCGGCGGACCCCAGTGCAGCGGCTGCTGGGAGTGCTCCAGGTCGATGATGGACAGCCTGTTGAAGCCGAACACCACCTCCTGGTTCTGCCACGTCCCCGTCTCGTCAGGACCCCGGTGGCGCATGCAGCGCATGGCGTTCGCGACGGCCGGACGCGAGGCCTCCGCGTCCACTTCGGAGGGACACACCAGGCCAATCAGACCGCACACGGTGACGCGCACCTCTCGTGTCGACAGCTCGGGCAGACCCCAGGGACAGCTCAGTATGCCGTCCGGCCGGCAGGCCGCCGGAGAGGGCCGTCACACCGCCGTTTGTGTGATCTTCCGCGCACGGCTCACCCCTCACCCCACCAGGGCCCCCCGCAGGTAGCTGGGTTACGCTCCGCTTGGCCGTAGTCCGACGACCGGCCGTGACGTTGCAGTGGTCGTTCTCGTCAGGCGAGGAGGCGTCGAGCAGTGGGCCGCAAGCAGGGCACCCGGCCAGGCCGGTTGGCTAAGGTCATCGGTCTGGTGGTGCTGGTGGCGCTGTCCGCGTCCGCCTGCAACGCCAACGTGGGCGTGCATTTCGGGTGGCCGGAGGCCATCACCCCGCAGGGCGACCGGATGCGGGACTTCTGGATGTGGTCGGCGTTCGCGTCGCTGGCCGTCGGCCTCGTGGTGTGGGGCCTGACCATCTGGACGGTCTCCTTCCACCGCAAGCGCCGCGACAGCGGAGTAGAGGTACTGCCCAGGCAGTTCCAGTACAGCGGCTCCCTGGAGTTCATCCTGGTAGTGGTGCCGCTGGTGATCGTGTCGGTGCTGTTCTACTTCACCGTCACCACGCAGAACTACGTGCTGAAGAAGGTCCCGGACCCCAACCTGACGGTCGGCGTCATCGCCTTCCAGTGGAACTGGGAGTTCGACTACAACGGCTATCAGACGCCCGACGGCCAGGTCGTCCGGACGGTCGGCAGCTCGCAGGAGATCCCGCTGCTCGTGCTGCCCACCAACGAGGTCATCCAGTACGACCTGCGGTCCACCGACGTCATCCACTCGTTCTTCGTGCCGGCGTTCAACTTCAAGCGCGACGTCTTCCCGGATCCGGACAAGAACAACCAGGACTCGTCGTTCCAGAACACCATCGACAAGACCGGCTCGTTCGTCGGCCGCTGCGCCGAACTGTGTGGCACGTACCACTCGATGATGAACTTCGAGGTCCGCTCGGTCCCGCAGGACATCTTCAACCACTACATGCAGTTGCGCAGCCAGACCGACCCGCAGACCAACCTGCCCTACTCGGCCGCCGAAGCCCTCGCCAAGACCGGCCAGGACATGCCGTCGTGCGGGCAGCTGTGCAGCCCGGTCGCCGTGACCACGCACCCGTTCGACACCAGCCGGACCTCCCGCCAGGCGTCCAACTGACCCAGCGACACAGTTTCACGCACGAGCAGTGAGGTAGTGAGGACACCATGAAGGTCGAAGGCCGGATCTTCCTCTACATCGCCGCGTTCTGCTTCATCATGGCGGTGGTCTACGGGATCTGGAGCAAGCTGGGCAGCACGGACCACACCATCGAACCGGTCGGCCTGATCGGCCTGATCCTCACCGGTGGCCTGGCCCTGATCGTGGGCACGTTCTTCGAGTTCGTCGCCCGCCGCCTGGAGCGCCCCCGCCCCGAGGACAACCCCGAGGCCGAGGTCAGCGACGGCGCGGGCGAGGTCGGCTTCTTCAGCCCGGGCAGCTACTGGCCGATCGCGCTGGCCCTGTCCGCGGCCATCATGGGCGTCGCGCTCGCGTTCTGGCTGGTCTGGCTCCTGGTCGCGGGCGGCATCTTCGTGCTGCTCATGGTCGGCGGCCTGGTCTTCGAGTACCACATCGGACCCAACGCCGACTGACCCACGACAGCACACAGGCCGCCGGCAGCCGCCGGCGGCCTGTGTCGTCTCAGCTACCGGCCTTCAGGGCCACCGTCAGGGTCCGCCAGCGCTCCAGCACGCTCGCCGCGGCACCCGAATCGACCGCCTGGGCCACCGTCTCCAACGCGCCCCGCAGATCGGCCGTCAGGCCCTGGTCGGACGGCTCCCGGAACGCCACCACGGCACCGGCCGCGTTCAGCAGCACCGCGTCCCGCACCGGCCCCGGCTTGCCACCGACCAGGTCCCGCGCCACCTGCGCGTTCTCCTCGGCGTCACCGCCACGCAGGTCACTCGCCGACGCCGGGCGGATACCCAGGTCGGACGGGTCCACCTGCTCGATCCGCACCGTGCCGCCGTGGGCCAGCCACACCGTGGTGGTGGTCGTCGTGGTCAGCTCGTCCAGGCCGTCGTCACCGCGCACCACCAGCGCCGTCTTGCCGCGCTGCGCGAACACCTCGGCCAGCACCGGCGCCATCACCGGGTTCGCACAGCCCACCAGACCGGCGTCCGGCTGCGCCGGATTGGTCAGCGGGCCCAGGAAGTTGAACGGCGTCGGGATGCCCAGCTCACGGCGGGCGTCGGAGGCGTTGCGCAGCGCCGGGTGGTACAGCGGCGCGAAGCAGAACCCGATGCCCACCTCGTGCACGCACCGCAGCACGGCGTCCGCCGGCAGGTCCACCACGACACCCAGGGCCTCCAGCACGTCCGCCGCGCCCGCCTTGGACGACGCCGCCCGCGCACCGTGCTTGGCCACCGGCACCCCGGCCGCGGCCGTCACGATCGCCGCCATCGTCGAGATGTTCACGGTGTGGGCCTGGTCACCACCGGTACCCACGACGTCCACCGCCCGGCCGGTCAGGGTCACCCGCTGCCGGGCGTGCGCCAGCATCATCGTGGCCATGCCGTTGATCTCGGCGGGTGTCTCACCCTTGGCCCGCAGCGCCACCGCCAGACCGGCGATCTGCACCGACGTCGCGGCGCCGGACATCACCTGGTCCATCGCCCACGCGGTGTCGTCCTCGCCGAGGTCCTGACCCGCGATCAGCCTGCCGAACAGCGCAGGCCACGTCTGCTTCGGCTGGTCAGCCACCGCACACCTACCCTCGGACCACGGGCAGGCGGTGCGCCCGCAGCACCTCGGCCACGGTCTCCGCGGCGGCCAGCGGGTCCAGCGGGTGCACGATCACCGCGTCCGCCTGCGACCACGTGGCCAGCCAGCGGTCGTCGCGCCGCCGCACCGCCACCACGATCGGCGGGCAGTCGTCCAGCTCGTTCTTCAACTGCCGGGACAGGCCCATGCCACCGGTGGGCTGCGCCTCGCCGTCCAGGATCGCCAGGTCGATGCGCTCGTTGTCGACCACGAACAGGACGTCGGAGATGGTGCCTGCCTCCAGGTAGTCCACCCGGCCCAGATCCGTGGCCGGCCGGTAGCCCACCGCTGTGATGATGGCCTCACGGATTTCCGGCCGGTGGCTGAACACCAGAATCCTCAGAGCAGATGCCGACTGCGCGCTCATCCGACCGTCCTTCGGCGATACGGCGGGAACTTCCCGGACCTTGACGAACTTGGCTACGAAGCTGCCACGGTTGACCTTAGTACCGGCTCGGCGGTGTGACGGACCCGACCGCCGACCCCATGCGGCCAGCATCCTGACCACAGGCAATAATGCGATCCGTGACAACGGCAGCGCCCACCATCGGCCAGCGGATTCACACGCTGAACCGGCCCAACATGGTCAGCGTCGGGACGATCATCTGGCTGTCCAGCGAGCTCATGTTCTTCGCCGGCCTGTTCGCCATGTTCTTCACGGTGAAGGCCCAGAGCAACTCACCGGTCTGGCCACCGCCACCGGCCGAGCTGGACATCAAGTACTCGTTGCCGTTCACCGTCATCCTGGTGGCGTCCTCGATCACCTGCCAGTACGGCGTGTTCGCCGCCGAACGCGGTGACGTGTTCGGCCTGCGCCGGTGGTACGCGGTCACCTTCGTCATGGGCCTGATCTTCATCGGCGGCCAGGTCGGCGAGTACTACCAGCTGATCGCCCTGCACCACACGACGATCGCGTCGTCCGCGTGGGGCTCGGTGTTCTTCCTGGCCACCGGTTTCCACGGGTTGCACGTCCTCGGCGGATTGGTGGCGTTCATCTTCCTGATGATGCGCACCAAGATGAGCAAGTTCACGCCCGCCCAGGCCACCGCAGCCATCGTCGTCTCGTACTACTGGCACTTCGTCGACATCGTCTGGATCGGTCTGTTCCTCTGCGTCGAAGTTCTGCGCTGACGTCCGCACTGACAGCAAGGGTTGCCGAAACACATGACCACCACGAACCCGTCCGCCGAGGACGACAGGGCTGACGACCGGGCCGACCCGCCCGTGGTCGACAGCCTCGACGTGACCCCGGCCGGTGCCCCGGCCACGGTCCGGCGGACCCGGTCGACGTCCAAGCTGCGTCGCCGCCTCACCGGGGCACTCGCCCTCGGCGTGGCGCTGGTCGGTGCCGGCGCGCTGTACAGCGTGCTCGTGCCCAGCCCGCAGACGGCGCAGGCGACCGACCAGTCCGGCTCGCAGCTGGTCGCCCAGGGCCAGCAGATCTTCGAGGACACCTGCATCACCTGCCACGGCGCGAACCTGCAGGGCGAGAAGGACCGCGGCCCGTCGCTGATCGGCGTCGGCTCGGCGGCGGTGTACTTCCAGGTGTCCACCGGCCGTATGCCGCTGGACGCGCAGAGTGCCGAGGCCGAGCAGAAGCCCACCAGGTTCACGCCCCAGCAGATCGACGCGCTCGGCGCCTACATCCAGGCGCACGGCGGCGGCCCCCAGGCCCCGGCGGCCGGCGCCAACCTGGCCGACGGCAACCCGGCCCAGGGCGGCCAGCTGTTCCGCCTCAACTGCGCGTCCTGCCACAACTTCACCGGCCAGGGTGGTGCCCTGTCGTCCGGCAAGTCCGCACCCTCCCTGCAGGACGCCTCACCGAGCGTCCTCTACACCGCGATGCTGTCCGGCCCGCAGAACATGCCGAAGTTCTCCGACCGGCAGCTCACGCCGCAGGAGAAGCAGGACATCATCGCGTACGTCACGTCCGTGCAGCACGGCCAGAACGACCCGGGCGGTAACGGCCTGGGCGGCCTGGGCCCGATCTCCGAGGGCTTCATCGCCTGGGTGGTCGGCATCGCCGCGCTGATCGGCGTGACCCTGTGGATCGGAGCGAAGGCATGACCGAGCCGACGAAGGGTGAGCACGGCGCCGTGGAGGTGCCGGACGAGCAGCGGCTCGCCGAGATGAGCCGGGACGAGCTGACCGAGCTCGGCATGAAGCTCGACGGCGTCGAGATGATCGAGTACCACGACCCGTGGCCGGTCAAGGGCACCCGGGCGGAGAAGCGCGCCGAGCGGACCGTGGCCTTCTGGTTCATCGTCGCCGCGCTGGCCGCGGTCGCCTTCATCGTGGTGTTCATCGCCTGGCCGTGGCAGTACCAGAAGCCCGGCGACCAGGGCCTGTACAGCCTGTACACGCCGTTGCTGGGCGTCACGCTCGGTCTCACCGTGCTGGGCCTCGGGTTCGGCGTACTGATCTACGTGCGCAAGTTCGTCCCGCACGAGGTGGCCGTCCAGGACCGCCACGACGGCAAGTCCGGCGAGGTCGACCGGCAGACGATCCTGGCCGAGCTGTTCGACGCCGGCAACCGCACCACCATCGCCCGCCGCTCGATGATCAAGCGCTCCGCGATCGCCGCGGGCAGCATCATGGGCCTGGGCCTGGTGGTCTTCCCGCTCGGCGGCCTGATCAAGAACCCGTGGAGCAAGTCGCTGCCGCCCGAGGACACGCTGGCGCACACCGGCTGGTACCAGTCGCCGGCCAACCCGGAGCGGGTGTTCCTGCGCAAGGACACCGGTGACCCGCACGAGGTCGCGCTGGTCCGGCCCTCCGACATGGACGCGGGCGGCCTGCAGACCGTGTTCCCGTTCCGCGAGTCCGAGCGCGGCAACCCGGAAGCCCTGCAGGCGGCCCTCCAGCGCATCGACAACCCGGTGATGCTGATCCGGTTCCGCCCGGGTGACGCGGCCAAGGTGATCAAGCGCCAGGGCCAGGAGGACTTCAACTACGGCGACTACTACGCGTACACGAAGATCTGCAGCCACCTGGGCTGCCCGGTGTCGCTGTACGAGCAGCAGACCAACCGGTTCCTGTGCCCGTGCCACCAGTCGCAGTTCAATGCGTTGATGTACTGCAAGCCGATCTTCGGTCCGGCGGCGCGCGCACTGGCCCAACTGCCCATCAAGGTCGACGAGGCCACCGGTTACTTCTACGCTGTACACGACTTCATCGAGCCAGTCGGCCCTGGTTACTGGGAGCGTGGAGCATGACACGTTCGATCGTCACGCCGACGAAGCCGACCAACCCGGTGATGAAGCTCGCCGGGAAGGCACTGGAGGACGTCGACGAGCGGTACCACCCGGCAGGTGGCCTGCGTCGGCAGCTCAACAAGGTCTTCCCGACGCACTGGTCGTTCCTGCTCGGCGAGATCGCCATCTACAGCTTCATCGTGCTGCTGCTGTCCGGCACGTACCTGGCGCTGTTCTTCGACCCGTCGATGGCCGAGGTGCAGTACAACGGCACGTTCGACAACCTGCGCGGCGTGTTCATGTCCCGGGCCTACGAGTCGGCTCTGAACATCAGCTTCGACGTGCGCGGCGGCCTGTTCGTCCGGCAGTTGCACCACTGGGCGGCCAACCTGTTCATGGCCGCGATGACCGTGCACATGCTGCGCGTGTTCTTCACCGGCGCGTTCCGCAAGCCCCGCGAGACCAACTGGGTGCTCGGCGTGCTGCTGCTGGTGCTGGGCGGCCTGGAGGGCTTCACCGGCTACTCCCTGCCCGACGACCTGCTTTCCGGCACCGGCATCCGCGCCGCGATGTCCGGTGGCGTGCTGGCCACCCCGGTGATCGGCACCTGGCTGCACTGGCTGATCTTCGGCGGTGAGTTCCCCGGGGACATCATCATCCCGCGGTTCTACACCGTGCACATCCTGCTGGTGCCCGCGCTGATACTCGGGTTGATAGCGGTGCACGTGGGGCTGGTGTGGTACCAGAAACACACCCAGTTCCCCGGCGTACGACGAAAAGAGACCAACGTCGTCGGCGTCCGCATCCTGCCGGTGTTCGCGCTCAAGGCCGGCGGCTTCTTCGCCGTCGTGGTGGGTGTGCTCGCCCTGGTCGCCGGCCTGTTCCAGATCAACCCCATCTGGAACTTCGGACCGTACAGTCCGGCCCAGGTGTCGGCGGGCTCGCAGCCCGACTGGTACATGGCGTGGACGGACGGCCTGCTGCGCCTGTGGCCGGACTGGGAGATCAACTTCGGGCACCGATATCTGATTCCGGCGGTGTTCTTCCCGCTGGGGGCGATGATGACCATCATCGGGGTGGTCCTGGTCTATCCGTTCCTGGAACGCAGGCTGACCAAGGACAGTGCCCACCACAACCTGTTGCAGCGGCCCAGGGACGTTCCGGTGCGCACCGGGCTGGGCGCGATGGCCATGGCGTTCTTCGTGGTGGCGATCATCTCCTGCGGCAACGACATCATCGCGGACAAGTTCAACATCTCGCTGAACGCGATGACCTGGGCCGGCCGGATCGGCATCCTGATCATTCCGCCGCTGGTCTACTACATCGCCTACCGGATGTGTCTCGGCCTGCAGCGGGCCGACCGGGAGGTGCTGGAACACGGCGTGGAGACGGGCATCATCAAGCGCCTGCCGCACGGCGAGTTCATCGAGGTGCACCAGCCGCTGGCCGGTGTCGACTCGCACGGCCACCCGCACGAACTGGCCTACCAGGGCGCTCCGGTGCCGAAGAAGATGAACAAGCTCGGTTCGGCGGGCCGCCCGGTGCCGGGCAGCCTGTACCGGCCGGACCCGAGCGAGGAGAGCGTCGCCCTGGACGCGGCTCGTGCCGAGCAGCACGCCGCCGACGAGGCCCAGGAAGTGCCCGGCGAGCAGCATCCGCAGCTGCCGGTGGACTAGCCGGTGGGCGCTGCGGCGCACGTACGCACGACGGCCGGGGGAGGTTGCCTCCCCCGGCCGTTTCGCGTGTGGGGTCACCCCGGCCGGTGGGCCATTTCCACCACAGATCGGATTTGTCACCGGTTCGGCCGATCGTCGGGCTCCGTACCCGCCCGGTGATCGGCTCACTACCAGCGGTTTTACTGTTTTCACCCGATAAGGTGGGCCATTTACGGACCGTGAAGGGCCTCGTCGGGTTAGTACAAACCGGTGAGTTGAAATGGCCATGTTCTTGGTGGGATAGTGGCATTCGTGTATTGTCTCGCGAATAGTCGGTGGCAGCGGACGAAAGGGTACGTAAGTGGCACAGAAGGTCACGGTCCAACTTGTCGACGACCTGGACGGTTCCGTCGCCGAGGAGACCGTCGAATTCGGACTTGATGGCGTCGCGTACCAGATCGACCTCTCGTCGGCGAACGCGGAGAAGATACGCGGTCTGCTGAGCGATTATGTGGGCCACGCGCGCCGGTCCGGCGCGCGCCGCCGTTCCTCGGCCAACGCGGTGCGCGGCCGTTCCGCGGCGGTGGACCGCGAACAGAATCAGGCGATCCGCGAGTGGGCCAGGAAACGTGGCCTGAAGGTTTCCGAACGCGGCCGTATCTCGGCGGAAGTGCTGGACGCCTATCACCAGGCGAACTGAGCCGACACCCGCGCCGGCTGCCGACCGACCGGGTCGGCTAGCCTGCTCGCGATGATCAGGTGGTCGCGGGCAGGGTTCGTGCTGTGCGTCGTGGTGGCGTGCGGCGCGCTGACCGCCGGCTGCCAGCGGCCGGTCGCCGCGCCTGCCCCGATCCCGGTCACCGCACCCGTCACGGCCGGCTCTGCCGCGCCCACAGCGGTTCCGCCTGTCTCGTCGACGGGACCCGCCACCGCACCCACCACCGCACCGACCACCGTGCCCTGCCCCGCCGAGGGGTCCGGGTTCGACTGCGACTTCCGCCGCCGGTTCGCCGCCGTCGAGGCCTACCTGGCCACCCGGCCGGGCACCGTCGGCATCGTCGTGCGGGACCGGCGGACGGGCGCGGTATGGCGCAATCAGTACGCGAACACGCCCGTCTGGACGGCGTCCACCATCAAACTCGCGATGACCGTCGACCTGTTCCTACGGGACCGTGCCGGGCTCATCAACCTCACCTCGGCCGATCGGGAACTGATCCGCCGGATGCTGCACAGCTCCGACGACAATGCGGCGGACAGCCTGTGGTTCAAGTACGCGGGCGCCGACCACATGACGTTCAACAACGACTTCACCAAGTACGGCATGACGTCGCTGGAACCGAAACGCGGCTACACCCACTACTTCCCCTACTGGGGATTCCAGAAGTGCACACCTGACGACCTGGACCGTTTGGTCGACTATGTGCTCACCGACCTGCCCGCCGGGACCCGGGACTATATCGTCGAGCAGCTGATGCACGTCGATCCCGACCAGCAGTGGGGTGTGTGGGGCGCGGGCACGGCGGCCCAGCCGGGGAACAAGGACGGCTGGTCGCTGGAGGACACCGGCTGGGTGATGAACTCGGTCGGCTGGGTCGGCCCCGGGCAGCGGTACACGCTGGCGGTGATGAACAGCCTGAACGGCCACGGCGGCTACGCCGACGGCCGCGCCACGGACAGCGAGGTGGCGAAACTGCTGTTCACCGGCCGCACCCTGTGACGGCCGCGCCCTGTCAGGCGCCGCCCTCCATGCCGATGCCGAACGTGGACTCGGTGGCGGTGCGCGAGTAGGACCGGAACGCGATGTGGGTGTCGGTGTTGAGCACCCCCGGCACCTTGCTGATCCGGCCGGGCACCAGGTCGGCCAGGTCCTCGTGGGCGGCGACCTTCACCATCGCGATGAGGTCGACGTCGCCGGCGCACGAGTACACCGCGGTGACGCCGTCGATGTCCGCGATGCTCTGCGCGGCCTCCGGGATGATGTCCGCCTCGGCCTGGATCAACACGATCGCGGTGATCACGAACGGGCTCCCTCGCGTCCGGCAATGGTGAGGCGATCCTAGGACCTGTCGTGGGTGGCGGCTGTGGCCAGGTCGGCCCACTCGCGCAGCACGGCCGCGGATCGGGCGGGTTCGGTCCAGGGTTGCGCGGTGCGGCCCAGGCGGGTGCCGGGTTGGGCCAGCCAGCGGGCCAGTAACGCGGTCTCCTCGGGTGCGGCGCCGCGCAGCGGATCATCGGTGGGGATGACCGTCTCGGCGGCGGCCACGAGCACGTCGACGACCGGCTGGGCGCGGTGGCCCCGGGCGACCATGCCGGCCGACGCGAGCCGGCCGTAGCGGATCACCGCCAGCGCCCACCCGCCCCTGGGATCGGGTTGGGCGGCGACCAGTTCGGGCACGGCGGCCAGCGCGGCCAGCCGCTGCCCCCGGTCCAGGGCCCGCACCAGGGCGACCAGCCGGTCCCGCCGGGTGCCCGCCGACTCGTACCGCTGCCGGGCGGCCAGGTCGGCCACCACGTCGGTGGCCCGCACCAGCACGTCGTTGGCCCGGCCGGCCACCAGGTCGCGCACCGCGGCCACGGCGGGGGCGTAGTCCTCGACGCTCTGCCGGCCCGCGCACGGCGCCTGGCAGCGGCCCAACTCGGCCAGCGCGCACGGGGTGCCGTGCGGGTCGCGGGCCGGGATCCGCTGGGTGCAGGGCCGGATCGGCAGGGCGTCCTGCAGGGCCTCCACGGCGGCCTTGGCGGACGCGGGCGACCGGAACGGCCCGATCGCACCGGGCCGGGGTGTGCGGACCACGGACAGCCGGGGGAAGGGCTCGTCGGTGAGCACCGCCCACCAGTCCGGGTGCCGGTTGCGGGACCGCCTGTTGTAGGCCGGTTTGTGCGCCGCGATCAGCCGCAGCTCCCGCACCTGCGCCTCCAGCGGGTGCGCACAGATCACATGGTCCACCCGGACCGCCAGGCCGACCATCTCGCGCAGCCGGGGCCGGGTCTCGCTGGCGGTGAAGTACTGCCGGACCCGCCGCCGCAGGTTGGTCGCGGTGCCCACGTACAGCACCTCCTCCGAGGGTCCCCGGAACAGGTAGACGCCCGGTTCGGTGGGCAGGTCGGCCGCCATGCCGCGTTTGCGCCGCTGCGCCGCCGTCACCTCGGGCACGTAGTCCAGCAGCTCCTCCAGCGACTGCACGCCGATGGAGCCGACCCGTTCCAGCAGGCCGTGCAGCACGTCCACGGTGGCGCGCGCGTCGGCCAGCGCCCGGTGGTTGGGCTGCGTGGTGGCCTTGAACAGCATCGCCAGCGCGGACAGCCGGTGGCTGGGGGTCTCGTTCTCGCCGAGGATCCGCCGGGCCAGCTTCACCGTGCACACCACCGGCGGCCGGGGCCAGCGGTAGCCCAGCCGGCGGCAGGCGGCCTTCATGAAGCTGATGTCGAACCCGGAGTTGTGCGCGACCAGCACGGTGCCCTTGGCGAACTCCAGGAACGCCGGCAGCACCTCGGACATGCGCGGCGCGCCGGACACCATGAACTGGGTGATGCCGGTCAGCGACACGACCTGCGGCGGGATGCCGCGTTCCGGGTCGACCAGGGTGGCGAACTCGCCGATCACCTCGCCGCCGCACACCTTCACGGCGCCGATCTCGGTGACCATGTCGTCCTCGTGGCTGCCGCCGGTGGTCTCCAGGTCGAACACCACGAACGTGACGTGCCGCAACGGTGTGCCCAGCTCGTCGAACGCGAGTTGGGCACCGGCGGCCGTGCCCGGCACGGATTCGGCCTGGACCTGCTCACTGGTCGCGCTCATCACCGACCGACGGTAGGTCCGACCACCGACAACTATGCGTACGACGCGCGACCGGGCCGATCCGTGCCGTTGTCGGGGCACCTCGGGCATTAACCTGTAGAGATGACGCCCGCGCGCCCCGAACCGGCCCCGGACACCGGTGCCCCGGAGCCCGGCCGCGCCGACGAGGCGGTCACCGAGGCTCCCGCGGAGCCGGTCGGCGTCGACTGGTCCACGCTGCCCGACCCGGTACGGATCCGGCTGGCCGAGATCGCCGCGGACGCCGTGAGTGACATCCCATCGGTGGACATCCCGCCGCCGGTGCGGCCGGTGGCGAAGTTCGCACCCGCCAAACGGGCCCGGCTGGGTGCCGCGCCGCTGCTGGTCGGCCTGCGCGGCAACACCGGTTTCCGCACGGCGGTGACCGAGTGGGCCCGCACCCACCGCCCGGCCGCCCTGGACGTCACCGCACCCGACCCGGCCGCCGCATGCGCCGCGGCGCTGCTGCTGGGCGACGGATCCGCCGGCCACTACGTGGAACTGGTGCGGCTGCGCACCGGCGACGCCACGCTGCGCGCCGAACGCGACGCCGCGCTCACCCGGGCGACCAAGCTGGAGACCGAACTGGCCCGGCTGCGCGACGAACTGGACCGCGCCGAGGGCAACGCCGGCGCGGCCGTCGGCCAGCGCGAGGCCGAACTGGAGAAACTGCTCAAACGGCTGCGCGAACAGGGCGTGAAACTGCGCGAGGCCCGTGACGCGGCCGCGTCGGCCCGCGCCGACGCCGTGCAGACCAAGGCGCACGCCGAGCTGGAACGCAAGGCGCTGATGGCCGAACGGGACCGGGAACGCGACCGGGGCGACGCCGAGCGGGTGCGGGCCCGCCGGGCCGAGGCGGACGCGCAGGCGGCCCGCCAGGCCGCGCGGGAGGCCCGCCAGGCCGACGAGGTGCGCCTGGCGCTGCTGGTGGACACGCTCGACGGCGCCGTCACCGGGCTGCGCCGGGAACTGGCCCTGGGCGGCACCGGGCCGCGCCCGGCGGATCTGGTGCGCGGTGCGAGTGCCGCGCAGAGCACCGTGGGCCGGGTGGCCGATCCGGCCGCGCTGGACCGGCTGCTGGCGCTGCCCGCCGTGCACATGGTGGTGGACGGCTACAACGTCACCAAGACCGGCTATCCCGAACTGCCCCTGGTCGACCAGCGGGAGCGGCTGGTCTACCAGTTGGCGGCGCTGGCCGCCCGCACCGGCGCCGAGGTGACCGTCGTGTTCGACGGGGCCGGGGTGGTGTCGGTGCCCTCCGCGGCGCCCAGGGGAGTGCGGGTGCTGTTCTCCGATCCCGGGGTGCTGGCCGACGACGTGATCCGGGCGCTGGTCACCGCGGAGCCGGAGGGCCGGCCCGTGGTGGTGGTCACGTCCGACCGTGCGGTGGCCGACTCGGTGCGCCGCCGCGGCGCCCACCCGGTGCCCTCGGCCGTGCTGATCGCCCGGATCACCCGCGTCTGACCTGCCCGAACACATCGTGTTCGAACATACATTCGAAAATGTCGGTGGTTCGGGATAGCGTGCGTCCTGACGGGGTCAAGGCGACCGCCTCACCAGCGACGTAAACGGAGTGCTCGTGATCATCGACTGCGACAAGTGCGCCATCCGCGGCGTCGGCTGCTCGGACTGCGTGGTCAGCGTCCTGCTGAACGCGCCGGGCACGGTGGAGCTCACCGACCCGGAGCTGAAGGCCATCAACGCGCTCGGCGACGCCGGCCTGGTGCCGAAGCTGCGGCTGGTCCCGATCGGCTCCGACTCCGAACACCCGAGGCATTTCCGGGACGAATCGGACGACACGCCAGCAGCCCCGGCGCCAAGCGCCGAGCGGTCCCCTCAATACGTTGGACGGCATCGTCGGCAGGTCAGTTGACAGTTACTAGTCCGATCACCAGACGCAGTCACCACTACTCCGTTCGTGCATCCGGCGTATCGGCACCCAATCCCGCCTGCCCCTAGTAGACGCAGTGCCGCGCGTTCCGTAACCTGTCCGAGACCTCGCGGCGGCCAGTCGTCCACGGAGGACGGCGACGCGAGATCACCGCCGAATCGGCCTGTCGGGGGACCGGACCGTGATGGGCATCGTCATGTGCTGGGCCCTTTGCCGGGACACTTTCGGGTGTCTTCCTGGGCTGAACACGGGCACGTGCGCTCCCGGTCCCGGCGGTGGACGACGAAGGAGAAACGCGCGACGTGGCGTCGCACCGACGACTCAAGCGCACCATGCGCGGGGCAATCGCGGCCACAGCAGTGGCAGCAGCGGCAGTAGTGAGTTTCACCCCCTCGGCGGCGACCGCCGATCCCGCGGCGGCGACAACGCCGTCCAACAACGATCCGGTCGCCCAGTACACGAAACTCAGCCAACAGGCCGACACGCTCAACGAGAAGATGGACACGGCGAACGTCAACCTCGCCAAGCAGCAGGCCCTCGCCAAGAAGGCCAGCCAGGGCGTGGTGGCGGCCAAGAAGGCCGAAACGGCCGCGCTGGCCAAGGAGAACACCTACCTCGACCAGGTCGACAAGCTCACCGACGCCTCCTTCGAAGGCGCCCGCCTCGACCAACTGTCCGCCCTGTTCACCGGCACCTCGGCCCGCGACTTCCTCAACCGGGCCACCGACCTGCAGGACCTCGCGGCCGACAACGCCGCCACCCTGAGCCGGTTCGCGGGCGCGGTGAACGACGCCAAGTCCGCCGAGCAGAAGGCCCAGCACGAGCTGACCGCCGCGCAGGACGCCACCGCCGCCGCCAAGACACTGCAGCAGCAGCTGATCAAACAGGGCAAGGAACTGCAGCAGCAGATCACCGCCCTGGTCACCGCGAAGAACGAACTGACCCCCTCGGAACTGGCCCAACTGGCCAACAAGGGCGTCGACGGCGTGTTCATCGCCCCACCCGGCATCCGCGGCAAGGCCATGGAGATCGCCCTGGCCCAACGCGGCAAGCCCTACATCTGGGCGGCGGCCGGCCCGGGCAGCTTCGACTGCTCCGGCCTGGTCCTCTACTCCTACGCCCAGGCCGGCATGCCGGGCCTGCCGCACTCCAGCCAGATCCAGTCCACCATGGGCGTTGCCGTGTCCCGCGCCAACCTGGAACCCGGCGACCTGGTGTTCTTCGGTGACCCGGTGCACCACGTCGGCATCTACGTCGGCGACGGCCTGATGGTCAACGCACCCAACTTCGGCGAGGACGTCAAGGTCGAACCGCTGTTCAGCGACTACAGCGGAGCCCGCCGACTGGGCGCCTGACCCACGAACCACCCACGAAGGACGGAACGGCCGGCACCCCTCGGTACCGGCCGTTCCACGTGTCCCGGCTACCGTGCAGCGGTGCGGCGGACCCTCCTGGTGACCAACGACTTCCCACCCCGACCCGGTGGCATCCAGAACTACCTGCACACCCTGGCCACCCACCTGCCCGCCGACGACCTCGTCGTCTACGCCCCGGCCTGGCGCGGCGCCGAACCCCACCCCGAGTTCGACGCCCACCAACCGTTCACCGTCTACCGGCACCCCACGTCCCTGATGCTGCCCACCCCCGACGTAGCCGGCCGGGCCGCCGACATCCTGCGCGCCGAACGCTGCGAAGCCGTCTGGTTCGGCGCGTCCGCCCCACTGGCCCTGCTCGCCCCGCACCTGCGCCGGGCAGGCGCCTCCCGAGTCCTGGCCAGCACCCACGGCCACGAGGTCGGCTGGTCCATGCTGCCCGCCGCCCGGCAGGCGCTGCGCCGCATCGGGTCGACCGTGGACGTCCTCACCTTCGTGTCCCGTTACACCCGATCCCGGTTCGCCGCCGCGTTCGGCCCGCTGGCCGCCCTGGAGTACCTGCCGCCCGGTGTGGACACCGACCGGTTCCGGCCCGACCCGGCCGCCCGCACCCGCATCCGTGAGCGTTATCACCTGGGCGACCGGCCCACCGTGGTGTGCGTGTCCCGGATGGTGCCCCGCAAGGGTCAGGACATGCTGGTCCGCGCTCTCCCGGCGATCCGCGCCGCCGTCCCCGACGCCGTACTGCTACTGGTCGGCGGCGGCCCCGACCGCGACCGCATCACCGAACTGGCCGCCACCGCCGGCGTCGCCGACCACGTCGTGCTGACCGGTTCGGTCCCGATGGCCGAACTGCCCGCCCACTACGCGGCGGGCGACGTCTACGCCATGCCCAGCCGCACCCGAGGCCGCGGCCTGGACGTCGAGGCGTTCGGCCTGGTCTACCTGGAGGCCTCCGCCACCGGCCTGCCCGTCGTCGCCGGCCGCTCCGGCGGCGCCCCGGAAACCGTCCGCGACGGCGTCACCGGCCACGTCGTCGACGGCCGGCACCCCGACGAACTCGCCGACGTCCTCGCCGACCTGCTGGCCGACCCGGAACGGGCCGCCAAACTGGGCCAGGCCGGCCGCCAGTGGACCCGCGAGGCCTGGGGCTGGCCCGACCTCGCCGACCGCCTCCGCCACCTCCTGGACGGCTGAACCCGGGAACAGTCGATCTCCGCCGTACGTTCAAGTTGACAGCTACATCTCTCGGGGTACACACATAACGCACTGCGGGTGGATGCGCGAGCGGCCCCGGTGGGCGCACCATGGAGAGGTAGCCCAGCGGAGAAGGGTGCGGTCATGACGAGCGCCGATGCGATGCGTGCTTCCGACCGGGACCGGGAGCGGGTCGTGCAGGCCCTGCAGGAGCAGGTCGGGGAGGGTCGGCTGACCCTTGCCGAGTTCGAGGAGCGCAGCGGCGTCGCATACGACGCCAAAACCGTAGGTGAGCTGCGCAAACTCACCGACGACCTGCCCGTGGACCCGCTCGCGCCCGACGTCGGCCTGGCCCCCTGGCAGCAGCCGTTCCCGCTGTCCGACATGCCCCCGTGGGCCCGCCGCCCCTACCCCAACCAGCGCTCCCTGCCGCCCGCCAAGACCGGACCGGCCTACGGCGTGGCCATCGCACTGCTGGTCATGCTCGCCGTCGTCGGCGGCATCGTCGCGATCACCACGGGCTTCTTCATCTTCCCGCTGCCCCTGCTGTTCCTGATCCTGATCATGTCCCGCCCCGGCCGGCGGTTCCACTGACCACCTGACCGGGGCGCGACCACTCAGGCGTAGATCGCCTCGATCTCCGCGGCGTGCGCCTTCGCCACCACCGACCGGCGCAGCTTCAGGCTCGGCGTGATCTCGCCGTTCGCCTCGGTGAAATCGGCCGCCAACACCCGGAACTTGCGGATCGACTCGGCCTTCGACACCGCCGAGTTCGCGTCGTCCACCGCGGCCTGCAACTCGGCGACCAGGTCCGGATCGGCCGCCAGGTCCGCCACCGACGCCCCGGCCGGCTTCCCGTGCTGCTGCTTCCACACCGGGAAGAACTCCTCGTCCAGCGTGATCAGCGCCGCGATGAACGGCTTCTGGTCACCCACCACCATGCACTGGCTGATCAGCGGATGCGCCCGCAACCGGTCCTCCAGCACCGCGGGCGACACGTTCTTCCCACCCGCTGTGACGATGATCTCCTTCTTCCGGCCGGTGATGCGCAGGAACCCGTCCGAATCCAACGACCCCAGGTCCCCGGTGCGGAACCAACCGCCGTCCAGCGACTCCTTCGTGGCCGCGTCGTTGTTCCAGTACTCCTGGAACACCACATCGCCGCTGACCAGCACCTCACCGTCATCGGCGATCCGCACCGACGTCCCGGCCACCGGCCGGCCCACCGTGCCCACCCGGAACGCCGCCTGCGTGTTCACACACGCCGCCGCGCTCGTCTCGGTCAGCCCGTAGCCCTCCAGCACCGGAACCCCGACACCGCGGAAGAAATGCGCCAACCGCTCACCCAACGGCGCCCCACCGGACACCGCGGCCGTGCAGCGGCCACCCAACGCGGCCCGCAACCGGCTGAACACCAACCGGTCGAACAGCAGATGCCGCAACCGCAACCCGGCCCCCGGGCCACCCCGGTCCAGCGACTCGCTGTAGGCCACCGCCGTCGCCTCGGCCGCGTCGAAGATCCGGCCCTTGCCCTCGGAGTGCGCCTTCTGCTTCGCGCCGTTGTAGACCTTCTCGAACACCCTCGGCACCGCCACCACGAACGTCGGCCGGAACGTGCCCAGATCGGCCACCAGGTTCTGCACGTCCGCCGTGTGCCCCACGGCCAACCGCGCGTACACGCAGGTCAACACCAACGCCCTGGCCAGCACGTGCGCCAACGGCAGGAACAGCAACAGCGAACTGCCCGGCTGCATGATCTCCGGGAACGCGCCCACGTTCGCCCGCACCTCGGCCAACAGGTTCCGGTGCGTCAGCACACAGCCCTTCGGCCGGCCCGTCGTTCCCGACGTGTACACGATCGTGGCGGTCTGGTCGGCCCGCACCGCGTGCCGGCGGGCGTGCACCTCCTGGTCGGGCACCGCGGCACCCAACGCGGTCAGCTCGTCCACCACACCCGGAGCGTCCATCGCGGCCGGGCCGTCGATCTGCCACACATGCCGCACCTGACCCAACCGGTCCACCACGCCGTCCACCACGGCACGGTGCGCCGCCGTCTCCACGATCACCGCGCGGGCACCCGAGTCGGACACGATCCACTCGACCTGCTCCGTCGAGGACGTCTCGTACACCGGGACCGTCACCCCGCCGGCCGCCCAGATGGCGAAGTCCAGCAACGTCCACTCGTACCGAGTCTTCGACATCAGGCACACCCGGTCGCCGGGCGTGATGCCCATCGCGACCAGGCCCTTGGCCACGGCCAGTACGTGGGCGGCGAAGTCTCTCGCGGTCAGGTCCACCCAGGTGCCGTCCACGTGACGCTGAAAGCTCACCGCGTCGCCGAAGCGCTCCGCGTTGGCCCACACCATGTCGGTGAGGTTCTCTTCGTCGGTGACCGGGCTGGCTGTTTGGACGGTGACTTCGCGCACGTCAACCTCCGTACCCCTGGAATGTTACCGGTGGGGAACTTAGCGTGTGTGGTGTGGGCGACACCACCCCGGCCCCCTCTGGCATTCTGCACCGCGTGCCCGCCGTGGACGTCGTCGACGAGACCTTCCTGGTAGCCCCACCGAAGGTCGTCGCCGCCCTGTTCGCGCAACCGGCCACCTGGCGCCGCTACTGGCCCGACCTCACCCTCGCCGTCTACGCCGACCGAGGCACCGAAGGACTCCGCTGGACGGTCCGCGGCGCCCTCGTCGGCACCATGGAAGTCTGGCTCGAACCCGTCCTCGACGGCACCGTCCTGCACTACTTCCTGCGCGCCGACCCACCCGACCCGATCACGCCACGCCGGGCCCTCCGGGAACGCCGCCGCCGCCAACTCGCCGCCAAACGGGTCGCGCTCATGCTCAAAGCCGTGCTCGAGGACGGCCGACCCGCCGGCTGCCCACCCACCGCACCGTAGGGTCGAGACCATGCGGGTGCACGTGGTGTCCGACGTACACGGCAACGCCGACGCCCTGGCCAGAGCGGGTGAAGGCGCCGACGCCCTCGTCGTGCTCGGCGACCTCCTCGACTTCGTCGACTACCACGACCACTCCAAAGGCATCCTCGGCGCCGTCTTCGGCGCCGAGAAGGTCGCCGTGTTCGCCGAACTCCGCCGCGCCAGACAGTCCGCCAACCTCGCCGCCTACGCCCGATCCCTCTGGTCCGGCCTGGAGAATGCCGCCGACGTCATCGAAGCCGCCATCCGCGAGCAGTACGCCAAACTGTTCGCCGCCATGACCGCCCCCACCTACGCCACCCCCGGCAACGTCGACGTCCCCGCCCTCTGGCCCGAATACACCGGCGACACCGTCCACCACCTCGACGGCACCACCACCGACATCGGCGGCCTCACCTTCGGCTTCGTCGGCGGCGCCCTGCTCGCCCCCGGCGCCACCATCCGCCGCACCGGCGTCTGGGCCCCCTACCTGCGCACCCGCGAGGACTACGACGCCGGCGTCGCCGCCGTGACCGCCGCCGGCCCCGTCGACGTCTGGTGCACCCACATCCCACCCGCCGTCCCCGAACTCTGCTACGACGTCGTAGCCCGCCGCGCGGAGAACGCCTCCACCACCCTCCTGGCCGCCATCCGCGCGGACCGCCCCCGCTGGTCCCTGTTCGGCCACGTCCACCAGCCCCTGGCCCCCCGCATGCGCATCGACCGCACCGAATGCGTCAACGTCGGCCACTTCAAACGCACCTCCCGGCCCTACGTGCTCCGGTGGTGAACCCCACCGCCGTGCGGCGCCGCCCGGTTGCCCGCCGGTAGCCGGTAGCCTCCCGGACATGGCCGACGAGTCCACCCAGTCCATCGTCATCGACGCCCCGCCGGAGCGGATCATGGCGGTGATCGCGGACTTCGCCGCGTATCCCGAGTGGACGAACGCGGTCAAGCAGGTCGAGGTGCTCACCGAAGGCACCGACGGCCGGGCCGAGCAGGTCCAGTTCACCCTGGACGCCGGCCCCATCAAGGACGTCTACACCCTGGCCTACCACTGGCTGCCCGACGACCGCGGCGTCAGTTGGACCCTGGTCAAAGGTCAGATGCAGCGATCCCAGAAGGGCAGCTACGTCCTGGACCCGCACGGCGAGCGCACCGAGGTCACCTACACACTCGCCGTGCAACTGGCCATCCCGCTGCTCGGCCTGCTGCGCCGCAAGGCCGAGAAGGTGATCATGGACACGGCGCTCAAGGAGCTGAAGCGGCGGGTGGAGAACGGCGGCGGCTGACATGCGCGTCCTCCTGTTCACCGGCAAGGGCGGCGTCGGCAAGACCACCCTCGCCGCCGCCACCGCGGCCCGCCTGGCCGCCGACGGCCGCAAGACCCTGGTCGTCTCCACCGACCCCGCCCACTCACTCGGCGACGCACTGGGCGTCCACCTGACCGGCGACGTCGCCGAACCGGTCGACGGCCTGTTCGCCAGCCAACTGGACCTGCGCCGACTCGTCGACGCCAACTGGCACCACCTCCGAACCCACCTGCGCACGCTGCTGGCCGGCGCCGGCGTGGACGACCTGGCAGCCGAAGAACTGACGGTGCTGCCCGGCGTCGAGGAACTACTGGCCCTGTCCGAGGTGTACCGGCAGGCCGCCAACGGCCCGTGGGAGGTCGTGGTCGTCGACTGCGGACCCACCGCCGAGACCCTCCGCCTGATCACGCTGCCCGAAGCACTGTCCGGCTACCTGGAACGCCTGTTCCCCACCCACCGGCGCGTCGTCCGCGGCCTGCTCGCCGGCATCGCCGGCGCCCGCCAGGTCGACAGTTGGGACGCCGCCGCCGACGCACTCGGTCGCCTGGCCGAACACGTCGAATCCCTCCGCGCCGCCCTCGCCGACCCGTCCCGGACCAGCGTGCGCCTGATCACCACACCGGAACGCGTGGTCGCCGCCGAAACCCGCCGCACCCTGACCGCGCTCGCCGTCCACGGCATCCGGGTCGACGGCGTGATCGCCAACCGCTTGATCCCCGTCTTCGGCCCCCGCCGCGGCCCGTCCGCGACGTGGCTACACACCAGGCGAGCCGAACAGGACGCCGTCCTCGCCGACCTGGCCGACGTGCCGCTGCGCACCGTCCCCCACCTGGCGGCCGAACCGATCGGCGTCCCGGCACTGCTGGAGGTGGCGGCCGACCTCTACGGCGACGTCGACCCGCTGGGCGGGCCGGAGACCGGTCAGCCGCTCCTGTCGGTCAGCGGAAACAGCTCGAGCCTGGACAGCCGTTACCGGTTGACGATCGCGATTCCGCTGCCGGCGGACGCCGAGGTCGACCTGGCGAGGGTGGGCGACGAACTGGCGGTGACGATCGACAGCCGCCGACGCCTGATAGCCCTACCCCCGGTCCTGCGCCGTTGCCAGGTAGTAGGAGCCGAGACAGACGCGAAGGGCCTGGAAATCCACTTCCAACCAGACCCCACCCTCTGGCCCCGCCCCACCGAGTAACCGCCCCACCGAGGCCGCACCGCCGACACCGCACTGGCCCCGCGGTCGGGGCCTCGACCCGTCGGCGAGCAACTCACCGTGACCGCGCCCGCCGCCCGGGGCCTGGCCCGGACCCCCGACGAGCGACACAGATCACCTGACCAGGACCCTCACGCCCCCGCCCACCACACCCCCCGGTGATAATCGGGAGATGACCACCCCGCGGGACGGCACCCAGGCCACCGACGAGCAGCCACTACCCGGCGCACGGCTGGCCGAGGAACTGAGGCTGCTGTTGGACGCACTGGCCGAACGCGCCGAACCCGTGCTCAATCGGTTGGCCGCAGGGGAGCACGAGGACCACACGCCGGCGACGTGCGGCTGGTGCCCCCTGTGCGCCGCCATGGCGGTCCTCAGAGGCGAACGCCCCGAGTTGGCGGTGAGAGCGGCAGAACACGCGGCCGGCCTGCTCGCCGTACTCCGCTCGGCCCTGGCGGAAACCCACGACACTCCCGACACCCAGCACCAGACCCGCGAGGACCGAGTGCAACACATCCCGGTGCGCAGGCGCGATCCTGGCGAGGACGGCGAGTGCTGACCGTAGGAGTGGACGTCGGCGGGACGAGCGTGCGAGCCGGCGTGGTGGACTCGCACGGCGATGTCGTCGACCTGACCAGGGCAGGCACCCCCAGCGGCGAGGCGGCGCTGGAGGACGTGATCACCGAGGTGATCGGCGAACTGACCGCCCGCCACCGGGTGAGCGCCGTAGGCCTGGCCGTGGCCGGTTTCGTGGCGGAGGACCGCAAAACGGTCCGCTTCGCCCCCCACCTGGCCTGGCGCCACGCCCCCGTGGCCGAGCGCATCACCACCCGAGTGGGCCTACCCGTCCTGCTCGAACACGACGCCAACGCCGCAGCGGTCGCCGAACACCGCTTCGGCGCCGCGAAGGGCACCAGCGTCGCGGTCCTGGTAGCGCTGGGCACCGGCATCGGCGGCGCGCTCCTGATCGAGGGCAGGCTCTTTCGCGGCGGCTACGGCGTAGCACCGGAACTGGGCCACCTCACCCTGGTCCCCGACGGCCGCCCCTGTCCCTGCGGCAAGAAGGGCTGCTGGGAGCGCTACTGCAGCGGCACCGCCCTGGCCACCACCGCGATCGAATTCCTGGCCCGCTACCCAGGCATCTCCACCCTCCTGGCCCGCGAGGCAGCCGCCGACTCCCGAGCGGTCACCGGCCGCCGAGTAGCCGCCGCGGCCCGCGACGGCGACCCGCTCGCCGAACGCGCGATGGCGGACCTGTCCCGCTGGCTCGGCCGGGGCCTGGCCATGGTCGCCGACCTCTACGACCCCGAGGTCGTCGTCATCGGCGGCGGCGTCTCCGAGTCCGCACCGCTGTTCCTGGACGAGGCGCGCGAGCACTACGCCGCCATGGTCACCGGCGCCGGCCACCGCCCCCTGGCCCGCATCCGCCCCGCCCAACTCGGCGACGACTCAGCCATCGTCGGCGCAGCCACCCTCGCCGCGGAGTCCGTGGGCGTCCTACGCCGCCCTACCCTGATCGCCAGCCGCGTCAAGGCATCCCGCCGCACCCGACCACCCCAGGTCGGCTAACCGAAGCCACCCCAACAATCCCCAACCCCCCGCACCACCGCCCACCGCCGGGCGACTGTCGGCCGTCGGCCGTCGGCCGCGATGCCACCGCGGCCACCCGACCGCGACACCTCCCAACGCGACGCGTCCACGACACCCGACCGGCGACTCGTCCCCGTCGCGATGCGACCACGAGACCCGCCAGCCGGACCGCACCGCAACACCCGCCAAACGCGATACGAGCCGATTCACGTCCAGCGATACGTACCGAATCGTGTCCCAACAATACGTGCCGAGCACGTCCCCATCCGCCCCCGAATCGCATCCCATCCGACGCGAATCGCGCTGCAATGACTACCGTATCGCGTCCCCGAACCCGCCCGCTCGCAGCCCATGCGCCCCTGTCGCCCCGACCGCGTTTATTAAGGCGAACCCCGGAAACACTGTTACGGTTGCACTTCCTAACCCACACGGGTGTCACCCAACTCGGCACACCTCAACCGACGCCCAACCCGAACCATCATGATCATACCACAAAACGGCACGTCAGAGCTGTGCTCCGTCGTCCCAACCGGAGTCCGGCGGCGGCCCCTGTCGCATCCGCAACACCAGCCACCCGATCCCTGCCGCCATCGACACCAATGCCAACGGCGTGGCAATCCGCGGCTCCAAACCGATAACGCTCGGAGCGGCCAACAAAAACCCACCGATCACCAACAAAACAATCCCGAAAATCGTACTCGGACGCATTTTCGGCAACGGCGGCGGCTCCGGCGGAACGAAATGCTCCTCATCGTCCCACTCGACCGGCGGGTCAGGAACGGGGGGAGGCGGAACAGCAGGCGGCGCCGCATCCACCGGCGGCTCCGGTGAAGGTGACGACGAAGGCGAACCGACACCGAACTCGTCGGCCTCGATCAGCGCCCCCAGACCTTCCCGTTCCAGGTCGGCGACGATCTCGGCGAAGGCCGCGTCGACGTCCTCCGGTCCGTCCGAACCTCCCGGCCGCCTCGTCACGTCCCCTCCCTCGGCCGCGATGCCGCCTGCTCCTCGGCCAACACCCCGAGCCCATCCGAACCAGGCCCATCCGAACCAGGCCCATCCGAATCAACCTCAACCGAACCGGGCTCAAGGGAGCCACGCACCCGCCGCACGAACTCCACGCTGCCCTCGAAGATCGTCTCCGCGTCGTTGTCCAGCGTCGCCACGTGGTAGCTGTCCGGCAGTACGACCTCCCGGGCGTCACGACTGCTCACCCCGTCCAGAATGATCCTGGCGTTCACCGGTTCCACCACATGGTCGACGGCGGACCGGAACAACAGCAGCGGCTGCTCGATGCCGCCGAGATCGCGCCGGACCTCCAGCCACAGCTTGCTCAGGCTGGCGGCGGCGCGCAACGGCAGTCGCGGGTATGCCAGTTCCGTCACACCGGGTTTCTTGATGTCGCTCGAGATCCCCGGCATGGACGGGACGATCCGGGACAGCACCGGCAGCAGCGGCGCGTCCCGCCGTTCCGTGGTCACCGACGGATTGACCAGCACCAACCCGGCGACCGAAGCACCACGAACCTGGGCCAGCCGCAGCGCGAGCGTCCCACCCATGGACAGGCCGAACACGAACACCGAGGAGCAGCGCTCCGCCAACTCGCCGAAAGCCGTGTCCACCGCCGAGTACCACGAGGCCCACTCCGTGCGGTTCATGTCCTGCCACCGCGTGCCGTGGCCGGGCAGCAACGGGCAGCGGGTGCTCCAGCCGATCTCGGCCAACCGCGCACCCCAGGGCGCCATGCTCTGCGGCGTCCCGGTGAAACCGTGGCACAGCAGCACACCGATCTCGGTCGATCCGTCGTGGGCGAACGGTTCCGCTCCGGGCAGGATGAGCACGGTCACCGTCCCTGGGGGTGGTCGGCAGTGGCTCGCCCAATCGTCCCACGGACACCTGCCCGGTGGGCAGAACACGCCTCGTTCGTCGCGCCCGGCGCCCACCGGTTTCGTACGCTCACGGACGGGTGATGTGGCACACAGCGGCCGGGACGTGCACGATGGTGCGCGGACCGTGAGGGAGGCTGGCCATCCAGTGATGTACTGGCTGATGAAGTACGTGCTGCTGGGACCGCTGCTCCGGCTGTTCTTCCGGCCGCGCGTCGAGGGCGCCGAGCACCTCCCGGCCCATGGCGGCGCCGTGTTGGCGAGTAACCACCTGGCCGTGGCCGACTCGTTCTTCCTGCCGCTGATGGTGTCGCGCCGGGTCACGTTCCTGGCCAAGCGCGAGTACTTCACCGGCCGCGGTGTCAAGGGCCTGCTGAAGCGGTGGTTCTTCGCCGGGGTCGGCCAGGTGCCGATCGACCGGTCCAGCGCCGCCGCGGCGCAGGCCGCGCTGGACACCGGGGTGCGGCTGCTCACCGAGGGATCACTGCTGGGGATCTACCCGGAGGGCACACGGTCCCCGGACGGCCGCCTGTACAAGGGCAAGACCGGCCTGGCCCGGATGGTGCTGCGGTCCGGGGTGCCGGTGATCCCGGTGGCGATGGTGGGCACCGACAAGGCCAACCCGATCGGGTCGAAGATGTGGCGGCCGTACCCGATCCGGATCCGGATCGGCCCGCCGCTGGACTTCTCCCGTTACGACGGGCTGGCGGGGGACCGGTTCGTGGAGCGGTCGGTGACCGACGAGATCATGTACGCCCTGATGGAGCTCTCCGGCCAGGAGTACGTCGACGTGTACGCGGCGAAGGTCAAGGAGGACCTGGACAAGGCCGCCACGGCACAAGCGGGGGCGGTGCCGGCCCAGGCCACACCCGCGCCGGTGGAGACGAAGGTGGGCTGAACCACCGGCCACCGCGCACCGTTAGTGTCGGTGGGTGCGGTACTTCTACGACTGCGAGTTCATCGAGGACGGCGTGACGATCGACCTGGTGTCGATCGGTGTCGTGGACGATCAGGGCCGCGAGTTCTACGCCGTGTCCACCGAGTTCGACCCGGACCGGGCCGGCCCGTGGGTGCGGCAGAACGTGCTGCCGAAGCTGCCGCCGCCGGGCGACGACGTGTGGCGGTCCCGGTCCCGCATCCGCACCGACCTGCTGTCCTTCCTGGGCGTCACCGGTTCCGACCGCTGCGACATCGAACTGTGGGCGTGGATCGCCGCCTACGACCACGTGGCGCTGGCCCAGTTGTGGGGTGCGATGCCGGCGCTGCCCAGGGCCCTGCCGCGGTTCACCCGTGATCTCCGGCAGCGGTGGGAGGACGTGGGCAGGCCGCGGTTGCCGCAGCCGCCGCCGGACGCGCACGACGCCCTGGCCGACGCCCGCCACAACCTGGTCCGGTGGCAGGTGATCGAGGCGGAACGGCGCCGCCTCGGCTTTCCCGTCTGATGGAATGCGGGAACCCCGGGGCAGGCTTGCTGCACCGATCCAGTTCATGCCACCCTCTGCGTACCGACACATGCCGGCGGCCATGCCGGCGTCCGGTCCCTATTGAGGAGCGAATGAGATGCGCATCGGTGTGCTCACCGGCGGCGGTGACTGCCCGGGTTTGAACGCGGTGATCCGAGCGGTGACCCGCAAGGGCATCGAGGCACACGGTTGGGAGGTCGTCGGGTTCCGCAACGGCTGGCAGGGCCCGCTGGAGGGCCTGGTCCGGCCGATCGGCCTGAACGACGTCGAGGACATCCTGGGCCGGGGCGGCACGATCCTCGGGTCGTCGCGGACCAATCCGTTCACAGTGGACGGTGGTGTCGCGCGGATCAAGAAGGTGCTCGCCGACAACGGGGTCGATGCGCTGGTCGCCATCGGCGGCGAGGACACGCTGGGCGTGGCGAAGCGGCTGACCGACGAGGGGATCGGCGTCGTCGGCGTGCCGAAGACGATCGACAACGATCTCAACGCCACCGACTACACGTTCGGTTTCGACACCGCGGTGCACATCGCGACCGAGGCCATCGACCGGCTGCACACCACCGCGGAGTCGCACCACAGGGCGCTGGTGGTCGAGGTGATGGGCCGGCACGCCGGCTGGATCGCGCTGCACTCCGGCCTGGCCGGCGGCGCGAACGTGATCCTGGTGCCGGAGCGGCCGTTCAAGCTCTCCGAGGTGGTCGACTGGGTGCAGCGCCGGTTCGAGCGGCAGTACGCGCCGATCATCGTGGTGGCCGAGGGCGCGCTGCCGGAGGGCGGCGAGGCGGTGCTGCTCACCGGGGAGAAGGACGCGTTCGGGCACGCACAGCTGGGCGGCATCGGCGACTGGCTGGCCAAGCAGATCGCGACGGCCACCGGCAAGGAGTCCAGGGCCGTGGTGCTGGGGCACGTGCAGCGCGGCGGCACGCCCACCGCGTACGACAGGGTGCTGGCCACCCGGTTCGGCCTGCACGCCGTGGACGCGGTCGCGGACGGCGACTTCGGGATGATGGTGGCGTTGCGGGGCACCGATATCGTGCGGGTGAAGCTGGCGGAGGCCACCGCCGAGCTCAAGACGGTGCCCGCGGAGCGCTATGAGGAAGCCGAAGTCTTCTTTGGCTGATCACCCCGGGTTGACCGACCGGCTGGTCCGCCGGTTCGGTCCCGGCGTGCTGCCGTGGGCGGCCGGCCTGCCCGAGTTGGCCGGCCGGCTCGCCGCACGGTGGGATCTGGTGCTCGGCGAGCCGTTCGCGGACGGCGCGTCGTCGGTGGCGTTACGTGTCACCACCGCGGCCGGCGTGGGTGCGGTGCTCAAGCTGAGTCCCGATCTGCCGTTCGTGGCCGAACAGGTGGCTGTGCTGCGGCTGTTCGGGTCCAGCGGCCGGGTGCCGGCGGTGCTGGCCGGGCCGGTGCGCCCGCGCTGGCGGTTCCGTTGCTGCGTAACGGAAACGTTCGTGCGGCGACCGAACTGCTCGCCCTCGTGCGTTGAGCGGTCAGCCGTCCAGCGCGCCCAGGTCCAGGTACGCGGCGAAGGTGCCCAGCCAGTGCTCGGCGGCGTAGCCGTAGCCGAACACGTACCGCCAGCCCGCCTCCCGGTGCGCCCGCGCCGCGGCCGAGGCCAGCTCGGCGTACCGGTGACCGGCGGGCAGCGCCGCGCCCACCGCCGCCCAGCACCACGCCCTGGACAGGGCCAGCCCGGACAGGTGGGAGCCCAGCGGGTCGGTCGGGTCGGGCACCGGGATGGGGTCGCGCAGGACCGCCCACCGGGGTGTGTCCAGGTCGGGCAGGAACGCGTCCAGCCAGGCGGCGAACTCGTCGGCCGGCAGCACCCGGCGCATCAGGTCGGCCTCGACCAGCGCGGGGGAGAGGAAGTCGGCGGCGTCCGGTTCGTAACCGCCGTACGCGGTGTCACCGGCGAACCAGCGGCGGGCCGCGGCGACACCGGCGTCGGCCAGATCGGTGTCGGCGTTGGCGCGGGCCGCGTCCAGGATCAGTCCGACGGAGAACGCGCTGTTGCCGTGGGTGCCGACCCTGGTGGGCAGCCCGGCGGTGGTCAGCCACTGCAGCAGCCGGGTGCGCAGGACGTCGGTCAGCGGGAACAGGTTCTTCGCCCAGTCGACGGCGCGGTCCACGAGCGGTGGGTCGGCCGGCGTGGAGCCGGACTCGGCCACCCAGGTGCGCAGTTCGGCGTCCAGGACGAGCAGCCACGCCCACCCGTAGGGCCGCTCCCAGTGACCACCGGACGGGCCGCGGAAGAACTCGGCCTCGGTCTGGCCGCCCTCGGCGGTGACCAGCCGGTCCAGGACGTCGATCGCCTCGGCGGCGCCGGGCAGGTCCGGGCGTAACCGCAGCAGCCGCACGATGAGCCACGTCTGGTGGACGCAGGAGTGCCAGTCGTAGGAGGCGGCGAACACAGGGTGGCGCGTCCGCTGCGGCACGAGTTCCTCGGCCGAGTGAACGAAATGTGTCCAGTGCACCGGGTAGTCACGCTGGACGTTCGCCACCGCGGTGGCCAGTAGACGGTTCGCGTCACTGTCATCCAATCGGGTGGTCACATCGAGTCATACTGCCGGCTGAGCGGTGGTTCCGACAGCGTTTCGCACCCGCTGGTCGACCCAATTTGAGGAAGATCACGAGATCTCTCGCCGGTGAACGGTCGAACTGCCCGTGGAGCGGCGCCCCGGGCCGAATACGCTGGGACCGTGAACTGGACCAGCAAGGGGGCCAGTCGCCTGGCTGGGAGTGTGGGATGAGCAGCTCGATGTCGTGGACCGTCGACGTGCCCGTGGACGAACTGCCCGAACTCCCCCCGTTGCCCCCCGAACTGCGCCACCAGCTCGACGTGGCGCTCGCCCGACCAGCGGCCCAACAGCCGAAGTGGCCCGACCCCGAGCACGTGCGCAAGGTGCGCGCCGTGCTGGAGAGCGTGCCGCCGATCACCGTCCCCACCGAGATCGACCACCTGCGCGAGCAGCTCGCCAAGGTCGCCATGGGCGAGGCGTTCATGCTGCAGGGCGGCGACTGCGCGGAGACCTTCGCCAGCAACACCGAGCCGCACATCCGAGGCAACGTCCGCACCCTGCTGCAGATGGCCGTCGTGCTCACCTACGGCGCCAGCCTGCCGGTGGTGAAGATCGGCCGCATCGCCGGCCAGTACGCCAAGCCGCGCTCGGCCGAACTGGACGCCCTGGGCCTGCCCTCCTACCGCGGTGACGTGGTCAACTCGCTGACCGCCACCCCGGAGGCCAGGGTCCCCGACCCGTCCCGGATGATCCGCGCCTACGCCAACTCGGGCGCCACCATGAACCTGCTGCGCGCCCTGACCAGCGGCGGCATGGCCGACCTGCACCGGGTGCACGACTGGAACAAGGACTTCGTGCTCACCTCGCCGGCCGGCGAGCGCTACGAGGAACTGGCCGCCGAGATCGACCGGGCGCTGCGCTTCATGTCCGCCTGCGGCGTGTCCGACTCCAGCCTGAACGCCACCGAGATCTTCGCCAGCCATGAGGCACTGGTGCTCGACTACGAGCGCGCCATGCTGCGGATGGACACCCGCGAACCGACCGCCCGGCTCTACGACCTGTCCTCGCACTTCGTGTGGGTGGGCGAGCGGACCCGCCAGCTCGACGGCGCCCACATCGCGTTCGCCGAGCTGCTGGCCAACCCGATCGGCCTGAAGATCGGCCCCACCACCAGCCCCGAGCAGGCGGTCGAGTACGTCGAGCGGCTCAACCCGCACAACATCCCCGGCCGGCTCACCCTGATCAGCCGGATGGGCAACGGCAAGGTCCGCGACGTGCTGCCGCCGATCGTGGAGAAGGTCACCGCGTCCGGCCACCTGGTGATCTGGCAGTGCGACCCGATGCACGGCAACACCCATGAGTCGTCCACCGGCTACAAGACCCGCCACTTCGACCGGATCGTCGACGAGGTCCAGGGCTTCTTCGAGGTACACCGCAAGCTGGGCACCCACCCCGGCGGCATCCACGTCGAACTGACCGGCGAGGACGTCACCGAGTGCCTGGGCGGCGCGCAGGAGATCTCCGACACCGACCTGGCCGGCCGGTACGAGACCGCGTGCGACCCCCGCCTGAACACCCAGCAGTCCCTGGAACTGGCGTTCCTGGTCGCGGAGATGCTCCGCTCCTAGCCCGGTCGGCGGCGGGTTCGGCGGCCGGCCAAGTTGGCGGTGGTTCGGCGCTGCCCGGTTCGGCCCCGGGTCAGGCGCCAGCCCCGATCGGCAGTGGGTCGGCGCAGGACCGGTACGGCGTCGGCCCGGCCGCTTCGCTGCGAGCTCGGCCGGTCCGGTCGGCGTCGGGTTTGGCGCTAGTCCGGTTCGGCCTCGGGTTCGTCGGTGCCGGCGGTGTCCTTGGGCGCCGCCGGCCCGTCCGGCAGTTCGTCCCGTGGTTCCTGCCGCTGTTCCGGCAGGCACAGGCACCGTCGGCCGCCCTTGCACTGGCCGGACAGCCACCACACGCACCGGCCGCGCACTCGCCCGGTCTCCGGCAACTCGGTCATCATTCGCGACACCAGCCCCGTCCGTGTCTCGGCAACGGGACGGGCCGGAGTCGTCACCATGACGTGGTGTGCCCGGTTCGGGTGATCCGACTACTTACGGTAATTAGAGAGAATATCTCCAGGGAATATGCGCCAGCACGAGTATCTCTAGGGAAACACGCCCAACGTGATCACGGTGCCCGGCGCGACCAGCGTCCCGGCGGCGGGCGACTCGACGAACACGCTCCCGTTCGGGTCGCCCTGCAACGGCTGCACCTGGGCCTGCAACCCCATCTGCGCCAATGCCTGCTGCGCCTGCGCCGCCGGCTGACCCATCAGGTTCGGCACGGCCACCGCGTTCGACGTGACCACGCCGACCTTGTTGGCGTCCGGCGCCACCGCACCGGCCGCCGGATCGGTCTTGATCACCGTGCCGCCGGGCACGTTCGGGTCGAACGCCTGGGGCTCGTCGAAAGGCGCGAACCCGGCCTGGGTCAGCGCGGCGAACGCCTGGTCGTGCGGCTGACCGACGACGTTGGGCACCGGGTTGGGCGCCGGCCCCTTGCTCAGCACCACCACGACGGGCGAGCCGATGTTCAGCTGGGTGCCCGGCCCGGGATTCAGCGCGACCACCGCCCCTTTGGGCACGTTGCCGCTGTAGGCGTTCTGCGCCGCGTCCAGTCGGGGGTCCAGTTGCGCCTGCCGCACCGCCTGCTCCACGGCGGCCGGGGCGGCCCCGGGCGTGACGTCGGGGACGATCGGCCTGCCCTCGGAGATCACCACCGTGATGGTGGAGCCCCGTAGCGCGCGGGCGCCGATCGCCGGGCTGGTGCTGACCACCTGCCCGGCCGGCACGGAGTTGCTGTGCTGTTGGGTGATGGCGCCGCTCAGATCGGCGTCCTGCAGGGTCTGTTCGGCCGCCGTCGGGTCCAGGCCGCTGATCTTGGGCACCGCCGTCCACCGGCCGCTGCCGAACCACCAGGCCGCCGCCCCCAGCACCGCGGCCAGCAGCAGCACGATCGCCACCCAGATCAGCATGGTGCGTCTGGCCCGGTGGCGTTGCTGCTCGTAGGGCGACCTCGCCGGCTTGGCGGGTTCGGCCCGGCGCCTGGGCTGGGGTGGCGTGTAGGGCTGTGCGGTGTCCACGCCGCCGATCGGGTGGCCGGCGGGGTAGTCACCCCGGGACAGCGCCCTGGTGCCCTGTGGACCGATCGGGCCGGGCCGCACCGGTGGGGTGCGCACGGTGCTGCCCAGCGGGTCGGCGTCCTCGACCCGGCTCACCGGGATCGGGCCGGAGACGTACTGGGTGGCCAGGGCGTCCTGCCCGACCTTCTCGGTGCGGTCGGCGGCGGCCTCGCCCGGCACGGCGATGACCGTGCTGTCCTCGGCCCGGTGCCGGCCCCGGGACGCCGGCGGTGCGGCCGATGCCGGCGGTGTGGCCGGCCGCTCCGGTTCCGGCGGCGGGGCTGGCGTGGGCACCGGGACCGGTACCCGGCGCAGGCCCAACGAGTTACGGGTGCGCACCAACTCGTCCAGGAACGCGGCCGCGTCCGCGGGGCGCAGCGACGGGTCGCGGCGGGTGGCCCGCAGCACCAGGTCGTCCAGCGCGGCGGGGATGCCCGGCACGGACTCGCTGGGCGGCGGGACGTCGTCGTTCACGTGCCGGTAGGCCACCGAGATCGGGGTGTCACCCAGGTAGGGCGGGGCGCCGGTGAGCATCTCGTAGTAGACGATGCCGGCCGAGTAGACGTCACTGCGCGCGTCGGCCGCCCCTGTCTCCACCTGTTCGGGTGACAGGTAGGCGACGGTGCCGAGAATGGTGCTGTCACTGGTGATGCCGGCCGTCGCGATGGCCCGCACCAGACCGAAGTCGGCCACCTTCACGATCCCGCCCTGGCCGATCAACACGTTCTCCGGCTTCACGTCCCGGTGCACGAGGCCGGCCCGGTGCGCCGAGGTCAGCGCGGCCAGCACCGGGTCGAGCACGCTGATGGCCAGCGGCACCGGCAGCGGACCGCGCTCGCGCAGCAGGTCACGCAGGGTGCCGCCGGACACCAGTTCCATCACCAGGTAGACGTGCTCACCGTCCACGCCCTGGTCATGCACCGCGACCACATTCGGGTGATGTAGCCGGGCGGCGGCCCGGGCCTCCAGCTCGAATCGGTCGATGAACGAGCGGTCCTGCGCGAACTTGGACTCCATCACCTTGATCGCGACAGGCCGGTCCAACCGCAGGTCAAGACCTGAGTACACACTCGACATGCCGCCACGGGCGAGCGGAGTTTCGACCCGGTAGCGGCCTTCGAGAACCGCACCGAGCACAGCTACGCCTTGGGCTTCCACGTCTGCCGATGGTACGGAGCCGGTTGGGTAAACATCCCTCGACTGGCGCAGGGCGCGCGACGCTGTGTTGTGGCATGGTTGGCTCTCGTGAGTGCGATACCCACCGCCGAGGATGTCCTCGACCGGTCGTACGAGGTACTGACCCTGCCCGAGGTGGCCCAATCGGTCGGCCAACCGGTCACCCGGGTGCAGCAGATGGTGCGGGACGGACACCTGGTGGCCTTCCGCAGGGACGGCGTGATGGTCGTCCCGGCTTTGTTCCTGAACGGCGAAGGCGTGGTGAAAGGCCTGCCCGGCACGCTGACCGTGCTGCGGGACGCCGGTTTCTCCTCCGAGGAGATGCTGCGCTGGCTGTTCACCACCGATGACACCCTGCCGGGCTCGCCCATCGAAGCCCTGCGGACCAACCGTGGGCGGGAGGTCAAGCGCCGGGCCCAGGCCCTGGCGTTCTGACCGGTTAGTTCCCGCCGGACCGCAGTCCACCGAACGGTGGACGGGTGTCGGCCGCCTGTTGCTCTCCGTAGCCAACCCGGTTCGACGGTTCGCCGTCGAACCGGGACGGCGGCGTGACCGCCCGGCCGGACCACCAGACCGACAGCCGCAACGGGTCCGGCCGCACCATGGACACGGCTGCCAACCCGGCGGCCAGTACCACCATGGCCAGGTACATGGCCTTGTAGAGGCCGATCGACCCGTCCGGGAGGTTCAGCAGCGCGATCAGCGTGGAACAGCCGGTCGCGATCACCAGGCCGCGCCGCGACCACGCCAGCCCGGCCGCCATCACCAGCGCCCAGCTGAAGTACCAGGGCAGGGTCGCGGGCGAGCACAGGATCACCGCCAGCAGTGCGAGTGACGCCCGCCGGATCACCATGGTCGAGTCCTGGTCCCTGGCCAGCCACCACTGCCGGGCCACCAGCACCACCAGGATCAGCCAGCCGATCGGCCGGGTCACGTCCAGCACGCTGTCCAGGCTCAGCGGGCCGAACAGCCCGCCGACGATGAAGACCAGTTGACCGGCGCCGGTGGGCAGGGACAGCCAGTCGATCACCAGGTTCGAGGTGCTCAGCGCCGGCAGCCAGCCCAGGTCCACGCCGGCCAGCAGGGTGCACGCGAAGAACGTCGGCACCACCACGGCGATCCCGGACAACGCGGCCCGGCCCAGCCGGCGACCCCACGGCCCGGCCAGCCGCGACGCCCACACCAGCACCAGGAACGGCAACAGCACCCCGGCCGTGGCCTTCACCGCGAACGCCAGCGTGACCAGCAGGAAACCTCTGCGGTGCCGACCGTCCAGCACCAGTACGGTGCCGGCCGCCAGCAGGCCCACCATCAGCAGGTCGTTGTGCCCGCCGCCGACCAGGTACAGCAGCACCAGCGGGTTGGCCGCGCCCAGCCACAGCGCCACCGGCGGCGAACCACCCAGCCGCTGAGCCAGCCGGGGCAGCGCCCAGCACAGCAGCACCATGCCCACACACAGCGTGGCGCGCATGGCGATCACGCCCACCACGGTGCTCTGCCCGGTGATCAACACCACCGACTTGGCGACCAGCAGGAACAGCGGCCCGTAGGGCGTCGGCGTGTTCTGCCACGTCGGGTCGACATTCGCGGACAGTCGATCGTCCAATACGGAAACGCCGTAGTGGTAAGGATTCAGACCGTGCAGCGCCAGGTCGCCCTGTGCCAGGTAGGTGAACAGGTCCCGGCTGAACAGCGGGGGAGCGATCAGCAGCGGCAGCGTCCACGCGCCCACCGCGAACAGCACGCCTCGCCGGTCCACCGAACCGGCCCGCGCGCAGCGGCCCAGTCGCACCCACGACCAGACCAGCAGCGCGATGCCCACGTACACGACGAACACCGACATCTGCTTGCCGTGCCCGTAGCCCAGCCAGCTGAACGCGGTGCCGTCCAGTACCGGATCGGGCTCCACCACGGACGCGGCACCAATGCCCCCACCCGCCACCAGAACGGTGCCGAGCATGCCGGTGGCGATGGACCGCACCGGAACGGGCAGGTAGTCGGGTTCGGCGCCGATGGGCGGCCGGTCGGTGAGCACAGCACCCGGCTCGTCGTCGGAACCCGGCCCCAGGGGGTGGGGGACGAAGGTCATCGTGGGCGCCATCGTGTCACAGCGGATTGTGTACCCGCGCTCGCCCCCGGTTAGCGCTCCTGCGGCGACCTTTCTGCCACCGCGTACCGGGCCAGCCCCTCGGCGCACTGCTGGATGAACTTGCTCAGCGCCCGCTGGTAGATCCAGCCGGTCCCGGGCACCTTCGGCCGGAACGTGGAGTGCCAGTGGATGACGGCGGTGTCACCGTCGGTCTCCACGTCGATGTCCGCCCGGTAGCCGCGCAGCGGCAGGCCCCTGACCAGCTCGTAGCTGAACCGCTTGTCGGGCACGAGTTCCGCGACCCGTTCCACGCTGGTGTGCCGGCCGGTGCGGAAGACCCGGATCGCCCCTAGTCCCTCCGGTTCGTCCTCGGCCGGCCGGCGTAGTTCGAAGGAGTTGATCGGTGACCAGACCGGCCAGCTCGCGCCGTCGCGCAGCAACTCGTACAGGTGGTGCGGCGACGCCGTGGTCGGCACCCGCACACTGATCTCTGCCATGTACCAGATGGTACAACCAGGCCCGGCATGATGACACCCGTGGACGCCAAACGCCGCCTGATCACCGCCGTCGTCGACCTGTTGACCGAACAGGGCCTCGGCGACGAGAGCCTGCGCAGCCTGGCCGCCGCCATCGGCACCAGCCACCGCATGCTGATCTACCACTTCGGCTCCAAGACCGGCCTGCTCATCGAGGTCGTCCGCGAGATGGAACGCCGCCAACTCGAGTCCGTCGCCGAACTGGAGGCCGAGATCGCCGCCGACCCCGCGGCCGGCCCGTCCGACCTGATGCGCCGCTACTGGCGCCGCGTCTCCGACCCGTCGCTGTGGCCGGCCGAACGGCTGTTCTTCGAGCTCTACGGCCAGGCACTGCAAGGCCGCGAGGGCACCACCCCGTTCCTGGACAACATCGTCGAGGCCGCGCTCAGCCCGCTCACCGAGGTGACCCGCCGCTACGGCAGCCCGCCCGACCAGGCCCGTGCCGACGCCCGGTTCGGCATCGCCGTCACCCGAGGGTTGCTGCTCGACCTGCTCGCCACCGGCGACCGCGACGGCACCGACGCCGCCATGGAACGCTTCATCGCCGCGTTCGACGCCATGCGGGGCAGGTGAGCGGGTCTCACCGGCTGGGCGTCGGCGCGCAGTCCACCCATTGACCCGGCGGGCACCCGTCGGTCTTCGCCACCAGGGAGGCCACCAGCGCGTCGGCGGACGGGCGGTTGGGCGCGGACGAGACCAGCGCCGCCATGCAGGACGTGCGGCTCACCGAGCGGCACGCGGCCAGTTGCTTGGTCGCCGTCGCCTGCCAGTCGGCCGTGTTCGTCACGCCGTACTTCCACACCTTCGGGTGAGCCGTCCTGTCCTGGTAGTCGATGACGTAGACGTAGGCGGTGCCCTTGCGCTTCGGGTCCACAGTGGCCGGTGATGTCGCGGCAGTGGCCTCGTCGGCCAGCGTGTGCAGATTCGGCGGCGCCGCAAGGGCTTCCGCCGTCCAGTCCACTTCGTACGGATGCTGGCCGGGTGTGGAATGGGCGTGGGTGAAGAACGACTGCCACTGCGGTGAACTGTCGGTGCACGTGGCGTTCGTCGTCTTGCCGGCCGCCACCGGACCCACCACCGCCCGGCAGGTCCCCGCCGGACGGCCGTCACCCGTCCAGTTGCCCGCCACGACCACCTTGGTGGCGACCGAACTGCCGTTGGCGAACGTGACGATGACCGAGCATGCGGCCGCCGTGCAGGAGCCCCAGTTCTGGCTGCGCTGCACGATGTCGATGGAGGTGTCCACAGCGGCACTCAACTGGGTCGACCGCTGGCTCAGGTCGTGGTAGACGCTCGCCTCGGCGCCGGAGCCGTCGGTGACGTCGAGGGAGACGTTGCGGGCGTTGTCGAGACCGCTGGGCAGGGTGACGTGCAGGACGCCGTGCGGGGCGGCGGCCGAGAGATCGACAACCCCGTTGCCGACCCCGACCTCGAAGGCCCGCAGACCGTGGACGGTGGTGGCGGGTTGGCCGGTGAGCGGGTCTGCGGTGGTGTTGTCGATCTTGCGGGCGAGCGTGTCGGCGAACCGGTTGGGCCGCAGCGCGACGCCGACCGCCAGTCCGATGGTGACGGAGGGCAGCTTCACCCACCGACTGTCCTCGGCGGCCGCTTCGTCGCCCGGGTCGCCGGACAGGAGTGACCAGAACTGGGCCGGGGCGTCCACGTAGAGGGTGCCGTCGACGACCTCGACCGAGCCCTGCTGCCCGCCGACGGCGATCGTGCCGCCGGCTTCACCCGTCGCGGTGACATTGACGTCGAGGGTGATCTGTTTGCTGTCCGGGTTGATCAGGGTGCCCTGGTAGTGCAGGACCCCGGCTTCGGCGAGATCGGTCAACGACTGCCGCGCGGACTGTCCGGCCGACAGCACCGGCACCGGCGCCCCCCGAGCCTGCCCGTCCACGGGATCCGCACAAGCCGCCACCCCCAGAACCAAGGCGCACAACACAACAACCAACCGCCCGGCAGCCCCCCACCGAGCGTGCCCCGCCTTGACGATCGGCCCCCGCCGAACACAGGCCCGCAGCCGACCGGTCAGCCACCGGGCGCCCCCGACCGGCGCCCAACCCTCGACAGTCAGCCGCCCCACCGCCCCGATCCGCTCCAGATCCCCAGTCGCCCGATCCAACGACCCGGGCAAGTCGCACGAAGGAGTGAACCGGCGCCGAAATCCGCCGAACGGCGCACGACAGCGCGGCGGCACCCCGCCGTCCGGATCGCTCGCCCGATTCATCCCACCCACCCCGTGGCCCCCACGATGAAGGCACTCATCAGTGTGCCTCAACCAGTTCGCGACATGGTTAACGCATTGACGCGGAAACCGTCGCGACGGTGACGAACCGGATTCCGGTCGTCCCACTGGGCGGACGGAGTGGCGGATACGTTCCGATTGCCGGGAGCGGTTCACTACTCTGAGCCTGGTGACGACGGTTGTGCAACGGCTGAACGGCGACCGACCGGCGTTCTCGGTGGAGTTCCTCCCGCCGAGGGACGCCGCCGAGGAGCAGGTCCTGTGGCGGTCCGCCCGCCGGTTCGAGCCGTTGGACCCGGCGTTCGTGTCCGTCACCTACGGCGCGGGCGGTTCCACTCGGGAGCGCACCGTGCGCACCACCGGCCGCGTGGCCCGCGAGACCACGCTGGTCCCGATGGCCCACCTCACCGCGGTCGACCACTCCGTCGCCGAGCTGCGCAACGTCATCGGCTGGTACGCCGAAATCGGCGTCCGCAACATCCTCGCCGTCCGCGGTGACCCACCCGGCGCCCCCAACGGCGACTGGCAGCCCCACCCCCACGGCCTCACCTACGCCGAGGAACTCGTCCGCCTGGTCCGCGAACTCGGCGACTTCTGCGTGGGCGTCGCGGCTTTCCCCTACGGCCACCCGCGCTCGGCCGACCTGGACACCGACACCCACTACCTCGTCCGGAAGCTCCGCGCCGGCGCGGACTTCGCGATCGCCCAACTCTTCTTCGAAGCCGACGACTTCCTGCGGCTCCGCGACCGGGTCGCCGCCACCGGCTGCGACGCCGTCCTGCTACCCGGCCTCATGCCCCTCACCACGCCCCGCACCCTGGCCAAGACGATCGAGCTCTCCGGCTCGGCGGCCCCGGCCTGGCTGCTCGACCGCCTGGAACCCCTGGCCGGCGACCCGGCCGCGTTCCGCGCCGCCGGCATCGACATCGCGACCGAGCTGGGCCGCCGCCTGCTCGACGAGGGCATACCCGACCTGCACTTCTACACGTTCAACCGGGCCCAGGCCACCACCGAGGTGGTCAGCCGCCTGGGCCTGATCCCACTCCGCTCAGGCGCCTGACCCACTCGGACTTCGGACCCACCCGCGCGAGCGACCGGCGGCCATCCCGCCAGCCCGGCCGTGCAGCGCCCGGCGACCAGACCTCCGGGCCAACCCCACGCCAGTCGCCGACAGGATCGCCGTCGCGCTCGTCGCCGTGGTGGGCACGCACGGCCTGTGCCGCCCCGACGACCCACATCTCACCTATGCCACCTGACCACGCCGACCGCCGCTGCGTCACATGCCCGGTTGGCCAGAGCCGCATCCTCAGCGCCCGCTCGCCACGCGGACAACGCTTGCGTCGGCGCACCTCGCCGCCCGGCCCGGCCGAGCTCATCCAGGCGATCACCGGTTGCCACACGGACCCCGCACCCATCCCGGACCACGCAACCACCACCTGGCCGCGCTATCGACACCCGTGCCCAGGGCACCACGCAACCATCACCTCGCCCAGCCATCGACGATCCGAACCCGGCCCGCCACGCAACCATCACCGCGCCGAGCCATCGACGACCCGAACCGGCGCGCCACGCAACCGCCGGCTCATCGAGCCATCGATCCGCACCGCCGCCGAGCCGCTGAAAATCAGCCGACCCGCCCGTCGCCCCGACCGCGTTTATTAAGGCGAACCCCGAAAACACTGTTACGGTTGCGCTTCCTAAGCCATCTCAGTGACACCCGACCCGGTACACCTGCAAACCGGATCGATCACAGCGCCGGAGCAGCCGCCGCGTAAGCCCGTTCCTTCTTCAGGTTCCGCCGCCGCGCCCACAGTGCCAGAAGCAGGATGAACACCGAGACGATCGCCGTGCCGCCACCCAGGGACAACGCCCAGAAGCGCCAACCCCGACTGTTGCCCAATGCATACTGATCAGTCGCGGTGAACGACGTCACTCCACCGGGTTTCATGATCCAACTGACGACGTCGTCGTTGGCCGTGCCGTCGGAATGGGTCACCGGGCCGGGGAAGGCGACCTTGAGTTGCACGTCCACCCCGGCCGCCGGCAGCTGGGTCAGGTCGACCGAGCCGTCCATCGTGACGAGGTCGCCGGAGCGGTGGAACACGATGTGGTAGCTCGCGTTCTCGCCGCTGATCGAGTTGGCCAGCGCGGTGGTCTCGGTGAACGACAGGTCGTGGAAGACCAGGTCGTGGCCGGCGTAGCCGTCCGCGTTGTACGGCTTGACGGTGACCCGGCTGGCCATCGACGTCGGGACGTCCACCGGCGGGCCCTGCGGCGCCTGGGCGGTGGGCAGGGCGGCGATGAGCACATCGCCGGACACCAGGTCCGATGAGGACACCGCCAGCGACGCGTGCGCCCGCACGCAACCGCTGACCAGCAGGCCGACGGCCAGCAGCCCGGCCGTCATGGCGAGCACACGGGAACCGCTTCGGTGCGGACGCGCGTCGGTCACCCGGTCATCCTGCCAGCACCGGGCTACAGACCGGTGACAATTCGTCGGCGGCCTGTCGGCACGCCACGGTAGCGTGCTGCCATGCCACCCAGTTCACGGATCCACGAGATCAGCGATCAGTTCGTCGACGACACCGCGCGGCTCAATCCGATCGCTGCCACCCTCATCGGTGTCGATGGTTACGACGACCAGCTGACCGACTACTCGCCGGAGGCGTCGGTCGAACGGGCCGAGATGACCGCGCGCGCCCTGCGGGACGTGGACGCCGAGACGCCCGTCGACGACTCCGATCGGGTCGCGCAGGCCGTCTTCCATGAGCGCACCACCGCTGAGCTGGCCGTCTACGAGGCGGGCCTGCTGGTCGGCGAGCTGAACGTGATCGCGAGCCCGATCCAGGACACCCGCATGGTGTTCGATCTGATGGCCACCGACACCACGGACGACTGGGCGACCATCGCGGCGCGCCTGGCGAAGGTGCCGGATGCGATGGCGGGCATCCGCGCCGGGCTCACCCACAGCGCCGACCGCGGCCACGTCGCCGCGCTGCGCCAGGTGACCAAGACCGCCGAGCAGTGCGCCGTGTGGGCCGGCCAGTCGGGTGAGCCGTCGTTCTTCGCGTCGCTGATCGCCGGCGCCAAGGACACGCCGGGCATGACGGACGCGCTGCGCACCGAACTGGAGGCCGGCGCGGTAGCGGCCGCGACCGCCTACGGTGACCTCGGCGAGTTCCTGCGCACCGAGCTGGCCCCGAAGGCGCCGCGCAAGGACGCCGTTGGCGCGGACGTGTATCGCTTGTGGCTCAAGTACTTCACCGGCGCGACGGTGGATCTGGCGGAGCTGTACCAGTGGGGCTGGGACGAGTTCTTCCGCATCGAGACGGAGATGAAGCAGGTGGCCGGCCGGATCAAGCCGGGCGCCTCGCTCGCCGAGGCGGCCGCCGCGCTGGACGCCGACCCGAAATACCAGGTGACCGGGGCCGACGCGCTGCAGCGGTGGATGCAGGAGCTGTCCGACAACGCGCTGCGCGAGCTGGGCGGCACGCATTTCGACCTGCCGGACGCGCTGCTGAACCTGGAGTGCCGGATCGCGCCGCCCGGCGGCGGGGCCGGGGCGTACTACACCGGGCCGAGCGCGGACTTCAGCCGGCCGGGCCGGATGTGGTGGTCGCTGGTGCCCGGCGTGGAGTCGTTCGCCACCTGGCGGGAGACCAGCACCGTCTACCACGAGGGCGTCCCCGGCCATCACCTGCAGATCGCCACGGCGGTCTACCAGGCGGACCGGCTCAACCGGTACCAGCGGCTGATGGCCGGCACGTCCGGCCACGGCGAGGGCTGGGCGCTGTACGCGGAGCGGCTGATGCGCGAACTGGGTTACCTGTCCGACGACGGCGACCTGATGGGCATGCTGGACGCCCACCTGTTCCGGGCCGGCCGGGTGATCATCGACATCGGCATGCACCTGGAGCTGGAGATCCCGCGCGGCACCGGGTTCCACGAGGGTGAGCGGTGGACGCCGGACCTGGGCCTGGAGTTCATGACCACCCGCACGCTCACCGATCCGGGCCTGCTGCCCGACGAGGTGGACCGTTACCTGGGCTGGCCCGGCCAGGCCCCGTCCTACAAGCTGGGCGAGCGGGTGTGGCTGGCCGCCCGGGACGACGCCAAGCAGCGCAACGCGGAGCGCTTCGATCTGGCCACGTTCCACAAGCAGGCGCTGGAGATGGGTTCGATGGGCCTGGACACGCTGCAGGAGCGGCTCGCCGCGCTGTAGGCGGACTTCGTAACTCGGTCAGGACTGGGGCACCGGTTCCATGGGGAGCCGGTGCCCCAGTACCGCGAACGGCCTCGGGTCGCCGGCGAACAGGTAGTCCCGCAACACGTCCTCGAAGCCGACCCGCCGGTACAGCCGCCACGCCCGGGACGGACCCTCCGGTGTGGACAGTAGTGTCGTGCCGGCGCGGACGCCGTCGAGCAGGTGCCGCAGCAGACCCTCGCCCAGGCCCCTGCCCTGTGCGTCCGGGCGCACGTGCAGTTCGGTCAGTTCGAAGTAGTCGGCCATCCAGGTGTCCACCGCCGCGGTGCCGTGCGAGGTGAGCAGGCCGCGGCGGACCTGCTCGTGCCACCACTGCCCTGCGGCGCCCCGGTAGCCGTAGCTGATCCCGGCCAGTGACCCGTCGGCCGCCAGTGCCGCGACGCACCGCCAGTCCTGGCGCAGCATGTGCGCCAGCCACATGGGGGCGCGCTGCTCGGCGGTGCCCGGTGGGTAGCGCATCGCGGAGACGTAGACGTCGAGCGCCTCGGACAGCCTGGCGCGGAGGTCGTCGACGGTCAGCTCGACGAACCGGTCCTGGGGGAAGGGTACTGCCGTTGCCACGGCTACCGATCATCCTCCTCACCGGAGACGTTCGCGGTGGTGCCCGACGTCAGCTCGATCAGCCCGGTGAACGTGATCGGGAAGACGGTCTTGGGGTGCCCGGCGGCGGCCCAGATCACGGGGTGGCGGGCCAGTGCGGTGTCCACCAGGGTCCGGATGGGCGCGGGGTGGCCGATCGGGGCGACCCCGCCGATGGCCTGGCCGGTGTGGGTGCGGACGAACTCGGCGCCCGCCCGATCGACGCTGTCGGCGTCGACGAGTCCGGCGAGCAGCGCCTGGTCGGCGCGGTGGGCGCCGGACGTCATCACCAGCAGCGGGGCCGGTTCGCCGTCGCGGACCGCCTGGAAGACCAGGCTGTTCGCGATCGCGCCGACCTCGACGCCCAGTACCGCCGCGGCCAGTGCCGCCGTGCGGACCTCGTCGTCCAGGACGCGGACGCCCGCTGCGGCGTCCGGGAAACCGGCCTCGGCCAGGCCGGCCAGGACCTTCCGGACGCTGGGGTGCTCCCGCTCGTTCATCGCTGTGCTGACTCCCTCGGTCGCCGTCGTTGACCCGTCCATCAGATCACGCTCCGCGAATCATTTCGGCCCTGGTGAACGGAGTGTTGAGAGTGTCGTGGGTCCAGGTTATTCTGAAGTCGTTCGAACGTGTGTTCGAACGGATGGAGCGCTCGGTGGTGGGGCGGGGGAAGCGCCTCGCCACCGGGTTCCGCCGGCTTCCCCACGGTGGGCTCGTCGATCCGACGTTTCCAACGCCACGAGGAGGCCGCCGATGTCCGCGCTGATCGACTTCCCGATCGACCGGCGTCACCGTCCCATGCCCGCAGCTCCCTCACCGCACGGCGGTTCGGCCGCCGCGCTGGTCCGCCAGGCCCGCGCCGGGGTGGTCGAGGCCCAGCAGGAAGCCGACCCGGCGCAGCGGTTCGCCACCGCCTATCTGGCGGCGCTGCGGGCAGCGGCGGCGATGCTCGCCCTGCGGGGCCGGCCGCACCGGGGCCGTGCCCGGCCCACCAGTGCCTGGGTGCTGCTCACCCGGATGGCCCCGGAACTGGCCGAGTGGGCGGCGTTCTTCGCGTCCTGCTCGTCCACCAGGGCGGCGATCCTGGCCGGCGTGACCCGGCGCGCCACCCAGCGGTCCGCCGACGACCTGGTCCGCCAGGCCGCCCAGTTCACCGATCTGGTGGCCGGTTTCGTGTCCGCGAACGACACCCGCAGGCCCGACCGTGACTGACCGGACCCTGGTCGACCACGACCGGCTGTGGCAGGTGCTGGGTGCCGAGTCGGAGGTGTTGGCGGCTTCGGTGCGCGGCGCCCGGCAGGAGGCGGTGATCCCGGGCTGTCCCGGTCTCACGCTCGGTGAGACCGCCCGGCACGTGGGCAGCCAGTACCGGATGGTGTGGCGCTGGCTGCGCGACGGCCAGCAGCCGGGCGAGTGGCAGCGGGAACCCGGACCGGCCCAGGACCTCGCCGACTTCGTGCGCACCGGCGCGGCGCCGCTGCTCGTCGAACTGGCCGCGCACCAACCGGACGAGCCTTGTCCGACGTGGTGGCCGGAGGAGCCCAACTACGGGTTCTGGCGCCGCCGGATGGCGCACGAGACCACCGTGCACCGCTACGACGTGCAGGGCGCGGCCGGCCTGGTCCCCGACGAGGTGCCCGACGACATCGCCCTGGACGGCATCGACGAGGTGTTGACGCTGTGGTTCCTGCACCGGCTGACGGTGCTCGGCGTCGCCGGCACCCGTGACCAGGTGGTGCTGGTGCGAACCGGCGGGCTGGAGTGGCTGACCAGGGCGGGCGCCGAGCACACCAGCACCCGCCGTCCGGTCGACCCGGTCGACGCCGACGAGGCGGCCGCGGCCGACGTCGCCGACGCCACTGTCTCCGGTGACCCCATGCAGGTCTACCTGTGGCTGTGGGGGCGGCGGCCGGACCGGGCCGTGGACATGGAGGGCAGCCAGGACGCCATCGCGCAGCTCTGGGCGCTGCTCCGCCTGGCCACCCGATGACGTGGGCGGTCAGATCTTGCGCAGCCGGACCCGGTTGATCGAGTGGTCGGGTCCCTTCTGCAGTACCAGGTCGGCGCGGGCCCTGGTGGGCACGATGTTCTGCACCAGGTTCGGCTCGTTGATCTCGCTCCACAGGCTGTTCGCCCGCGCCACGGCCTGGTCGTCGTCCAGGTCGGCGTAGCGGTGGAAGTACGAGGCCGGGTCGGCGAACGCGGTCACCCGCAGGGTCAGGAACCGGGACACGTACCAGCGGCGGATGTCGTCGATGTGGGCGTCCACGTAGACGGAGAAGTCGAACAGGTCGGACACCATGAGCCGGGGCCCGGCCTGCAGCACGTTGAGCCCCTCGATGATCAGGATGTCCGGTTTGCGCACCGTCTGCTGGGCGCCGGGCACGATGTCGTAGCTCAGGTGCGAGTAGACGGGGGCGTGCACCTCCGAGTAGCCGGCCTTCACCTCGGCGACGAACCGGACCAGTGACCTGCGGTCGTAGCTCTCCGGGAAACCCTTGCGGTTCATCAGTCCCCGGCGTTCCAGTTCGGCGCCGGGCCACAGGAAGCCGTCGGTGGTGATCAGGTCGACACTGGGATGGTTGGGCCAGCGGGACAGCAGGGTGCGCAGCACGCGGGCGGTGGTCGACTTGCCGACCGCGACGCTGCCCGCGATGCCGATCACGAACGGCACCCGCTCGCCGCGCTCGCCGAGGAACGTCGTGGTCGCGGAGTGCAGCCGCTGCCGCGCCGCGACCTGGAGGTTGAGCAGCCGGGACAGCGGCCAGTAGATGTCGGCGACCTCGTCCAGCGAGGTCGGCTCACCGAGGCCGCGCAACCGTTCCAACTCGACGTCGGTCAGCGGCAGCGGCGTGGTCTCACGCAACTCGCGCCACTGGTCGCGGTCGAGCTCGACATACGGGGTCAGATCCCGGACTCGTGCCACCACCTCAGTGTCACCCGTGATCGCCGCCACAGCGGTCCCGGGTGGCCGACCGGTGACGGCGGCATTAGCGTCGCCGTGATCGGTTGGCTACCGGGCGTGATCGGGGTGGCGGATGCGGGTGGTGGGCGGGGTTCTCGGCGCGGTCCTCGGTTCGGTGCTGCTGGCGGTGAGCGCGACGACGGCGGGCGCCGATCAGCCGGCCCGGCACGTGCTGTACGACCACGGCAGCTTCTATCCCAGGGCGATCCGCCTGGCCCGCGGCCCCGACGCCGGTCTGCTGGTGGCGAGCCTGACCACGAACATCGGCCGACAGGGTGTCGGCATCATCGAGGTGAGCACCACCGGCGGGCAGACGTTCCAGCAGGTCGCCGAGATCCGCGATCCCACGGCGGCCAACGGCGGTTCGGTGTGCTGCGGGGCCCTGTACGAACTGCCCACCGCGGTGGGTGACCTGCCGGCCGGGACGGTGCTGTGGGCGGCCAGCACCGGCAACGACGCGCCCAGGGCGCACCGGATCAGCAGGGAACGGCTGTGGGCGAGCACCGACGGCGGCCTGGACTGGCGGTTCGTGTCCACGATCGCTACCGCCACCAACCACTTCGACACGTGGGAGCCGAGCCTGTCCGTGGCGGCGAACGGTCAACTCGTGGCGTTCTACTCGGACGAGACGGACTACCAGCGCCACGACCAGAAGCTGGTGCAGGTGCGGTCGGCGGACGGCGTGCACTGGGGCGGGTTCCGGGAGACGGTGGTGAGCGACACGTGGACCGTCCGGCCTGGCATGGCGAACGTGATCCGGCTGCCGGACCACAGCTATTTCATGTCGTACGAGGTGTGCAACAACGACTTCGTACACCTGTGCGGCATCTACGACCGGCGGTCGACCGACGGCTGGAACTACGGCAACGCCCGGAATCTCGGCACGTCGGTGCGCACGGTGGACGGGAAGTACCTGCGACACACGCCGTTCCCGGTGTGGACGCCGGGGCCGGGTCCGAACGGGACGATCCTGTTGATCGGCGAGATGGTGGTCAACGCGGATGGCGGCATCGCCCCGGAGAACGGAAAAACGTTGGTGGCCAACGGAAATCTAGGGCGCGGCCCGTGGTACGAGATCCCGGCGCCGATCGCCGTGACGGGCGTGAACAACACCGGTTGCAAGAACTTCAGCCCCGCGCTGGTGCCGTCGGCGGACGGCACCAGCTTGCTGGAGGTCGACACCGATCTGGATCACGGCGTGTGCAAGACGTACTACGCGAGCGAACCGCTGCACACGTAGCGGAACCCAGCGCGGGCGTCGGTCGTTGGGGAGGCGTGGCGATACTGGCGTTCGCGATCCCGGGCAGTGTGGTGCTGCTCGTGCTGGTCGGCCTGTACGAGACGCGACGGCGGCGCGACCACCCCGGCCGCACGTTGTCCGAGACGTACGTGAACGAGTTCACCGCGTTGTTCTACGGGACGAAACGGATGGAACTCAACCACCGCGACTCGGTGACGATGATGCGGGACGACGACGCGCAAGGTGCGCCGCCGGACATGGGCGTGGACCTGGACCGGGGCGTCGCCGTGCTGCGTCCGGACGACGACCCCGGTCGGTAACCGGTCTCGTTACTCGGTCAGACAGGCCCGCAGTTCGGCCTCGCTCGCGTTGCCACCGCTGCACATGACGGCCACCCGCAGGCCGGCGAACCGTTCCCGGTTGGCGAGCAGCCCGGCCAGGGCTGCGGCGCCCGCGGCCTCGACAACGGTGTGCGCGTCGCGGATCAGCACGCGCTGGGCGGCGCGGATGTCCTTGTCGTCGACGAGGTAGAAGTCGGTCAACTTGTCGCGCAGGATGCTCTGCGGGAGTTCGAAACCGGAACCGGTGGCCAGGCCCTCGGCGGCGGTCTGGTTGTCCCGGCGGACCAGGTGGCCGGCCTCCCACGAGTCGTGCGCGGCGGGGGAGGCCGAGGACTGCACGCCGATGATCTTGCAGTGCGGCGCGACGGCCTCGGCGACCAGGCACGCCCCGGAGCCCCCGCTGCCGCCGCCGATCGGCACGAAGATCGCGTCCAGGTCCGGTTCGCGCTCCAGGATCTCCAGGTAGGCGGTGCCGACGCCGGCGATCAGGTGTGGTTCGTCGCCGGAACTGACGAGTCGTTTGGTGCCGCCCAGTTCCTCGGCGTACCGGCGGGCGGCCTCGAAGTCCTTGCCGAACTCGACCAACTCGGCGCCCCAGCCACGGACGGCGGCCGCCTTGATCGGGTTCGGGTTCTCGGGCATGACGATCGTGCAGGGTGCGCCGAACAGGGCAGCGGAGTAGGCGAGCGACTGTGCGTGGTTGCCGGTCGAGTAGCCGAGCACACCGGCGGCGCGCTCGGCGGGCGTCATCGAGTCGAGCAGCGTGATGCCGCCCCGGACCTTGAACGCGCCGGTCGGCTGGACGTTCTCGTGCTTGACGAACGTGGTCGCGCCGGTGGTGGCGTTGAGGGAGGGGTAGGACCAGAGCGGGGTGGGCAGCAGGTGGGCGGCCACGACGCGCCTCGCCCGCAACACGTCAGTCATCGTCGGAAGCTCCATACCAGCACGCTGACAGGCCGCGCGCGATTCGGCAAAACGCATTTCCCGAAGGGTGAGTCGGCCGTTGGGTGGTCGAGTCGTGGTGTGGGTGAGGTGGCCGTTGGGTGGACGACTTGCGGGGAGGGCGAGGTGGCCGTTGGGTGGACGACTCGCGGGGAGGGCGAGGCGACGGTTGGACGGACGACACGCCCGGCGGCTATTAGGTGGCGCGTGTCGTCCGTCGGGTGGTCGACACACCCGGGGTTAGGTCGCGTGTCGTCCGTCGTGTCGTCGACACGCCGGGTCAGGTCGCGTGTCGACCGTTGGGTGGTCGGTCGGTTCGTGGCTCGATGGTGGCTGCAGAGTGGGGCGGCCTGAGTTGCCCGTTGGGTGGTCGACATACCGGCGGTTGGGTCGTGTGCCGTCCGGTGAATGGTCGACACAGCGGGGGTCGGGGTCGTGTCTTGTCCGTTGGTGGCCGAGTAGGTGACATTCGGGTGGCCGCGGGTGTCGTCCGCTGAGTGGTCGGCTTGTGGCTGCGCGGGCGGGTTGCGGGGGTTGGATCGCGTGTGTCGTCCCTTGGGTGGTCGACATGCCCGGGGTCGGTTCGCGTGTTGACCCCTTGGGCGGCCGAATTGGTTGCCTGCAGGTGGGGTGGCGCGTGTCGTCCGGTGGATGGACGGCACGCTGTCGTGTCGATTGGCGGTGCGGTGTGTTTCGGGTGTGTCGTCCGGCGGGCGGTCGAGTCGCTTCGTGGTGGCTGGTGTGTTGTTCGGCGGGTGGTCGGCTCGCTTCGTGGTGGCTGGTGTGTTGTTCGGCGGGTGGTCGGCTCGTGGTCGCGTTGGCGGGTAGCAGGTCAGTTTCGGCGTGTCGTCCGGTCGGTGGTCGGCTCGGGATTGCTGCTGGTGAGCGGCAGGTCGGGGCTTCGGTGTGTCGTACGTTGGGTGGTCGGCTGGCTGGTGGAGTGGCGCCTCGTTCGCTGCTCGCGCTTGCTGCTCGCGTTCCCGCTCGCCGTTCGCGCTGGCCGTTCGCCGTTCGCGCTGGCCGTTCGCTGCTCGTGCTGGCCGTTCGCTGCTCGCGCTCGCCGCTCGGGCTCGGGCTCGCTGTTCGCCGCTCGGCTTGGTGCTCGCGGTTCGCGGCTTGGGCTCGGTGCTCGGGCCTCCTCGTCGTTTGCGCCGCATGGTCGTGGTTGCTGTGGGCGTGTGTCGGCCTGTCGGTGGTCGGCTGGCTGGTGGGTGTCGGGTGTGTCGTTCGTTGGGTGGTCAGGTCAGGGATGGACCGTCACCGGCGCGGTGGGTGGGTTGGCCGGTCAGCCGACGACACGGCGTGCGGGGCTATCCGATTTGTGCACGGTGGCCGGGTGTCGTGCCATCGCTTCCCGTCCGCCCCGCGTGACCGAGACGATGTTGTCGCAGGTCGCGGCCGGTCGTGGCGGCGCGATGTCCAACTTCTGGCACTGGACGGGAACCCACACGCGGCCTAGACCATGACCTACCCGGGAGCCGTGTACCCCCGCGGCCGGTCGACTGGGGAGGAGCTACGCCTTATGCACGTGCCGCCGGCGTTCCAGCGGTCGGACGACATCGCGCTGCTCTGCGGGTTGGCCGATCCGGTGTCGGACGCCGTGGCGCCTTCTTGCGGGGACCTTGTGGGTGATCAGCCGGGCGGAGTCGCATCGGGCTGCAGTGGCCCTGGTGCGACTGGTGATCAGCCGGACGGGGCGCAGGTTGGTGATCAGCGGGACGGGACGGGCTTGGCTTGGGTCGGTGTTCAGTCGGGTGAGGTGGGTTCGGGTCGAGTTGGTGGTCAGTCGGGTGAGGTGGGTTCGGGTCGGGTTGGTGGTCAGTCGGGTGAGGTGGGTTCGGGTCGGGTCGGTGGTCAGTCGGGTGAGGTGCGATCGGGCCGGGTTGGTGATCGGCCGGACCATGCCGGCGCGGGTGACGTTGTGTTGGACGGGCAGCGGTTGGCCTATCTCGTTGCTCGGGGGCGCGTCGACCTCTTCGCCGTGCGGCGGGGCCTGGCGGACGGTCACGGGCATCTGTTGGGTGCCTTTGAACAGGGCAGTGTGGTGCCGAGCTCCACCGTGCTCGGCGCCTGGCAGCTCGTACTGGCACCGGCGCCCGGGACCCGGCTGCTCCCGCTGAGCACCGGACGACTGAGAGCTGTCGGTTACGGCGCGCCCTCGACCACGCCCGACGGGCTGGTGCCGGTACCTCGCGCGGTCTCGGTCCTGGTCGCCGCCCTCGCGCGCGGACTGGACGCCGCACTGCTCACCCTCGCCGACGCCCTGCGCGCCGACCACCCACCGGACAACTCGGTACCGATCAGCCCGGGACAGTTCGTCTCGCTCGACGCGGGCGCGGCGATCACCACGGACGGCGGTGCCTGTTGGGTCCGGGTCGCGGGCGGGCACGCTCGGCGCAACGGCGAGGACGCCACCGTCTTCGGTGGCGCCGAACCCGCCCTGCTCGCCGGCCGCGACTGGCTCGCCGTCGACGGCCCCGCGACCGCCGAGGCCACGACCACCGCCGACCTGCTCGCCACCGGTCACCTGCCGGCGGCCCTGGACCAGCACATGGTGCTCACCCTGCGCGCCATCGACCGCCGGCTCGAATCGGACGACTAGCCCAGGTCGTCGTACTCCTCGTCCTCGGCCAGCGCCCGGGACAGCAGCTGCGGCAGGGTGGCCTTCGTCCGGTTCTCCACCGAGATCCGCAGCACCTCGGCCAGCACGTTGATCAATCCCTGGGACAGCGCCGCCGCGTCCGCCTCGCACGTGCCCGGCCGCAGTGTCAGCAGCCGGGTGCCGGCCGCCTCCACCAGATGCTGGGTGGCGAACTGCGTGCTGTCCAACAACTCCGACAGCAACCGCAGCGCGGCGATCGGCGGCAGGCCGACGCGGTGCAACTCCAGGGCGCTGAGCAACGCACGCGGCCGAACCACCCGGACGACGCCGTCGTCGGTGCGGCCCACGACGCCGTGCCGGGTCAGCGCGTACAGCAGCGCGGGATGGTCGGACTCGACGCGGCCGATCAGCATCTCCAGTGTGGCGCCGCCTCGGTCGCCGCGGTTGGTGCCGAGCATCGCCTCGATGGACACCAGGTTGAACCCTTGCCGCTGCAGGCCCTTGATGGTCTCCAACCGTCGCACGTGCGACTCGTCGTAGTACGCCACTCGGCCACGCCGCACCGGCGGCGGTAACAGCTTGCGCGCCTGGTGCGCGCGGATGTTGCGCGGTGACATGCCGACCTTTCTGGACAACTGTTCCACCGTGTAGCCGCTACCGGGTTCGGTGGCGGTGTGTGGGTCGGTCGTCTGCGCACTGCGCTGCGGCATGTCGGGTCCCTCCCGGGCAGGTCCATCGATGTCGTCGATCGGTGCTTTCGAGCCTCAGCTCCGGCTATCCGCTCGTCGAGGCGTTGCCCGTCTCCCGTCCCGGAATGGGAAACAGGGAAACGGGCATGTCAGGCATGCGATGACCGGTTCGTCCGACTGGTCGTCGCGCTGTGCGACCGGGCGAATACAAAAGCGCAGGTAGGTGCGCTTTTCACGGGCGGCGTTAGTCTGTTTGGACCCTTCGGTTCGGCCGGCACGTCGGTAACGTGAGCGGTCGTTCACGAGTCAATATCAAAAGGGGAGGCAGCGTCGGGGTGGACGAGCCGCGGACTGCCGGCAAAACTGGCGTTTCTGCCCGAGCATTCGGGGAGCGGCTGCGTACCCTACGCACGGAACGTGGGCTTTCGCTTGCCGACCTTTCCACTCGTGTGCATTACAGCAAGGGTTACCTGAGCAAGGTCGAGAACGGGGACAAGCCACCGACCGTCCAGCTCGCCCGCGGCTGCGATCAGGCGCTGGGCGCGGACGGCGGTCTACTGAGGATGCTGATCGGACCGGCCAGCGCACCACAGGGGGGAACGAGCGTTCCCCGTGCTGTCAAGGCAACCACGCGCCGTGACAATCAGCCGAGACCGGCCCAGCTGCCCGCCGCCGTCGCGGACTTCGCCGGGCGCGGCTACGAGATCGGCCAGCTCGACGCGATGCTGGCCGGCCGCACGCCGGGCGGGATGCTCGTCGTGCTGATCGAGGGTTTGGGCGGTATCGGGAAAACCACGCTGGCGTTGCACTGGGCGCACAAACTGCGATCACGATTTCCGGACGGCGCATTGTTCGCCGATCTGCGGGGTTATCACCCGACTGGAGTACCGGCTAGCCCATCGGATATCCTCGCGGGATTCCTGCGCGCACTCGGGGTGACTCCGGATACCGTCCCGTCGGATGACGCGGATCGGGCCGCGCTGTTCCGCAGCGCGATGGACGGCAAACGCATGTTGCTCGTTCTGGACGACGCCAGCGACGCCGAACAGGTGGAGCCGCTGTTGCCCGGTTCCGCGGGTTGCCTGGTCCTGGTCACCACCCGCACCCGGCTGTCCGGCCTGGTGGTGCGGCACGGCGCCCGGCGGCTCGGCCTGGGCGGGCTGCCGGCCGGCGAGGCCATGGCGCTGCTGGCCGGGATCGTCGGCGCCCAACGGGTGTCGGCCGAACCGGATGCCGCCGCCGAACTCGTCGCGCGGTGCGCGAACCTGCCGCTGGCATTGCGGATCGTGGCCGACCGCGCGGCGAGCCGGCCCGGCAGGCCGCTGGTCGACGTGGTCGCGGAGCTGCGCTCCGAGGGGGACCGGCTGGACGTGATGTCCGTGGCCGGTGACGAGACGGCGGCCGTGGGCAGCGTGTTCTCCTGGTCCTACCGGGCACTGCCGGCGCCGGCCGCTCGTGTGTTCCGGCTGCTCGGCCTGTTCCCCGGCCTGGAACCCGGCGTGCCGGCCACAGCCGCCCTGCTGGGCACCAGCATGGCGTACACCCGCCGACAACTGGACAGCCTGGCCGCCGTGCACCTGGTCGAGGAGATCGGCAGGGACGGCTACCGCCTGCACGACCTGGTCCGCCTCTACGCCGCCGACCGGGTGCGCGTGGAGGACTCCGAGACGATGCGCGACGCGGCACTGGCCCGGCTGGCCACCTGGTACCTGCACACCGCCGACCGGGCCGACCGGGTGCTGCTGCCGCAGCGGTGGCGCCCGCCGCTGGACACCCACACGTCGGTGCCGCCACTGGACTTCGCCGACTACGCAGACGCGGTGGCCTGGTTCGACGCCGAGCGCAGCACCATCGCGCAGCTCACCAGGGAGACCGCGGACCGCCGGATGCACGAACTGGCCTGGCGACTGCCCGTGGCGATGCGTGAGTTCCTGTCGATGCGCGGCCTGTGGGCCGAGCTGATCGAGACGCACGAGATCGCGCTGGGGTCCGCGCGGGCCGTCGGTGACCCGATCGGGCAGGCGATCGTGCTGAACAACCTGGGCATCGCCAAGGCGCACACCGGCCAGCCCGACCACGCGCACACCCTGCTGTGCCAGGCGCTGCTGCTGCGCAAGGAGGTCGGTGACGTGCGTGGCGAGGCCGCCGTGGCCAGCAACCTCGGCCTGCTGCACTGCACCCGGGGCGAGCACAGCACCGCGGCGGCGCACCACCAGCGCGCCATCACCCTGTTCCGGCAGGCGGGCGACCAGTGCGGCGAGGGGCAGGCGCTGAACAACCTGGGCATCGCGTACGTCGAACTGGGCCGGGTGGCCGACGCGACCGAGTGCTACCAGCAGGCGTTGGCGGTGCTCGTGGACATCGGCGACCAGTTGGGCCAGGCGGAGACCCTGGACAGTCTGGGCAGCGCATACCGGGCGGTGGCCGACTACCAGGCCGCTGTGGACTGCCATCTGCGGGCGGTGCTGTTGTTCCGGGACCTCGGCGAGCAGGGCGGGGAAGCGATCGGCCTGGACAACCTGGGCCTGGCGCTGGCCGCGGGCGGCTCGGAGACGCTGGCCAGGGAGTCCTGGGAGCATGCGCTGGGCCTGTTCGAACAGCTCGACCCGGACCGGGCGCGGGACGTCCGGACGCGCCTGGACCGGGAGCACGCGAGGGTGAGTTGACGGATTGTCCCACGAATGGCCGCGCCGGCATCGGCTAGGTATCGTGCAATCATTACGGCACAATCAGCAGCGCACCGAGCTGATCGCTCGGCGCGCTTCCCCGTCGAGAATCACCCCCGTCGACCGAGGAGTTGGCCGATGTCGAACAATCTTGTCCGTTGGGTCGCACGTTCCCTTGTTGCCGGATGTCTGATTGCCGGTGCCGTCGTGATTGGCATGGGTTCGTCGTCCGCGACGACCACTCCGGCGCCGGCTCCGGCGCCCGTTCCGGCCACTGCCACCGCGAACGGCAGCCCGTCCTGGATCGGCAACTAACTACTGGTAGAGCACGCCAGACCGTCGTGGCCCGAACCCGGGAAGGCGGCCACGACGGCCCGGCCCTGCTGTGGCGGACTCCTGCGCTCCGCCACGGTGGTGTGGGTAATTGTGTTTACGACAAACGCCACCTCGTGGGTCGGCGTCGCTTCGCACTGTTGGTCGGTAGACCCCCGATGCCCTTTGTGAAGGCTCTGTTCAGTCATACTCGTTCGGAACCAGACGCAAGGCCAGCATTCGGTTTTGGATGGCACGGAACGCGGGAGTCCTGACTCCGCGACGGCACAATTCACGGCATCACGCCCGCAGTCGCAGACCTCTCGGCGTGGCGCGGAAACCCGCGTCCCGCAACACTTCCGCGAGCCGGGAGGTGAGCGCCGACTCGCCGTCCGCGCGCTGCACCGCCAGTTCGCCGAGCCATCCGTCGTGGACCGCCTTGGCCAGTGAGTCGGCCGCGGTGCGCAGCGCCTGGTCGTCCTCGGTGAACGACAGCAGCGACCGGCCACCCCGTTCCACGTAGAGCACCGGCTTGCCGTCCACCAGCGCCACGAGCGCGCCCGCTTTGCGGCCCGGGCGGTGTTTCGTGTCGCCGATCGCCGCCAGCCAGTCCAGCGCGGCACCGTAGGGCTGGGCCGGATCGGCCGCCGCCAGCACCACGACCGGCACGTCCTGGCCCGGTTCCGGACCGCCCGGCCGGGACAGCGCCCGCAGCCGGTCCACCGCGCCGCGCGCCGCGAACTGCGCCGCGCCCAGGCCGTCCACCACGTAGCCGCGCACCACCTGGCCGGACTCCTCCATGGCCCGCAGCACCCGGTACACGCCGCTGAACCCGCCGGTGACCCGCTCGGTGTCCAGCGCACCCCTGGTGAGCACGCCGTGCCGCTCCAGGAACGCCTCGGCCCGCGCGTGCGCCCGGCGGGTCGGGTCGGCCTCCCGCTCCACCGCCAGCGACCACCGCCCGGCCACCGTCGGCGGACCGGTCCGGCTGGGCATCCGGACGCCCGCGGCGCGCATCGTGGCGTACCGCCCGCGTGGCGCCCTCGGTCGGGGCTTGTGGGTCGCACCGCGACCGCTCACCGTGGACCGCAGCGGCGCCAGCGTGTCGTTGGTGACCAGCCCGGCCCACACCAGTTCCCACAGCGCCGTGATCAGGGTGTCGTCGGCGGGCGGGTGTTCGCCCTCCTCGGCCAGGGCCGCGCCGACCCGGTCGCCGAGCTGCCGGAAGAACAGCGCGCCACCCTGCAGTGCCGTGGTGATGGCCGTGTGCAGCGCTGATTCCGGCACGTCCACCACCTCCGGCAGCAGCAGTTCCGCCACGTCGGCCGGGGCCAGCGCCACCCAGCCGTCGCCGCCGGACAGCGCGCCGCAGCCGGTCCAGGTGACCTCGCCGGCCGTGGTCAGCTCGTCCAGCAGCGCGGGGGAGTAGCCGGGCAGCCGGGCCGGCAGGATCAGCGACTCCAGCGCGCTGGCCGGCAGCGGCGCACCCGCCAGCTGCTCCACCACGTTCAGCACGTCGTCCGGGGTGGGCGCGGCGAACCGGCGGCCCGAGCGCGGCCCGATCCCGTGCCATGTGGGCAGGAACCGGCCCAGCGCGGCCTTCTCCACCGGTTCGACCTCGGCCCGCAGCCGGGCCAGCGACGCCCGCCGCAACCGGCGCAGCACCCCGGAGTCGCAGAAGTCGGTGCCGGCACCGGCCGGGCGCAGCTCACCGCGGACCAGCCGACCACTGCCGGTCATCCGCTCCAGCACGGCGGTCACCACGGCGACCCCGATGCCGAACCGCTCGGCCGCCTGGGCCGCCGTGAACGGGCCTCGGGTGCGGGCGTAGCGGATCAACAGATCACCCAGGGGGTCGGCCACCGGCTCGGTGAACGCCTCGGGCACTCCTACCGGCAGGGCGGTGCCCAGGGCGTCGCGCAGCCGGCCGGCGTCCTCGATCGCCACCCACCGGTCCTCGCCGGCGATCCGCACGCCGATCGCCCTGCGCTGCGCGGTCAGCTCGGTCAGCCACTCCGGTGCCACACCCCTGGCCACCGCCTCGGCCGTGGTGAGGTCGCCGAGGAACCGCAACAGGTCCGCGGTGCCCTCGACGTCGCGCACCCGGCGGCCCTCGGCCAGCCGTTGCAGGTCGGCCTCGACCTCGGCCAGCACCTCGGGGTCGATCAGCTCGCGGATCGCCTCGCCGCCCAGCAGTTCGGCCAGCAGGGCCGAGTCCAGCGACAGTGCAGCGGACCGGCGTTCGGCCAGTGGGGTGTCCGCCTCGTAGAGGAACATCGCGACGTAGCCGAACAGCAGGCTGCGCGCGAACGGCGACGCCTGCTGGGTCTCCACCTCGACCACCCGCACCTTGCGGGCGCGCACGTCGGACATCAGCTCGCGCAGCCCGGGCACGTCGTAGACGTCCTGCACGCACTCGCGCATCGCCTCCAGCACCACGGGGAACCGCTCGTACTGGCTGGCCACCGACAGCAGTTGGGCCGACCGCTGCCGCTGCTGCCACAGCGGAGTACGGCGGCGCGGGTCGCGGCGGGGCAGCAGCAACGACCGGGCGGCGCACTCGCGGAACCGGGCGGCGAACAGCGCCGAGCCGCCCACCTCGGCGACCACCACCTGCTCCACCTCGTCCGGGTCGAGCAGCACCTCCTCCGCGGTGGGCGGTACCACCGAACCCTGCTCGTCCAGCGTGTCCGGCAGACGGACCACGATGCCGTCGTCGGAGTGGGCCACCTGCACGTCCATGCCGCGCCGCTCACGCAGCCGCGCGGACACCGCCAGCGCCCACGGCCCGTTCACCTGGGCGCCGAACGGCGAGTGGACCACCAGCCGCCAGTCGCCCAGCTCGTCACGGAACCGCTCCACCACGATGGTGCGGTCGTCGGGCACGGAGCGGGTGGCGGAGCGTTGTTCGGCCAGGTAGGCCAGGAGATTGTCGGTGGCCCACTCGTCCAGCCCGGCCGCCGCCGCGCGCTGCCTGGCCTTGTCGTCGGTGGCCGAACCCAGCTCGCGGACGAACCTGCCCAGTGCCCGGCCCAGTTCCAGCGGCCGGCCGACGGCGTCGCCCTTCCAGAACGGCATCCGGGCCGCCTGACCGGGTGCCGGCGTCACGATCACCCGATCGTGGGTGATGTCCTCGACCCGCCACGACGACGTGCCCAGCAGGAACACGTCGCCCACGCGGGACTCGTAGACCATCTCCTCGTCCAGCTCGCCGACCCGGGAGCCGTGCCCGCTCTCGTCCGGCGGCGTGGTCACGGTGAACAGGCCGCGGTCGGGAATGGTGCCGCCGGAGGTCACCGCCAGCCGCTGCGCACCCGGCCGGCCGCGCAGCTCACCGGTGATCCGGTCCCAGGTGATCCTCGGCCGCAGCTCGCCGAACTCCTCGCTGGGATACCGGCCGGACAGCATGTCCAGCACCGCCTGCAGGGCCGACTCGGGTAGCGCGGCGAACGGCGCCGCCCGTCGCACCAGGTTGGCCAGCTCGGTGACCTGCCACGGCTGCACCGCGACCATCGCCACGATCTGCTGGGCCAGCACGTCCAGCGGGTTGCGCGGGAAGCGCAGCGCCTCGATCGCGCCCGCCGCCATCCGCTCCGCGACCACCGCGCACGACACCAGGTCGCCGCGGAACTTCGGGAACACCACACCGCGGGACACCGCGCCCACCTGGTGACCGGCCCGGCCGACCCGCTGCAGCCCGGACGCCACCGTGGGCGGCGCCTCCACCTGCACCACCAGGTCCACCGAGCCCATGTCGATGCCCAGTTCCAGCGACGACGTGGCCACCACACACGGCAGCCGGCCGGACTTCAGTTCCTCCTCGACGTGGGTGCGCTGCTCGCGGGACATCGAACCGTGGTGCGCCCGGGCCAGGACCGGCGGCGCGCCGAAGGAAATGCCGGAGCCGCCGACCGCTTCGGCGGGGAACCGGTCCAGGTCGAGGAGTTCCTCCTCGCCCTCGGCGGCCAGTTCGTTCAGCCGGGCGGTGAGCCGTTCGGCCAGCCGGCGGGAGTTGGTGAACACGATGGTCGACCGGTGGGCCCGGACCAGGGCCAGGATGCGTTCCTCGACGGCGGGCCAGATCGACGTCCGACGCTCCGGCCCGGCAGCCGACCCGGACACGTCGCCGCCGGGGGTGTCCGGATCGACCGGCCGGCCCAGCTCGGCCATGTCGGCCACCGCGACCTGGACGCTCACCTCGATGGTCTTCAGGTTCGGCGGCTGCACCACCCGCACCGGGCGGCCGCCGGCCAGGAACGTGGAGACCTCCTCGATCGGGCGAACCGTGGCGGACAGCCCGATCCGCTGCGCCGGCCGGTCCAGCAGCGCGTCCAGCCGCTCCAGCGACAGCGCCAGGTGGGCGCCGCGCTTCGTGCCGGCCACCGCGTGCACCTCGTCCACGATCACCGTCTCCACACCGCGCAGCGACTCGCGGGCGGCCGAGGTGAGGATCAGGAACAGCGACTCCGGCGTGGTCACCAGGATGTCCGGCGGGGTACGGGCGAACGCCCGGCGCTCGTCGGCGGGGGTGTCGCCGGTGCGCATGCCGACGGTGATGGTCGGCTCGGGCAGGCCCAGCCGGTGGGCGGCGTGGCGGATGCCGGCCAGCGGCGCGCGCAGGTTGCGTTCCACGTCCACGGCGAGGGCCTTGAGCGGCGACACGTAGAGCACGCGGCAGCGGCGCCTCGGCTCGGCCGGTGGTGGCTGTGCGGCCAGCTTGTCCAGCGCGGACAGGAAGGCGGCCAGCGTCTTGCCCGATCCGGTGGGCGCCACCACCAGGGCGTGGTCGCCATCGGCGATGGCCTGCCAGGCGCCGCGCTGGGCCTCGGTGGGCGCGGCGAAGGCACCCGCGAACCAGTCCCTGGTCGCCGGTGCGAAAGCGGTCAGCGCCGGGTCAGCCACCAGTTCATAGTGCCTCGCCGCACCGACAACCCGTCATTTGCGGTTGCGCCGCTGCCAGAGGGCGCGCACACCGGTGACCAGCGCCGCGACCAGCACGGCGATGATCGCGATCTGGCCGACCGGCGAGGACAGGCCCGTCGGGTCGGTCGCGGCGGCGAGCAGCACACCGCGAGGCTACCCGCGGGCGGGCCGTAGGCTGGGCCCGATGCGTACCACCGTCTTCCGCACCATGATGAGCCAGGAGTTCGGCGACATGCGCGCCGGCAGCATCGCCCGCGACCACGTGTTCGCCGATCTGGGCGGCCGCACCGTCGACGAGGCACTGGCCGCCGGACTGCCGCCACAGCGGATCTGGCAGGCCGTGTGCGAGGCGTTCGACGTGCCGTCGGGACGGCGCTGACCTGGCCTTATTCCGGCCAAAGATGTTGATCTCACCGGATCGGCGTGTCGGACCCCGACTCGAACACCTGTTCGGCTACTCTGTTGTCCACAACGGGGCCAGTGATCCACAGGTTCGGACTCCGGCCAGAAATCGTCGGCGTGATCTCGTAGCGTCGGCGCAGACGAGAACCCGACTCAACGAGGTGGATTTCCAGATGCCAGCAGCACCCGACAGGGGTAAGGCACTCGAACTGGCCCTTGCCCAGATCGACAAGCAGTTCGGCAAGGGATCGGTGATGCGGCTGGGCGAGGAAGGCCGCGCGCCGATCGAGGTCATCCCGACCGGCTCCATCGCGCTGGACGTCGCCCTGGGCATCGGTGGCCTGCCCCGGGGCCGGGTCGTGGAGATCTACGGTCCGGAGTCCTCCGGTAAGACCACGGTCGCCCTGCACGCGGTGGCCAACGCGCAGAAGGCCGGCGGGATCGCGGCCTTCATCGACGCCGAGCACGCGCTCGACCCCGACTACGCCAAGGCCCTCGGCGTCGACACCGACGCCCTGCTGGTCTCCCAGCCGGACACCGGTGAGCAGGCGCTGGAGATCGCCGACATGCTGGTGCGCTCCGGCGCGCTGGACGTCCTGGTCGTCGACTCGGTGGCCGCCCTGGTGCCGCGCGCCGAGATCGAGGGCGAGATGGGCGACAGCCACGTCGGCCTCCAGGCCCGCCTGATGAGCCAGGCGCTGCGCAAGATCACCGGCGCGCTGAACAACTCCGGCACCACGGCGATCTTCATCAACCAGTTGCGCGAGAAGATCGGCGTCATGTTCGGCTCGCCCGAGACCACCACCGGTGGCAAGGCGCTGAAGTTCTACGCCTCGGTCCGGCTGGACGTCCGCCGCATCGAGACCATGAAGGACGGCGGCGACGCGGTCGGCAACCGGACCAGGGTGAAGGTCGTCAAGAACAAGGTGGCCCCGCCGTTCAAGCAGGCCGAGTTCGACATCCTCTACGGCCACGGCATCAGCCGGGAAGGCTCGCTGATCGACATGGGCGTCGAGCAGTCGATCCTGCGCAAGTCCGGCGCCTGGTACACGTACGAGGGCGATCAGCTCGGCCAGGGCAAGGAGAACGCCCGCCGGTTCCTCAAGGAGAACCCGGACGTGGCCAACGAGATCGAGAAGCGCATCAAGGAGAAGCTCGGTATCGGCGCCACACTGGACACCGCAGCCGAGGAGGCTCCGGGGCCGGTGGACTTCTGATCCATGACTGAACCGACGGGTCGCCGTGGGGGTCGCCGCCCCCGCGACGGCGAGACCGAGCGGGCACCGGTCGACCCGGTCGCGAAGGCCCGGGAGATCTGCCTGGACCTGCTGGCCATGCGGGCGCGCACCAAGGCCGAACTGCGCACCCAACTGCTCCGGCGGGGGATCGAGGCGGACGTCGCCGACCAGGTGCTGGGCCGGCTGGACGAGGTCGGCCTGGTGGACGACGCCGCCTTCGCCGAGCAGTGGGTCCGGTCCCGGCACACGTACCAGGGCATGGCCCGGCGGGCACTGAGCGCCGAACTGCGCCGCAAGGGCGTCACGGACGGGGTGGTCGCCGCCGCTGTGTCCACGTTGGACAGTGAGGCGGAGGAAGCGCGGGCGCGGGAACTGGTGCGCAAGCGGCTGCGATCGATGGGTGACGCGCCCGAGCTGACGATGATCCGCCGCCTGGTCGCCATGCTCGCCCGCAAGGGCTACCCCGAGGGGTTGGCGTACCGCGTGGTGCGCGACGAGCTGCGGGCCGCGGGGTCGGACGCCGACGCCCTGGACGGCGCCCTGCCGGACTGACGGTGTGCTGCTGGGCGGGCGGTGTGCTGCTGGGCGGGCGGCGTGCTGCCGGACTGGCGGCGGACACCGGCTGCCGGGTCGGTGGTGGGTCAGTGTTTGCGGATGACGCGTTCCGGTTGGCCGGGGCGCCAGACGGTCACGTCCATGTGGCCGCCCCCAACCTCGACGGCGGCTGCCGAGGTCAGGTCGGCCGCGTAGAAGTGATCGAACTCCTGGCCGCGCAGGTCGAAACCGGACTCGTCGAACAGGTCCTGCGCGAACCGCTGGTGCAGCGCCCGGTCCGGCACGTTGTGGACCAGGCCCCACAGCTTGGCGTCACCGTCCTTGACCTCCGTGTCCACCGTGGCGGTGTGCAGGCAGAACCGGGGATCGCGGGCGAGGTCGTGGAACTTGGTGGTGTCGGGCATGCCGACCAGCCACAACTCGCCCTCGAACATCCGGGGCTCCAGCGGGCTGATCCGGGGGAAGCCGTCGGACCTCAGCGTGGCCAGCAGGCACAGGTTGCCCGTGGCGGCGTGCCGCCGGGTGAAGATCGCGGCGATTCTCGGTGCGGCTTCGGTGAATTCCTGCCACGTCGTCATGGCACACCTCCTCGACGGACTACCGTGCCCAGCATGGTGGACACCCCGACGGGTTCGCGACTGCACGGTGAACGGGTCCTGGTGACCGGTGCCGCGCTGGCCGACGGCACGGCCGACGCTCCGGTACGGGACGTGGCGGTGCACGTCGACCACGGCGTGATCGCCGGGCTGTGGGTCGGCGACCATCCCGACCTGCCCGACGTGCCGGAGATCGACGGCCGGGGCGCGACGATCGTGCCCGGCATGGTCGACTCGCACTCCCACCTGTCCATGCCGGGCGGCGCGGAGTGGGTGGCGCACGGGTTCGACCCGCTGGACACGCTCCTCGCGGTCGGCGAGGAGAACGGCGAACTGATGGTGCGCGCCGGCATCCGCTGGGCCCGCGATGTCGGCTCACCCCGCAGGCTGGACCCGGACCAGGGTGCCGAGCGAGCGGCGAGCCTGCTGCTGCGCGAGCGGTGGCAGGGCCGCCAGGACCGGCCGTACCTGCGGGCCGCCGGCACCTGGCTGCTGCGCCCCGGCGCGCTGCCCGCCGGGCTGGGTGTCGAGGTGGAGCACGGCGCCGACCTGGCCGCCGCGGTGCGCCAGCAGTTGGACGAGGGCGCCGACCTGGTGAAGCTGTACCTGGACGGGCCGGACCCGGACATGGCGCCGTTCACCGCCGACGAGGTGGCCGCCGCGGTCCGCGAGGCGCACGGCAGAGGAGCGAAGGTGGCCGCGCACGCCACCGCGCTGGCCGGCAACCGGGTCGGCGCCGAGGCCGGTGTGGACAGCCTGGAACACGGCTTCCAGATCGACGAGGACATCGCGAAACTCATGGTGGCCAACAACGTCGCGCTCGTGTCGACGCTCGCCGTGCTGCACTCGTGGCGCACCTTCCCGGCCACGTCGACGGTACCCAGGTTCACCGATCCGGACATGCTGCCCAGGATCGCCGAGCGGCTGGAGACGGCCGAGGCGAGCGTGCGCACCGCGGACCGGGCCGGCGTGGCGATCGCGGCCGGATCGGACTTCGGCGGCGGTTCGTTGCGCGCCAACCAGTTGGTGTGGGAGGTCGAGGCCATGGTGCGCGCGGGCGTGCAGCCGAAGACCGCGCTCGCGGCGGCCACCTGGCGCGGCGGCGACCTGCTCGGCGTGCCGCACGCCGGCCGGCTCGCGGTGGGGCAGCCGGCGCATTTCAGCCTGGTGCACGGCGATCCGCTGTCCGATCCGGCCGCGTTGTGGCGGGTGTGGCTGACCCGTTAGGCGAGTCGGCGGACGGTGGCCGGTGGTCTGATCCGGCCCGTGGTGGCGGGTTGGGCTGACGCGCTGGGCGAGCTGGCGGACGGTGGCCGGTGGTTCGATCCGGCCCCGTCGTGGCGGGTGTGGCTGACCCGCCGGGAAAGCCGGCGGACGGTGGCCGGTGGTCTGATCCGGCCCCGTGGTGGCGGGTGTGGCGGACGCGCCGGGAGAGCAGGCGGGGGTGTGGTGGTCCGATTCGGCCGGTGCGGCGGCGGTCGTCACTGCCGGGCGGCACCGTGGTGGGCGCGGCTGGCGGTGACCCGTTGCCCGATTCGGCACTTCTGTCGCGCGTTTCGCTGACCAGTCAGGCAAGTCTCGTGATTCGTCGCTCGGCCTGGTCGGCGGTCCTCTACCGTGCGCACATCACATTCGTTGATCCTGGGGGATTGTGCGCTGTGGACCCATATGCGGTGAACCAGTATCAGGACGGCCGGTTCTTCCGACCCGTCCGCGGCGTCGGTGTCGCGACCATCGTGTTCATCTGGCTCGCCCTCGCGGCCACATTGGCCGTGCCGTTCGCGGTGATCCATGCGATAGACGTGATCAACAGCTCGTTCACCGACGAGGCGGTGGACAACCCGGCGGTGGCGGCGGCGGCCGGCGAGATCGCCGTCACGGTGCTCGCCGTCGCGGCCGTGTACCTGACCGCGGCGATCCTGTACTGGGTGTGGTCCTGGCGGGCCCGAGGCAACGCCGAGGGCCTGGCCGGGCGGCAGTCGCAGGATCTGAGCAAGGGTTGGACGTTCTGGGGCTGGATCTGCCCCTTCGTGAACCTCTGGTTCCCCTGTCAGATCCTGCTGGACATCCACCGGGCCAGCGATCGCCGGCAGCAGCGCGGGACCGGCATGGTCATCGCGTGGTGGGTCTGTTTCCTCGGCGCGCAGGTGTTGCCGGGCCTCATCCTCGGCGCCTCCCAGCGCCGGGCAGCGCAACAGGTGCTACCCGGCGGCATCACCATCACCACCACCCCCGCGCAACCCGCCGACCTCAACCAGGTGGACCTGGGCCAGTTCACCGGGTCCGGGGTGCTGGCCCTCCTGCTCGGGGGACTGCTGCTGGTCACCGCCGCCGTGCTGATCACCAGGGTGATCCGGCGGATCAGCGACTGGCAGAGCACGCCGCGCGAACAGTGGTGACCTAGTGTATTGACGGGTTACACGCGCGTAACTTACTCTCGGGTCTACGCGTGAGTAACCTTTGCGCGCAGCGCTTCTCAGCGTTGAGGAGGCTTCGTTGCGTATCCGACGTCCCCTGCTCGTTCGGGCCGGCGCGGTCGGCGCGGTGCTCGCCGCCGCCGCTCTCGCCACCGCCGCTCTGGCCCCGACCGCCGCGGCGGCGACCTTCCCGGTGCAGCCGAACATCGTGACCGCCGCGGCCGCCGCGGCGGTCAATCCGGAACAGTCGCCGCCCGGCACGAACGACTTCTCCTGCACACCGAGCGCGGCACACCCGTTCCCGGTCGTGCTCATCCCCGGCACGTTCTCCGTGATGGAGGACGACTTCGGTGCGCTGGCACCGATTCTGGCCAACAACGGCTACTGCGTGTTCAGCCTGAACTACGGCGGCACGCACGGCGCACTGGTCCAGGCGATCGGTCCGGCGGCGACGTCGGCCCAGCAGGTCGCCGCGTTCGTCACCAAGGTCAAGCAGGCCACCGGCGTGAGCAAGGTGGACCTGGTGGGCCACTCGCAGGGCGGCCTGCTCGGCGAGTACTACCTCAAGGTGCTGCACGGCGCGGCGAACGTGCACACGTACGTCGGGCTCTCGCCCACCACGCACGGCACGACACTGGACGGCCTGACCAACCTGGCCGCGTTCTTCCCCGGCGCCGACCAGTTGGTCGGGGCACTGTGCGCGGCGTGCGTCGACCAGGAGGTCGGGTCGACGTTCCTGGCGCCACTGGACTCGGGACCGATCGCCCAGTCCGGCGTCGACTACACCGTGATCGAGACGCTCAACGAGACCGTGGTGACACCGGTCGGCTCGTCGTTCATCCGGGAGCCGGGCGTCACCAACGTGTTCGTGCAGAGCCAGTGCGTGAACGACACCGTCGACCACGCCGACCTGCCCTACGACCAGGTCACCGACCGCGACGTGCTCAACGCGCTGGACCCGGCGCACGCGCGGTCACCGAATTGCCTCACCGCGTTCCCGTTCCCCGCCTAAGGTCTGTTCGGTGCGTACCGAACACGTCAGGCATGTGGTGTGGGACTGGAACGGCACCATTCTGGACGACAACGATGCCGCCGTCGCGGCCGTGAACGCGGTGTGCGCGGCGTACGGCAGGGCGCCGGTCGATCTCGAGCACTGGCGGTCGATCTACCGCAGGCCGATCCAGGACTGCTACGCGGACCTGTTCGGCCGCGCCATCTCGGCCGAGGACTGGGCCGACATCGACCGGCGCTACCACGACGCGTACCGCGCGCTGCTGGCCACGACGCGGCTCTCCCCGGGCATCCCGGACGAGCTGCGCCGCTGGCGGGCGGCCGGCGGCACGCAGTCGTTGCTGAGCATGTGGTTCCACGACGAGCTGGTGCCGATGGTGAGCGAGCACGGCCTGGCCGAGCTGTTCCTCCGGGTCGACGGTCTGCGCACGGCCGTCGGCGGGCACGGCAAGACCGACCACCTGCGCGAGCACTTGGCCGCGCTGGACCTGGACCCGGCGGACGTGCTGCTGGTGGGCGACGTGCTGGACGACGCCGTCGCCGCCGAGGCCGTCGGGACGCGGTGCGTCCTGGTCGCGACCGGCATGAGCGGGCCGGCGACACTGCGCGCCAGCGGTGTCCCGGTGGTCGATTCCGTGGCCGAGGCGCTGTTGTTGACTTGATCACAGGGCGACACGGTGACCACCCGGCGACATGGCCGTCGACCTGCGAATATGACCTGGTCAGCGTCGGTCAAGTGGTGTTTGCGCTGATCACGGGGCCGCGATCGGGAAATTGTGGACAGAACGCGTGTGTCACTTGTCACAAAGGGTCAGCACGGTCCCGAGTGCACGGCCACGCCGCCGCCGACCTCGGTGCTGACCTGGCCGTACGGCCGACCCCGCCGTAAGCCCGGCACACATCGGGTGGTAAACCCGAGGTTGTTGTGGTCCCAGATACACCGTACGACCCGGCGCCGAGGCTGGGCGTCGTGAGGTGGGGTGACCGTCTTGTGAGGCCACAACAGCGTGGTCATCACGAGACGAGGAGAACATGACCCTCACTGGTGTGGGCGCACCCGGCAGGGCGCGTATCGATGCCAAGACGCTGCGGACCGACCGCTGGTGGCTCTCGCCCGCGATCCAGGGCGCCGTGCTGCTGGTCTGCGTCGTGTACCTGACCTGGGCCGTGCTGATCGGCAAGGACTACTTCTACGAGCCCTACATCTCGCCGCTGTACTCGCCGTGCCTCACCGGCAACTGCGTGCCCGGCAGCGGTTGGGGCTGGTTCCCGAGCATCGCGCCGGTCACGCCGAGCCTCGTCATCATCATCTTCCCGATGGGCTTCCGGCTGACCTGCTACTACTACCGCAAGTCCTACTACCGGGCCTTCTGGGCCGCCCCGCAGGCGTGCGCGGTCGCCGAGCCGCACAAGAAGTACACCGGCGAGACTCGGTTCCCGCTGATCATGCAGAACGTGCACCGCTACTTCTGGTACATCACGCTGCTGTTCGCCGGCCTGCTCACCTGGGACTTCATCGACTCGATCCGTGACCACGGCGGTGCCTGGGGTCACGCCGGCATCGGCACCATCGTGTTGCTGATCAACGCGGCGCTGATCTGGGCGTACCAGTTGTCGTGCCATTCGTGCCGGCACATCATGGGCGGCAAGCTCAAGCACTTCTCCCAGCACCCGCTGCGCTACAAGTACTGGAAGTGGGTGTCCCGGCTCAACGGCTACCACATGCAGCTGGCCTGGGCGTCGCTGGTGTGGATCTCGTTGACCGACCTGTACATCAGGCTGGTTTCCGCCGGGTGGATCACCGACGTGCGGATCTTCTGAAGCTCTAGACAGGGATTGTGAGTCGATGACAGAGGTCGAGCGGCACGCGTACGACGTGCTGGTGATCGGGGCCGGCGGTTCCGGCCTGCGGGCCGCGATCGAGGCCCGGCAGCAGGGTCTGCGCGTCGCGGTGATCTGCAAGTCGCTGTTCGGCAAGGCCCACACCGTGATGGCCGAGGGCGGTTGTGCGGCGTCGATGGGCAACGCCAACGCCAACGACAACTGGCAGGTGCACTTCCGCGACACCATGCGGGGCGGGAAGTTCCTGAACAACTGGCGCATGGCCGAGCTGCACGCGAAGGAGGCGCCGGACCGGGTCTGGGAGCTGGAGACCTACGGCGCACTGTTCGACCGCACCCCGGACGGCAAGATCAGCCAGCGCAACTTCGGTGGCCACACCTACCCGCGCCTGGCCCACGTCGGTGACCGGACCGGCCTGGAACTGATCCGCACCATGCAGCAGAAGATCGTGTCGCTGCAACAGGACGACCACAAGGCCACCGGCGACTACGAGGCCAACCTCAAGGTCTACGCCGAGTGCACGGTGACCGACCTGCTCAAGGACGGCGACCGGATCGCCGGCGCGTTCGCCTACTGGCGGGAGTCCGGCCGGTTCGTGCTGTTCGAGGCGCCGGCGATCGTGCTGGCCACGGGCGGCATCGGCAAGTCGTTCAAGGTGACGTCGAACTCGTGGGAGTACACGGGCGACGGTCACGCGCTGGCCATGCGCGCGGGCTCCACGTTGATCAACATGGAGTTCGTCCAGTTCCACCCCACAGGGATGGTCTGGCCGCCGTCGGTGAAGGGGATCCTCGTCACCGAGTCGGTGCGCGGCGACGGCGGGGTGCTGCGCAACTCCGAGGGCAAGCGGTTCATGTTCGACTACGTGCCCGACGTGTTCCGCAAGAACTACGCCGAGACCGAGGAGGAGGCGGACCGCTGGTACACCGACGCGGACAACAACCGCCGCCCGCCCGAGCTGCTGCCCCGCGACGAGGTCGCCCGGGCCATCAACTCCGAGGTCAAGGCCGGGCGCGGATCACCGCACGGCGGGGTCTTCCTCGACATCGCCAGCCGGCGCACCCCGGCCGAGATCCTCAAGCGGCTGCCGTCGATGTATCA
>DASUGU010000111.1:0-121040 GCA_036273855.1 Pseudonocardiaceae bacterium
GGCCACCACGCCGTCCAGCCAGTCGGTGCGCGGCACGGCGCCGATGAACACGAACAACCAGCTCGCCGGCACGGTCCGCGTGTCGCCGGTGGCGTTGTCCCGGAGGGTGAGCGCTTCCAGGTGGTCGTCGCCGTGCGCCTCGACCACCTCGGCGCAGGTGAGCACCGTGATGTTCGGGATGTTCGCGATCTGCTGGATCAGGTAGTGCGACATCGACTGGTTCAGCGACTCGGCGCGCACCATGATCGTCACCGAGCGGGCGGACCGGGCCAGGTAGACGGCGGCCTGGCCGGCCGAGTTGGCGCCGCCGACGACGAAGATGTCCTGTGCGGCGCAGGCGGACGCCTCGGTGAGCGCGGAACCGTAGTAGACGCCGCGACCGGTGAGCGGGGCCAGGCCGGGCGCACCGAGCTGCCGGTAGGCGACGCCGGTGGCGAGAATGACGGTGTGCGCGGCCAGTGTGCTGCCGTCGGCGAACCGGACGGTGCGGGCCGAGCCGTTGACCTCCAGGCCGACCACGTCCCGGGTGGTGACCACCTCGGCGCCGAACTTGGCGGCCTGGCGGCGGGCCCGGTCGGCGAGCTGCGCGCCGGACACGCCGTCCGGGAAGCCGAGGTAATTCTCGATCCGCGAGCTCTGCCCGGCCTGGCCGCCGGTGGCGGTGCGCTCCACCAGGATCGTGCGCAGCCCCTCGGACGCGCCGTACACGGCGGCACCCAGCCCGGCCGGGCCACCGCCGATGATGATCAGGTCGTAGAAGTCGGACGTGGGCGTGGTGCTCAGGCCGACCCGGTCGGCCAGTTCGCCGTCCGAGGGCGCGACCAGCGCCTCCCCGTCCTCGGTGACCACGACCGGCAACTGGCTGCCGTCCGCGCCCGCCGCGGCCAGCAGCCGCTCGCCCTCCGGCTCGTCCACCTGGTACCAGCGGTAGGGCACCTGGTTGCGGGCCAGGAACTCACGCACCTCCGACGAGCGGGCCGACCACCGGTGGCCGACCACCTTGGTCTCCGGCACCGCCCGGCGGTCGCCGGCCGCCCACGCCTCCAGCAGCGAGTCGACCACCGGGTACAGCTTCTCTTCCGGCGGGTCCCACGGCTTGAGCAGGTAGTAGTCCAGGTCGACGACGTTGATCGCGTCGATCGCGGCGCCGGTGTCCGCGTAGGCGGTGAGCAGCACCCGGCGGGCCGAGGGACAGATGTCCATCGCCTGTTCCAGGAACTCGATGCCGTTCATCCCGGGCATCCGGTAGTCGGCGACGATGATCGCGACGACGTCACCGCGCAGGGTCAGCTCCCGCAGGGCGGTGAGCGCCTCCTCGCCGGACTCGGCCCGGAGGATGCGGTGTTGGTCGCCGTAGCGGCGCCGCAGGTCTCGGGCGACGGCGCGGGACACGCCGGGATCGTCGTCCACCGTGATGATGGCCGTACGGACGTCACTTCGTTCAGGCACGCGCCCAACCATACGGGCGCCCGGCGAGGCTGTCAGTGCGTCGACAGGGCAGGGGAGACCGCCGTCGCGGCTGTGCGTAGCGAGCCGGTTTCGATGCGCAGCACGGCGTGGTTCGGGATCGGCGCCCAACCGTCCTGATCGGACACTATGCCGGACGACGCCGCGACGACGACCTGCTCGGTCTCGGTGTAGATCATCGGGAAGTACGGCGGCAACACGGCTCCACTGGCCAGTTCGTCGGCCGGCCACACCTGGATGTCCGTGGCCTGCCAGTCGGCGTCGTGCGAGCTGATGACGTGCAGCGCGTCCGGTCCGAGCAGCAACGCGTTGAGGCTGGACGCGGTCAACCCGACGCGCGCCATCCGTTCCAGCACCCCGGCGACTGCCGCCGGCACGTCGCCGCCGTTGCGGTCCAGTTCGGCGCGCAGCGCCAGAAAATACCGCTCGGTGTCGGTCTCGCCGACCGCGCGCCGCGGGCTGTCGCCGAGCAGCCGATCGATGCGTTCGCCCGGCGCGAACGCGCCGTTGTGGGCCAGCGCCCACGGCCCGTCGGTGAACGGATGGGTGTTCAGCGGACCGTGCCCGCAGCCCGGCGTGCCGAGTCGCAGGTGCACCAGCGCGGAGGTGGCCGCCATGCCCGAGGCGAAGCCGGCGAACCCGCGATCCTCGCGGGCGGGCAGGCCGGACCGCGTGACGACCAGTTCGCCGTGCTCGTCGTGCCACGCGGCGCCCCACCCGTCGGAGTGCACGCAGGACAGGTGAGCGAAGCGGTCCACGGCGGTGGGGCCGAGCACGTCCCGCAGCGTCACGGGCGTGCCGGCCACCCAGCCGACCAATCGGCACATCAGGCGTACTTCCCCATGCCACCGGCCACGTCGATCACCGCACCGGTGATGTAGCTGGCCCGGCTGCCGGCCAGGAACGCGACCAACCCGGACACCTCGTCGACCGTGCCGAACCGGCCCAGCGGCACCTCGGTCCTGGCCAGTCCGGTGAGGAACTCGTCGCGCGGCAGGTCGGGTGCCCGCCGGGCGTGGATGTTGGCCCACTGCGGGGTGTCCACGAACCCGATGTTGACGCTGTTCACCAGGATCCGCTCGGCGCCGAACTCCTGGGCCAGCACCTTGTTCAGGTTCACGCAGGCGGCGCGGATGACGGTGGTGGCGAAGAACACCGGATCGGGGTACTTCGCGTACACCGCGTTGATGTTGACCACCCGGGGGGACTCGCTGGCCCGCAGGTGCGGCAGGGCGGCCCGGAAGCAGCGCAGCTGGGAGAACAGCTTGACGTCCAGGTCGCCGTGCCAGTCGTCGTCGGTCAGGCTCTCGAAGTTGCCAGGGTGCGCGCCGCCGGCGTTGTTCACCAGGATGTCGACGCCACCCATCGCCTCGGCCGCGGCCGCGACGAACCGGTCCACCTGGCCGGTGTCGGTCACGTCCGCCGCCTGATGGAACACGCCCGGCCCGATCTGCTCGGCGGCCGAGGCCAGTTCGGCCTCGTTCCGCGAGCAGATCGCCACCGAGGCGCCCTCCGCGACCAGTTCCCGTGCCACGGCCAGGCCGATGCCCTTCGATCCCCCCGTGACGATCGCCCGCCTGCGGGTCAGCCCGAGATCCACGTCAGCCTTCCACCTGCGACGGTTCGACCTGGCTGGTCGCGTGCTCGATCAGCGTGGCCCTGGGTGGGGTGAACACGTCCAGTTCGCGGCAGCCCGACTCCAGGGTGCGGGCGCCGTGCGGCACCCACGGTGGGATCACCGCGACGTCGCCGGGTCGCATGGTGCGGGTGACGCCGTCCAGGGTGAACTCGAACTCGCCCTCCATCACGATGACGATCTGTTCCTCGACGTGGCTGTGCATCGGCGCCACGGAGTGCGGGTCGAACGACACCACGTTGACGATCGCGTGCTCGGACAGGATCGGCTGGAAGTTCAGGCCGGGCAGCATCTCCAGCTTCTCGATCTTGTCGATGTCGACGTACCGGCCGGGCGAGGTCGGCGTGCCCGCGCCCTCGGTGCTGAAGTGGTTGGTACTGCTGGTCATGCGTTCTCCTCGCGGATCAGCGGATCGTCCGGACGGCTGCCGCCAGCCGGGCGATGCCCTCGTCGATGTCACCGTCGGCGACCCGACTGTAGGACAGCCGGAGATGTTCGGAATCGGGGTGCTCGCTGAAGAAGCCGCCACCGGGCACGAACGCCACCCCGGCCGCACGGGCCCGCTCGGCGAGCTCGACCGTGTCCACGCCCGGCACCCGCAGCCAGGAGAAGAAGCCGCCGTGCGGCACGGTCCACGTGCCCAGGTCGGCGAAATGGGTGGCCAGGGCGGCCGCCATCGTGGTCCCGCGCTGTCGGTACAGGGCGCGGGCGGCGGGCAGGTGGCTGTCCAGGTGGCCGCCGCGCAGGAACTCCTCCAGCATTCGCTGACCCAGCGCACCCGCGCACTGGTCGGAGTTCTGCTTGTTGATGACCAACTGGGCGATGATGGGCGCCGGGCCGGCGGCCCAGCCCAACCGCACGCCGGGGAAGAACACCTTGGAGAACGTGCCGAGTTGCACGACGACGTCCGGACCGAGCGACCACAGCGTCGGCCTGGGCTCCGGGTCGAACGCCAACTGGGTGTAGGCCACGTCCTCCACGATCAGGACGCCGTACCGCCGGCACAACTCGACCAGGGCGTGTCGCCGCTCGACGGACAGCGTGCGGCCGCTCGGGTTCTGGAAGTCCGGGATGGTGTAGAGCAGCTTGGGTGGGGGACCGCCTGCCGCGAGCAGCCCGGCCAGCGCGTCCACGTCCAGCCCGTCGTCGTCCATCGGCACGCCCCGCAGCACCGGCTCGTAGGCGGCGAACCCGGAGACCGCGCCCAGGTAGCTCGGCTCCTCGACGACCACGACGTCACCGGGGTCCAGCATCGCCTTGGCGACCAGCGTGACGCCGTCGATGCCACCGCTGGTGATCATCAGCTCGTCCTCGGCCGGGCGCACGCCGTCGGTGGTCAGCAGCCGGTCGGCGATCGCGTGCCGGGTGGACGCCAGGCCCTCGCTGGCCGCGTACTGCAACGCCACCGCGGCATCCTCGGCGACCAGCCGGTTGGCGATGTCGCCGAGCACGTCGGTGGCGAACAGGCTCGGCTCCGGGAACCCGCCGGTGAAGTTGATCATTCCGCGTGCGTTGACCAGAGCGAGGATGCCGCTGATCGCGTCCGCCTGGGTGCCCGCCCGGCGGGCCAGCCTGGCCGTCCAGTCGACCGGCAGGCCAATCGACTCGCGCACGTGTCCGGCCAGGTCGGGCATGGTCGCACCCCCATCGCTTCCGCTTGACACCCATTACATATGGCAGGAAACTAGCCGCCACAACCTTACGTAGTGCAAGTAATTGTGGCTCCATTTCGCGCATGTGACAAGTAAGTGAGGCGAAAGTGACAGTGGGTGCGCACGGCGACGATGCCGCCCCCCCGGTCCGGCCGCTCGGCTCGATCGGCGGTTTCGCCGCCGTGCCCTCCGAACGGGCCCCGTTGGACGCCACCGACCTGCGGCTGCTCCTGCTGCTGTCCGAGGACGCGCGCATCTCGCAGCGCAGCCTGGCCCGCGAGCTGGGCATGTCCCCGCCGGCCGTGGCCGACCGGCTGGCCCGGCTGCATCGACAGGGCGTGATCACCGGCTACGGTGTCCGACTCAACTGGAGCGCGCTGGGCTACCCGACGATCGTCTACCTGACCATCACCGCCGTGCACGGCTACGAGCAGGGCACGGTCATGGCCCGGCTGGCCGCCCTGCCCGAGGTGGAGGAGGTCATGCTCGTCACCGGCGACATCGACATGCTCGTCCGGCTGCGCGTGCGCGACCACACCCACCTGCGGGACCTGCTGATCAACAGCGTGTGGCAGATCGAGGGCATCCAGCGAACCGAAACGTCACTGTCCATCGCGGAGATGAAACCGAAGAACACCGCGAGCGAGCTGCTCGCCGACATGATCGCGCGGGCCACCGGCCCGTCCACGGACGACGAGACGGGAGCAGCGGGATGAGCACGGCCGACACGTCACCGGCGGCGACCGCGGGCATCGGGCGGCGCGGGTTCGTCGCCGAGCACGGCCTGCACACGCCGGAACAGGAACGGGCCGCGGGCGAGGTGATCCACCGCATCAAGCACGAGGGTCTCACCACGATCCGGGTCATCGTGGTGGACCAGCACGGTTCGCCCAGGGCCAAGTTCCTGTCCGCGCACGCCGCGATCGCCGCACTGTCCAACGGCGTCGACTTCTCCGGCGCCATCTACAGCATGGACACCGGCAACTTCGTGTTCCCACCGGCGTTCGCGGCCGGCGGTGGCATCGGCATCGACGAGTTCACCGGGTTCCCGGACGTGGTGATCGTGCCCGACCCCAGCACGTTCCAGGTGCTCCCGTGGGCCGACCGGACCGGGTGGCTGCTGTGCGACGCCTACTTCTCCAACGGCACACCGGTGCCGCTGGACCCTCGGCGCATCCTGCGCAACCAGATCGCCCAGGCCGAGGAGCGCGGTTTCGGCTACGTCACCGGTCTGGAGGTCGAGTTCTACGTGACCCGCCGGTCCACCGCGGCCATCGGCCTGACCGAGACCACCCAGCCTGCCGGGACACCTCGGGTCGAACCGTTCGAGCTGGGCTACCAGTACCTGTCCGAGGTGCGGCTGGACTCGGTGAACGACACGCTCACCGCGCTGCGCGACCAGCTCGACGCCGTCGGCCTGATGCCCAGGGCGATGGAGGACGAGTGGGGTCCCGGGCAACTGGAGTTCAGCTTCTCGCCGGTGCACGGGCTGGCCGGCGCCGACGCGATGATCCTGTTCCGGTCGGCCGTCAAGCAGATCTGTGCCCGCCGGGGGCTACTGGCCAGCTTCATGTGCAAACCGCACCTGCCCAACTTCTTCGCGTCCGGCTGGCACCTGCACGCGTCCCTGGTGGACGGCGAAGGGTCCAATGTGTTCAGCTCGCCGGACGACGTGCTGTCCGATGTCGGCAGCTCCTACCTGGCCGGCCTGCTGGAGCACGCGCCCGCCATGACGGCCGTCGCCACGCCCACCATCAACGGCTACACCCGGTTCGCGCCGTACTCGTTCGCGCCGGACCGGATCTGCTGGGCCGTGGAGAACCGGGGTGCGCTGGTCCGGGTCCAGGGCGGACCTGGTGACCCGGGCACCCACCTGGAGAACCGGCTCGGCGAGCCGGCCGCCAACCCGTACCTGTACCTCGCCGCCGACCTGGCCGCCGGGCTGGACGGCATCGCCAGGAACCTCACGCCGCCGCCCGCCGTGGAGGCCGACCCGTACGTCGCCGACGCGCCCGCGCTGCCGGCCGGCCTGGGCGACGCGCTGGACGCGCTGGCCGCCGATCTGCTCTACCGGGAGCGGTTCGGGGACGCGTTCGTCGACTACTACCTGATGATGAAGCGGTCCGAGGTGGCCCGCTACGACGCGGCGCTGGCCGAGGCCGACGACAAGGACGCCGAGGCCGCCGCCTGGCAGATGCGCGAATATTTCGAGTTCTACTGACGCCGGAGACGAGATGACGCTGCAACACGTCGTGCTCTTCAGCTTCCCGTCGGATCTCGATGCCGCCGACGCGGCCGAGATGCGCGGCCAGATCGAGGCGTGGCCGGGTGTCATCCCGGGCATCCGGGCGCTGCGCTTCGGCACCGATCTCACGGGTGACCGCACCCGTGGCTATCAGTACCTGCTGTTCATGGAGTTCGATGATCAGGACACGCTTCGCGCGTACCAGGGCCATCCGGTGCACCAGCGGTTCCTGCGCTGGGTGCTCGATCATTCGTGCACGCCGTTGGCCTTCGACTATCACCTGACCGACCAGACCGTCCTCGTCGGCGGTTGACGGCCGCGTCCGTTCTTGCGGAGTACCGATGGCATACACGAATCCCGAGTCGGCCCCGCCGGCGCAACGGCTGGCCAAGGGCACGCTGTCCACTGTCGACGCCGTCGCCATATCGATCTCCATCCTCGCGCCGGGCATGGCGATGCTGCTCAACGTGCCCGGGGTGGCGCTGATCGCCGGCGGTTCGACGCCGCTGGCGTTCCTGCTCGGCGGCATCGCCTGCCTCGCCCTGGCGTTCGTCGTCATCGGGTTCACCCGGCGGATGGCGTCGGCCGGCTACGCGTACACCTACGCCAGCCGCAGCCTGGGCAAACGGGCCGGGTTCATGGCCGGCTGGCTGTACGCCGTCGGCCTGATCTGCTTCGTCCCGATGACCATGGCAGGCGTCGCCTACCTGGCCACGGACCTGCTGCACCTGTCCATCAACTGGTGGTTCCCGTTCTTCATCATCGGCATGGCGCTGCTCGTGGTGCTGTCGATCGTGCGGATCAAGGTGACCACCCGGCTGCAGCTGGTCGTCGGCGGCCTCACGGTGCTGGTGATCCTGATCGTCAACATCGTCACCACCGCCAAGGGCGGCGCGCACGGCAACACGCTGGCGCCCTTCACGTTCGGTCACACCGAGAAGGGCGGCTTCTCCGGTGTGTTCTACGGGATCATCCTGGGCATCACGTCGTACATCGGCTTCGAGACGGCGGCCGACTTCGGTGAGGAGACCGCCCGGCCGCGCCGGGCCATCCCGATCGCCGTGATCGCGTCGGTCGGCTTCGCGATCGTGTTCTACCTGTGGACGACGTACAGCATGGCGATCGGCTTCGGCGTGAACAACGGCGACAAGTTCGGCGCCGACCCGTTCGCCCTGAAGACCATCGCGTCCACCTACGTCGGCGGCGCGCTGGGCACGCTGGTGGAGATCGGCGCCCTGCTGTCCGCGTTCATCGTCTGCGTCGGCTGCGCCACCGCGGGCACCCGGACGCTGTTCGCGATGGGCCGCGAGGGCGTGCTCTCGCCGTGGCTGGGCAGGACGCACCCCAAGTTCCAGACCCCGGCGAACGCGGTGATCGCGGTCGCCCTGGTGAGCACGATCCTCGCCGTCATCGTCGGCTTCGGCATGGGCAACAGCCAGCAGCCGATCATCATCTACTACTTCTACGCCACGCTCGGCACCCTGGCCGTCATCGTCGTCTACATCGGACTGCTCGTCGGCGGGGCGGTGTTCTTCAAACGCACGCACAGCAACTACAACATCGTGTCGCACCTGCTGGTGCCGGCGGCCGGCGTGATCCTGTTCGGCGCCGCGCTGTACGGCTCCATCTACCCGGCACCCGCGTCACCGATCAACGCGACGCCCTACATCACGCTGGCGTGGATCATCATCGGGTTGGTCGTGCTGTTCGTGCTGAAGGCCCGCAAGCCCGAGGCCGTCGAGCGGATCGGCTCGATGCTCGGTGAGGAGGGCGGCATCGACGACGACGCCGAGGTGGCCGAAGTCCGGCCGGCACCGTCCGTGACCTCCTGAAAAGCTCGATCCGACACGTAACGAAGGCCGCTGGTTTCCCTGCCCGACCCGGGGGTACACCCGGGTTGGGCAGGCGAAGGGAGCTGGAGGCCATGAATTCAGAACAGATTCTGTTCATCGTGGTCGGCGTCGTGATCGTGTTCGGCGTCGGACAGTTGTTGATCCGGAGCGGGCGTCGCTATCTGGCGGGCTCGGCGCCGGGAGAACGAGCGTCGGCGGGACCGGCCGCGAGCCTGGTCGCCGCACTGTTTCACCTGTTGACCCTGGGTATCGTCGCGCTGATCTCGGTGCTGGCCATCGGCTCCGACGCGGTGACGAGGTTCCTGGTGCAGGTCGGCATCCTGCTGGTGGTGCTGGCCGGTGTGTACGCGGTCGCGTTGGTGCAGATCAACCGCCGTCGTGAGGAGGCGCTGGTCGCCGAGGTCGAGGCACACGATTCCTACCGCGAGTCGGAAACACCCGCGACGGGCCTGCGGATCCGTCCGGCCGACCCGTCGGCCCCGCCCGCGGACTCATCGGTGATCAATCCCGGCCCGGCCGTCGCGGGGTGATCCCGTGGACAACTACTCGGACTTCTCGACGTTCGAACAGCGGCAGCTCTCCCTCATCGAACGGGAGCTGGTGACTGACCGACGGCTCGTGGCTCTGATGGCGGTACTCGGCGCCCGCGGCACCCGGATGTGGCGGCGCCTGCGGTGCTTCGCGATCCGGTTCGGCTTCGCCAGCCGGATGCGCAACCGCCGTTGCGTAGTACGACGTTCGTTCTGACCGGCCGGCGATCCCTGCCACCACAGCGAACGGCCGGCCCCGTCCATCGGGGCCGGCCGTTCGTGGCGGAGGGTCCTTAGAGGCTGACCGCGCCGGGGAACACGAAGTAGTACAGCAGTCCGATCAGGATCAGATAGGCCAGCATGACCAGGGTCCATCCCATGTTGTAGCGGATGACCTCGCCCTCGTTCCGGACGAACCGGGTGGTCGCCACGCCCACGCTCGCGGTCTGCGGCGCGATCGGCTTGCCGACCTCGGCACCCACCGAGTTGAGCGACGGGAACAGCAGCAGCGGCGCACCCAGTAGCTGTGCCACCGAGAGCTGGAACGAACCGAACACCGCGTTGGACGAGGTGTTGCTGCCCGACAGGGCCACCGCGATCCAACCCAGCACCGGCGAGAGCACCACGAAGAAGGTGCCCAGCTCGGAAAAGCCCTTGGCCATCGAGTTGGCCATGCCGGAGAAGTTGTACACGTTGGCCAGACCGAAGATCAGCGGTGCGACCAGCAGGGCGCCCCACATCTGGCGGAACGTGTTGCGGAAGACCTCGCCCAACTGCCGCCTGCGCGGCCGCAGATAGACCAGGATCAGCAGCCAGCTCACCAGGATCGCGGTGCCCGCGACCAGCGGCGCCCACTTGAACGACGTCGCCGACGCCTTGCCGCTCAGCGAGGACACGGCCGACACGCTCGGCGCGGCCGGCGTGATGCCGGTCAGCGACGACCACGGACCGGTCCACGCGACGACGACCACGACCAGGATGATGAACGGCACCAGGCCGCGCAGCGCGGCGTTACGGCCCGCTGTCGGCGCGGTCGCGGTTCCCGGCCCTCCCGTCGCCGTGGCGTGCTCGGGCAGGTGGTCGGGATCGATCACCACGCCACCGAAGCCGAGGATCTCCTTGGGCCGCCAGAACTTCAGCAGGAGCAGCAGGCAGGCGAACGACACCAGCGAGCCGATCACGTCCGGCAGGTACGGACCGAGGAACTGCGACGTCGGCAACTGGCCGAGGATGTAGCTCAGCGATCCGACGATGGCCAGTGGCCAACCGGTCCGGATGCCGCGCTTGCCGCTGACCAGGTAGATCAGGATCCACGGCGGCAACAGCGCGAGGACCGCGACGATCCGACCGATGGACGCGGACAGTTCGTTCAGCGGCAGGTTGGTCACGGCCGCGAGGCCGATGATCGGGGCACCCAGCGCACCGAACGAGACGGGAGCGTTGTTCGCCAGAGCCGCCACCCGGATGGCGGCCAGGTCGGCGATCCCGAACGCGATCAGCAGCGGAGCCACCACCGCCCACGGGTAACCGAACCCGACGAGGCCTTCCAGCAGGGCGCCGAAGGCCCAGGCGATCAGGATCGTCTGGACCCGGATGTCCGCCGTGGCCTGCGCGACCAACCAGTTCTTGAAGGCGTCGAACGCCCCGGTGACGACCATCGTGTTGTAGATGATCACACCCCAGAACACGATCCAGTCGACCGACCAGAAGCCGGTGCCCATGCCCAGCGCGTACGCCTTGGCGGTGTCGCCGACCGGCGAACTCCAGACGGTCACGCCGAGCACGAACGTCACGATCGCGCCGATGATGACCGCCTGCCAGGCGGACAGCTTGAACACCGCGAGCAGCAGCAACAGGACGACTACTGGAACAAGCGCGATCAAGGTGCTTCCCAGCACCGTGTGCGCGGGATTGAGAACCTGGGTGAAGTCCAGGTGGAATAACGCCGAACGAGCCATGGTTTCGGGTCTCCGCACGTCGTCGTGGTTAGGACTACTTAACCAGTCGACTGATCATTGTCAATGAGGGCTAACGAGCGGACGCCGTTCTGTTACGGATGACGCGGCTTTTCCATCACGCGAAATTCCGTCACGCGGAATGCGGACGTCCGTCGTTGCCCACGGCGCAGAGTACGCGCACGTCAGCGCGTCGCACAGGCCCGTCCGGATTCTCGGAGTCACACGCGGCGTCACGTCGAGCGAGTTCGACGCGCGAGCCGTCCGACTGGGAGTGACTGTCTCTTTCTCCTCCGGTAGAACGACACCGCCGGCCTGGGGATATGCCTCCGTTCGGAGCAGGCCGCCGACGGCATCGCTCGAACTCTTCCTGCCGGTCGAGGTATTCGGTGAATGTCTGCCGGACGAAGTCGTCGTACGGGCAACGGTGTACACCCCGCCGGCGTGGCTCGGCCGGGCCGGCGGCGGAGCGGTGAACCGCACCCACGGCACGCTGGTCAGGTGACCGGGTCCGCGCGGCACCCGGAGGTACGATCCCGCGGATGAGCCTGCCAGGTCGTTCCGTCAACGGTGCCCGTGAGCACGCGCCCGACCAGCAGCCGGTCGGCCTCGTCGCGGGCACGGTGGCGGCCAGCCCGCTGGCGTTCTCCGTCGCCGTGGCGCCCGACCAGTTCCTCCAGCTCGACGACGTCGTCGTGACGAAGCGGCAGCTACCCGACGGCCGGACCATCGCCGTCGCGGGCGTGGTGACCGACGTCGAGGCCGCCCACGAGGGCGCCCGGTTCCCCTCCGACGTGTTCCTCATCGACCAGGGCACGCTGCCGGCCGAGGTCAGCGAGGTCGCCGAGGTGACCGTGACCAGGGTCGAACCGGAGGTCTACGTACCGCCCCGGCCGGGCACCCAGGTGACCAGGGCGGTCGGCCACGACCGGGACAGTGCTCTCTACTTCGACACGATGGCCGACGCCAAGGTGCCGGTCGGGCTGGGCAGGGACGGCCAGCCGGTGTTCCTCAACTTCGAGTTCGTCGACGGCACCCGGGGTGGCCACGTCTCCATCTCCGGCGTGTCCGGCATCGCGACGAAGACGTCGTTCGCCTGCTTCCTGCTGCACTCGATCTTCAACTCCGGCGTACTGGCCGGCGAGGCGCACAACACCAAGGCGCTCATCTTCAGCGTGAAGGGCGAGGACCTGCTGTTCCTCGACTACGCCAACACGCGCCTCACCGAACAGCAGCGGGCCCGGTATGCCGCGCTGGGCCTGCCGGCCACCTCGTTCGGCAACGTCCAGGTGTTCGCGCCGCCCCGGCCCGGTGACGCCAGCGGCACGCCGGACGTGCGGGCGCGGGACAAGGCGGTCAGCCCGTTCTACTGGACGCTGGCCGAGTTCTGCGAGCAGGAACTGCTCACCTTCGTGTTCGCCGACGGCGAGGACGAGCGCAGCCAGTACACGATGCTGATCGGGCAGGTCGCCGCCCGCCTCAAGCGGGACATGGTGCGGGCCGGCGACGACGGTGCGATCACCGTCGCGAAGGTCGAGGCGCGCAACGGCGGCCCACTGCGCACATTCGATCAGCTCGTCGGTCTGATTGAGGACGAGTTGGGCAACGAGGACACCCGGCGCGACTGGGTGGCCGGCAGCACGTCCACCGGCAGCGTCAACGCGTTCCTGCGCCGGCTGCGGTCCGCGGTGCGGCCGCTGTCCGCGCTGGTGCGCGGCGACCTGCGACACCGAAACGATCATTCGCTCACCACGTCCAAGGCGCAGGTCACCGTGATCGATTTGCACAACCTGCCCGACCGCGCGCAGCGGTTCGTGGTGGGCGTGACGCTGCGCCAGGAGTTCCGCAACAAGGAGCAGCAGGGCACGGCTCGGCCGCTGATGTTCGTGGTGCTGGACGAGTTGAACAAGTACGCGCCGCGCGACGGTGACAGCCCGATCAAGCAGATCCTGCTCGATGTGGCCGAACGTGGGCGGTCGCTGGGCGTGATTCTGATCGGTGCGCAGCAGACGGCCAGCGAGGTGGAGCGGCGGATCGTGGCCAACTGCTCGATCCGGGTGGCCGGCCGGCTGGACTCGGCCGAGGCGGCCAGGCCGGAGTACGGCTACCTGCCGCCCGCCCAGCGCCAGCGCGCCACCCTGGCCAAGCCGGGAACCATGTTCGTCGCCCAGCCGGACATCCCGGTGCCGCTGGCGATCGAGTTCCCGTTCCCGGCCTGGGCGACGCGGCCGGGGGAGAAGGGCGCGTGGAGCGGTGTGGACACCGGTCCCGCGCTGCCCGCCGACCCGTTCGCCACCATCCCGGACGACGACGCACCACCGTTCTAGAGGACTCATGAAGATTCTGCACACCGCCGACTGGCACGTCGGGAAGATCCTGAAGACCCAGCCGAGGTACGCGGAACATCAAGCGGCGCTGGCCGATCTGATCCGGATCGCCAACGAGGAGGACGTCGACGTCGTCGTCGTGGCGGGCGACCTGTTCGAGACCTCGGCGCCCAATCCGCAGTCCCAGGGCCTGGTCATGCGGGCGCTGCTGGCGTTGCGGGCCGAGGGCAGGCACGTCGTCGTCCTGGCCGGCAACCACGACAGCCCCCGGCTGGTCGGCGAGGTGTTCCGGCCGGTGCTGGGCGAACTGGGCATGCACGTGCTGGGCAATCCCCGGCCACCGGACTCGGGCGGCACCCTCACCCTGACCACCCGGTCCGGCGAGACGGCCAAGGTCGCCGCGCTGCCGTTCGTGTCCTACCGGTACGCGGTGCGGGCCGCCGAGCTGATCCTCACCGAGTCGTCCGACCACAATCTGAAGTACGCCAACCGGATCGGCCAGTTCATCAGCGCGCTGTCCGCCGGCTTCACCGACGACACGGTCAACATCGTGACCACGCACGGCACGCTGCTGGGCGGGCGGCGCGGTGGTGGCGAGCGGGAGGTGCAGACGCTCCTGGGCTACGAGCTGCCGGCGCAGTTGTTCCCGTCCTCGGCGCACTACGCGGCCCTGGGTCACCTGCACCGGTACCAGGAGATCGACGGCCCGTGCCCGATCGCGTACTCGGGTTCGCCGATCGCGCTGGACTTCGGTGAGGAGGCCAACGAGTCGGTCGCGCTGATCGTGCAGGCCACGTCGGGTACTCGCGCGTCCGTGCGGCCGGTGCCGGTCAGCGGCGGCCGACGGCTACGTACCCTGCGCGGCACGCTGGACCAGGTGATGGCCGAGGGTCGCGACGCCGGTGACGCCTACCTGCGGGTGGTGCTCGCCCAGCAGGCGCGGGCCGGGCTGGCCGAGCAGGTGCGCGAGGAACTGCCCAACACCCTTGAGGTGCAGATCGACGAGCAGTTCCGGCCCAGGCCGAAGCGGGCCACCGACCGGCCCAGCAGGCTGGACCAGACGCCGTCCGGCCTGTTCGCCGACTTCCTGGCCGAGCAGAACGTGTCCGACGAACGGGTGGCCGGGCTGTTCGCCGAACTGCTGGAGGACGTCACGGGAGGGCAGGACTGATGCGCCCGCTACGACTGGTGATCGAGGGCTTCGGCAGCTACCGCGACCGGACCGAACTCCTACTGTCCGATGTGGACTTCTTCGTACTGACCGGCCCGACCGGATCGGGCAAGAGCACGGTGATCGACGCGCTGTGCTTCGCCCTCTACGGGACGGTTCCCCGGTGGGGCAAGGGAAACGTGATCCGCAACGCGCTCGCGCCATCGACCGCCGAGTGCCGGGTGTGCCTGGTGTTCGAGGCGGCAGGCGGCCGGTACGCGGCGGCGCGCCAACTGCGGCGGGACGTGCGCGGCAACGTGCACACCAAGGAGGCCAGGCTCGACCGGCTGGACGACGGCGTGCCGGTGGACGGCGAACTCACCGAGGTGCTGGAGCGGATCGTCGAGGCGGTGGCCGAGGGCCCGGACGACGTCACGACCGGCGTCACCGAACTGCTGGGCATCGGCTACGACCACTTCACCCAGTGCGTGCTGCTGCCGCAGGGCCGGTTCGCCGAGTTCCTGCAGGCCAAACCGGCCGACCGGCAGGACCTGCTGATCGAACTGTTGGCCTACTCGGCGTACGAGACCGTCGGGCAGCGGGCCAGGGAACGCGGCAAGGTCGCCGCCGCCGCACTGGCCGCCGCCGAGGGCAGGCGCGCCGGCACACCGGAGATCACCGACGACGACATCACTGCCGCCCGTGCCCGGGTCGCCGACCTGGACGGGCTCGTCGAGCCGGTCGACGAGGCCGTCACCGCCATGCGCACGCTGCGGGAGAGGTGGACCGAGGCCAACGACCAGGCCAAACAGGCCAGGGCCCAGGTCGATGCGCTGGCCGGCCTCCGCATCCCGTCCGGCACGACGGAACTGGCCGAGCACCTGGCCGCCGCCGACAAGTTGATCGCCGAGCGGACGGCCACCCGGCAACAGGCCGAGGTGGCGGAAACCAAGGCCGAGCAAGCGTGCGCCGGGCTGACCGAACGGTCCGTACTGGTGGGGTGGCGGGACGACCACGCGAGGTCGGCTCAGTTGCGCGACGAACTGACCGCGCTGCGAGCCGCGTCGGTGTCGGCTGACGAGGCGGAGGAGGCGCTAGCCGGCGCGGTCGCCGACGCGGAGAAGAACCTGGCCGCCGCCGAGCAACACGCCCGGGACGTCGATCGCGAGCACCGCGCGGCGGCGCTCGCCGTGGACCTGCACGAGGGCGAGCCGTGCCCGGTGTGCCGGCAGGTCGTGGGCACGCTGCCGCACCACGACGTGGCCGCCGACGTCGACTCGGCCAGGGCGGCGGTGGACACGGCCCGCACGGCGCTGACCGCGGCCAACCGCAAGCAGGCCACCGCGTCGAAGCAGGCCGCGCGGGCCAAGATCGAGGCCGAAGCCGCGGAACGCCGCTTGACCGAACTGACCGAGCGTCTCGCCGACGCACCGGAATCGTCCCAGTTGGCGGCCGCGATCGAGGCGCGCGATCTCGCCGACGCCACCCTCGCCACCGCGACGGCGGCCGTCCGGACAGCTCGGCGGGCCGTGGAGCAGTCCACGGCCGACCGCTCCGGTTTGGCCAAAACCGAGCAGCGGGCGTGGACGACTCTGCGCGCCAGCCGGGACGGCGTCGCCACACTGCAACCGCCCGCCGTCGACGACACCGACCTGGCCGCGGCCTGGCAGGCCCTGGTCGGCTGGGCCTCCGCCCGACGCACCGAACTGGACTCCCGTGCCACCGAACTGGACGCCGCCGAGGCCGACCTGCGCACCCAGGGCACGGCAGCCGCGGCGGCACTGGTCGCCCGGCTGGCCGACCACGGCGTGGACGTCTCGGACAAGCCGGCCGACGCGCCGGTCCGGCTGGCCACCCACCGCGAGCGAGCCGCCCGCGACCTGACCGACCTGATCGCCCGCCAGCAGGCCGCCGCCGAGTTGACCGCCGAGATCGCTCGCCACCGGGAGGCCAAGGAGGTCGCCGACCTGCTGGGCCAACTGTTGCGGTCCAACCAGTTCGAGGCGTGGCTGTGCGCGGAGGCGTTGGACTCGCTGGTGTTGGAGGCCTCCGAGACGCTGATGCAGTTGTCCGGCGGTCAGTTCGAGCTGTACCGGGGCGACCGCAACGACCTGGTGGTGATCGACCACAACGACGCCGGGACGCACCGCCCGGTGAACACGCTGTCCGGCGGGGAGACGTTCCAGGCGTCGCTGTCCCTGGCGCTGGCCCTGTCCCGCCAGGTCGTCGGGTTGTCCGGTGGCAAGCGGGACCTCAACTCGATGTTCCTGGACGAGGGCTTCGGCACGCTGGACGACGCCACGCTGGACACGGTGGCCGCGACGCTGGAGAAGCTGGCCGAGGAGACCGACCGGATGGTGGGCATCGTGACGCACGTGCCGGCCCTGGCCGAGCGGGTGCCGGTGCAGTTCGCGGTGCGCCGCACGGGCGCGTCGTCCACGGTCACGAGGGTCGGCGTGTGATGGTGGGGTCGTGACAGCGCTACTCGCACCCACCGCGTACACGGTCGACCCGTGGGACCCCAGCTACGGGGTGGCCACCGGCGACGAGCTGGACGGTGCCCGGTCGGGCGCCGTGCTGGACGTGAACGTCGAGGTGCCCGGCAGCCAGTGGAGCGGGATCACGCCCGATCCGTCGGTGACGCTGCCCTCGGCGGTGTGGTTCCTCGACGGGGTCCGCCGGATCGACGCGCACCTGTGGGTACACAGCGCCGACCCCGAGCCCGCCCAGGGTCTCGCGGCATCGCTGGCCGCCGGCCTGGTGTGCTGCAACGGAGCCGCCCACGTGGTGGCCGTCGAGGTCGACCGGAGCCTGTACTCCCCGGTCGAGTCGGCGACCGATCTCGCGACCCCGCACGCCACCTATGTGGCGCGGCAGACGAAGACCGGCCCGATGGGGTTGAACGGCGGCGTGCAGGCCCGGCTGGCCGAGCTGGAGGCGGAGCTGTCCGACCAGTGGCGGCAACAGGGCGCCGACGACGACCTGCTGATCGTCGACGGCCCGCTGCGCAGCCGGGGCCACATGCCCCACACCGTCGGCTACGTGAAGACCCACCACAAGATCTACCTGGAGCCGGAGCAGATCAAGGTCGTCGTCGCACTGGAGCCGGGGGAGCGCAGCCCGGTGTTCGTCATGGGCACCCAGTGGGAGCGCCACTCCTGGTACGTGCGGCTGCCCGGCGGCGCGGAACTGCCGTGGTCGGCGGTGGTCCGGCTGGAATGCTCCCGTGACCTGCCGATCGACGACGTGGTCGCCCTGGCCGACGTGACCACCGCGATGCTGCCGGCGCTGGCCAGCACCCCGCACAAGGATCCCCGGGCGCCGCAGAACCTGGTGCCCATCGGTGGCCTGGAACGCCAGTTGCGCCACCGGCTGGGCGACGCGGCCCTGATGTACCGCTCGCTCCGCGCCGCCACCCGCAGGCCCGGCCGCGACGGCTGACGGCTTTCGCCCGTGACCACCGCCGGGTTAGCGTGCAGGCGTGGTGACATCGGGGCAGGTACTGGGGGTCGCGGTCGCGTGCGTGGTGATCATCGTCGTGCCAGGGCCGAGCGTGCTGTTCATCATCGGCCGGGCGCTGAGCCACGGGCGGCGCATCGCGTTGTTCAGCATCGCCGGTAACGCGGCGGGCAACTATCTCGCCGCCGTGGTGGTCGCGGTCGGCCTCGGCCCGTTCCTGCAACGCTCCGACGTGCTGTTCCAGACGATCAAACTGCTCGGTGCCGCGTATCTGGTCTGGCTGGGCATCCGGGCGATCCGCCAGGGCGGGCACGCGCCGAGCACCACGGACGAGCCGCCACCCCGGTCGGCGTGGCGGGCGATCCGGACCGGTGTCGTCGTCGGCGTGACCAACCCGAAGGCGTTCATCATCTTCGGCGCGATCCTGCCGCAGTTCGTGGACCGCGCCACCGGTGGCGTACCACTCCAGATGCTGGTGCTGGCCGTCGTGCCGATCGCGGTCGGGCTGGTCACCGACACGTGCTGGGGGCTGGTCGCCGGGCAGGCCCGCGAGTGGCTGTCCGGCACGCCGCGCCGGCTGGCGATCCTCGGCCGGGTCGGCGGATTCTCCATGATCGGGCTGGGGATCTCGGTGGCCGTGACGGGACGGCATGACTGACGACGTGGTCGTGGTCGGCGCAGGCGTGATCGGCCTGACCACCGCGATCTGCCTCGCCGAGACCGGGCTGCGGGTCAGGGTGGTCACCGCGACGCCGCCGGCCCGGACCACGTCCGCGGTGGCGGGTGCGTTGTGGGGCAAGGGTCCCGGCGTCGCCGAGCCCGCCGACCGGATCGACGCCTGGAGCGCGGTGACCTTCGCCGAGCTGACCCAGCACGCCGACGACCCGGCTACCGGTGTGCACTTCACCCGAGGGCGCGAGGCGACCCGCGAACCGGTCGCCGGCCCGGTGGCCGCGTTGGCCCGATCGGTCGTGCGCTGCCTGCCCGACGAACTGCCGAAGGGGTTCCGCGACGGCCACTGGCTCACCGTCCCGACCGTCGACATGCCCACCTACCTGGACTATCTCGTCGCCCGGCTAGTGGCGGCGGGCGGTGGCGTGGTGCGGCACCGGGACGACCTGGCCGGCGTGGTGCCGGTGGTGGTCAACTGCACCGGTGTCGCCGCACGGGACCTGGTACCCGACGACACCGTGCGACCGGTGCGCGGGCAGCACGTCGTGGTGGCCAACCCGGGCATCGACGAGTTCTTCGTCGAACAGACACACGAGCTGTCGTGGGTGAGCTTCTTCCCGCACGGCGATCGCGTCGTGCTGGGCGGTATCGCGGGTGCCGACGACTGGAATCTCGAACCCGACCCGGCGACGGCCGAGGCGATCGTCGCGCGCTGCGCCGAGGTGGAACCGCTGCTGGCCGGCGCTGCGGTGCTCGCCCACCGGGTCGGCCTGCGCCCGGCCCGACCCGAGGTCAGAGTGGCCGCCGAGCCCGCCCGGACCACGAGGTGGGTGCACAACTACGGCCACGGCGGCATGGGCGTGACCCTGTCCTGGGGTTGCGCCAGGGACGTCGTCCCGCTCGTCACCGGCCCCTGATCGAGCCGTCGTTCGGCGCAGAGTCGGCCGCGGTGCGCAGAGTCCGGACAGCTCACCGCTGCTAGCGCGGTCGGCGGTACAAGTTGCCAGATGTTGCCTCCTACTCTGAATAGTGGTTCCTGCCCATATATGTCGGGGATATGCCGAGGAGTCCAGGTGGCCGGGCGCAACTCAGGATGGACCGTTGAGGTCGACTCGTCCGGTCTTCGCTGGTTCAAGAGTTCGGCCTCCAGTAGTGGCAACACCGTGAACTGCGTCGAGATCGCGTGGGCCGGAGCCGTTGTCCTGGTGCGCAATTCGCGCGACCGGGCAGGCGCCCGCCTGGCCATTCCGACCGCGAGTTGGGCCGCGTTCGTCGCCCGGTAGTACTCCGGCGCACACCTCCCCGGCCTGCCAGGCAGGGCCGAACCCACGATCTGATTAATCCGCCGCGCGGGCGCGCGTCCAGTGGCAGGATCCGGTCGGCGTTTCGACACCTAACCATGTGACGAACGCCATTCTGCTCGATACCATCTTGCTATGTGGCAGATTGCCACGAGGAGGTTCCATGCCCGTGGGTGACAACCCGACCAGCCAGCTCCGCCGCCTGCGCACCGAACTGCGCCAGCGACGCGATGCCGTCCAACTCACCCAGCGTGAGGTGGCCGAGGCGCTGGACTGGTCGCCGTCCAAGTTGATCCGGATCGAGCGCGGTCCGGTCGGCATCTCCGTGACGGACGTACGGGCCCTGCTCCAGCACTACCGGGTGACCGATGAGCGGCAGGTCGAGATGCTGGTCGGCCTGGCCAGGGCGAGCAAGAAACCGGCGTGGTGGCACCAGTACCGGGACATCCTCAGGGCCCAGTTCGTCACCTTCCTCGGGCTGGAAGCCTCGTCGGTGCGGATCCGGCAGTACCAGGGCCTGGCCATCCCCGGTCTGCTCCAGCATCCCGACTACATCAGGGCGTTCGTGCTCCGGGAGGACGATGCGAACCGAATCGTCTCGATCCGCCAGACCCGGCAGAAGCTGATCGGAGAAGGGGCGGGGCTGGACTTCCTCCTGGATGAGGCGGTGCTGCACCGGATGGTCGGTACACCGGACGTGATGCGCACCCAGTTGCGCTGGCTGATCGAGCAGCAGCGGCAGCCCAACGTGAGCATCCAGGTCCTGCCGTTCTCGGTCGGCGCGCACGATGGCATGAAGGGGTCGTTCACCATCCTGGAACTGTCCGACGAGCAGGACGACTATGCCCTGCTGCTCGAACAGTCGTACGAGGACCGGCTGATCGAGGACACGTCCGACGAGACCCGGGAGTACGTGCAGATCTTCGCCGAGCTGAAGGAGATCGCGTTGTCGCCCGAGGATTCCGTGGCGCTGATCGAGCGAGTGATCGCGACGGTCGGAGAGGAGTCATGAGCTGAGGAACCGGGGCCGGCTCCCGGGAGAGGGAGGGGAGCCGGCCGCTGAGGCGGATTGGTGCGTTTGGGGGTGCCAACCGATGCGGAACGTGGATGACAGCGGTCGCCACCGTGCGGTTCACTACGGCCGAGTGGAACCCGACCGGGCTGGGAGGGAGCAAACCGATGACGAACGTGTGGGGGCGCCGGGCCCCGTCGAACTCCGGCGGCGAGCCGTGAACATGTTGAGTCCGAGTCCGCCGCACCACAGGACGATCTTCGCGGTGGACATCGAGGGCAGCACCACACGGAACAACACCGCGAAGGGCGACCTGCGCGGTGCGATGTACGCGCTGTTGGAGCAGGCGCTGCGGGCCAACGGCATCGACGAGGACTTCTGCGATCCGCTGGTCGACCGGGGCGACGGGATCCTGGCACTGATCCGCCCGCTGGACGAGGTGCCCAAGACCCTGTTGCTGTCCAAGGTGGTGCCGACGCTGCGGCAGTTGCTGGTGGACCACGAGGTGCGCAACCCCGGCCAGCGGCTGCGGCTGCGGGCGGTGTTGCACGCCGGCGAGGTGCACCACGACCTGCGGGCGCCCTTCGGCGAGGCGTTGGACGTCGCCTTCCGGCTGCTGGACGCTCCCGAGGTCAAGCAGCGGTTCCGGTTGGTGGCCGATCCGCTGCTGCTGGTGGTGTCCGACTGGATCTACCGCACCATCGTGCGGCAGGGATACGAAGGTATCGACGAGCAGATGTTCCAGCCGGTCACCCAGGTCGTCGTGCACGACGTCGTGTACCCGGGCTGGGCCTACCTGCCGGAGGCACCCGAGGTAGCCGAACTGCCCGGCATGCTGGGCAGGCTGTCCGCCAGCGCCCGCCTGATGCACGCGGCCCGGCGGTTCGAGGAACGCGGGCACGTCGTCTGAGTTACTGGTCGTCAGCTGAGCTACGGGCGTCAGCTGAGTTACGGTCGTCAGCATGGCGACCTGGGAGGACGTCCGCCGTATCGCGCTCGCGCTGCCCGAGACCCGGGAGCACGAGTCCCGCGGCACGGCGGGCTGGCGGGTCAAGGACAAGGGTTTCGTGTGGGAGCGGCCACTGGGCAAGGCCGACCGAGCGGCCCTGGGCTCCGCTGCTCCGGATGGTCCGATCCTGGGGGTACGGGTCGCGGACCTCGACGTGAAGGAGACCCTGATCGCCGACGACCCGGACATCTACTTCACCATTCCGCATTTCAACGGCTATCCGGCTGTGCTGGTTCGGCTGGACCGCATCCCGGTGGCCGAACTGGCGGACGTGATCCGGCAGGCGTGGCTGTTGCGAGCGCCGAAGCGACTGGCAGCGGCGCAGTCCAACACCGAGTGGCCACCGGCCTGACCGACAGATTCCGCTCCTCGCACGTGTCGACCATGGGCAGGTCGACAAGCCGAAGCCCTGGCCGGCGCGCGCGACGGCCGGCGCCTGATGTGTCGGCCGCCCGACGGACGACACGCCGAAAGCCAGCGGATGTTCACCACCGCCGGCGGCGGTGCGTCGGGCCGTCGGCGGACGACGCGCCGAAAGCCAACTGATGCTCACCACTGTCCGCGGCGGTGTGTCGGCCGCTCGATGGACGACACGCCGGACGTAGGTTGATGCTCACCGCGGACGCCCTGGCGTGTTGGCCGCTGGATGGTCGACATGCCGGACGTTGGCCGATGCTGCGGGCTGTCTGGGTGTGTTGGCCGCTTGATGGTCGACACGGCGCAGGCTGGCTGGTGCTTGCCGCTGCCGGCTGGTGCTTGTGCTCCCTGGGTGTGTCGGCCGGTCGATGGACGACACGCCTGATGTGGCTGGTGTCGCGCCGTTGTCGTCGATGTGTTGGCCGTTCGGCGGACGACATGGCGGACTTGGGTTGGGGCCTCGATCGTTGTCGGCCGTTCGGTGGACGACACGCTGAGGGCGGTCGTGTCTTCGGCGTCCCCCAGTGTGTTGGCCGCTTGATGGTCGACACGCGTGGGCCTGTAGTTCGGTGGAGTTGGCTGTTGCGTTGTCCGTTCCGTTGATCGCGGCTCGGCCGATCTTCGGCCGGCCGCCGGTCTGGCGAATCGGACTTCGGTTTGGGGCGTGTCGACCGCTGGCGGGATGGCCCACCGGGACGCGGAGCGGCGATGGCCGCTTTCCGCGCGAGTGTCGACCGCTGGACGGGTGACAGGACGAAGATTATGCTCACTCTGACCGAATCAGATTCGGTCGCCTGACCTGGGCGTTCACACTTCACTGTCCGTATCAGGCGTGACTGTACCAATTTTTACCGAACGCCGTTCGGATTTTCTCTTTCCTTCGTCAGCCTGTGCTGCGAGGCTGGACCCTGCCTGGAAGGAGACATCGATGTCACGTGACAGGAACAGGTGGCGGACACCGGGCCGGCTGGCCGTGGGTGCCGCCGTCATCGCCATCGTGCTCACCGGTGTGACCACGTCGGCCACTGCTCAGGAGCAGTCGCACGGCGCACCGGTGATCAGCACATCCGGCGGCGCCGTCAGGGGCGTCGCGACCTCAACCACCGACGAGTTCCTCGGCATTCCCTATGCGGCACCGCCGGTCGGCAAGCTGCGCTGGGAACCGCCGGCACCAGCCGCCCGCTGGCACGGCGTGCGCGACGCGACCCAGTTCGCGCCGCACTGCGCCCAGCCCGCAGGCTCGTTCGGCAAGGCAAGCATGTCCGAGGACTGCTTGTACCTCAACGTGTTCAAGCCCGCCGGCCACGCCAGCCACCTACCGGTGATGGTGTGGATCCACGGTGGCGCGCTGGTCACCGGTGAGAGCGACGACTACGACCCGACCAATCTGGTGCGCAACGGGGCCGTCGTCGTGACCATCAACTACCGGCTCGGCGCGCTCGGCTTCCTCGCCCACCCGGCCCTGGCCAACCGGCCCGGCGGCCCGTCCGGCGACTACGGCCTGATGGACCAGCAGGCCGCGTTGCGTTGGGTGCAGCGCAACATCGGGCAGTTCGGCGGCGACGACCGCGACGTCACGATCTTCGGCGAGTCGGCGGGCGGCCTGAGTGTGCTGTCCCAGTTGGTGTCGCACGGTGCTCGTGGCCTGTTCGACAAGGCGATCGTGGAGAGCGGTTCGTACAACCCGACGCAGACGTCGCTGGCCGACGCCGAGACGTCGGGCAAGCAGTTCGCGGCCCAGGCCGGCTGTGCCGACCAGACCGCCGCGTGCCTGCGCAACCTGCCGGTGTCCACGATCCTGGCCAACGAGGACGTGTCCGGCTACACCCCGGACATCGACGGGCAGGTGCTCACCCAGTCACTCAAGACCGCGTTCGCCATCGGCCAGTTCAACCGGGTGCCGATCGTCAACGGCACCAACCACGACGAGTGGCGGCTGTTCGTCGCGGTGAGCGAACTGGAGGGCCAGCCGGTCACGGCGGCGAACTACCTGAGCATGATCTCGTCGACCCTGGGCGTCCCGGCGGCCGTGGCGGCCGTCATCGCGACGCAGTACCCGTTGAGCGCGTTCCCCAGTCCGGCGATCGCCCTCGGCGCTCTCGGCACGGACGCGATCTTCGCCTGCAACGCACTGTCCATCGACCAGTCGGTCTCGAGGTTCGTGCCGACGTTCGCGTACGAGTTCAACGACGAGAACGCACCGCAGCTGTTCCTGCCGCCGGTGAGTTTCCCGTACGGTGCGGCACACGCGTCGGAACTGCCGTACGTGTTCAACACGGCATCCGCCGCGTCGCCGACCGGCCTGTCCGCCGCGCAGATCGGACTGGCGTCGACCATGCAGCGGTACTGGACGAGCTTCGCCGCACATGGCGTCCCGTCCACGTTCGGCGCACCGTTCTGGCCGAACTTCACCAACCTCGGTAACCGCATGCAGTCGCTGCTGACACCCCAACCCGCCGTCCAGAACAACTTCGCAGCCGAACACCACTGCGCGTTCTGGGCCGCGGCGTCGGCGGCGGCCTAGTGGTGGCCCGCCCGGCCGGTGTCGACCGGCCGGGCGGTCCCACTTCCGAACCACCGAACTGGTTTGCCGGACAGCTCACAGGATGGACATCCAGGACATCTCTCCTGATCAGCGCGACGCGCGGGGCACGGTACGCGCGCGGCGACGCATGAAGGCCCCCCAAGTGGAATCGGTGAGATCGCCAGTCTCGATTCCCTTGGGGTAACAGGGATATGACAATGGACGGATGGTTGCGGTGCCGGAAGGAGAGGTAGCCCCGGTGCCCGAGCCGAGCACGATGATGCGCGGGCGGGAACGGCTACTGGCTGCTGCCGAGCGGCTACTCAACGAGGCGCGCGGCCGTCGAGGCGGCGCGCTCGCGGTCCTCGGCGGCCCAGGCATGGGGAAAACCACCGTCCTGCGGACGCTTTCCCGTGGCGCGACCGGCTGTCATCTGCTCCGCACCAGCGGGGTGGCGCCGGAGGCCACCCTGGCGATGTCCGGTCTGCACCGGCTCCTGCAACCGCTGGCCCGCCACGCGGCCGACCTGTCCACGCCGCAACGCAACGTGCTGACCGCGCTGCTGGGCGCCCGGACGTCGCCCGGCACGGCCGATTTCGCGCTCTGCTCCGCCGTGCACCGGCTGTTCGTGGAGCTGAGTCGGGCCAGACCGGTGCTGTGCTGCGTCGACGACGCGCACTGGCTGGACCCGGTCTCCCTGGCCGCCCTGGCGTTCGTGGCCCGCAGGGTGACCACCGAGCGAGTGGCCATCGTGTTCGCCGCCGAATGCTGCACGGACAGCGGTTCGCCGGCCGACCCGCTGGCCGGCATCCCCTCCGTGCGGCTGTCTCCGCTGTCCGACGAGGCCAGTCTCCAGGTGCTCGGCGACCGGACCACGGCCACCTGGCTGGCCCCGGACCTGGCCGCCGACGTGGTGGAACTGGCGTCGGGCAATCCGCTCGCGCTGGTCGAACTGGCCGCCGGGCTGACCCCGGAACAGCTCGGTGACGCCAGGGCACCCGCGTCACTGCCCAGGCACAGCAGGCTGCGTCGCACCGTAGGGCGCCGCTTCGGTCACCTGTCCGGACCGGCCCGTCAGGTGATCCTGATGGCGGTGGTGGACGACGAGCTCACCGTGGACACCGTGCTGCGCGCCACCGAGGCGGCGGGCGCCGACATCGCCGTGCTGGACGAGGCGATCGCCGCCGGCCTGCTGGTCGTCGAGGACGGTGCCGTCGCGGTGCCGACCAAACTGGTGCGCAGCATCCTGCACGCGGAGGCGTCCCTGGCCGAACGGCACGCCGCGCACCGCACCCTGGCCACGCTGCTGGACGCGGACAGCGACCGGCTGCGCCGCACCTGGCACCGCGCGGTCACCGACTCCGCCTCGCGCGAGCAGTTGGCGGCGGCGTTGAGCGACGGCGCCGCGGCGGCCCGGATGCTGGGCAACTACGCCGAATCGGCCACCGCGTACGAGCGGGCCGCGTCCCTGGTCCGTAGGCCGGCGACGCAGGCGACCTGGCTGCTGGACGCGGCCCGGGACGCCTGGCTGTCCGGCGGCAGCAGGCGCACCAGGGCCCTGTTGCGCCGCGCCGCACCGCTGACCGCCAGCCGGGGTGTCGTCGACCTGATGCAGGGCGCGATCACCCTGCGGGACGGCTCGCCCGCGGTGGCCGGCCAGAACCTGCGCACGGCCGCCGAGCAGTTGCTCGATTCCGACCGGGAGACGGCGCTGTCCGCGCTGGTGCTGGCGGGCGAGGCGAGTTGCCTGGTCGGCGACTACCCCGGCTATGCCGACACCGCCCGCCGCGTCGCCGAACTGCGCAAGCCCGGCGAGCAGCCGGTGGCCGAGCTGACGTTCGACCACTTCGCCGGCATGGCCGCCACCTACGAGGGACGGCACGAGGACGCCGTCGGGCCGCTGCGCAACGTGCTGCGGCTGGCCGACGCGGTCGTGGACGACGTCACGGCGCTGATCCTGGCCAGCCAGGCCGCGTACACGCTGGGCGACCTGACCCGGTCGTTCGAACTGGCGGTCCGCGCGGTCAACACGGCCCGGTCCCGCTCACTGTCCACTTTGGTGCCGTGGGGCCTGGTCTACGTGTCGATGTCGGCGCTGCTGCTGGACCAGCACTCGACTGCGGTGTCCGCCGCGATGGAGGGCCTGCGCGAGTCGCAGGCGCTCGGCCTGCGCAACTGCGCCGTGGACCACCTGATGATCCTGGCGATGCTCGCCGCGTCCCAGGGGGACAGGGAGACCGCGCTGCGCCGCTCCGAGGCGGCGTCCAGTTGGGTGGCCACCCAGGGTCTGGCCCGGCCGGGCACGCTCGGCTCGTGGGCCATGGCCTGCCTGGACCTGGCCGACGACAAGCCCACCGACGCGATGGACCGGCTGCGCCTGATGGCCGCCGGTGCCGGTCGGGTGCACCTGGCGATCCGGGTGATGGCCGCGCCACACGTGGTCGAGGCCGGTGTGCGCAGTCAGCAGTTGGAGCCTGCCGTGCAGGCGTTGCAGACGTTCGACCGGTGGGTCGGGGAGTCCAACTGCGCGCCCCGGTTGGCGTTGTCGCACCGGTGCCACGGGATGCTCGCTGACCGGCCGGGGGACGCCGAGGAGCACTTCCAGGAGGCGATCCGGCTGCACCGGAGCAGCGAGACGGCGCTGGAACTGGCCAAGACGGAGCTGTTCTACGCCTCCCGACTACGGCGTGGGCGCAAGCCGACCGCGGCGCGGGAACTGTTGCGGGACGCGGTGAAGATCTTCCACGACTACCACGCCGAGCCGTGGGCCCGGCGGGCCACCGCCGAACTCCGGGCGGCCGGGGAGTCGGTGCGTACGGCTGAGCCGGTGCGGATGGGCGAGTTGACCGCGCAGCAGTTGGAGATATCGCGATTGGTGGCCGAGGGGGCCACCAACCGGGAGATCGCGGCGCAGCTGTACATCAGCGCGCGGACCGTGGATCACCACCTGCGCAACATCTTCGCCAAGCTGGGCGTCCGGTCCAGGGTGGAGCTGGCGGCCCGCTTCCGTTGAAGCCGTCACGAACGCGGTGCGAGGCCGTCGAAGACGATGGCGAGCAGGCGGTTCCTGGCTTCGGTGTTCAGGTTCGCGTAGGTGACGGCTCTGGATGTGCTGACCAGCAGGGCGTAGACCTCGGGTGGTTCGACGTCGGCTCGGACGGCACCGGCCTCCTGGGCGCGCCGGAGCAGGGTGCCGACGGCCTGTCGTAGCCGGGTCGAGGCCTGTCCGGCGTCGCCGTCGTCGGCGCCACCGGCGTCCAGCAGGGCCTCGCCGATGGCGATCTTCGTCGGCGCGTCGGCCACGATCTGGCCGAAGAAGTCGAGGAACGCCGAGCCGGGATCGGTGGCGTCGAGCAGTGCCTCGGCGCGGTCGCGGAGCCCGTCGAAACGCCGGACCAGAACGGCTTCCAGCAACGCCGCCTTGGTGGGGAAGTGGCGGAACACCGTGGCGATGCCGACGCCGGCCAGGCGGGCCACCTCCTCGGTGGACGCGGACTCACCGCCCCTGCCGAACACCTCGTCGGCCGTGTCCAGGATGCGGGCGCGGTTGGTCTGCGCGTCGACCCGTGGGGCCCGCTCACCACGCCTGTTCATCGCCCCTGCCCTCGTTGACATCCGAAGTAGCGACTCCGTATAGTCCGGAGTCGTGACTCCGGATATTAACAGGACGCCGCGCGAGGTCTTTCTCGCACTCGTCAACGGCGTCGCGGAGGGCCGTTGGGCGGACCTGCCCGGCCTCTACGCGGAACAGACCCACGTCGTGCACCCGTTCGACCCGTTGCGGCAGCCCGCGCTGCGCACCCGGGACGAACTGCGGGAGCACTTCCGGCCGGCCGACGACAGTCCCCGGCCGGCACGCGAGCCGGCCAACATCACGATCCACGAGACGACCGATCCCGAGGTCATCGTCGCCGAGTTCGAGTACCGGGGCACCGACGCCGACGAACCCTTTGTCCAGCCGGCGATCTTCGTGCTGCGCGTGCGCGACGGTGAGATCGTCGAGTCCCGTGACTACTTCGACCACCTGTCCACCGCCCGGCTGCGCGGTGAACTCGACACGCTGATCGCAGCCGTCGAAGGGAAACGCGCCACCTGACCCGTGTGGACACACGCGACGGGGCCGCCCTGGCCCTGGGCGGCCCCGTCCCGGCGGTGGCGGCGGGCGTCGGTTCAGACCCGGCTGACCACCTGTCCCTCCGCCGTGCCGGTCCTGATCCGGTAGGTGATGCCCAACAGCACCAGGGCGGCACTGATCAGGACCAGGTTCTTCAGCACGAACTCACCGTCGGTGGTGAGCAGCAGAGGATTGTCGCCGCGCCACATCCAGCCGGGTGCCGTGATGAACGTGAGGAACGTCCCGACCAGATGGGCGACAATGCCCAGCAGCACCAGCCTGGGCAGCCTGCCGGAGATCAGTCCGATGCCGAGGAACACCTCGATGACGCCGAGGATCGGCACGAACACATGTGGATCGACGAACGGAACCGTGACCGCGATGAGGTTGAACACCTCGGACCGGCCGGCGAGTTTCAGTGCGCCGAACCAGATGTAGACCAGACCGAGCGCGCAGCGCATGACCGTCAGGCTGAACCTGGCCGACAGCCCGGCGGCCTGGTCCAGGATTCGGGTTGCCAGTTCGGGGATGACGGCTCGTACGGCGGACGCAGGTGCGGCGCCCGTTTCGGTGGTGCCCGTCGGGCCGTCGAATGGCTGTGCAGTCGTCATGATCACATCCTCTGGGGTGTGTCGGTTTGCCGTTGCGGTGCCGCGCTCACCCGCCGATGTCGACCAGGGGGAAGGCCCGGTGCCGCCGCGGCGGAATCAGGTAGTTCTGCCTTCGTGTAGCAGTGATGAACCGCTCCAGACCGTTGTCCTCGTCTGGGACGTTGAACTTCTTCTGCAGGTCCAGGGACGCCTGGTTGGACCGCATGTTCTGGAAGAAGTCGCTGGTGGGCACGAAAATGGTGAACTGGAGCTTGGGTTGCTTGCTCCCGTCCGGGACGTCGAGGCTGTCGAAGCCCGGACCGTCCATCCGAATGTGGATCGGGGTGCCGTCCGCCGCCCTGGACGACCGTTGCAGTGTGGACAGGTGGCCGACCCGGTGCTCGCCCTGGCCGGTGGTCGGGTCGACGTTGGTGCCGATGCCCTGTGCCGTCTGTGCCGCGTAGTTCGGGCCGCGGTTGTCGTTGGGCAGGATCGCCGGGCCGCCGCCGTCGGTGAACTGGTCCGCGTTGCCGTTGTTGATCTGCGGTGCGTGGTACATGTACTGCACGCGTTCGGTGAACACGCCGTCGTCGTCGGGGGGCGACGTCGGAGTGTCCATGTCGAACCACTGGAGCATGTCGATGATGTTGTGCGACAGGTGCTGGATCGAGCCGTTGTCGAAGTACTGGCCCGCCGTCGCCGTCGTCAGCTTCGACGACGCGTTGCCGGCGAACGTGCAGATCGCCGCGGGGCCCCCCGCGTTGGTCTGCTGGTCGAGGAAACCCATCCACATGGGCGATACCGGTTGGATGAACGGCGCGAACGGCAGGTTGTTCTGCTCGGCCATGGACCGGGGGAGACCCTGCTGGACGAACATGGCCCTGCTGGAGGTGAACTTCAGCAGACCGGAGAACGCCGGGGAGCGCACCGGCGTGCCGCGCAGGGAGTTGCTGCCGGCCAGGAAGTTCACCGCGTCCTGCACGTTCGCCGCGTTGTCGCTGCGGAGCGTGAACACCAGGTCGTTGTGCTCGATCTGGACCGGCACGTTGAACCGGGCCTTGGTGATGCCGTTGCCGGCCACCACGTCCGTCGGGGACGCGACGGCTTCCTGCAGCACCGACCGGGTCTTGTTGGACAGCAGGTGGGGCACGTTCGCCGCGACGACGGCCGGGTTGAGCCGGTTGAAGTACGGGACGCCGTACGAGACGAACGTGAACAGGCCGGCCGCGCTCCACGGATAGGCGACCTCGAGCGCGGCCAGCGCCCTGGCCAGTTCCACCTGGTCGGCACGGATCGGACGACGAAGTAGTTGAGCGGTCAGGAAGGCGGAGTGCACGGGAGGGAGTTGGAACGTCACGCCGTCCTCGGTCTGCGGCGCGGCGGAGAAGGCTCCGATGTCGAACTGGATGTCGGACGGTTGGGTCGCGGTCGTCGTGGCGGCGTTCGCGCGGTTCGGCACCGTGGCCAGTGCGCCGGACAGCTGAAGCGCTCCGACCGCCGTGGCGACCGAGCCTGCGACCAGGAAGTTGCGTCTGTTGACGGAGGGGGTTGTGTCCACGTTGGCTCCTGGATTGGCGGAGTCTTGGCGATTCCTGGGACGGGACGTTACGGAGCGCCATTGTTGGTGGACATAGCGGAGTTCCCCCAAGGGGAATGCGTCAACGCAGTGACTTCAGCAAGCCACGGTCCCGCGCGATGGTCAGCGTTTCCGCTCGGTTGCGCGCACCCAGCTTGCGGAATAATCGAGCCTGCGTGTTCTCCACGGTCTTGGCCGCGATACCCAACTCCCGGGCGGTCTGCCGCACGGTGTGACCACGTGCGATGGAACCGAGAATGTCGCGTTCCCTCGGGGTGAGTTCGGGCACGTCGCCGGTCGGCTGGGGCGGCCAGGTGGCCAGTGCGGCCGTGTAGGGCCAGCTCATGGTGAACAGGCCGGTGGCCGCCAGGCGCAGCGCCGGACCCAGGCCGATCGCCACGTCCGACCGGCTGATCAGGCCGTTTGCCCGGTGGGCCAGCGCGTCGACGACGGCCAGCCGGTCACCGGTGTCGGTGGTCCGCACCACCACGACGGCGGCTCCCAGCGCCGACGCCCACGACCAGTCCTCCGGTTCCGGATCGATCAGGACGGTTATCACAACACCTCGGTGCCACCTGGCCCAATGGTCGGTGATCACCGCGTCCCGTTTGTTTAGCGAAACGAACGGAATGCCGTCGGCGACCAATGCGTGGGCGACGGAATCCCTGCTGGAGCCGTCCGGTCCGGATAACAGCGCCAGCATCGGCCTACCCGGTTCACCGGGCCATCGTCTGTGCCCCGTGCCGTTGAGCAGGCCACGGCTTATCGCCTCGGCGACGGCCCCGTTCTGGGTGCCGACGCCGAGCTTTTCGTAGATGTGTCTCTTGTGGTTCTCCACGGTTCTGTGGTGTAGATCGAGTAGCGCCGCGATGTCCGGTGTGGTGTGCCCGCCCGCCATCAGGACGACGATCGCCGTCTCCCGGGCGGTCAGACTGGTGCTGGCCATACGTCCAGCAGTGTCGGGACGGTCACCCTCCGCCGCATCGGCGAAAAGCGCAACTCGGACGAACGGGCGCGGCGAAACGGGTGGTTTCACCGATGGGTCCGACCGCCCAACCGAGACGGTCGGGCGGTCGGCAACATCCACACGGGAGCGGAACTCAGCCGGTCAGCACCTCCGCCCGCCGGGCCCGCGACACCGTTCTGGCCAGTGACACCGACAGCACGGCGCCCACGACTGTCAGCGCGGCGGTCCAGTACAGCGTCGTCGCGATGGCGCCTGCCGACGCGTGCGGCACCGGTCGCGCGGCGAGCGTGAGGAACAGGCTGCCGAACACCGCCACGCCGAGCACCTGGCCGAGCTGGAACGTCGTGGTCGTCAGCCCGCTCGCGTCGGACGCCGACGCGGCCGGGACGTTGGCCAGCATGTGCGTCATCAGCGGAGCCAGCGCGGCACCCATCCCGAGGCCGAACACCAGCAGGCAGGCCGCGATCAGCACGCTGGAGTCCTCCCGGGCACCCAACACGGCCGCCGCCGTGACGTAACCCGCGGCACCGACCACGTAGCCCGCGGTCGCGACCGCGTGGTGCCACCGGGCCGGCAGCCGCCGCCAGTGGTAGCCGGCCAACCCGAACGCGGCCCCGCCCGGCGCGAACGTCAGCCCGGCCCGCAGCGCACTGTCACCCATCCCGCCCTGTAGGTGCAGTGACATGGCGAACAGGAACCCGCCGTAGGCGATCATGCCGGCGGCCAGCGTGAGCAGCCCCGACGCGACCCCGGGCACCCGCAGCACCTCGATGTTCAGCAGCGGGTGCGCGATCCGCCGCTCCACCACGACGAACAACCCGGCCAGTAACACGCCTGCGGCCAGGCACGCGAACGTCCACGCCGGCCAGCCGTCCTGGTGGCCCAGCACCAGCGGCAGCACGATCAGGCACACCGCCACCGCCGACAGGACCAACCCGACCAGGTCCAGCTTCCGCACGCCGGTCGGGCGGTCGGCCGGCACCAACACGGGCACCAGCGCGATCACCGCGATGCCGATCGGCACGTTGACGAAGAACACCGAGCGCCAGCCGACGCCGAACAGGTCGGCGCTGACCAGCAGACCGCCCAGCACCAGCCCGCACACCGCGCCGATCGCCAGCACCGACGCGTACGCGGACAGCGCCCTGGCACGGGCCCGGCCGGTGAAGCGGGTCTGGATGGTGGTCATCACCTGCGGCATCATCAGCGCCGCTCCGACGCCCTGGGTCAGCCGCGCCACGACCAGCACCGCGGGCACCGGCGCCAGCCCGCACACCGCGGAACTGGCGGTGAACAGCGTCACGCCGATCAGGAACACCCGGCGCCTGCCGTACAGCTCACCCAGCCGGGCACCGGTGATCAGGCACATCGCATAGCTCACGGTGTACCCGGCCACCACGAGTTGCAGCGCCGCACCGGACGCGTGCAGGTCGCGCTGCACCGACGGCATCGCCACGTTGACGATGGTCACGTCCAGCAGCGCCATGAACTGACCGGCCATCAGCACGATCAGGATCAGCCAGCTCCGTTGCCGGCCCGCCGCCGGCCCCGCCGACGGTCGTACTCGGGACATCGCTCTCGTTGACATGCGACCACCGTCGACCCGGCCGGCGTGGGGTACCGAGAGCCCGGTGATCCTGTTACCGCCACTACCCGGATCGGCCGGGACTGTCGGACCCCGGTGCCACACTGGCGCGGTGACCACCACTGAGGCGTCTTCCCTGCGCCGCAGCGAGCTGGGCGCGTTCCTCAAGGCGTGTCGGGGGAAGGTGCGGCCCACCGACGTCGGCCTGCCCGACGGCACCCGCCGCCGCACGTCCGGCCTGCGCCGCGAGGAGGTCGCGATGCTCGCCGGGGTCGGCGTCACCTGGTACACGTGGCTGGAACAGGGCAGGCCGATCAACGCCAGCACCCAGGTGTTGGAGTCGGTGGCCCGCACCCTGCGGCTGGACATGGCGCAGACCCGGCACCTGTACCAGCTGGCCGAGGCGACGCCGATGCGCCGATGGGCGGGCACCGCGGTGGTGCCCGAGACCGTGCACGCCGTCCTGGAGGCGTTGGCGCCCAACCCGGCCGTACTGGTGAACGGCCTGCTCGACGTGCTGGCCTACAACTCGGGGTACGGCGAGTTGTTCCGCGAGTGGCACACCGGCCGGTGCGTGCACCAGAACCTGTTGTGGTGCTGCGTGACCGAGCCGTCCGCCCGGCTCAAGGTGGCCGGGTACGACGAGGAGGTGCGGCACATGGTGGCGCGCGTCCGCGCCGAGTACGGCGCCCACGTCGGCGATCCGGAGTGGGAGGAGGACATCCGCAGGCTGCTGGAGGTCAGCGACGAGTTCGCCGAACTGTGGGCCAGGCACGAGGTGGCCGAACCGCAGGTGCGCACCCGGATCTACCACATCCAGCCCTACCGCCAGCTGACGTTCACCGGCAGCGAGTTGGCCGTGGCCGCGTGCCCCGGCCTGCGCATCCAGGTGCAGACGCCGGCCGACGACGCCACCCGCGCGATCCTGGCACGCTTGCGCCCGGCCGGAGTGGGCGAAACAGTGGGGGCATGACCGAGCGCGTGCCGAGGTTGCGCAGCGACGAGTGGTACGCGGGCCAGGACCGCAACTCCTACATCCACCGGGCCTGGATGCGCCGGGGACTCCCGGATTCGGCGTTCACCGGCCGGCCGCAGATCGCCATCGCGAACACCGCGTCCGACCTGTCGCCGTGCAACACCCACCTGCACGAGGTGGCCCGCGCGGTCAGCGACGGCATCTGGGCCGCGGGTGGCGTGCCGCTGGAGATGCCCGTCGTCTCACTCGGTGAGACGCAGGTGCGGCCCACGGCGATGCTGTGGCGCAACCTGGCCGCGATGGCCGTCGAGGAACTGGTCCGGGCCAACCCGGTGGACGGCGTCGTGCTGCTCGGCGGCTGCGACAAGACGATTCCGGCGCTGCTGATGGGTGCCGCGTCGGTGGACCTGCCCTCGGTCGTGGTGCCCGGCGGTCCGATGCTCACCGGCACGTTCGAGGGTGTGGCGCTGGGCTGCGGCACCGACGTGTGGCGGCTGTCCGAACGGGTCCGGGCCGGTGAGCTGTCCCGGGAGCGGTTCCTGGAGTCGGAGTCGGCGATGATCCGCAGCCGGGGTCACTGCAACACGATGGGCACGGCGTCCACCATGGGTCTGCTGGCCGAGGTCCTCGGCACTACGCTGCCCGGCACCGCCGGGCTGCCGGCCGCGGACAGCAGGTTGCTGGCCCATGCGCACGACACGGGCCGGCTGATCGTGGACATGGTCGAGCAGGACCGCAGGCTGTCCACCGTCGTGACGGCCGGGTCGTTCCGCAACGCGATCACCGCGCTGGCCGCGCTGGGCGGTTCCACCAACGCCGTGGTGCACCTGCTGGCGATCGCCGGCCGGCTCGGCGTGCCTCTCACGCTGGCCGACTTCGATGCCGCGACGGACGTGCCGCTGCTGGTCGACCTCCAGCCGGCCGGCCGGTTCCTGATGGAGGACTTCCACCGCGCGGGCGGGTTGTTCGCGGTCCTGAACGAGATCCGCGACCTGCTCGACCCGGACGCGCTCACCGTGACCGGCCGCCCGCTGGTTGCCGAACTCGGCACGGCCGGCAGCATCGACGCCGAGGTGATCCGCACCCGGCGGGAACCGTTGCTGGACAAGGCAGGCATCGCCGTCCTGTACGGCAACCTGGCCCCGGGCGGCGCCGTGGTGAAACCGGCGGCGGCCTCCCCGGAACTGTTGCGGCACCGGGGGAGGGCGCTCGTCTTCGACTCGATCGAGGACTTCAAGGCCCGCATCGACGACCCCGACCTGGACGTCACCGCCGACTCGGTGCTGGTGCTGCGCGGCTGCGGCCCGAAGGGCTACCCGGGCATGCCCGAGGTGGCCAACCTGCCGCTGCCGCCGAAGCTGCTCGCCCAGGGCGTGCGGGACATGGTGCGCATCTGCGACGGCCGGATGAGCGGCACCGCGTACGGCACGGTGGTGTTGCACGTGTGCCCGGAGGCGGCGGCCGGCGGCCCGCTGGGCCGGGTGCGCACCGGCGACTGGATCGTCCTGGACGTGCCCGGCAGGCGGGTGGACGTGGAACTGTCCGACGCCGAACTGGCCGCCCGCCCACCGGCCGAGGCGTTGACGGCGGCACTGGCCCGGCCGCGCCGCGGCTGGGAGAAGCTGTACGTGGACACGGTCGGCGGCGCGGACACCGGGGCGGACCTGGATTTCCTGGTCGGCTCCAGCGGCTCGGTCGTCACCCGCGACTCGCACTGACCGTCCGCCGCCGCAGGCAGAACGGCAGCAGCAATGCCACCGCCAGGCCCAGCACGGCGATGCCGATCACCTGGTGCACCGCCCAGGCCGCGTACACCAGCAGGCAGGTGAACTCCGTGCCCAACTCGGCCACCGACGTCACCGTCGCCCGTGCCCGGCCGGTGATCGACTCCTGCAGCCGGGCGTCGGCCACCAGCCACACCAGGCGGTACAGCCCGTAGAACAGGCCGAGCCCGACCAGCCCGATCGGCCGGTGCAGCACCCCGGCCGCGCCCAGCACCACGACACCGGCTGCCAGGATCGAGCAGAGCAACGCGGGCCGCAGCCTGCCGTACCGGCCACCCACCGCGGCGCCGATCGCACCGGCCACCGGGATCACCAGCACCGCGAACGGCACCTCGATGACCGGTACGCCCCACTCGTTGGCCAGCAGCGAGAAGTACTCCTCGAAGGCGTCCAGTCCGGCCAGCAGCGCCACCGCGGCCACCGCGCCCCGCACGGCCGGGCGGGCCGCCGCCTCCGCGACGCCGGCTCGCAGCGTGGCGAAGTAGCCGAGGTCGTCGGCGTCGTCGTCGGAGTCGGGTGCGGACCGGGGTGCCTCGGGCAGCCGGGTGGCCAGCGCGGCGGCACACAGGCACATACCGACGCTCACCCAGCCGACCAGCGGGTAACCGCCGACCGCGAACAGCAGGGTGGCCGCGGCCGCGTTGGGCAGCTGGGACAGCAGCTCGGCGGCCCGGATCCGGCCCAGGACCGTGACGTAGTGCGACTGGGCGCCCACGGCGGCCAGGCCGTCGTAGACCAGCGCCTCCAGGGTGCCCGAGGACAGCGCGCCGAACAGGCTCCACGCCACGAACCCGAGGGCGAATCCGGCATAGCCGGGCCACGCCGTCCACAGCACGTAGCCTGCGGCCTGTCCGACGCCTGCCGCGACCATGGCGTGCCGGCGGGAGAAGCGGTCGGCCACGGCACCCATCGGCACCTCGGCGACGATGCCGACGCCGGACCAGATGACGAACAGGACGGAGATGTCCGCATCGGACAATCCGGTGTCCGCGAACAGCAGCGCGTACAGCGGATAGAGCGGAATCACGAAGGACACCAGCGACCAGCCGACGCTGATCCGCGTCAGCCGGCGGGTGTCCCGGTCAGAGGTGTCCGCCGAGTGTCAATGTCGTTCGCGCACAGCCACATGCTAGCCGTATCCGGACGCCCGGCGCGTCGTTTTATCGCCGGTCGCACGGTCCACCTCGGCGCGGATGAGGTGGACCGTGCGGCCTGTGTCGTGCCGGCGGTGGGTGCCGGCCCGTCCCGAGTAACTCCTAGTTGGCCGGGATGCCGTTGGCCGGAGCCGTCGATGGTGAGGCCGTGTACGGCGTGATCGCGCCGGAGCCGTCGTCGGTGACCAGCGGGGTACCCGTCGTCACGATGGCGCCGGACTTGATCGTGCCGATCTGCACACCGGTGAAGCCGGCGTGCGACGACGCGCTGTACCGGTAGGGCACCAGGCCGGGGCCGGCCAGTCCGCCCTTCTGCAGGGCGTCGATCAGGCCCTGCCGGGTCGGGTTCTTGCCGGTCTTGGCGAGCACCTGGGCGAACGTGTACGCCACCGCCATGCCGTAGGCGACGTTGCCGTCGAACGGTGCCTTCGCGTCGTACTGGTCGTGGACCTTCTTGAACAGCGAGATCCACGAGTTGCTGGTGTCACCCAGTGACGGCAGGTACGCGTCGGTGACCATGCCCTCGATCAGCTGCGCCGGGTTGGAGATCGACGAGCCGGCCGACTTGGCGTCCGCCTTGAGCAGCCCCTCCAGCGTCAGCGGGTCGGAACCCACGTTGGACACGAACGTCGTCGGCGAGAGACCCAGCGCCAGCGAGGTCAGCTTGAACAGCGCGGTGTACGCGGGCACCGTGAACAGCACGACCACGTCGGGCTTGGCGGCGGCGATCTTCGACACCTGCGCCTTGATGTCCGTGGTACCCGGCTGGTAGGGCTGCCGGCTCACCACGTCTGCGCCCGGAATGTACTTGTCCAGGCCCTTCACGCCGTCCTGGCCGAAGTCGTCGTCCTGGTAGAAATAGGCGACCTTCTTGCCCGCGAAGTTCTTGTTGATGTACTGGCCGAGGATCTTGCCCTCGACCGTGTAGTCGGGCTGCCAGCCGAACGTGTACGGGTGCTGCTGCGGCTCGTCCCAGCAGACGCAGCCGGAGGCGACGAACAGGTCGGGCACACGCTCGCTGTTGAGGAAGTCGACCACCTTGGTGTGGGTGGGCGTGCCCAGCGCGCCGAGCATGGCGAAGACCTTGTCCTGCAGGACGAGTTGCCTGGTCAGCGTGACCGTCTGGGTGGGATTGTAGCCGTCGTCGACGTACTTGAGCGTGATCTTGCGGCCGTTGATGCCGCCGTTCGCGTTGACGTAGTTGAAGTACGCCTGGGCGGCCGGCGCGATCTCGGAGTAGCCGGGCGCCGCGACACCGGTCAGCGGCTGTGTGCTGCCGAGCAGGATCGAGTTGGCCGTGACGCCCGGCGCGCTCGCGGCGGACGACGAGGACGAACCCGTCTGGCTACCGCAAGCCGTGAGGGAGATGGCGGTCATCGCCGTGATGGCGATGATCGCGCGAAATCGGGTGGAGCGGGTCATACCTTCGCCTCTCACTAGAACGGCGTTCGGTTGTAGAAAACGTACTGATGCTGGTCACGTAGTGCGAGTGGTAAGCCGTGGTCGTCAACGAATCGTGATGTGCAACGCCCTCCACAAACGGATCAACCCGGCCTGAATCCCACCGGGAAATAACACGACAACCAGAAAAAGCACCACCCCGTAAACCACCAGCGGGATGTTCGCGTAGATGTTCTGGGACAGACCTGCCGCCTGGGCCACGTCCATCGACCACATCGGCAGCAGTGTCACGATGATCGCCCCGTACACCGCACCGGCGAGACTGCCCATACCGCCCACCACCGCCGCGGTGAGCAGCGCCAGCGACAGCTGCAGCGGGAACGCGCCCGGCGCGGCCAGGCTGTTCACCCAGGCCAGCAGCGCACCACCGAGCCCGGCGGCGGCCGCGCTCACGCTGAACGCCAGCACCTGCGTGCGGGCCACCCGGACACCGGACAGTGCCGCGGCGTCCTCGTCCTCGCGCAGCAGCCGCATGTCCCTGCCGACCTTGCTGGTCACCAGGTTGGCCAACAGGAACAGCGTGATCACCAGGCACAGTCCGGTGATCCACGCCTGCCACCGTTCCAGCGGGAAGGTCTCGCCCAGCGAGAGCGGCGGCGGGCTCGGCGTCAGGATGAGGCCGTTCGCGCCGCCGAGCTGCGTCTGCAGCCCGTGGTAGTTGGCCAGGGTCGGCAGGCCGATGGCCAGCGCGAGTGTCACGCCCGCCAGGTACGGCCCGCGCAACCGGGCCGCCGCGGCACCGAAGACCAGTCCCACCACGGCGGTGATCAGTGTGCTGATGATCAGTACCGGCGCCAGTGCCCAGTGCTGGTTGTTCAACAGCAGTGCGGTCGAGTACGCGCCGACCGCCATGAAAGCGCCGTGGCCCAACGAGATCTGCCCGGACAGTCCGGACAGGACGGTCAGGCCGGCGGCCGCGATGGCGGTGTAGCAGATCTGCGCGAACTCCAGGTCCTGGAACTGGCCGAGGGAGATGCTGATGACGTACAGCACGACCCCGCCGACGATCGCCCAGATCAGGTGCCGCAGCAGCGTGGAGCGCGGCCACGTGGCCAGCGAGGGGCGGTCGGCCTTCGGTTGCCGCATCTCGGTCGTCGTCGCCGTCATACCCGCCGTCCCGCCGCGTGCCCGAACAGACCGTTGGGCCGCACCATCAACACCACTACGAGGACCACCAATGCTCCGAGGTTGACCACGTCGGATCCCAGGTAGCCGGACACCCAGGACAGGACGATGCCCAGGCTCACCCCGCCGACGACCGCGCCCGGCGGGCTGTCCAACCCGCCGATGACGGCGGCGGTGAAGCCGAAGACCAGCGTGCCGTCGAAGGCGTTGGGACTGACGAACGTGCTGGGCGCGATCAGGATGCCGGCCAGCGCGCCGACCGCGGCGGCCAGTGCCCAGCCGACGGTGAACATCCGCCCGACCCGCACGCCGAGCAGCCGCGCCACCTCCGGTGCGAACGCCGCCGACCGCATCCGCAGGCCCAGGGAGGTCCGGCGGAACACGACCGCCAGCACCACCATCACGCCGAGCACCACCAGCACGACCCACAGGTCGTTGGGCGCGAACAGCAGCCTGCGGCCGTCCACACTGAACCCTCGGATGCCGAAGGCGGGCGGGTAGGACTTGGGCGTGCCGCCGAAGATCATGCCGGCGACGCCCTGCAGCAGTACCAGCAGGCCGAAGGTGACGACGACGGCGTTGAGCGGCGGCTTGTTCTCCACCGGCCGCACCACCACGCGTTCCACCAGCGCGCCGAACAGCAGGCCGGCGGCGACCGCGGCGACCAGCGCCAGCCAGTAGGAGGCGCCGTCGTTGATCAGGGCGTAGGCCAGGAAGGTGGTGATCATCAGCATGCCGCCCTGGGCGAAGTTGACGATCCTGGTGGCCCGCCAGATCAGTACCAGGGCGAGCCCGATCGCGGCGTACACCGCGCCGGAGGACAGGCCCCCGAGTGTCAGGTCGATGAACTGAACCATTCAGTCTTCCCAAGGGGCGTCGAGTCGATCGGGGTGTCGGTCGGTGTTCCTCGCCGGATCGGGACCGGCCGGGGCGTTCCCGGCGAGCAGGACCTCCTCCGTCCCCAGATAGGCGTGTCGGATCCGGTCGTCGGCCAGCAGCAGGTCGGCCCGGTCGTCGGCCACCTTCTTGCCCAGGTTCAGCACGATCGCCCGGTCCGCGACGGACAGCGCCGTCGCGGCGTTCTGTTCCACCAGCAGGATCGTCAGCCCGGTGTCGTCACGGAGTTGACGCAGCGTGGCGATGATGTCGGCGATCACCCGGGGGGCCAGGCCCAGCGACGGTTCGTCCAGCAGCAGCAGGCGCGGCCGGCTCATCAGCGCGCGGCCGACGGCCAGCATCTGCCGCTCACCGCCGGACAGCGTCTCGGCCCGCCGGTAGCGGGCGGCGGCCAGCGGTGGGAACAGCTCCAGCATGCGTGCGGTGCCCTGCCGGGTCCACGCCCGGTCCCTGCGGCACAGGCCACCCAGCCGGAGGTTCTCGTCCACGGTGAGTTCGGCGATCACGCCCCGGCCCTCCGGCACGTGCGCGATGCCGTCCCGCACCACGTCCTCCGGGGACCGGCCGGTGATCCTGCGGTCCAGGAAGCGCATCACGCCCTTGCGGGAGCCGACCAGGCCGGACAGTGCGCGCAGCAGCGTGGTCTTGCCGGCGCCGTTCGCGCCGAGCACGGCGGTGATGGAACCCTCGGTCACCTCAAGGTCGACCGAGTCCAGCGCCCGCACGGCACCGTAGTCGACGGTGAGGTCGGTGATCTCAAGCATGCTCGCCACCCACGGGTCCGCCCACGGCCTCCACCGTCTCGCCGAGATAGGCCCGCTGCACGGCCGGGTCGGCCCGGACCTCGGACGGCGTGCCGCGCGCGATGACGTTACCGAAGTCCAGGACCACGAGCCGTTCGCACAGGTCCATCACGAAGTCCATGTTGTGCTCGACGAGCATCACCGACGTCGTGCCGCGCAGGCCACGGATGATCGTGGCGAGTTCCGTCATCTCGGACGCGGACAGCCCGGCCGCCGGTTCGTCCAGCAGCAGCAGTTTCGGTTCCGCGACCAGTGCCCGCGCCAGCGCGACCCGCTTGCGGATGCCGTAGGGCAGGCTGGCGCACGGGCGTTTCGCGTCGTCGGCGATGCCCAGGTCGGTCAGCGCCGCCATCGCCTTCTCCCGCAGCCTGCGTTCACTGCGGTCGGCCCACGGCGAACCGAGCAGACCGCTGAACACGCCCACCCGGGACAGATGTGTCGTGCCGGCGACGACGTTGTCCAGCACGGAGAGCTGGCCGAACAGGCCCAGACCCTGCAGCGTGCGGGCGATGCCCAGGCCGGTGACCTCGTGCGGCCGGTGACCGCGCAGCGGCCGGCCGTCGAAGGTCATGGTTCCGCTGCTGGGCCGGACGAATCCGCAGATCACGTTGAACAGGGTGGTCTTGCCGGCACCGTTGGGCCCGATCACGCCGAGCACGCCGGATACCGGCACCTCGACGCTCACGTCCGTGAGCACGTCCAGACCACCGAAGGAGACGCGGATGCCGTCGACCCGCAACAGCGGACCGTCTGGCTCCAAGCTCATGACCACCACCCCGTAGCCGCCCGAACGGTGTTCGGTTTTTGGCATGCTACAGAAGCATGGCAGAGTTGCCCAGAGGGGCGGGACCGGGTTGCGTACTTCGGGTAATGACGACCTAACCGGTACGGAAACCGCTGGTCCGGGCGGTGCTGGTCAGTCCGTGGGGTACAACCTGCCGATCAACTCGATGATCTCCTGGATGAACCGTCGGGCAGCCGCCCTGGTGGGTTGCACGGCCACCTCGCGGCCCGCCTCGTTGGCGATCGTGGTGAGCACCAGAACCAGCGTGTCGGACAGCGGCCGGGCCTGCTCGGACAGCAGTTCGGCGTTGGTGGTCAGCCAGTGGCGGAAACCGCGCCGCATGAGCAGTTCGAATCCCGGCGGGCCGCCGCCGGACAGGAACAGCTGGGCCAGTTCCCGCTCCTCCCAGCAGCCCTCCAGGTAGGCGCGGCAGGCGATGACGAACAACTGGAGCGCGTCCGTCTCGCCCGACGCCAACGCGAGCCGGAACGCCTTGGCCGACCGGTGCCGCTGCCTGGTCTGGTAGTCGTCGTACAGCGCGATGTACAGATCCGACTTGCCACCGAAGTGGTGATACAGGCTGCCGACGCTGGAGCCCGCGCGCTCCACGATGTCGACCACGGCGGCGTCCGCGTAGCCCGCGGTCGTGAAGATCTCCCGGGCGGCCTCCAGCAGCATCGTCTTGGTGCTGCTCGCCCGGCTCTTCTTGGCTTCCGTCACGTCGCCAGTGTGCCTGATCAGGGCCCTCCGGTGCGGGCAGAACGCCGGTGGGGTTGGTCATGATTGCGCTGACCGTCCTGTTCGGTCACTCCGCGAAGTTCGAGACCGAACGTTGTTCCAGTCGCCGAGGGCGTGCTACACAGCATGAGTTCCTCGGCGCCGCGGAACCTCCGCCGCGCCATGAGCGAGTGGAGCGATGCGGTGCACGAACATCGGTGGCGCAGAACACTCAGCAGATTACTTCCGGCCGCCGTACTGGCGGCGTCCGCAGTTCTGGCCGTCGGCCTCACGGCGACCCCGGCGACGGCCAGCCAGGGACCGGGCAACCAGAACGGCCAGGGCCACGGCGGCCCGGCACATCTCAGTCTGGTCACGGTCTCCAATCCACGGCCCTCACTGATCAGTGGCGGCCAGGCGCTGATCGGCGTCACCGTGCCCGACGGAGTGCAGGCCGGTGCGGTGCGGATCACCGCCAACGGCCACGACGTGACCTCCGCCTTCCACGCGCAGCCCGACGGCAGCCTGCTCGGGCTGGTCACCGGCCTGCGCGAGGGCGGCAACGACCTGGCCGCCCGGGTGGACGGACACGGTAGGGGCGGCGGGCAGCACGCCGAACTGCGCGTGGTGAACCACCCGATCACCGGCCCGGTGTTCTCCGGACCGCAGCAGACCCCGTTCTTCTGCGAGACGACGGCCTTCGGCCTGGCGCCTGCCGTGATGCCGCTGTGCAGCGCCCCGACTCAGGTCGGTTTCGACTACAAGAACACCGCGGGCGCGTTCGTCTCGCTGGCCGACCCGACCAGCCGCCCGGCCGACCTGGCCACCACCACGGTCAACGGACACACCGTCCCGTACATCGTGCGGATCGAGACCGGCACCATCGACCGCGCCGTCTACCAGATCGCGGCGCTGTTCGACGGCAGCAACCCCACCCCGGTGACGCCGGACTCCAGTTGGAACCACGTTCTGGTCTACACGTTCGGCGGCGGCTGCAACGCCGGCTACCACCAGGGCAACAGCACCGGTGGCGTGCTCAACGACCTGTTCCTCGCCCAGGGTTACGCGGTCGCGTCGTCCAGCCTGAACGTGTTGGACAACAACTGCTCCAGCGTGATCTCGGCCGAGGCCGCGATGATGGTCAAGGAACACTTCATCGACACCTACGGTCCGGTCGAGCACACCATCGGCTGGGGCGGTTCCGGCGGTGCCATCCAGCAGTACACGATCTCCGACGAGTACCCGGGCATCGTGGACGGGATCATCCCGAGCATCTCGTTCCCCGACCCGCTGTCCACCGCGGGCCCGGTCGACGACTGCCGGCTGCTGGACAACTTCTTCGCCGGCCCCGGCGCGTCCTTCACCGCCGCCCAGCGGCAGGACGTCGCCGGGTACTTCGACTACACCAGTTGCCAGTCCTGGGACCTGACGTTCGCCAACCGCGCCACGGCCACCGACAGCTGCAACTCGGCGATCCCGGTGTCCGCCCGCTGGGACCCGGTGACCAACCCGACCGGCGTGAAGTGCAACGCCAACGAGCAACTGGTCAACCAGTTCGGCCGTGACCCGGCCACCGGATTCGTGCGCAGCACACTGGACAACACCGGTGTGCAGTACGGCCTGGCGGCCCTGCGGGCCGGGCAGATCACGCCGGACCAGTTCGTCACGCTCAACGCCGACATGGGCGGCATCGACGTGACGGGCAAGCCGATGGCCGGCCGGATCCAGGCCGACCCGAGGGCGTTGAACGCCGCGTACTCGGACGACCTGATCACCAACGGCGGCCAGGGCCTGCGGGACACGCCGATCATCGACCAGCGCGACGACCTGGACCTGGCCGGCTTCGGCAACGACATCCACACCACGGAGTGGTCGTTCGCCCTGCGCCAGCGGCTGATCCAGGCCAACGGCACAGCGGCCAACCAGGTGATCATCGAGAACGCGCCCGCGACGGACGTGGTCAACGCGGTGAACTCCTACGAGCTGGACGCGATGAACCGCTGGCTCAACGCGATCGACGCGGACTCGTCGCACCGGTCGCTGCAGTCGAAGGTCATCGTCGACCGGCCCTCGGATCTGGGTGACGGCTGCTTCCTGTCGGCCACCCAGCGCGTGGTGGCGAAGGTGACCGACCCGGCCAGCGGCGCGTGTGCCGCGGCGTTCGGGGTGGCACAGAACCCGAGGGAGATCGCCGGCGAGCAGCAGGCGATGAGCGTGCTGAAGTGCAGCCTGACACCGCTGAACTTCCACAGCTACCCGGTGACGTTCACGGCGGCGGAGCAGGCGCGGTTGCGTGCCACGTTCCCGCACGGCGTGTGCGACTACAACCGTCCCGCGGTCGACCAGCACCGGCCCATCGGTGACTGGCTGAGCTACGGCGACGAGCGGACCGGCCTCACCCCGCCGACCCGCATCCCCAGTTGATCGCTTTCCCTGGCTGATACCGGGCCCCCGCCGCGCCTTCCCCGGCGCGGCGGGGGCTTCTCAGTAGTCTGTAGTGGATGGTCAGGTTGGCCGGGAGCGGGGGAGGGGTCATGCGGTTCCACGGCATCGTCGCGCTGAACGGGAAGACCGCTACCGGCATCGAGGTGCCACCCGAGGTGGTCGAGGCCCTGGGCGGCGGCAAGCGGCCCGCGGTGACCATCACGCTCAACGGCGGCTACACCTACCGGTCGTCCATCGCGTCGATGGGCGGCCGTTACCTGATGCCGGTCAGCGCCGACGTGCGCGGCAAGGCCGGCGTGGCGGCCGGTGACGAGGTGGACGTCGACGTCGAACTGGACACGAAGCCGCGCGAGGTCGTGGTGCCGGCCGACCTGGCCGCCGCGCTGGACGCCGATCCGGCCGCCCGCCGGGTGTTCGACGGCATGTCCTACAGCCACAAGCAGCGGTACGTGCTGTCGGTCGAGGACGCGAAGACGCCCGAGACGCGGCAGCGCCGCATCGCCAGGACCATCGAGACGCTGCGGGCCAAGTAGGACCTCAGGCGGCCGGCCGATCGACCGGACCGTTGTCCGCCAAGGAGATCGACGTGACACCGGTCCCGGTGACCTCCGGTGAGCCGACCTTGGTGCCCTTGCGGTAGCCACCGAGGAAGATCGCCAGCAGCAGCACGACCACCACCACGATGAACACCCAGAACCACATCGACCTGCGTGTCGAGCGTCGTCGCGTGCGCCGCATCGTGTCCTCCCGCCGTCCGGTCTCCTGGTACCACTGGGCCTGCCGGGGCAAACCTGGTTGAGCACCGGTGGCACCGGGAATCTCGCTGCCATGAACAGGTTGACCAGGCGGCTGGTCGCCGCCGGCATCGTGGTGGTCGTGGCGTTGGCGGTCGCGCTGGTCGGGTCGGCCGTGCACCTGTTCCCGCAGCTGCGCAACCCGTTCGCCCAGACGACGACCGAGCGGTCCGGCCCGGTGCTGCTCACGTCCATCAAGCAACTGTCCCGCTACGAGGCGGCGCAGGGCACGTTCCAGGTCGTCGTGGACATCTCGTCCGGCACGTCGTTCCTGCCCGGGTTCCTGGTGGGCAGCGACACGATGTTCATCGGCGTCGGCACGGACAACGCGTTCGTCGACTTCTCCCACCTCAAGGGCAACGCGGTCCAGTCGTCGCCCGACCACACCTCGGCCACGCTGACCCTGCCGCACGCGCAGCTGGAGCAGGCCAACCTCGACGTCAAGCAGTCCTACGTCTACGCACAGCAGCAGGGCCTGTTCACCAGGGTCAACACGTTCCTGTCCGGCAACCCGAACTCGCAGCAGGCGCTCTACGAGCTCGCGCAGCGCCAGATCCACACGGCCGCGACCAGGAGCCAGCTCATCGCCGACGCGGAACGCAACACCCGGACCATGCTGACCAGCCTCCTCCAGTCGCTCGGATTCCGTACCATCACCGTCAACTTCACGGCAGGCAATCCGAGCTGAGGCAACATGATCGACTTCACTACCGGCGCACCGGTGTCCGGTGACCTGGACGTGCGCTGGATCCACGGGTCACCCTCGGCCCGGCGCAACACCGACCCGCCCATCCAGGTGCACGCCTACGACGAGCACACGTTCGTGCTGCGCCAGAACAAGGCGGTCAACTACGAGGCCCCGTTCCTGTACCTGCTGTTCGGCAACGACCGCGCCATCCTGTTCGACACCGGCGCGACGCCCGAGCCGGAGCGGTTCCCGTTGCGCGCCACCATCGACCAGCTCGTCGCCGACTGGCTGGCCGCGCACCCGAGGGAGCGTTACGAACTCGTCGTCGCCCACACCCACGGCCACGGCGACCACGTCCAGGGCGACGGCCAGTTCGCCGACCGCCCGGACACCACGGTCGTCGGCGTGCCGCCCGAGGCGGTGGCCGAGTTCTTCGGCATCACCGACTGGCCGGCCCAGGTGGTCTCGTTCGACCTGGGCGGCCGGGTGCTGGAGCTCACCGGCATCCCCGGCCACCAGGCGGCGTCGATCGCGGTGTTCGACCCCTGGACGGGCTTCCTGCTCACCGGTGACTCCGTGCTGCACGGCCGGTTGTACGTGTTCGACTTCCCGGTGTTCCTGGACAGCCTGCGCCGGCTGGTCGCGTTCGCCGCTGCCCGGCCGGTGACCTGGCTGATGGGCTGCCACGTGGAGATGCGGTCGAAGCCCGGGCGCGACTACTCGATCGGCACGACGTACCAGCCGCACGAGGCGCCGCTGCAGATGGCGCCGGACCGGCTGCCCGCCGTGCTGGCCGCCGCCGAGTCGGTCGCGGACCGGCCGGGGGCCCGGATGTTCGGCGACTTCGCCATCTACCACGGGCGGTGCCCCGGCGCGGTACGGCTGCAGGTGGCCCGGACCATGGGCAACCGGGCGCTGAACGGCCTGCGTGCGACGGCCCGCCGCTGACCCTGTCTACAGCTTGCGGCCCACACCGGCGTAGAGGCCGGAGTTCTCCGGGTCGTCGCCCACGTCGGACGGGTGGTCGGGGCGCCACTGCTGGGTGAACACCAGGCCCGGTTCGAGCAGTTCGTAGCCGTCGAAGAACCGCTCGATCTGCGGTTTCGTGCGGGCCGTGACCGGGTTGGCGGTCTGGCTGTACGCGGCCCGGACGCTCTCCACGTCCTGCCGGCTGTAGCTGGTGGCGTGACTCAGCGCGAGATAGCTGCCCGGCGCCACGGCGTCCCGGTACGCGCCCACCACGCCCGCCGGGTCGTCACTGTCCGGCACGAAGTGGATGATCGTGCACATGATCACCGCGACCGGCCGGCTGAAGTCCAGCAGCTTCCTCGTCACCTCGGCGGTCAACACCTGGTCGGGCTCCCGCACGTCCGCCTGCACCACGCCGGCCCTGGGGTTGCCCTCCAGGATGAGCGCACTGTGCGCGACCGCGACGGCCTCGTTGTCCACGTAGACGACCTTGGCCTCGGGGTTGATCCGCTGGGCGATCTCGTGCACGTTGCCCACGGTCGGGATGCCCGAGCCCAGATCGAGGAACTGGTCGATGCCCGCCCGCGTCAACTCGCGCACCGCCCGCTGCAGGAACGCCCGGTTCATCCTGGCCATCGCGATGACCTCGGGCAGCAAATCCTTGGCCCGCTTGGCGAACTCCCGGTCGATCTGGAAGTTGTGCGCGCCGCCGAGGTAGACGTCGTACACCCGCGCCGCGTTGGGGCGGCTCACGTCCACGTCGGGCGGCAACCAGTCGGGCTGCTCCGCTGACAGGTCGGACTCGGATGTCATCGGCACTCCTGACACGGGACGTGGTGCGACACCCGCCATCCTGGCACGGCCCCGGTCACCGAGGCCGCGGGGGCGGGTTCGGTGACCGGGGCGTGTTTCCATCGGTCAGTCCGGCGTCACCCGCGCCAGCACGGCGGACCGCAGCTCGGTCGGGTCGGCACCCAGCGCGACGAGCACCCGGAGCCCGACGCTCTCGTCGTCGTGCAGCACGCCGAGCATCAGGTGTTCCGGCCCGATCCGTTCGTTGCCCAGGGTGACCGCCTCGCGCAGCGTGTACTCCAGCGACCGCTTCGCCCTCGCCGTGAACGGTGGCCGCGGGAACCGGAACTTGCCCGGTCCGAACGCCTCGTCGGCGCGCCGCCGGATCTCGTCGACGTCGATGCCGATCGCGGCCAGCGCCTCGGTGGCCGGTTGTCCGCCGCTGGTGTCGACGCCCGCCTCGGTGAGCAGCCGGACCGTCTCGTCCCGCGCCCGGTCGGGGGTGACGCCGTGTGCGCCGAGCACGTCCCTGGCGATGCCGTCGGTGTTCCTGGCCAGGCCGAGCAGCAGGTGCTCGGTGCCGATGAAGTCGTGGCCGAGGGTGATCGCCTCGTCCTGGGCGAAGGTCACGGCCTGCTTCGCCCTGTCGGTGAACCGTTCGAACATCTCAGTCCTCCAAGCCCGTCACCTTGCGCCGGTGCGCGTGTTTCTCGTGCACCGACTGGCGGCTCACCCGCAGCGCCGTCGCGATGTCCTGCCACGACCAGCCCTGGTCCCGCGCGTTGTCCACGTGCAGTCGTTCCAGCTCGTCCAGCAGCCGCCGCAGCGCCACCACGGCCGGCAACCCGACGGCCGGGTCCTTGTTGCTCACCTGGCCGGCCAGGTCGGCCGGCAGCTCCCCGTTCGCCATGCCGTCAAGGTAGCCTGACAGTCGTGATGCCGTCAAGAAACCCTGACAACTGGAATATCCGGGCCCGGACAGGGTTTGATGCCGAACATGGCCATCGAACTCGGGAGGCTCGGCGTGTGGCGCCGGGCAGACTTCAGTCCGGAACTCGCCGTCGAGGTGGAACGGCTCGGCTACGGAGCCATCTGGATCGGCGGATCACCCGGCGGCGACCTGGAGATCGTCGAGCGGCTGCTCGACGCCACCGAACGGATCACGCTCGCCACCGGCATCGTGAACATGTGGAAGGACGACGCCGCCCCGATCGCGGCCGCCTACCACCGGATCACGGCCAAACATCCCGACCGGTTCCTGCTCGGCGTCGGCATCGGCCACCCGGAGGCCACCCAGGAGTACCGCAAGCCCTACGACACGATCGTCCGCTACCTGGACGACCTGGACGCGGCAGGCGTACCGGTCGCCGGCCGGGCACTGGCCGCCCTGGGCCCGAAGGTGCTGAAGCTGGCCGCCGAGCGCACCGCGGGCGCCCACCCGTACCTGACCACCCCGGAGCACACCCGCGAGGCACGCCAGATCCTCGGCCCCGGACCGCTGCTCGCGCCCGAACAGAAGGTCGTGCTGGAGACCGATCCGGCCAAGGCACGGGAGATCGGCCGGCCCGCCGTCGCCAAGCCCTACCTGAACCTGGTCAACTACACCAGCAACCTGCGCCGCCTGGGCTGGACCGACGAGGACATCGCCGACGGCGGCAGCGACCGCCTGATCGACGCGCTCGCCATCCACGGCGACGGCGAGACGCTGGCCGCCGGTGTCACCGCACACCTGGACGCGGGCGCCGACCACGTCTGCATCCAGGCACTGGGCCCCGACCCGCTGCCCGCCTACCGCGCGGTGGCCGAGGTGCTCGCCGGGTCCTGATCGGCCGGGGGTGCGCTCACCATCGTGGTGCCGCTCTCCGCCGCCACCAGTTCCCGGTGGCCGGTGGACAGCACCACGATGGCGAGCGCGACCGCCCCCGCCCCGACGTAGAACGGCACGTGCACGTTGAACGTGGTGACCAGCTTGCTCGCCGCGTAGGGCGCCAGCCCGCCGCCGATGAACCGCACGAACCCGTAGGCGGCCGAGGCGATCGGCCGTTCCACCGGCGCCACCAGCATCACCGCCTGGGTGGTCAGCGTGTTGTTCAGGCCGATGATCGCGCCGGACAGGATCACCGCGACGATCAGCGTGACCTGGCTGGACGTGCCGGCGCCGATCACCACCAGCAGCACGGTCAGCACGGCGAAGCTGACGTAGAGCGTGTTGGGCGTGCCGAACCGGCGTTGCAACCGCTGCGCCACGAACACCGCGAAGATCGCTACCAGGATGCCCCAGCCGGTGAACACGTAGCCGAGCTGGTGGATGCTCAGGTGCATCGGGAACGGCGTGTAGGCCAGCAGTGTGAAGAAACCCCAGTTGCAGCAGAGCGCGGCCAGGCTCATCGTGGCCAGGCCACGGTGCTTCAGCGCCCGCAGCGGGTCGAGGATCGACGTCCGCCGTGGCGGTGCCGGTGTCTCGCCGACGAACAGAACGGTCGCCACCAGCGAGATCGCCATCAGCACGGTGACGCCGAAGAACGGGCCGCGCCAACTGATCCCGCCCAGTTCGCCGCCCACCAGCGGGCCGAGCGCGATGCCCACGCCCAGCGCCGTCTCGTAGAGGATGATCGCGCCGCTGAACCCGCCGGACGCGGCGCCGATGATCACCGCGAGGGACGTCGCGATGAACAGCGCGTTGCCCAGGCCCCAACCGGCCCGGAAGCCGATGATGCCGCCGATCGTGTCGGTGGAACCGGCCAGCGCGCTGAACGCGACGATCAGGACCAGCCCGGCCACCAGCGTCCGCTTGCCGCCGATCCGGCTGGACACCCACCCGGTGACCAGCATCGCCACCGCGGTGACCACCAGGTAGCTGGTGAACAGCAGCTCGACCTGGCTGGGGGAGGCGTGTAACTGCGTCGACAGGGCGGGCAGCATCGGGTCGACCAGGCCGATGCCCATGAACGACACGACACAGGCGAACGCGACCGCCCACACGCCCTTGGGCTGCCGGAACGGGCTCACCGCCGGTGCGTCGTGCGCTGTCATGCCTTCTCCTTGGTGGTCGCGAGTTCGTGCAGCCGGTCCAGTGCCGGCAGTGCCTTTGCCAGTGCGGCTTGGTCCTCTTCGGACAGTTGATTGACCAGCGCGGTCAGCCGTTCCGCGCCCTGCTGCCGCCGGGTGCGCCGGTGTTCGTGACCGGCGTCGGTGAGCGCGACGAGCACCACCCGCCGGTCACCGGGATCGGGGCGCCGCTCGACCAGCCCGGCCCGCTCCAGGCCGGTGACCAGCGATGTCATCGACGGCTGGGTGATGCCCTCCACCGCGGCCAGATCGGTCAGCCGCAGGGGACCGGTCCGGCTCAGCGTGGACATCGTCGAGGCCGCGGTGAGGCTCATGTCCCTGGATCTGGCCCGGATCGCGACGACGGCGAGCCCGTAGAGGGTCTCGCCCAGTACCTGCCGTAGGTCAACCTGTGCCACGGCGCGAAGTATAGACTATCTATATAGACGCTCTATGGTTCTCGCCCTGTGGACGCCCGGCCACCCGGCCGAGCCCCGGGGTTACGGTCGGCTGGTGAAGCAGATCCACCTCGCGGCGCACTTCCCCGGCGTGAACAACACGACCGTGTGGAGCGACCCCGAGTCGGGCAGCCAGATCGAGTTCGCGTCGTTCGCCCACATGGCCCGCACCGCGGAACGCGCCAAGTTCGACTTCCTGTTCCTGGCCGAAGGCCTGCGGCTGCGCGAGCAGGGCGGCCGGATCTACGACCTCGACGTCGTCGGTCGACCGGACACGTTCACCGTGCTGGCGGCGCTCGCGGCCGTCACCGACCGGCTCGGCCTCGCCGGCACGATCAACTCCACCTTCAACGAGCCCTACGAGGTCGCCCGCCAGTTCGCCACCCTCGATCACCTGTCCGCCGGCCGCGCCGCGTGGAACGTCGTCACGTCCTGGGACGCCTTCACCGGCGAGAACTTCCGGCGCGGCGGCTTCCTGCCCCAGGACCAGCGATACGCGCGGGCCGAGCAGTTCCTGCGCGCCACGTGGGAGCTGTTCGACTCATGGCACGGCGACGAGATCGTCGCCGACCGGACCAGTGGGCGCTTCGTCAGTGACGCCGCTGCCGGCTCGTTCGACCACCACGTCGACCATTTCGACATCAGCGGCCGGTTCAACGTGCCCCGATCGCCCCAGGGCAGGCCGGTCATCTTCCAGGCGGGCGACTCGCACGACGGCCGCGAGTTCGCCGCCCGCGCCGCCGACGCGATCTTCAGCCGGTACGGCAAACCCGCCGAGGCGCAGGCGTTCTACGCGGACGTCAAAGGTCGACTGGCGCGGTACGGCCGTTCACCCTCCGAACTGAAGATCCTGCCCGCGACGACGTTCGTGCTCGGCGACACCGAGGCGGAAGCCAGGGAGAAGGCCGAGGTCATCCGGCGCCAACAGGTCAGCGGCCAGACCGCGATCAAATCGCTGGAACAGGTGTGGAACCGGGACCTGTCCGCGTACGACCCCGACGGTCCGCTGCCCGACGTCGACCCACTGGTGGACGGCAGCACGGTCGCGCCCGGCCGGGCTTCGGTCCGCATGTACCGGGATCCGATGGCCACCGCGCGGGAGTGGCGGGAACTTGCCGAGGCCAAGGGACTGTCCATCCGGGAACTGATCATCTCGACGACGAGTCGGCAGAACTTCATCGGCACGCCGGGACAGGTTGCGGCGACGATGAACGACTTCGTCCAGTCGGACGGGAGTGACGGGTTCATCCTGGTGCCGCACCTGACGCCTGGTGGGTTGGACGATTTCGCCGACCTCGTGGTGCCGTTGTTGCAGGAGCGTGGGGTTTTTCGGGCGGAGTACAGCGGGCCGACATTGCGCGACCACTTGGGTTTGCCGGCTCGTTCCGCGGCGTGAGGGTCGGGCGGCTGGTCGGTGCGTGACCAGCGGTTGTGCTGGATAATTGAGGTCGGCTCAGCTCGCCGGGGCATCTTGGCCCTTCCTGCGCCGCCCGGCCGCGCCATGCGCGGCTGATACAGCCAGCCGCCGGCCCGCACGGCGCACAGCCGGCGGTGGTGGATGCTGCCGGGCTCTGCTGGATAATTGCGTGTCCGGCCTGCGGGCGGTTGTGCTTGGTGGCGTGGGGGCAGCGGTCGGGCTGCGGTGTTCGATGGCGGATTGGGCGGCTACGTCGCCCTGCCCGGCCCAACCTGCCTGGCCCGGTCTGCCCGGGTGTGGTCTGGTCGTTCGGTGTGTCCGGCTGGCCGGTCTGTGGGCTGGCCAGATCGGCGTGGCTGGTTGCTCGTGTGCCTGGCCCGGGTTGCTCGCCTGGTCGGGACTGGCGTGGTCTGCTCGCTGAGCGTGTCCGGCTGGCCGGTCTGTGGGCTGGCCAGATCGGCGTGGCTGGTTGCTCGTGTGCCTGGCCCGGGTTGCTCGCCTGGTCGGGACCGGCGTGGTCTGCTCGCTGAGCATGCTCGGCTGGCCGGTCTGTGGACTTGCAAGATCGCCCGTCGCCCGTCGCCCGTCGCCCGTCGCCCGTCGCCCGTCGCCCGTCGCCCGTCGCCGTCGCCTGTCGCCAACCGCCAGTCGCCCTGGCCCAGGCTGTTCGCCCGGTCTGCTCGGCTCAGCCTGCTCTGCTCGGCCGTTGGCGGACGAGCCCGGCGCTCGATCAGGGGTTGTGCTGGACAATTGGCGCCCCCGACCATGGCGTTGGCGTGTTGGTCTGCTGCGGGCGCGCGAGAGTTGCGGATCGGTGCTGGTCGGGTCGCTTACCGTCTCGATCGGCCGGTCGGCCGCGCCCGAGTCCGGCCGGCGCTGAAAAGCGGTGGCGGGCGTCGGTGCGGTTGCCTAGTGTCCCGGCCATGGTGACCAGCATGATGGTGATGTTCCGTGCGCGCGGCCGGGCGGTCGCGCCGGGCGTGGGGATGGCATCCGCTCGTTGACGAGTGGGCGGGGCGGATCGTCGCCGACGCCGGTGTCCGGCCAGGCCAACTGGTCGTGGACGTGGGTGCCGGGCACGGGGCCATCACCGCCCATCTGGTCGCCGCAGGCGCCACCGTCGTCGCCGTGGAGCTGCACCCAGGCCGGGTGGACCGGCTGCGGGCGCGGTTCGCTGGGCACGATGTGACAGTGGTGGGCGTCGACGTCGCCGACTTCCGCTGGCCGCGCCGGCCGTTTCGGGTGGTCGCGAGTCCGCCGTACGGGCACAGCGCCGAACTCCTGCGGGCGCTGCTCGCGCCCGGCTCCCGGCTGGTGGCCGCCGATCTCGTCCTGCAACGGGCCGTGGTCCGGCGCTACGCGGCAGGCACGCCCGGCCGGTGGGACGTGCGGCAGGGCCGGTCACTGCCCAGGAAGGCGTTCCGGCCGCCGCCGCAGGTCGACTCGGGTGTCCTGGTGATCCGGCGACGTTGACCTACACCTAACTGGAGGGTGGACGATGCACTCATGAGAGCCGTGCTGTTGACCGAGTTCGGACCGCCTGGCGTGCTGGTGGCCACCGACGTGCCCGATCCTGAGCCGTCGGCCGGTCAGGTCGTGGTGCGGGTGGCGTTCGCCAACATCACGTTCGTCGAGACCCAGGTGCGCGCCGGCCGCGGTCCGGGACCGGCCAGCAGGATGCCGCCGTTCGTGCCCGGGAACGGCGTCGGTGGCACGGTCACCGCCGTCGGCACCGGCGTCGACCCCGACCTGGTCGGCAGGCGGGTGGTCACGGCCACCGGCGGTGTCGGCGGCTACGCCGAGGCGGTCGCCGTGCCGGTCACGTCGCTGATCGACGTGCCCGACGGCCTGGACCTGGAGGACGCCGTCGCCCTGCTCGCCGACGGCCGTACCGCCGTGGCGCTGGCCGACGCGGCGGCGCTGCGGCCGGGGGAGCGGGTGCTGGTCGAAGCCGCTGCCGGTGGCGTGGGCAGTCTGCTCGTGCAGGTGGCCCGCAACGCGGGCGCGACGGTGGTCGCCGCCGCGGGCGGTGCCGACAAGCTCGCCCTGGCGACCGAACTGGGCGCCGCGGTCGCGGTCGACTACCGCGAGCCCTGCTGGACCGCCGACGTGCGGGAGGCGGTCGGCGGGCTGGACGTGGTGTTCGACGGCGTCGGCGGCACCATCGGCCGGGCCGCGTTCGACCTGCTCGACCCGGGCGGCCGGATGTTCGTCTACGGGCTGGCCAGCGGCTCGTTCACCCGCATCGACGACGAGGAGGCCCGGACCAGGGGCGTCACCGTGACCAAGGGCCTGGCCGTGGCACCGGACCGGATGCCCGACCTGACCAGAGCCGCCCTCGCCGAGGCCCGGCAGGGCAGGCTGCGGCCGGTGATCGGCCAGTGGTTCGCCCTGGCCAGGGCCGCCGACGCGCACGCCACCATCGAGTCGCGCGCCACCCTGGGCAAGACGCTACTGGTCGTCGCCTGACCCGGCCGGTCGCCGCCACAGCAGCGTGTACCGCCAGAACAGCCGCCTGCGCACCTGCGCACCGGGCATGATCCCGGCGGCGGCCCGACGGATCGTGGCCAGCGGGTCGGTGGCCACGCGTACCGGCATGTCCGGCGCGTACGGCTTACCGGCCCGGCCGCGCGCCGCCAGCGCCAACCCCAGCAGGCCGTTCGCCGGCAGTGCCAGCACCTCGATCGCGCGGTCGGCCACCGTCGCCGGCACGTACATCCCCACCACGGCCAGCCGCCCACCCGGCCGCACCAGGCCGGCCAGCCTGTGCAGTGCCGGCTCCAGTGGCATGTGGTGCAGGCACGTCACGGCCGTCACCAGGTCGTAGCCCTCGGCCAGCGGGAGGTCGTCGGCCAGCACGTCGCCCACCAGCCACCGGACGCCGTTCGCCTCCCGTGCCCTGGCCAGCCGGATCATCTCCGCCGACCGGTCCACGGCATCAACCCGGCCGGCGCGCTCGGCCAGGGCGGTGGCCAGCCAGCCCGCGCCGCACCCGACGTCCAGCGCGCTGGGCACCCGCTCCGGGAGGCGGCGCAGTAGCCACCGGCCGTAATAGGCGTTGTGGTCCCACAACAATCGCTGCGGCAACTGTGGGACCCACACGAGCGGTAGACGCGCCACCGTGTCCGACGTTGCTCCACATCGCACAACATCACACCGACCCAACGTCGGCCCCCGCTCACACATCCATCAAGTCACAGCATCGTGAGCTGAAGGGGGAATCGATGCGCACCACATCCCGGATCGTCCTCGCCGCCACGGGCGCGCTGGCCGCCGTCGCCATGGCCGCGTGCGGTGGCGGCACCACGAACGCCGCGCCACCGCCCACCACCACGCCGTCGTTCACCGCCGCGCCCAGCGCACCCGCGGCCGAACCGTCGGTGACCGAGCCGACGGCCGGCGAACACCCGACAACCGGTCAGGCCACCGAACAGCGGGCCACCACACCGGAATGCCGGTCCCAAGACCTCAAGCTCGGCCTGATCGGCGCGGGGGCCGCCACCAGCCACGACTTCGAGATCCTCACCTTCACCAACACCGGCAGCGCGCCGTGCTTCATCGTCGGCTTTCCCGGCGTGTCCTATGTGGCCGGTGACAACGGCAGGCAGGTCGGCGCGGCCGCCGTCCGCGAGGGCAGCATCGGACCGAGGGTCACGCTCGCCCGCGGCGCCGTCGCGTCCACCGCGATCGACTCCATCTCGACCGGCGTGTGGGACCCGGACAAGTGCCGGCCGACCCCGGTGCGTGGCTTCCGCGTCTACCCGCCGGACGAGCGTGCGTCACTGTTCGTACCGCTGCACAGCGGCGCACTCGGCTGTGCGGGCGATCCCGGCGGCGCCCAACTGACCGTCGTCACCATCCGGCCCGGCATCCACCAGCCGACCCAGAACTGACCCCGGGGGACGGCCCGGCGGCCGGGGTCGATCAGCCCCAGACCTCGGCCGCCGTCTCCACGATCAGGCGCAGCTTCGCCACCTCCTCGTCGAAGGTGAGGACGTTGCCCTCCACCGTCGACGAGAAACCGCACTGCGGCGACAGGCACAACTGGTCCAACGGCACGTACTTCGTGGCCTCGTCGATGCGCCGCTTCAGGTCGTCCTTGCTCTCCAGCGCGCCACGCTTCGTCGTCACCAGGCCGAGGACGACCATCTTGCCCTCGGGCACGAACCGCAGCGGCGCGAACGTGCCCGACCGCACGTCGTCGAACTCCAGGAAGAACCCGTCCACCGCCAGCTCGCTGAACAACTGCTCGGCGACGAAGTCGTAACCGCCCTCGGCCACCCACGAGGACCGGAAGTTGCCCCGGCACATGTGCGTGGTCACGTGCAGCCCGGCCGGCCGGTCCGCGATGGCCGCGTTGATCTGCCGGATGTAGCGCTCGTGCTGGTGTTCCGCGTCGTCACCCCGGTTGGCCACCATCTCCCGCTGCCGCGGGTCGTTCAGGTAGGCCAGGCTGGTGTCGTCCAACTGCAGATAGGTGCAGCCCAGCTCGGAGATCCGCCGTACCTGGTCGGCGTAGGCGGCGGACAGGTCGGCCCAGAACCGCTCCTCGTCCGGGTAGACGCTCGGGTCCAGCGCCGCCCGGCCACCCCGGTAGTGCACCATGCTCGGCGACGGGATGGTCAGCTTCGCCGTCTGACCAGGGCCGGCGTTCGCGGCCAGGAACGTGAAGTCCTCCGCGAAGATCGTCTTGTCCAACCGGATCCGCTCGGTCACCCGCAGGCCCGACGGCGTGAACTGGATCGTCCCCTCCGCGTTGTGGAACTCCACGGCCAGGTTTTCCTGGGTGCGCACCACCCCACCGAGCTGGTAGATGAAGTCCATGTGCCAGGAAGCCCGACGGAACTCGCCGTCGGTCGCCGTACGCAACCCCACGTCACCCTGCGTACGAACAACCTCCAGAACGGCCTCGTCCTCGACGGCCCGCAACCCTGCGTCGTCGAGTGCACCCTCGGCGTGCTCCTGGCGCGCCCGCAGCAACTTCTGCGGTCGCAGCAGACTGCCGACGTGGTCGGCGCGGAACGGCGGGGTGGTACGGGTCGCGGGAGTGGTCACGGCCATCGTGGGTGCCTCCTGTGGGTTGCCGCCGAGGTGCGCGTACATCTGAGCACGTCCGGCGCCGTCCGCCAACATCGGGCCGAGAGCCGGATCTGATCAGAACGCCGACCCATTCCAGAATGTCGTTGACTTAACAGGAACTCGACAAAGGGAGAGCCATGGCCGGGGTTCACACATACCAAACAAAGCTCGTCTGGACAGGAAATCGCGGCACCGGTTCGAGTGGCTACCGCGACTACGACCGCGCCCACGAACTGTCCGCCGAGGGTGTGCCCGTCATCCTCGGCAGCTCCGACCCCGCCTTCCGCGGCGACGCCACCCGCTGGAACCCCGAACTCGCCCTGCTCGGCGCCCTGTCCCAATGCCACCTGCTGTCCTACCTGCACGTATGCGTCATGGCCGGCGTGGTCGTCACCGAGTACACCGACGTCGCCGCCGCCACCATGGAGCAGAGCGGCATCGGCGGCCGGTTCACCGAGGCCGTGCTTCACCCGCACGTCACGGTCGCGTCCGCCACCATGGTGGACAAGGCGATCGCGTTGCACCACGACGCCCACAGGGTGTGCTTCATCGCCAGTTCGGTGAACTTCCCGGTCCGCCATGAACCGGTCGTCACCGGAGCCACCACCGAGTGATTCAACTCGCCTGTGCGACGATTGCCCGATCCATTAGCGCCGCAGTGCCGTATCGGTGAGCATGGTGCCGACCACGTGTGAGGAGTTCGGATGACGACAGCGCGCGAAGCCGCACCGGCCGAGGCCGGCGCGCCACCGGCGAGCTGCCCGGCCGATGGGCACGACCCACTCGGCTGCCAACTGTCCCGCAGGCGGCTGTTCCGCAACGCCGCCGTCGCCGGCACCGTGGTCGCGGCTGGCGCCGCACTGGCCGCGTGCGGCTCCGGGCCCTCGAAACCATCCGGTCCCACCACGCTGGGCAAGTCGTCGGCGATCCCGGTCGGCGGCGGCGTCATCTTCGCCGCTCAGGACGTCGTCGTGACCCAGCCGGCCGCCGGCACGTTCAAGGCGTTCAGCGCGACGTGCACCCACCTTGGCTGCCAGGTCAACACCGTAGCTAGGGGGCTGATCCAGTGCCCGTGTCACGGCAGCATGTACAGCATCGTCGACGGCTCGGTGAAGGCCGGACCGGCGCCGGCGCCGCTGCCCCCGGAGCGGATCACCGTCAGGAACAGCGAGATCGTGCTGGACGGCTGACCGAACCGGGTGGGGCACCACACCCACCACGAGGAGTACCCATGACCACAGCACGCACGACAGAACCAGCCGCGGCCCCGAGCCCGGCCGACCCGTCCGAGCCGCCCGCCACGGCCGAGCAGGCATTACCGGACGCGCAGGTCAGCCGCCGCCAGTGGGTCCGCGACGTGGCGATCGCCGGCACGGTGGTCGCCGCGGGAGCCGGCCTCGCGGCGTGTAGCTCGTCCGGCCCGAAGGCCACCGGCCCCGCGCCCGCCCCCACGCGGACGTTCCCGTCCGCGGCCCCGCCCACCTCGGCCGGCGGCTCGGCAGGTGGCAGCGGCGGTGGGGCGGGCTCGCCCACCGGCAAGGAAGCACCGCTGCCCTCGATCCCCGGCACCCCCGAGTCGCTCGTCGTGACCAGGGCGTCGGCCATCCCGGTCGGCGGCGGCGTGATCTACCCCGCCCACGGCGTCGTGGTCACCCAGCCCAAGGCCGGCACCTACAAGGCGTTCAGTTCGAACTGCACCCACCAGGGCTGCGCCGTCACCAAGGTCGCCGACGGCCTGATCCAGTGCCCCTGCCACGGAGCCAAGTTCAGCATCGTCGACGGCTCCGTCAAGGCCGGTCCGGCACCCCGACCGCTGCCCTCGGAAGGCATCACCATCCAGGACGGCGCCGTCGTGCTCAACTGACCGGACCGGTCGGGTGACCGCCGTTGCGGCGCCACCCGACCAAGCTGGTGGTCGGCCGTAAACCCCCCGGCGGTCGACCACCAGCGCCCGGCTCAGTCCCGTTCGATCAGATGCCCAACCAGGTCCGGCCCCGGATGCGCCGACCCCGACCCGTCCCGCCTCGGATCGACCTCCGGCAACTCCACCGCACCGCCGCCCTCGCTCACCCCCGCCGGCCGCGAACCGATCCACGCCAGCCGCAACCGCGTGTCACCCTTCAGGAACCGCTGCGCCCGCACCCCACCGGTCGCCCTGCCCTTCGCCGGATACTCCGCGAATGGCGTCACCTTCACCATCCGCCCGGTCGACGTCACCACCAGCGGCTCACCGTGCTCGTCGTCCCCGGTCCGCACCGCACCGAAGAACACCACCTCGGCACCGTCGGCCAGCTTGATGCCTGCCATGCCGCCACCCTTCAACCCCTGTGGCCGCACCAGATCCGCACCGAACCGCAGCAACGAGGCGTCCGACGACACGAACGCCAACGTCTCCGACCCGTCGGCCAGCCACGTCGCGCCCACCACCTCGTCACCCTCGCGCAGCCCGATCACCTCGAACTCGTCCGACCGCACCGGCCACTCCGGCGCACACACCTTCACCGTGCCCTGCCGGGTACCCAACGCCAGAGTGCCGTCCGCGGCACCCAACGGCGCGATCGTCACGACCCGCTCACCGGCCGCCAAAGGCGCCAACTCCCGCGCCGCCATGCCACCGCTCAACGACACCGTGCCCACCTGCTCCGGCAACACCGGCAACGGCAACACGTCCGTCTTGAACGCCCGCCCCTGACTGGTCACCAGCAACACCTGGCCCCGAGCCGTCGTGTGCACCACCGCCATGACCGCGTCGTGCCGCGTCCGACCCTTGCGCCGCCGCGCCTCCGTCGACTCCTCCGACTCGGCAGCCGTGCGCGCCACCAACCCGGTCGCCGACAGGATCACCTGGCACGGATCGTCGGCCACCTCCAGCGGCCCGGCCGGCTTCGACGCCGCCAGCACCTCCTTCAGGTCGCCGTCCAGCAGCGTCGTCCGCCGATCCACCGCCAGATCCTTCGCGACCTTCGCCAACTCGTCGGACACCACCTTGCGCAGCACCGACTCGTCGTCCAGGATCCGCGACAGCTCCGCGATCTCCGCCCGCAGCCGGTCCTGCTCGGTCTCCAGCTCGATCCGGTCGTACCTGGTCAACCGGCGCAACGGCGTGTCCAGGATGTAGTTCGCCTGGACCTCGGACAGCTTGAACTGCTTCATCAACCCTTCGCGGGCCTCCTGGGCGTTCTCACTGTTGCGGATCAGCCGAATCACCTTGTCGATGTTCAGCAACGCCTTCAGCAGGCCCTCGACCAGGTGCAACCGCTCCTCACGCTTGCGGCGCCGGTAGCGCGTCCGGCGGGTCACCACGTCGTAGCGGTGGCTGAGGAACACCTCCAGCAGCGCCTTGAGACCCAGCGTGCGCGGCTGCCCGTCGACCAGCACAAGATTGTTGATGCCGAACGACTGCTCCAACGGCGTCAACCGGTACAGATCCGCCAGCAGCGCCTGCGGATTCACCCCGACCTTGCACTCGATCACCAGCCGGGTGCCGTTCTCCCGGTCGGTCAGATCCTTCACGTCCGCGATCCCGGTCAGCCGCTTCGACCGTGTCACCTCGTCGGTGATCTTCTCGATGATCTTCTCCGGTCCGACACCGTAGGGCAACTCCGTGACCGTGATCCCCAGCCGCCGCGTGCCCTCCAGCGGCCCGACCTCCACCTTGCCGCGCATCCGCACGACACCCCGCCCGGTCTCGTACGCCTTGCGCACCTCGTCCAGACCGAGGAGCAGGCCACCGGTCGGCAGGTCAGGGCCAGGCACCCGCTTCATCAGGTCGTCCAGCGTGGCGCTGGGATGCGTGATCAGCCACCGCGCGGCCGCGATCACCTCACCCAGGTTGTGCGGAATCATGTTGGTGGCCATACCCACCGCGATCCCGGACGTCCCGTTCACCAGCAGGTTCGGAAACCCGGCCGGCAGGACGGTCGGCTCCAACTCGGACCCGTCGTAGTTGGGCCGGAAGTCGACGGTGTCCTCGTTGAGCTCGCCCACGAGCAACATGGCCTCGTTGGACATCCGAGCCTCGGTGTTGTGGTTGACGAACCCGCCGGCCAGGAACGAATGGTCGTCGGACTCGACGCGCACCGAGTACACCTCGGCAGGCTCGGCGGCCTCGACCGTGGTCACCGTTTCGAACCGGTACCCGGAGTCCATGATCGGCAGGATCGTGCGCAGGATCTCCGGATCCTTGATCCGGTCGATGATCCGCAACCGCTCGGTCTCCCAGCGTTCGACGCGGTCGAAGTCGTGCCGCGTCAACCACTTCCGACCACTGCCTCGCCGGTCGAAGTCCAGCGCACCCAGCACGTAGTCGGCGACGAACGGCACCCGGTCCTGGCTGAGGCGGTGCGCGCGCAGCGGCGCGTGGCGCAGCAGGTCGCGGACGCGGGCCTGCTTCGTACGCAGGAAGCCGACCCGCTCGACGAAGGCTCGCACGTTGCGCAGGCCCGACACCACCAGCCGGTGCTCCAACGCACCGCTCGGCCGGAGACAACGACGGCGTCCGGCGACCACGCCGAACTCCGCCAACAGCTCCTGGAGCTCCCTGGCCAGACGTGCACTGTAGGTCGAGTACTGGATGGTGAACCCGTCCAGCGCGACCCGGACGCCCCCGTCACCCTCGAACGCGGCCATGAGGAACGCCCGCTTGACTCCCCAGCCGCCGCGCCACACGAACTCCGGGACGAACTTGCCCCGCGCCTGATGCCCGATGAACTCGCCCAGCGGGCTCGCCCGGAACGCGTCCATCCCCCCGCGGAACTTCTGGATGTCCAGTTCGCGGACCAGCTTGCGGTCCCGGCGGGTGTGGCGTTCACTGACGTACCGCTGGCCACCGACCACACTGTCGTAGGCATGCAGGACTTCCGAGAAGAAGTGCTCGTCGGTGTTGTCGAAGCCGGCACGGTCCTCGCTGGCCCAGCCCTCCGACACCCAGGCGCCGCCCAACACGCCCAGCATGTACTCCCGGGCGGTCGGCGTGACTTGTTGCCACGCGTTGCGTGCCACGCACACGACCGCGCCCGGTCGTAGCTCGTCCAGCCGCCGCCACTGGAACAACGGCACACCCATGGGAGCTTCCAGACAGAGCACCAGATGGTTTTCACTGCCGCGCAGCGAGAATCCCGTCTTCGTGGTCAGCCGCAGCGTCGGGTGTACTCCGGAGTTGAAGACCTTGTTCACCCGGACGGTCTTGCCGTCCTTGTCCAGCACCTCGAAGTCGGCATCGGCCTCGGAGTCGGGCGGCAGGTCGACCACGTTCCCGATCCGGGCGCTCGACCCGTCCGCCAGCCGGATGCGGGTGTCGCCCGTGACGCAGTATCGGCTCGCCGCCGGTCCATCGTCCGGGCTACCGAAATTTCCGTGCCCGTCGACGAGTGGCGCGTTCAGGGAGAAGTCCTGGGCCAGGCGGACCATCGCGTCGTAGATCGCCGTGTCGCCGTGTGGATGGTACTTGCCCATCACATCCCCGACGACCCGGGACGACTTCACATAGGCGTGCGTGGGGCGATAGCCCTGTTCGTGCATGGAGAACAGGATTCGGCGGTGGACCGGCTTGAGGCCGTCGCGCGCGTCGGGCAGGGCGCGGGAATGGATGACCGAGTAGGCGTACTCCAGGTAGGAGTCCTCGATCTCGGTGCTGATCGGGTTCTCCAGCACGGTGGCGCCCGCGCTGTCGAACGCGGCCGGGTCGACCTTCGTGGTGGGTGCCTTGCGGCGTGCCATTGTTCAGATTCCCCTCGTGGCCAAGGCGGTCAGATGTCGATGGCTTCCTGGTCGACCCGGCTGGACGACTCGATGAGCCAGTTCCGCCTCGGTTCGACCTTTTCGCCCATCAGCAGTTCCAGTGCCGTCTCGGCCGCGTCGACGTCGACCATGGTGATCCTGCGCACCGACCGGGTGGCCGGGTTCATCGTCGTCTCCCACAACTCGTCGGCGTCCATCTCGCCGAGGCCCTTGAACCGGGGCACCGGGGTGACGACCTGCTTGCCCGCCTTCTCCAGCTTGGCGACCGTGGTCTCCATCTCGCGCTGGGTGAACGTGAAGATGGTCTCCGCGTTGCGTCCCTTGGTGACGACCTTGTGCAGCGGCGGCATCGCGGCGTACAGCCGCCCGTCCTCGATGACCGGCCGCATGTACTTGGCGAACAACGTGATCAGCAGCGTCCGGATGTGCGACCCGTCGACGTCCGCGTCGGCCATCAGGATCACCCTGCCGTAGCGCATCGCGGGGAGGTCGAACGTCCGACCCGTGCCGGCGCCGAGCACCTGCACGATGGACGCGATCTCCACGTTGCGCAGGGTGTCGGCCAGGCTGGCCTTCTGTACGTTGAGAATCTTGCCGCGCAACGGCAGCAGTGCCTGGTACTCCGACACTCTGGCCATCCGGGCGCTGTTGTGGACGAACACCCCTGCTTCGAGCGCGAAGTTGTGATGGTGTTCGACCGTCAGGTCGTAGACGTCTTCGGTGTCGGCCAATGGCGTCACCGCGGCGACGGTGTGGTTCACGTTCGCGACGGCGTCCCGCAGGCGTGTGTAGTCGTCGTCGTAGTTCGCCAGGAGCCGGTCGAAACGGAGGCCGGTGCGAGCGGTGCGCAGGCGCTCGGCGTCGTAGGCGGCACCGAGTTGGTCATCCGGCAGGTCGACGAACGCCGCGAGTCGCTTGAGCGCCGCGATCCGCCTGCCGTCGTTCTGCTTCGCCACTCGTTCTGCCCGGGGCACCGTGGCGACATGGTGGGCACGTCCTGCCTGGACCCTGGCCAGATGGTCACAGGCCGGATCGGCCATCCGCGCCCGCATGCGTTCCGAGTGTCGGGTGCCGAAGTCGGGGTTCGCAGCGTGCCAGGCGAGAACGGCCTGGCGCTGGCGCTCCCGTTCGGCGGGATCGGCGAACTGTCGGGTCGTGAGTCGGGACCGCCAGGCACGGAGTTCGGTGTTGTCCCACTGGACGATCGCGCGTTCGCGCAACTGGGCCCGCCGTGCGGGATCGGCCATGAGCGCACGCACACGTTCCGCGGCCGCCGCTCGGTGCTCGGGCTGTACCCAGTAGTTGGCCTGCCGCTCGCGCATCCGCTGCGCATATGCGGCGCGCTCGTCATCGGTGAGGCTGTGGTACCAGTCCTGGAAACCCTGTTCGATCCGGGCGCGGAAACCAGGGTCACTGTTGAGCGCGGCCAACCTGGTCAGACAGGCTTCCCGGAAGTCGGGATTCTGCCACTGCCGCGACATCACGGCCGACTTGAACGCGAGACCGCCATTGGCGATCCACGCCTGATACCCGGCGTGCACGTGATCGCCCATCATGGCGGTGTGCAGGGCGGCGTGGTCCTCCCACGTCATCCGCCTGATGTTGCGGGGGTCGTTGTTGCGCTTGTCGACGTCGATGTGATGCCGGACATTGCCGTTCGCCGTGCTGTCCACGCCGTGCCGCAGATTGTAGCCGTCCGCGAGATGGTGGGCGTACACCCATTCGTCGCGGTCGTTCATCCACACCCGCTCGTAGCCGTCCAGGTTGTCGCCGGAGGCCTTAGCCGACACCGACCGGTACAGCGGCATCAGCGAGTCCCCAGGTCGCAGTGCGTCGGCGCGTCGGTAACCGCCGTCGCGCAGGCGGAAGAGGTGATCCGGGGTGCAGCGGACCGACTGGCCGTTGTCCAGTGTCACCCGGACCAGCGGCGCGTCGGTGCGGGTGACTCGAGGCTCGTCCAGTGGCGCGATGACCACGCGACCCGCCCGGTTGGTGGCATAGCCGAAGTGCCTGACGCCGCGTTGCCAGTCGGCGACGAGGTCGCGGAACGACATGCTTCGTCCCGACGCCAGCGCGACCATCGTGTCGCCGGTGAAGCACCCCAGGGCGGAGTCACCTTCCACGAGGAAAAGTTCACTGCGGGACACGCCGGTGGTGCGGCAGTCGACGAGTTTGGCCGGCATGGCGGCGCCTTCGAGCGCTGTCTTGCGCCGGGCCGCGTCCTTCTGCTGTTTCTGGGTGAGCCGGACGCGGGCGGCGTCGACGACCTTCTGCAGGACCGTCTTGGCTTCGGTCCTGGTCTTGCGGTCCTCGGTCCACGCCTTGATGTGTTGCTCGACGACACCCTGGATGACCTTGGTGATGCCGGCGGTGGACAGTTCGTCCTTGGTCTGGGACGTGAACTGCGGCTCGGGGATGCGCACGTGGATGACGGCGGTCATGCCTTCCAGCACGTCGTCCAACTGTGGGGGATCCTCTTTGGGTTTGAGCAGGCCGCGGCTGCGGCCGATCGCGTCCTGGACGGCGCGGACCGCTGCCCGGTCGAAGCCCTTGCGGTGGGTGCCGCCGTGCACGTTGTGGATGGTGTTGGTGAAGCACTCGACGGTGCGCTCGTAGCCGGTGCCCCAGCGCAGCGCCACCTCGACCTCGGCCACCCGCTCCACTTTGGACCGCATGACGCCGTTCTCGTCGGCCGCGTTCTCGAAGTAGGTGCCGGAGCCGACGGCGCGCACGATGCCGGACACCGGTTTCTCACCGTCGGGGGTGAGGAACTCGACCATGTCGAGCAGGCCGTTCGGGTAGTGGAAGGACTGTTCCTCGATGGCTCCGCCGGTGGCGTCGCGCAGCACGTAGGTGACGCCGGGCACCAGGAACGCGGTGTGCTGGAGTTTGGCCAGCACGGCGTCGGTGTTCAGGGCTGCGCCGGGGTCGAAGTAGCGGGCGTCGTACCAGTACCGGATCGAGGTGCCGCTGGCCTCGCCGCGCTTCATCTTCCCGGCCACGTTCAGCCCGGAGCGCTGGGTGAACCTGGCTTTCGGGCCGGCGCCGTCGAACTCGCCGGGTACGCCGTGCGCGAACGACATCTGGTGGACCTTGCCCTGCTGTTTGACGGTGACGTCGAATCGCAGGGACAGGGCGTTGACGGCGGACGCGCCGACGCCGTGCAGGCCACCGGACGTCTTGTAGCCGGAGCCGCCGAACTTGCCGCCGGCGTGCAGTTTGGTCAGCACCAGCTCGACACCGGACAGACCGGACTTGGCGTGCATACCGGTCGGAATGCCGCGACCGTTGTCGTCGACCTGGATGCTGCCGTCGGCGTGCATGGTGACCACGACCTTGGTCGCGTGGCCGCCGATGCCCTCGTCGGTGGCGTTGTCCACGATCTCGGTGAACAGGTGGTTGATCCCTCTGCTGTCGGTGGACCCGATGTACATGCCGGGTCGCTTCCGAACGGCCTCAAGACCCTCCAGATGTGTCAGGTCGTCGGCCCCGTAGAGGGTTTCCGCTGTCAAGGGTCGTTCTCCCAGGTCGTGGCGTGCGGGAACTGCGCTGGTGGGTGGACCACACCGGCGACCACCGTACTTGAGGGTATCCGCGTCAACCGACATCTCGGCCGAGGGACGTGCCGATTCCGTGCTGTGTCGCTGTCCGGCCGGTCACAGAGCCGGTCACCCAGCCGGTCACCGAGCCCGTCACACCGCCGGTCAGCGGATGCGCTCGGTGACCGCGTCGGCCAGGTCCACCCGGTGCCGGCCCGGCCGCCGCCGGGTGGGGGTACCACCGTCGGCCGGGAACCAGACATACACCCGCGCGCCGCCCAACTGTGATCGTCCGATGTGGACACCGCCGCCGGCGTTCTCGGCGACCTTGCGGACGATGTCCAGGCCCAGACCGGTCGACCCGCGCCCGCCGGCACCGTGCCCCCGGCGCAGCGCCGCCTCCGGGTCGGCGATGCCCGGCCCCGCGTCCTCGACCACCACGAACACCGATCCGCCGTCGGTGACCAGGGACACCACGAACCCGACCCGCTCGTCGGTGTGGCGGAACACGTTGCCCAGCAACACGTCCATCACGCCACCCAGGTCGGCGGCGGCGACCGGAACCGGTGCCGGCACGTCGCCGCCGGTGAACCGCCACGCCCGGCCCTGGTCCTCGGCCAGTGCCGACCAGAACGCCAGCCGCTCGGCCAGAACGGCGGCGGCGTCGCAGCGCACCGGCCCGACCGACCTGCCCTGGCCCCGGGCGGCCCGGATGACCTGGTCGACCTCCTGCTCCAGGCGCTGTACGGCACTGCGGGTCTGCTCGGCCTCGTGCCCGTCGCCGAGTGCGGCCGCGTTGAGCCGCAGCGCGGTGAGCGGGGTGCGCAGCCGGTGGGACAGGTCGGCGGCCAGTTCCCGTTCCGCGGCCAGCAGCTGCTCCATCCGGCCGGCCATGGTGTTGAACGCCTGACCGGCCTCGCGCAGCTCGTACGGGCCCTGCGTGGTGACCCGCACCGACGTGTCACCGGAGCCCAGCGACCGGGCTGCCTCGGCCAGGTGCCGGGCGGCGCGCACCAGCCGGGCCGCCAACCGGTCGGCCAGCAGCGTCGACCCGACCACCAGCACCAGCGCCACCCCGGACAGCACCAGCCACGCAGTGCCGACGCCCTGGTTGAGTTCCCCGTTCGGCACGTACACCTCGACGACGGCCACCGCGCCCCGGGACAGCACCACCGGTTGCAGCACGGCGTACCCGCCGGCCACCGCGACGGTGGCCGCGGTGGTCCGACCACCGGCACCGGTGCGGCTGGTGCCCACCACCGCGCCGGAGGGCAGGTGCACGGCGATGTCGCCCGCGCTGCCGGCCGCGGTGCTGGCCAGTGCCCTGCGCAGCGCGTCGGCGTCCGTGGTCACCGCGAGCACCGGTGCCATGGCGGCCGCCTGCTGCTCGGCGTCGGCGAACGCCTTGTCGTGCGCGGTCTGCCGGACGGTCAGCGCGAGCGGGATCAGGAACGCCAGCGCCACCATCGCGGTCACGGCGACGGCGACCCGGACCAGCGCCCATCTCACGGTGGTTCGACCAGCTTCACGCCGACACCCCGCACGGTGTGCAGGTAGCGCGGCGCGGCGGCCCGTTCGCCCAGCTTGCGGCGCAACCAGGACAGGTGCACGTCAATGGTCTGGTCCTCGCCGTAGGGCTGCTGCCAGACCTGGGCGAGCAGCTCGCGCCTGCTGATCACCTCGCCCGGCCGGGCGGCCAGGAACGCCAGCAGGTCGAACTCGCGGCGCACCAGGTCCAGTTGCCGCCCGTCCAGCGTGGCGTCGCGCCGCCGCAGGTCCATCCGCAGGCCGCCGACCTCGATCACGTGCTGCGCGCTGCCCCGCTGGGTGCGGCGCAACAGGGCGGTGAGTCGCGCGTTGAGGTGCTCGCCGGAGAACGGTTTGATCAGGTAGTCGTCGGCGCCGCCGTTGAGCAGCGAGACGATCGTGGCCTCCTCGTCCTGTGCGGTCGCGACGATCACCGGCACGTCGCACACACTGCGCATCATCTTCAGCGCCTCGGCGCCGGGCAGGTCGGGCAGGCCGAGATCGAGCACCACGACGTCGGGCCGCCGCTGGGCCACCTCGCGCAGCGCCTCCAGTGCCGTGCCGACACTGCGCACGGAGTGCGCCGCCTCCGTCAGGTACCGGATGACCGCCGTGCGGACCGCCGGTTCGTCCTCGACCACGAGCACGTTCGCCACAGTGGTGCACCGTACGACATCGATCGGGCAGGATGGTCGCCGTGCGGTCACCGACCATCGTGCTCGCCTGGCTCGCGGCCACCGCCGCCGCGGTGGCCGTGTCCTGGCTCGGCGTGCGGACGGTCGTGCACGACGCCGTGCTGACGCCGCCGCAACTGGCGGTCCCTGCCGTGCCCGCCGGGACGGTGCGCCCACCCGTGCCACCACCGGTCACGCCGACCACGACGCCGTCGGTCGCGCCGTCGACCACCCCACTGCCGACCAGACCCACGGTGTCGCCGACGACAACGTCGCAGGCAGGGGACGTGCACACCTACTCGGTGCGCGGCGGCCAGGTGGTGCTGGCGCTGTCGGCGACGTCGGCCACGCTCGTGTCGGCCACACCCGCCAACGGCTACACCGTGCAGACCTGGCAGGAGACCGGTTGGCTGCGGGTGGACTTCAGCGCGCCCGGCGACACGTGGTCGGTGTTCGCCACTTGGAACGGCCATCCGCCGTCGGTCCAGACATTCGACTCCTGACGAGCGATAACCGCTCCTTAATGCTGGCTTGAGCCGCGCTGTCCGGTCCGTCGTTACGTTCGTCGCGATTTCGCAAATCCCTGACGTAACGGAGGATCGATGCGCAAGCCACTGCGGTGGGCGGTGTTGGGCGGGGTGGGCTGTGTCGTCGTGGCGGGCGCCGGGATCGCGCTGTCCGGCACTGCCTCCGCCGACGAGCTGACCGCCACGTTCGCCAAGTCCAGCCAGTGGGACGACGGCTACGTGGCCAGCTACGTGGTCCACAACGGCGGCAGCACCACGAAGACCGGCTGGACGGTCGTGTTCAGCCTGCCGTCCGGCGATCACGTGACCGGCCTGTGGAACGGCGTGCTGACCCAGCAGGGCAACCAGTTCACCGTGCACGACGACGACTGGAACGCCACGCTCGGCCCGGGTTCCAGCACCGACTTCGGTTTCCAGGTGCAGGGTCCCGGTGGCGACACGCCGAACAGCTGCACCATCGACGACCAGAACTGCGGCGGCGGCACGGCGCCGTCGCGGCCGGCCGGGTCGCCGACCCCGAGCGCCCCGCCGGTGTCCACGACGACGCACCAGGCGCCGCCGCCGGTCACCACCACGGCGCCGCCGACCAGCGCGGCCCCGCCACCGGCCACCGGTTCGTTCGGTGCCTTCGCGCCCTACGCCGATCTGTCACTGTTCCCGCTGTACGACCTGGCCGGCGCGGCCAAGGCGACCGGCGGCAAGTTCTTCAACCTGGCGTTCGTCACCGACGGCGGCAACAACTGCACGCCCAGGTGGGGCGGTGTCACCGCGCTGAACGACCCGTCGATCGCGGCGGACATCAGCTCGCTGCGGGCCGCGGGCGGGGACGTCCGGGTGTCCTTCGGCGGGGCCAGCGGCAGTGAGCTGGCGCTGAACTGTTCGAGCGCGCAGGCGCTGGCGGCCGCCTACCAGAGCGTGATCGACTCGGTGCACGCCACCCGGATCGACTTCGACGTGGAAGGCGCCGCCCTGACCAACACGGCCGCCAACGACCGGCGCAACCAGGCGATCGCGACGCTGGAACGGAACAGCCCCTCGCTGTCGGTGTCCTACACGCTGCCGGTGCTGCCCTTGGGCCTGACCCAGGACGGCGTGAACCTGTTGCAGAGCGCCAGGACCAACGGTGCGACGGTGGCCGCGGTGAACATCATGGCGATGGACTACGGCAGCTCGTTCCCGGCCGACATGGGCCAGAACGCCATCGACGCGGCCACCGCCGTGCAGGCCACGGTCAAGTCGGTGTGGGGACTGTCCGATGCGGACGCCTGGCAGCACATCGCGGTCACGCCGATGATCGGCGTCAACGACGTGAACACGGAGACGTTCACCACCGCCGACGCGGGCCAGCTCGTCGCGTTCGCGCAGGGCAAGCACCTGGCGTGGCTGTCGTTCTGGTCCGCGGCCCGCGATCAGCAGTGCGCCGGGGGAGCGCAGGGCTTCGCGTCGCCCACGTGCTCCAGCATCGTGCAGCAGCCCGACGCGTTCGCGAAGATCTTCGCGACCTACACCGGCTGACCCTGCGCAGGCGGTGTACCCGCCCGGAGGCGCCGGCCGGCACGGTGCCTCCGGGCTTCCGCATGCCCGGCCGCACCGAGAAGTGACTCAGACGAGCAGCTTGGTGATCAGCTCGGGGGTCATCGGCTTGCCCAGGTGGAAGCCCTGGCCGTAGTCGCAGCGGATGTCGCGCAGCAGTTCGGCCTGCGCCGGGGTTTCGATGCCCTCGGCGGTCACCGTGAGGTCGAGATCGTGGCTCAGGGCGATCAGTGCCGGCAGGATGGTCCGGTTGGAGCGGCCTGCCTGGTCGGCCGAGTCGACGCCGTGCAGGAAACTGCCGGCCAGCTTGAGGTTCTCCACCGGCAGCGCGGCCAGGTAGGCCAGGTTCGAGTAGCCGGTGCCGAAGTCGTCGATGGACAGCCGGATGCCGAGCTGCGTCAACGCGTGCAGCGTCGCCATGGCGTCGTCGTCGGTGCCCAGGAACGCGCTCTCGGTGATCTCCAGTTGCAGCCACTGTGCCGGCCAGCCGGTCCGCCGCAGCACCGACGTGATGTCGGCGAGCAGACCGGGCGTGCGGATCTGCGCCACCGCGACGTTCACGCTCAACACCAGCGGCACACCGGTGTCCGCGTGCCACGCGGCGGCCTGGCGGCACGCCTGCTCCAGCAGCGCCAGGCCCAGCGGCACGATCAGGCCGGTGTCCTCGGCGGCCGGGATGAACTGGCCAGGGCTGATCACGCCGAACTCCGGGTGCCGCCACCGGGCCAGGGCCTCGACGCCGACCAGCTGGTGGTCGGACAGCCGGACCAGCGGCTGGTAGTTCAGGGTGAACTCGCCGCGCCGCAACGCGGTCGGCATGGCGGCGGTCAGGGTGTGCCTGCGCACCTCGGCGGCGTTGCGGTCCTCGTCGAACAGCGCCCACTTGCCGCCGCGCCGCCCGCCCTGGTCGGTCTTGGCCCAGCCGACGCTGATGTCGGCCGCTCTGATCAGCTCGACGGCCTGCGCCTCGATCGCGGCGCGCTCGACGATGCCGGCGCTGGCCGTGATCGGGATCTGCATGCCGTCCAGCCGCACCGGGTCGTCCAGGGTGCGCAGCGCGCGGTCGGCGACCTTGGCGACGTCGTCGCTGCCGGTGGTGCCCTCCACGCCGATGGCGAACGTGTCACCACCGAGGTGGGCCAGGAACAGGCCGTAGCGGTTGGCCTGCGGCCGCAGCCGGTTGGCCACCGCGATCAGCAGCTCGTCGGCCTTCTCGGTGCCGATGCTGTCGTTGATCGCCTTGAACCGGTCGAGGTTGAGCAGGCAGATGCCCAGCCGGCCGTCGGCGGGTGCTTCGGCCAGGCGCTCGTCCAGCCACGTGGTGAACTGGGCGCGGTTGGGCAGGCCGGTGATCTGGTCGTGCAGCAGCGCGTGCTGCAGCCGCTTGTACATCCGCTGCTGCTGGTCGCGCCACGCGGCGCGCTCGGCCCGGTTGATGTCCTCGGCCGCGGTCAGGGCGCCGTCGCGCAGCGCCTCGGTGAACCCGGTGGCCAGCTGGCCCAGCAGGGCGGCCATGCGCAGCTGCGTGGACGGCTCGCGGATCCCCATCTCGTCCAGGACGCGACTGCCGAGCATGTTGATCGAGTCACCGAGCGTGCGCGGCGACGAGATGTGGTTGGCCACCAGGTAGCGGCCGACGCTGGCGCCCACTCGGGGGTCGAACTCGTCGGCCACCAGGGCGGCGACGATCCGGCGTAACGCCTCGCCCAGCACACCGCGGGCGTAGGCCCGGCCCTCGGGCACGAAGCTGCTGACCGCGACGACCTGCGCCCATGCCCTGGCCAGCTCGATGATCCTCGGGTCGGCCGGTTGGTCGGGTAGCACGGCGATGGGCGCCTTCCGCCCGGCAGGCGCCTGGTCTGGCGTGCTGTCGGACCCGTTGGTGCGGTAGGGCCGTGACTGTGTCATGAGCTGCTCTCGGTAGCTGAGGTCCCCTGTGCTGGTCGTCGGAGATCGTGTTTCGCGTCGCTGGCCGATTGTGGCCCGGCGGCTGGCGAAATACCAGGGCGCCGGATGCCCAGTGCGTTCGGCGGGTTACGGTTTGCGTCCGACGATCGCCAGGAGGCCCTCCAAGGGTGTGTCGCCGGACGCTTCCGGGTCCGGATGCCAGTCGTTGGCCGGGACGAGGCCGGGTTCGACCACCTCCAGGCCGGTGAACAGGTCGAGGATCTGTTCACGGGTGCGCGAGTGCGCCGCGGACGGTGCCCGCTGGTAGAGCCGCTGCACGCCGGCCGCGTCGTCCACCCACTCCTTCACCTGCACGCCGTGGGTCATGGTGACGTAACTGCCGCTGGCCAGCACCGAGCCGAACTGGGCGAGGACACCGGCCAGATCGGCCGAGTCGGGCACGAAGTGAAGCACTGCGTTAAGTAGTACGGCGACCGGTCGGGAGAAATCCAGCAGCTTCCGTACGTCCGGGTGCTGCAGGATGTCCGCCGGGTGCTGGACGTCGGCCTGGATGGCCGCGGTGAGCGGGTTGCCGGCCAGGATGGCCTTGCTGTGCGCGACGGCCACCGGATCGATGTCCACGTACACCACCGTCGACTCGGGCGCGACGGCCTGGGCGACCTCGTGCACGTTGCCCAGGGTCGGGATGCCGGAGCCGATGTCGAGGAACTGGCGGATGCCGGCGTCCACCAGCCAGCGCACCGACCGGCCGACGAACGCCCGGTTGGCGTGACCGTGCGCGATCGCACCCGGCGCCAGCGTCTCCATCCGGTCGACGAAATCGCGGTCGACGGCGAAGTTGTGATACCCGCCCAACAGGTAGTCGTAGGCGCGGGCGGCGTTGGGCACGGTGACTTCGATGCCGTCCGGCACCCAGTCAGGTAGCTGCTCCACGCCGTGTTGTCCTCGTCTGTTCGGGTGATGATCCCGTACAGGCTACTGCCCGTCGGACCCATCAAGTACTGCTGCCCGTAACAACGCGGCGATGCCTTCGCAGGCTACGGCCTGACCCGGAAGTCTCAGGATTTGCGCCCGACGGCGGCCAGAATGCTCGGTGCGACGATGTCCTGTTGCGCCTCGGGATCGGGCCGCCAGTTGTTCACCGGCACGATGCCCGGTTCCACCAACTCCATCCCGGTCAGGAAGTTCCGGATCCGCTCCGGGCTGCGGCCCACCACCGCCGTCGGCGTCCGCTGGTAGAGCTTGATCACGGCCTCGGCCTCGCCGGGCCGGTCGTCCATCTCGGTGCCGTGGGTCAGGGCCAGGTAGCTGCCGCTGACCATGGCCTCCTTGATCTCCTCCAGGATGGACTCCGGGTCGGCGTCGTCGGGCACGAAGTGCAGCACGCAGTTGAGCAGCACCGCGACCGGCTGGCCGAAGTCCAGCAGCCGCACCACGTCCTCGTGGTAGAGGATGTCGGCCGGCTTGCGCAGGTCGGCCTCCAGCGACACGGCCTGGGTGTTGCCGGCCAGGATCGCCTTGCCGTGGGCGACGGCGATCGGGTCGATGTCGACGTAGACCACCTTGGACTCGGGCGCCGCGGCCTGGGCGACCTCGTGCACGTTGCCCAGGGTCGGGATGCCGGAGCCGATGTCGAGGAACTGGCGGATGCCGGCGTCCACCAGCCAGCGCACCGAGCGGCCGACGAACGCCCGGTTGGCGTGCGCGATCACGGTCGAGCCGGGCGCGGCCGCCTCGATCTGCTCGAAGAACTCCCGGTCCACCGCGAAGTTGTGGTAGCCGCCCAGCGCGAAGTCGTACATCCGGGCCGCGTTGGGCACCGTCACCTCGATGCCCTCGGGTACCCAGTCGGGGAGCTGTTCCATGCTGCCTTCCGTTCCGCCGTCAGATCTTGCGGGCCAGGACCGCGAGCAGGCCGGGCGGCGGGTCGCCGTCGGCCTCGTCCGGTTGCTCGGGGTGCCACGAGTTCACGTCCACCACCCCCGGCGGCACGATCTCCATCCCGGCGAGCATGGCCAGCAACTGCTCCGGGCCGCGCGAGTGCAGCTCGGTGGGCGTGTGCGCGTCGGGTGTGACGACCTCGCCCACCTCATCGCTCCGCTCCTTGACATCGGTGCTGTGGGACACGCTGAGGTAGCTGCCCCGCACGACGGCCTCGCGGATCTCGGCGACGATGCCCGGCGGGTCGGCCGAGTCGGGCACGAAGTGCAGCACCGCGTTGAGCAGCACCGCCACCGGCCGGGATAAGTCCAGCAGCCGGGTCACCTCGGGGTGGTGCAGGATGTCCGCCGGATGCCGCGCGTCGGCCCGGACGATGCCGGCCATCGGGTTGCCGGCCAGGATGGCCTGGCTGTGCGCGACCGCGATCGGGTCGATGTCGACGTACATCACCTTGGCGTCGGGCACGATGGCCTGGGCCACTTCGTGCACGTTGCCCAGCGTCGGGATGCCCGAGCCGATGTCCAGGAACTGGCGGATGCCGGCCTCGGTCACCAGCCATCGCACCGACCGGCCGACGAATGCCCGGTTCGCCCGGCCGAGCGCCATCGCGCCCGGCGCCATGGCCTCCAGTTGGTCCACGAACTCCCGGTCCACGGCGAAGTTGTGGTAACCGCCCAACAGGTAGTCGCAGATGCGAGCCTCGTTGGGCACGGTGACCTCGATGCCCTCCGGTACCCAGTCGGGAAGGTCAGCCAACGCCGTGTTCCTGTCGTGTCGACGGTCAGCAGCGCCTGTCCGCACTGCTGCGTCCGCGTGCCGCCGCAAGGCTACTGCGCCACGGCATCCTCATGGCGCCAGGACACCAGACGGTGATCCGCCAGCAGCAGAAGCTGGTTGAGCAACCACCCGAGAATGCCCAACACGACGAAACAGGCCCACAGGAACGGATAGTCGAACGACGTGTTCTCGGCCAGATTGAGCTGATAGCCCAAACCGTCGATGGCGCCGCCGATCAACTCGCTGATCACCATCAGGATCAGCGCCAGGCTCAGGCTGACCCGCAGGCCGGTGATGATCTTCGGCGCCGACGCCGGCAGCACCACGGTGAACGCGTGCCGGAGCCGGCTGGTGCGATAGGCGTGCGACGTGTCGATCAGCACGGGCTCGATCGACCGCACACCCTCGATGGTCTGGACCAGAATGGGCCACGCGCAGCCCAGCGCGATCGTGGTGATCTCCAGTCCGGTGCCCAGGTGCACCCAGATCACCAGCACCGGCATCAACAGCACCGGCGGGATGGCCCGGATGAACGCACCCACCGGTTCGACCACGTCGGCCGCCCTGGGCAGCATGCCCAGGATCAGGCCCAATCCGGCACCACCGACCACGGCGATGCCCCAGCCGATGCCGACCTTGGCCATCGACTCCGGAATGCTCTGCCCGAGCACGCCCAGGTTGTGCCACGCGGACGCCGCGATCGCCGTGGGCGTCGGCGCGAACAGGTTGTGCAGGCCCCCGGTGACCAACTGCCAGATCACCAGCATCAACACCAGCGTGCCCCAGCGCTGGGCGAACCGGACCGCCCAGTGCCGGGCGCCCACCTGACCGGACTCGGGCGCACCGGACGCGGTCGGGTGCAGCCACGGCAACCGTTGTATCCCCACCAGCGCCAGGTTCGCGATATAGCCGATGACGCCGATGATCACCGTGCCGGCGAGCACCGTCTGGGTGTCGCCGACGGCCTGACCGGCGTTCCACAGGTAGGCGCCGACACCGCCGTCGATGCCGGTGATCAGACCGGTGGACACGATGATGATCAGTTCCAGCGCGACCGACACGCGGAACCCGGTGACCGCCGCCCGCGCCACCGCGGGCAGCCGCACCCGGACGCTCACCGCGAGATCGCTCAGGCCGAAGACCCGCGCGGTGTCCAGCAGCATCGGATCGGTCTCGCGCATCGCCCCGACGACACCGAACAGCACCGGCCACACACCGGCGAACACGGCAAGCGTGATGGTGGTGACCTCACCCGCGCCGAGCAGCACCGTGGACACCGGGATCAGCGCCACGGCCGGGATCGGCCGGATGAACTCGATCACCGCGCTGGTCGCCGTCCGCACCCCGGGCAGGCTGCCCAGCAGGATGCCCAGGGGCACGGCGATGGCGACGGTGATCAGCAGCGACAGCAGCCAGGTCAGCAGCGTGGCGATCAGCGACACCACGAAGTCCGGCTGGCCGATCGCCGCGAACGCCTGGTAGTCCGACTGCCCGAGCAGCGAGCCCATCCTGGCCAGCACCCCGGTGGGCGGTGGCAGCAGGAACGTGTCGACCAGACCGGCCTGGCTGACGATCTCCCAGATCAGGAAGAGGCCAACCAGGCCGGCGATGCCGCGAAGCAGGCGGCTGTTCATCTGGTTCAGACCTCGGTGGTCAGGAGCCGTTCAGGCCCGAGAACGGGGCGAGGATCTGGCGGACGTCGAAGTGCTTGGAGATGTAGCCGGCCTTCTGCATCAGGTCCGCGACCCGCTGGATCCGGGCCGGGTCCAGGTCGGGCGGGAAGCCGGGCATCGCCATGACGTCCAGCACCTGCTGGCTCAGCTTCGGCAGGTGCACGTGGATCGCCTGCTCGACGGTGTTGCGGTTGGTGGTCGCCGACGCTGCCCGGGACATCGCCTTCTGGAACGCGGCGAGGGTCTTCGGGTCGTTCTGGACGAACTTGTCGGTGGAGAAGAAGCCGGCGTTCGGGATGTTCGCCTCGGCGCTGCCCTGCGGGAACAGGTCCACGACCGGGCGGGCACCGAGGGTCTCGGCGGCCTCCGTGGTGTACGGCTCACTGGTGACGGTGGCGTCCACGCTCTTGCTCTTCAGGTCCTGCTCGCTCTGCGCGTACGGGACGGTGAGGAAGTGCACCGAGTTCGGGTCGACGTTCACCGCGGCCAGGCTCTCCTTCAGGGTGGCGGTGATGCCGTCCTTCAGTGAGCTGACGCCGATCTTCTTGCCCTTGATGTCGGCCAGCTTGGTGATGCCCGAATTGGGCAGGGCGGAGATCACGAACGTGTGCGGGGCACAGCTCGGGCCGTCGAACACCAGCTTCAGCGGCTGGCCCTTGATCTTGGCCTGGATACCGCTGACGTCGTTGGCCAGCGTGATGTCCAGCGCGCCGCCCTCCAGCGCGGTCAGCGCCTGGCCACCGTTCTGGGTGGTGACGATCTGGACGTTCAGGCCGGCCTCGTGGAAGTAACCCTTGTCCTGGGCGATGTACAGGGCGGCGGACGACGCACCGGAGATGGCGCCGACCTTGAGGGTGGTCTTCTCCAGTTGCGCGTTCGGGTTCTGCGCCTGGGGGCTGGGATTGCTGCCGGAAAGGGCGCTGCAGGACGCCGTCAGCACCAGCGCACAAATCGCGGTTGCACCGAGGGCGACTCGACCGCTTAAGCGGCCGAACTGGGCATCGCGGACACGCCACACCATGCTAGTTGTTTCCTTTGCCGTGAAGGACGCGTGATTCGAGATCACGTCGGACGGGGCGTTCGGGGAGTGGAACAAACGCGGGCGGGATAGAACTGAATTCCGGGAAGACCACCGTTCGCCCGTACGGCGGTGTTCCGGTCCCTGGGGTGCGGTTTTCGCGACTTTCACCGTCGGACCGACCTGGCGTGGCCCCACCGCACACCAGGGCGCGCATCCGCCGGGTGTCGACTGGACGGCGTGGGCCCGGTGCGCCGGGCAGACCACGCCGATGGAGGGAGGTCGGATGGTTCACGGAAAGCGATGCACCTTTACTGCCAGTGATGTCGGGGTAGTGCGGGTCAGTCGGGCAACCCGTCGCAGCTCACGTGCGTACCCGGCGGCCGCGCCGCCGACCGGGACCGTACGGGCACGGGACGATACCCTGCGCGAGTCGCCCGGGTCACGGGCGGACATGGTAATTGGTGCCGTGTCACGTCGATGTGGGCACACGGCGTCGTGACCGGTCGCAAGGGGTGAAGTGTCGACACTTGAGTGGCGGGGCCAACGGTCCTGGACACGATCCAGTGGCCGTGACCATGCCTGCGTACGCCGGGTCCGCTGTGGCCAATGAATGCGGCGGCGGGAAATCTGCCGGGCCCTTTCACGGCGTTGCACCGGCGGTACAGGTTTGCGCATCGACACGCAAGCGCGGTTGAGTCGGCGACCAGGGCTGATCGCAGTGGAAGTGCCGACTCGTGATCACGCGCGACAGAATGTCACGGTGTCGACAGTGTGTCAAACCCCTGGCCAGGGGTTTTCCTGCGGTTACCCAGGTCGATCGGCAACCGAATAGTCGGCCCGTGGGCATATCCTCGCGGGCCGAGGATTCACAGTTGACAGCGGAAGGGGAGCAGGGCCGTGACCAGCGCGGATGTACTGATTGACGGGTTTGGCCGGGTTCGCGAGCGGGTGCACGCGGTCGTCGACGGGCTGCACGCGGACGAACTGGCGTACCGGGTGGACGACGAGGCCAACTCGATCGCCTGGCTGGTCTGGCACCTGACGCGGGTACAGGACGACCACGTCGCCGACGTGGCCGGGCTGGAGCAGGTGTGGACGGCGAAGGGCTTCGTGGACCGGTTCGGCCTGCCGTTCGGCCCGCACGCCACCGGCTACGGCGACAACGCCGACGACGTGGCCGCCGTACGCGTCGAGTCCGGCGAACTGCTCACCGCCTACTACGACGCCGTCCACGAGCAGACCATCGACTACGTCCGCGACCTCACCGACGCCGACCTGCCCAGGATCGTGGACGAGGGCTGGGACCCGCCGGTGACGCTCGGGGTGCGGCTGGTCAGCGTCATCGACGACGACCTGGAGCACATCGGCCAGGCCGCCTTCGTGCGCGGAATCCTGTTGCGCCGTCGATAGGCTCGACACCTCAGCCGATCGACACCCAAGGACCCCCGCAGTGCTCACCATGCAGGACGCGTTGCTCGCGTTGACCACGTACTGGACCGAACGGGGCTGCCTGGTCGTGCAGCCGGTCAACACGGAGGTCGGCGCCGGTACCCAGAACCCGGCGACCGCGTTGCGGGTGCTGGGTCCGGAGCCGTGGCGCGTGTCCTACGTCGAGCCCAGTGTCCGGCCGGACGACGCCCGCTACGGGGAGAACCCCAACCGGCTGCAGACCCACACCCAGTTCCAGGTGATCCTCAAGCCGGATCCCGGCGACCCGCAGGAGCGGTACCTGGGCAGCCTGTCGGCACTGGGCATCGACGTGCGGGCGCACGACGTCCGGTTCGTGGAGGACAACTGGACGTGGCCGGCGTTCGGCGCGTGGGGGCTGGGCTGGGAGGTGTGGCTGGACGGGCTGGAGATCACCCAGTTCACCTACTTCCAGCAGGTCGGCGGCCAGACGCTGGACCCGGTGTCGGTGGAGATCACCTACGGCGTCGAGCGGATCATGATGGCGCTGCAGGGCGTCGACCACTTCACCAAGATCGCCTACGCGCCCGGCATCTCCTTCGGCGAGGTGTTCGGCCAGGCCGAGTACGAGCTGAGCAGGTACTACCTGGACGACGCCGACGTGGACACCACCCGGCGGCTGTTCGCCGACTACGCCGCCGAGGCGGACCGGATGATCGCCCTGCGGCTGCCGGTGCCGGCGCACTACTTCGTCCTCAAGTGTTCGCACACCTTCAACGTGCTGGACGCCCGAGGTGCCGTGTCCACGACGGAACGGGCCAGGGCGTTCGGCCGGATGCGCCGGCAGGCCCGCGAGGTGACGCGGCTGTGGCAGGAACGCCGTGCCGAACTCGGCCACCCGCTCGGCGTCCACCAACCGCCGCCGCCCGCAGCGCTGCCGCCGGTGCTGCCGACGGTGAGCGAGCCGGCGACGCTGCTGTTCGAGATCGGCACCGAGGAACTGCCGGCCGCCGAGGTGACGGCCGCCGCCACCAGGGTGCGGGACGCGGTGGCCACCAGGCTGGCCGCCACCCGCCTCGGCCATGGCGAGATCACCACCCTGGCCACACCGCGCCGGATCGTCACCGTCGTCGCGGACGTGCAGCCGGCCGAACCCGCCGCCGAACGCACCGTCCGCGGCCCCAGGATCGCCGCCGCGTTCGACGCCGCCGGCAATCCCACGCCGGCCGCGTCGGGTTTCGCCCGGGGCCAGGGCATCGACGTCGGTGACCTGCGCCAGATCGGCGACAACGTCGTCGCGGTCCGCACCGACACCGGCCGCGGTGCCGTCGACGTGCTGTCCGGTGTGCTCGGCGAGGTGGTCGCTGAGCTGCGGTCGGACCGGAACATGCGGTGGAACGACCCGGCGCTGTCGTTCATCCGGCCGGTGCGGTGGCTGGTCGCGCTGCTGGGCGAGACCGAGGTGCCGATCGCGGTGTCGGCGTTGCGCGGTGGCCGCACCACGAGGGTCCACCGCACGGCCGCGTCACCGACCGTCGACGTGCCGACGGCCGACGGCTACCCGGAGTTCCTGGCGGGCCACGACATCGTGCTGGACCCGGCGGTCCGGCGGGCCACGATCGTCGCGGCCGCGACCGAACTCGCGGCAGGCGTCGGTGGCCGGATCGACGTGACCGGTGAGGCCGCGCTGCTGGACGAGATCGGCAATCTGGTCGAGTCGCCGACGCCGATCCTCGGCTCGTTCGCCGAGCGCTACCTGGAGTTGCCGCCGGAGATCCTGGTCACGGTGATGCGCAAGCACCAGCGGTACCTGCCGGTCCGGGACGAGCGCGGTGCGCTGCTGCCGTACTTCGTCACGGCGGCGAACGGCTCGTGCGAGGCCGACGTGGTGCGGGCGGGCAACGAGGCCGTACTGCGGGCCCGGTACGAGGACGCGGCGTTCTTCTGGCGCGCCGACCTGCGCACCGACCCGGCCGTGATGAAGGCCGGCCTGACGAAACTCGCGTTCGCCGAGGGCCTGGGCTCGATGGCCGACCGCGCCGACCGGATCGCCGGTGCCGCGCTGGCGCTGTCGTCGGCTGAGTCCGCCACCTTGGCCGGGGCGGCGGCGCTGGCCAAGTTCGACCTCGGTTCGCGGATGGTGGTCGAGCTGACCTCGTTGGCCGGCACGATGGCCAGGGAGTACGCGCTGCGGGCCGGCGAGTCGGCCGAGGTGGCCACGGCGCTCTACGAGATGGAACGACCCCGTTCGACCGGCGACGAGTTGCCGGCGTCCGAGCCGGGCGCGCTCTTGTCGCTGGCCGACCGGTTCGACCTGATGGCCGGGCTGTTCGCGACCGGTGCCACGCCGACGGGCAGTTCGGATCCGTTCGGCCTGCGGCGGGCGGCGCTGGGCGCGGTGGCGGTGCTGCGGGCGGTGCCCGCCGTGCGCGACGTGACGCTGACCAGCGGTTTGGCCGTGGCGGCCGCGCAGTTGCGGGCGCAGGGCGTCGAAGTGCCGGACGCGGCGCTGGTCGAGGCGCGGGAGTTCGCGGTCCGGCGGTACGAGCAGCAGTTGCTGGACGCCGGGCACGACCACCGCATGGTCGCCGCCGTGTTGCCGCTGGCTGACTCGCCCGCGGCCGCTGACTCGACCCTGGCCGAACTGGAGCGCCGCTCCGGTGAGCCTGGCATCGCCGATGTGGTGGCGGCCCTGCAGCGGGTGCGACGGATCGTGCCGGCCGAGGTGGCGGCCGGGTATGACGCTGCCCTGTTGACGTCGCCCGCCGAGGTCGAGCTGGTCGGCGCGGTGGAGAAGGCCGACCTGGGCGTTCGTCGGCCGTTCGGCGAGTTCGTCGACGTGGCCGCGACGCTGGTCGGGCCGGTGAACGCCTTCTTCGACGACGTCCTGGTCATGGCCGAGGAGCCGGCCTTGCGGGACGCCCGCCTCGGCCTGCTGGCCACCATTCGAGCAGCGGCCGACCAGGTCCTGGACTGGCCGGCCCTCGGCACCTGATCGCGGTGCGTCGTCCGTTGCGGAGGGCACTAAACCGTTCGGGATTGTGGCGGCACACAGCTAGATTCGCGATATACAGCTAGATTCGCGATATGAGGTCGCTTACCGAATTCCTGGTCATCGCGGTCGTGGTGACCTTCACCCCCGGGCCGGGTACCGCGAATGTATTGCGGGTGGCGGCTCGGGACGGGCGGCGGGCCGCGTTGTCGGCGATCGTGGGGAACGCCGGTGGCGTGTTGATGTGGGGCGTGTTGTCGGCTTTCGGGGTGTCGTCGTTGATCCTGGCTTCACGGATCGCCTATGACGTCCTGCGGATCGGCGGCGCCGTGGTGTTGATCGCGATGGGGTTGCGGGTGTTGTGGCAGCGGCGGCGGGGGATCGAGGAGTCCGGGTCGGCGCGGAAGCCGGTGGTGGAGTCCGGGTCGGCGCGGATGCCGGTGGTGGAGTCCGGGTCGGCGCGGAAGCCGACCACCGGGTTGTGGTCCGGCTTGGTGACCAGCGTGTCCAATCCCAAGCTAGCGGTGTTCTTCGTGGCGCTGTTCCCGCAGTTCGTCACGCCGGGGAGCCCGGTGCTGCCCTACGCACTGGCCATGGCCGGGTTCATCGTGGTGCTCGACGTGCTCTGGTTCTCCACCTTGGCCTTCGCCGTGGAGCGGGCCACGACCCTGTTCCGCCCCAAGGTGCGGCTCGCCATGGAGCGGTTCACCGGCCTGGTCATGGTCGGCCTGGGCATTCGGCTCGCCACCGAGGCCCGCTGACCGTCCGGTGTGGACGATCCAGGCTCAGCGGACGCCCGCCGGGCGGAACTGGATGCTCACGCGCGGACCCACCTGCTTCGCCGTCTTGGGAATGGCGTGTTCCCACGTGCGCTGGCATGAGCCGCCCATGACGATCAGATCGCCGTGACCCAACGCGTACCGATGGGTGGCACCGGTCATCGAGGTACCCGGCCGGGGCCGCAGCATCAGCGTCCGGGGCGCGCCGACCGACACGATCGCCACCATCGTGTCCTCCGTGCTGCCCCGGCCGATCCGGTCACCGTGCCAGGCCACGCTGTCCCGGCCGTCGCGGTACAGGCACAGCCCGACCGTCCGGAACGGCTCGCCCAGTTCCGCCGCGTAGTGCCGGCTCAGCGCCGCCCGCGCCTCGTCCAGCACCGCGTGCGGTAACGCGTCGTCCTCGCCGTAGAACGACAGCAGCCTCGGCACGTCCACCACCCGGTCGTACATCCGCCGCCGCTCCGCCTGCCACGGCACCTCGCCGGCCAACGCCTGGAACAGCGCGTCCGCACCGCGCAGCCACCCCGGTAACACGTCGACCCACGCGCCGGCACCCAGCGGGGTGCGGACGGCGGCGTCGAGCGAGCCGACGGCGACCGTGTCGAAGCCGTCGAGCAGGGAGCCCTGGAGTGCGGTGGGAGCCATGAGGACAGCGTAGCGCGGATTCGAACATATGTTCTACTCGGTTCACTCGATCAGGACGCGGAGCGCGTCGCGGTCGTAGGGCAGGCCGACCCGGTTGAACCACAGCATCGGGTTGGCCACCCCGTCCCAGCACCGGTCGTTGTCCACGATCGCGGCGAGAAACCGGCGCTGGGCCGAGGTCAACGGTTCGCGACACGGCTGGGGGAACGCCCGTTCCAGCAACGGGCCCCAGTCGGAGTCGACCGTGTACGCGGTCGTCATGCCGGCGACGGCCACCGCTTCGGCCAGCACATCGTCGAAGTCGCCGGTCCGGCGCAACAGCGCCCGCACCAGCGCGAATCGCAGCTTGCCGCCCAGCCGCGGCACGGCCCCGGAGGGGAACCAGGCGTCCGCCCGGGCGGGATCGGCCAGGGCCGCCCTGATCTCGGCCAGCGCCGCCGGATCGGCGTCCAGGCTCGGCGCCAACGCCGCCACGGCCCGCACCGCCGGGTCCGGATCGACCAGCAGCGTGCGCGGCGCCTCGCCCCAACGGTTCAGGATCAGTGCCGCGGTCGCTCGCTGGGCCGCGCTCGTGTCCCGCGCCCGGAGCAGCCGTTGCGCGAACTCGTCCCGGAACGCAGCCAGGTCGGGAGCGGACAGCAGATGTCCCATCGCGGACGTCGCCGCGGCACGTACGCTCTCGTCCGGATCGTCGAGGTGGGGTGCCACGGCACCGTGGAGATCGCGGCGGATCGCCTGGCAGCGCGCGGCCGCCGCCGCCTCGGACGGATCACCCTCGTCGTCGTCCCAGTAGGACGCCGACTCGGCCACCTCACCGAGCCATTCCAGCAGCGCGGCCCGCAGCGGACGCTCACGATCGTCCCAGGGCAACGCGCTCGCGCAGGTGATCATGGTGCGCGGGTCGTCGAGAATCCCGGCGACGAACAGGGCCGAGGGCGCGGTGGCCGGATACAGCGAGCCCTGGTGCAGCACGGCGCTGCTCAGATACCCCAGGGCGTCACCACATCGGTCCGGATCCTCGCTCAGCAGGGCCAGCAGGATCTGGGGTGCGTCCTCGGCGCTGCCGTAGGCGTGGGTCAGGGCGGTCCAGTCGGTGCCGTCGATCGCAGTCACGGCACGAGACTAGGGCCGCGACGGCCGCCCGTCCGGCGATTCGGGACAGAGCTGACAGACTGCCCGCGTGGCACGACGGGCGGACGCGCGACGCAACCACACGCTGCTGGTGCTGGCCGCCAAGGAGGTCTTCGCCGAGCAGGGTACCGGCGCGCCGCTGGAGGCCGTGGCCCGCCGGGCCGGGGTCGGCAACGCCACCCTGTACCGGCACTTCGCCAACCGCCACGACCTCGTCATCGCCGCCTACGCCGACGAGACGGCCGCGCTCTGCGCCACACGTGACAGCCTGTTCGGCTGGATGCGCAGGCTCGTCGCCTACCTCGCCACCAAGCGCGACATCGCGCTGGCGCTGACCGACCCGGACCGTCCACAGTCGACATTGTTCGACCGCTGGTACGACACGGTGCTGGGCACGCTCGCCGCCCTGCTGGACAAGGCAACGGTCCGGCCGGACCTCACGCCGACCGATCTGCTCCTCGTCGCCGCCGGCATCGCGCTCACCGGCACCGATCCGGCCCGGCGCGACCGCCTGCTCGGCGTGGTCCGGGACGGCGCCCGGTTCACGCCGACTGCCGCAGCACCAGTTCGGTCGGCAGCGTCGTCGTCGCCTCGATCGGGTCGCCGGCCACCAGGCGCAGCACCTGCCGGGCCATCTGCCGGCCGATTTCCCTGATCGGCTGGCGCACCGTGGTCAGCGGGGGATCGGTGTGCCGGGCGCCTGCGGTGTCGTCGAAGCCGACCACCGCGACGTCGTCGGGGACCCGCCGGCCGGCGGCCCGCAACGCTTTCAGCGCACCCTGCGCCATCAGGTCGGACGCGGCGAACACGGCGTCCAGGCCGGGGTCGTCGTCCAGCAGTTGGCGCATGGCCGCCATGCCGGAGTCGAGGGTGAAGTCGCCGACGGCCACGATGGACCGCCGGGACGAGCCGTGCAGTGCCGACCGGTAGCCGGCCAGCCGGTCGATGCCGGCGATCATGTCCTGCGGCCCGGCGATCGTGGCGATGCGGGTGCGCCCGGCGTCCAGCAGGTGGCGGACCGCGGCCGCGGCGCCGCCCAGGTTGTCCACGCCGACGTAGGGCAGCGGTGTCGAGCCGAGCGGACGTTCGTTGCACACCACCGGAATCCCGATCCTGGCCAGCGCGGCCGGCAGCGGGTCGGCGCCGTGCAGCGACGCGAGCAGCACGCCGTCCACGTGGCGCGCGGCGACGGACCGCTCGATCCTGGCGTGGCTGGCCGCCGAGCCGGCGAGCATCAGCACGAGCTGCTTGTCGGCCTGTTCCAGCACCTGGCTGACGCCGTTGACCACGCCGGGGAAGAACTGGTCGTCGGAGAACACCCGGTCCGTGGTCTCGGGCAGGACCAGGGCGATGAGGTCGGTGCGCTGCGTGACCAGTGTCCGGGCCGCGTGATTCGGCACGTAGCCCAGCTCGTCGATGGCCCGGCGCACCGCCGCCTGGCTGGACTCGGTCACGGCCAGGCCGTTGACCACCCTGGACACGGTCGCCCTGGACACTCCCGCCCGCGCGGCGACGCTGTCCAGCGTCGGCCGGCCCGCCGCCCGACTCACCTGACCTCCGTAGTCCCGCTCCCACCTTGAGAGCGCTCTTAACACCACCTTAAGCGGTTCTGGGCAATTCTTCCGGACCCTTGACGATATGTGTGAACGGCGTCACTCTCAGTGTGAGAGCGCTCTCAGGAGCCGGACGAGACAGCGAGGACACATGCCCACCCGAAGGAACTTCCTACGCTGGTCAGCCGCTGCCGCCGCGCTGGCCGCCATCCCCGTCACCGAACTCGCCACCCGCGCGACCGCCACGGCCGCCACCACCCTGCCGCTGACCGTGGTCAACGACACCGGCCGGTTCGCGAGCACGGCGATCTGGTTCTACATCGTCGGCGTCAACCCGTCCGGCCAGCAGGTGGTCGTCCGGTCCGACGGCACACCCGTCGTCGTGACGCCGTCGCTCAACGGCGCGGACGGCTTCGCCGACCTGTCCATCCCGCTGGGCACCACGGTGAACCTGCCCCAGATGTCCGGCCGGATCTACTTCTCCGTCAACGACAAGCTCAAGTTCAAGGTGGTCGGCGCGAACGCGCTGCAGTACCCGGCCGGCTGGGTGACCACCGACCCCAGCTTCGCCGTGCTGCACGACTGGGTCGAGTTCACGCTCAACCCGTCCGGCATGTTCTGCAACACCACCATGGTCGACATGTTCGGCATCCCGCTGTCCATCCACCTGTCCGGCGCCGCCCAGCAGACCACCGGCACGCTCGTGGCGGGCGGCCGGGAGGCCATCATGAGCGGCATCGCCGCGCAGCCCGGTTTCGGTCAACTGGTGCTGGCCAACGGGACGCGGGTGATCGCGCCCGGCCACGGCATCGACGCCGGCCTGTTCTCGTCGACCTATTACGACGCCTACGTCAACCAGGTGTGGAGCCAGTACGCCGGCACCGACCTGAACGTGTCCGTCAACGGCACCACCCTGGCCGGCCGCGTGTCGGGCACCAACCTGGTGTTCGCCGGCGGTGGCGGCACCTTCGCCAAACCCCGCACCCAGGACATCTTCTACTGCGCGGGCGCGCTCGCCCCGCCCGCCGGCACCGCCGGTCCGGTCGCCGCGGTGCTCGGCGCGGCGTTCAACCGGTCGACCCTGCTGACCAGCGCGCAGCAGCCGGTGAACACCGCGGCGTCCTTCTACCAGAACGCCACCACCAACCACTACTCGCGGATCATCCACCAGAACATGGCCGACGGTAAGGCGTACGGGTTCCCGTTCGACGACGTGAGCGGGTTTGCCGCCTTCGTCTCGGACGGCGCACCCACGTCGATCACCGTGACACTGACACCGTTCTAACTGGGCGCCGGAACGCCGACCGACGCCAGGTACTTCTCCGCCAGCTCCGGGTCCATGAACCACTTCGCGAAGTCGGCAGGGTCGGCGAACCCGTTCACGAAACGGGTCGCCACCTCCGGCACCGCGCCCGCGACGCCGAGGATGTTCATCACGTGCGGGGGCGGCGGCATCAGCATCGCGTTCGTCCAGGCCGTCGCGTACTGCGCGTCCGACCAGAAGTCCTCGAACGTGCCGTTCATCCACTCGTCGTCGAAGGGCTGGTCACCCCGGTCCAGGATGCGGCGCAGGTAGGCGGCCGCGCACTTGCTGGCGTTGTTGGAGCCCTGGCCGGTGATCGGGTCGTTGGCCACGACCACGTCGGCCATGCCGAGCACGGCGCCGCCGGAGGGCAGGCGGCCGATCGGGCGCCGCACCACCGGGGTGTAGCCGCCGGCCAGGACGCCGTGCGTGTCGGTGAGCTCGACCGAGCCGCACCGCTCGTACTCCCACGGCACGTAGGTCCGCATCAGCTCCAGGAACCGGCCCAGGTGCTCGTCCGGGGACGGCCGGTCCTGCCAGCAGTCCAGCGGACCGCCGGGCACGCCCTCGAAGAACAGGATGTCGCACGGCCCGGACAGCGTGTAGCCGGGAATCATGAACAGCTCGCCGATGCCGGGCACCGCGTTGAACCGCACGGCCGACAGGTCGGGGTGCTCCGGACGCGGTGCCAGGCCGTGCACGTAGACGACGGACAGGGCACGCTGCGGGGCCGTGTAGGGGGAGCGGTCCGCGTCGCGGTCGAACAGCTGCACCAGTTCGCCCTTGCCCGCCGCGACGATCACCAGGTCGTACAGCTTGGTGAGCGCGTCCAGGTCGGACGTGGTGACGCCGTGGTAGACGACCTGGCCGCCGCGGTCCTCCAGCAGTTCCAGCCAGCCGGCCATCTTCACCCGCTGGTCGACCGACTGGGCCGGCTCGTGCAGTTCGGCGACCCAGTCCAGCGCCCGGCTGCCGTCCGGGCCGGCGATCGACAACCCGATCCCGCCGACGTTCGGGGCCTTGTCCTCCCACTGGTTCAGGTCGTAGTCGCGCTCGTGCTGGAGCGCGGGGCCGAACATGCACTGCGTCGACATCACCCAGCCCGCGCGGATCTCGTCCGGTGTGCGGGCCGACATGAGCGTCACGTCGTAGTCGTGCCGCCGCAGGCTCAACGCCAGTTGCAGCCCGGACTGTCCTGCCCCGACGATCAGCACTTTCCGCATGCTGCCTTGCCTTTCTTCACACTCCGTAGGAGAGCTGGAGATCCATCGTGTAGGACACCAGCTCCTGCAGGACCTTCACCACCGAAGCCGTGTCGCGGGCGTCGCAGGTGGTCAGTGGGATGTCGGGGGACAGCGCGAGCGCGTCCCGCACCTCGTCCAGGTCGTGGTGCAGTTCGCCGTCGAACATGTTGACCGCCACGATGAACGGCAGTTCCGAGTCGTTCTCGAAGTAGTTGATCGCGGCGAAGGATTCGGCGATCCGGCGGGTGTCCACGAGCACGACCGTGCCCAGCGCGCCACGCGACAGGTCGTCCCACAGGAACCAGAACCGCGCCTGGCCCGGGGTGCCGAACAGGTACAGCACCAGGTCGGAGTGCAGCGTGATGCGGCCGAAGTCCATCGCGACGGTGGTGGTGGTCTTGCCGGAGCCGTCGTCGACCGGGTCGACGTCCTCGCTGGCCTCCGTCATCCACGCCTCGGTGTTGATCGGGGCGACCTCGGACACCGAGCTGACGAACGTCGTCTTGCCGACCCCGAAACCACCGGCGACCACGATCTTCGCTGAGATCAACAGCGAGGACGCGTCAGGCGGGTAGCTTCTTGAGTCCATCGAGGATCCTCCCCAAGATGTTCTGGTCGTAGGCGTACGAGTAACCAGTGGGGTGGATGAAGACCATCTCCGTCGCCGCGAGATCCGACAACAGCACCCGGATCACGCCGAGGGGAATGGTCAGGTGCGCGGACAGTTCGGCGATGGACGTGGTCTCCCGCGCCCGCTCGTACAGTGCCTGCGACTCCGGCATCAGCGACGAGCTGAACTGCGGGTCGTAGTGGGGGACGGAGATCAGCGTCTCCACGAGCAGATGGTGCCGAGGTCTGGTCCGGCCACCAGTGATCGCGTACGGCCGCACCCGCATGCTGCGCATTGTCGTGTTGGCCACGCTGTTAGCCACTGTGGTCGCTCCTCATGACGATCAGTCCACCGGGCGTCGGGCCGTGACGACGCGGCGCAGGTCGGCGCGTAACTGCGGGGTCAGCGCGTGCCCTGCCTTGTCCACGAACTGGGTCATCTCGTAGCCCACCACTTTCATGTCGCAGCCGCCGGAGGTCAGCACTCCGAAGCCGGCGCTCCGGCCGATGCCCATGAACAGGAAGTAGCCACGGGTGAGCCGCACGATGATCTGCTCGCAGTTGCCCTTGTCGAACAGTCCGGCCGCGTTGCCGGCCAGGCTGAGCAGTCCACTGGAGATGGCGGCGAGCTGTTCGGACTCGTCGGCGCCCATCGAGTCGGACACCACCAGCGGGAAGCCGTCGGACGACATCACCAGCGCGTGCGTCACGCCGTGCACGCGCTGCACGAAGCCGTTGAGCAGCCACGCGAAGTCCTGCGGGTTGGTGATCACGGGATCAGGAGTCATCGGCACTGCCCTCCGCGCTCGCGTCCCGGTCCGGGTCGGCCGGGTCGATGAGCTGTCCGGTGCGTGCCTCCTCCTCACCTTCCGCGAACGCCGCGAAGTCGTCCAGGAACCGGGCCCGGCTCTCGGCGGACTCGGCCACGTCCTCCGGTACCGGTTCGGGTGCCGGCGGCCGGATGCCGTCGCGGAGACTGCGGGACTGCCGGCGCGGCAGGCCGCTGCGGGTGGTCGCGGTCGCCGGCCGTTCGGCCAGTTGGGTGGCGTTGGTACTCCGGTTGACCCGCCTGGGCAGTCCGGACACCGTCGCCGGCCTGCGGTCCGGTGGGGCGTCGTCCGTGCCGGCCTCGGCGATCGCGCTGGCACCCGGCGGCCGGGTGAACGTCCTGGCAGGCGCCTCGCGCACCAGGTCCAGCGGCAGCAGCACCGTCGCCGTGGTGCCGTGCGGGGCACGGCGGCCCAGGGCGACCTTGACGGCGTGCTTGTGCGCCAACCGGCGGACCACCGCCAGGCCCATGTGCTCGATCGCGCTGCTGTCCAGCAGCGGCGGTTCGGTGAGCCAGTCGTTGAGTTCGGCCTGCCGGTCGTCGGGCATGCCGATGCCCGCGTCCTCGATGCGCAGCAGCACCGAGCCGCGTTCGGTCAGGTGTGCGCTGACCAGGACGGTCGTCGTCGGCGGCGACTGGGTGGTGGCGTTGTCCAGCAGTTCTGCGAGCAGCCGGCTGATGTCGTCGGCGGCGAAGCCGACCACCGCCAGCGGCGCCACCCGACCCACCTCGACCCGGGGGTACTGCTCGATGGACGACAGCGCGGCGCGGATCACGTCCAGCAGCGACGACGTCTCGTCACCGGTGCCGCCGGCCTCCTGACCTGCCAGGACACGCAGGTTCTCGGCGTTGCGGCGCAGCCGGGTGGCGAGGTGATCCAAACCGTACAGTTGGGCCAGCGAGTCCGGGTCCTCCTCCGTCGCCTCCAGCTGTTCCAGTTGGGCCAGCAGGGAATCCACCAGATTCAGGTCGCGCAGCGCGATCGTGGCGCACACGCCTGCCAGCGCCTCCTGGTCACCGATGACGTCGATGACTGGCCGGTCGGCGAGCGGCGACCTGGCCGGTGCCCGGACGAGCGCGTGCCTCGGTGGGACGGGCGGCTGCGGGTTGAGCAGTTGCACCGCGGCGGCTCTGGCCCGTTCCTTGGCCTTGTCGAGCAGATCGCGCGCGTTCTGCTTGCGATACTGGTCGATCAGGGATCTCGCACGGCTCACCATGCAGGCCAACCAAGGACTTCGCTGCTCCGCACGTCGGCAGACGGTACCGACTTACGCGCGAGCGTCAACCCCGAAGGCTTACGCCGGGCGGGTGATCATAAGCGCGCGGTCACCGTTTGCCGAGATAGTTCCGCCTCTGCCCACGATCGGGTGACGCCGAGATTAGGTGATCGCCTGGGGAGCAAGAACCGGCCGAGGGCGCTGCGATGATGGGGGTGTGACGGATCCCGACCAGTACGAACCGGTCGTGCCGCTGACCGACGACGTCGACGGCGACACCGCCGTCGTGGCCCGGCGCGCGCTCCAGTTCGCGCTCGACGTCGCACTGGTCCAGGTGATCGCTGTCACCGTGGCGGTCCTCGTCACACTGGCCTGGCGGCTGGTGTTCGGCCCGGGGCAACTGGTGCTGCTCGTGGTGGTGGCGGGCCTGGTGTGGTTGTGGCTGAGCCTGTTGGGCTGGCTGCTGGTCACGGTGCTGTGGCCGGTGCTGCACGGCGGCCGCACGCCCGCGATGCGGTGGTGCGGGCTGCGCGTGGTGACGCCCACCGGTGCGCCACCGCGTCCCGCCGCCCACGTCCTGCGGTGCGCGCTGACCGTCGTGGACGGCTTCGCGTTCGGCCTGGTCGGCTTGGTGATCATGACCAGCGCCCGCCGGCAGCGGCGTCTGGGTGACATGGTCGCCGGCACCCTCGTCGTCCGGGACCGCGGCTAGGTGCTGCTGCACCAGCCCAGCCAAGCAGCGGAGATGCCCAGCGCGGCAGCCGCTGTCTTGGGCAAACGGAGGCTTGTGGAGCAGGAGCTGAGTCATGATGGGGTGTGCGAGCGGGGACCTGGTGGCGGGGATGGAGTCGTCGGCGGCAGCTGTTCTTCGCCGTCGTCGGTGTGCTGGTGCTTGCGCTGGCCGCGGTGCTCGCGGTGCGGCTGACCGGCGGTGATCCCGGCCCGGCGGTGCTGCCCGACCAGGCCGACCAGGGGCCGGTGCTGCTGGTGCCCGGTTACGGCGGCAACGCCGACTCGCTCACCCCGCTGGCCGCGAAGCTGCGCTCGGCCGGCCGCACCACGCGGATCGTCCAGCTTCCCGGTGACGGCACCGGTGACCTGTTGGTCCAGGTGAACACGCTGGACGACGCCGTGAACCGGGCACTGGCCGCGGGTGCGCCGTCGGTGGACGTCGTCGGCTACTCGGCCGGGGGAGTGGTGGCCCGGCTGTGGGTGGCCCGGGACGCCGGTCAGTTCCGGGCTCGCCGGGTGGTGACGCTCGGCTCGCCGTTGCACGGCACCGGGATCGCCGCCGCCGGTAGCGCGCTGCTGCCCGGCGCCTGCCCGCTGGCGTGCCAGCAACTGGTACCGGACAGCTCGCTGCTGCGTGGGCTCAACGCCCAGCGGCTACCGGCCGGGCTGCCGTGGCTGTCGCTGTGGACGGCCGACGACCAGACCGTGGTGCCGCCGGACTCGGCCGAGCTGCCCGGCGCGGTGAACGTGCCGCTGCAGGAGATCTGCCCGTCGCTGCAGGTCTCGCACTCGCAACTGCCGGGCGCGCCGCTGGTGGACGGGATCGTGCTGGCCGCGCTGAACGGCCCGAGCCTGGCCGTGCCCACCCCCGACCGGTGCTCCGCGCTCACCGCGACCGGCCGCTAGGGCTGCCGGTCACCGGCGCCGCCTGCCGCGCGTCCTGCGGATCCACGCGCTGGCCAGCCGGCCCAGCTGCTCGTCCCGCTCGCGGCGCTGCCGGTCGGTCACGTCGGCCAGCTGGGACAGGGTCGAGACGTACATGGTGTCCTCCTTCGTAGGTTCTCATCACTACGACGGAGTGGGGTGGCCGAAAAAGACACCGGCCGGCGACAAACTTCCGCGGTGGCCTAGCTGGTGATGTCCTTGCTGGTCAGGTTCGCCCACGCGGCACCGAAGAACACCGCCAGGTACACGCCCTGCACGATCAGCCCCTTGTCGATGTTGCCCCAGAAGATCGGCGCGCGGAAGAAGTCGATCCAGGACAGCCAGTAGTTCGTCGGCAGGTACGGCTTGACCCGGTTCGCCGCGTCCAGGGTGGTGAGCACCTCGCTGGTGATCAGCACCGCGAGCGTGCCCAGCGCCGCGCCCAGCCCGGACACCGTGACGGTGGACAGGAACAGCGCGATCACGCCCACCCCGAGCATGCACACCAGGATGTAGGCGATCGCGCCGAGCAGCCGCGCCACCAGCTCCAACGGCGTGAGCGTGGTACCGGACAGCGACGTCACACCGCCGGGCTGCCCGACCGCGGCCGCCTGCCCGAAACCGAACAGCCCACCACCCACCAGGAACGACGTGATCACCACGAACACGATCACCAGCAGCACGAACACCGCGATGCTCAGCAGTTTCGCCACCAGGAGCCGGGTCCGGCCGACCGGGCGGACCAGCAGGTAGCGCAGCGTCCCGTGGGCCGCCTCGCCTGCCACCGCGTCACCGGCGAACATCGCCACCGCCACCGGCAGGAAGATCGGCAGCACCAGCGCGAGCGCGGCGGCCGGGAACAGCGAGCCGTCGTTCTCCACCGCGGACAGGAACGCGGCACCCTGGCCGGGCGGCGGCGTGATGTCGGTGCTGGCCAGGAACACGGCGACGATCGCCGGCAACAGGCACAGCAGCAGGATGCTGACCCACATGCGCGGCCGCAGGAACAGCGTGCGCAGCTCGACCCGGATCACGCCGCACCACCGTCCATCCGGTCGGCGCCGTGACCGGTCACGTCCAGCACGACCTGTTCCAGCGTCCTGCGCTGCAGGCCGATCTCCCGCACCCGCACGCCGGCGCCCACCAGCTTGGCGTTCAGGTCCGCCGGGTCGTCGGCCCGCACCACCAGCCGCGCGCCGTCCCGGAACTCGACCTGCCCGTCCAGCAGCGCCACCGCGTCGGCCGGGTCCTCGGTGTCCACCACGACCCGACCGGTGGGCGCGCGGAGCGTGGCCAGGTCCTCCTGGAGCACCAGCCGGCCCCGGTCCACGATGCCCACCCTGTCACACAATTCGTCCACTTCGGACAGTAGGTGACTGGACAGGAACACCGTGGTGCCCGCCCGGTTCAGGGCCAGTAGCAGCTCACGGATCTCCCGGATGCCACGCGGGTCCAGGCCGTTGGTGGGCTCGTCCAGGATCAGCAGCCGCGGCCGGCGGACCAGCGCGGCGGCCAGCCCGAGCCGTTGCCGCATGCCCAGCGAGTAGGCCCGCACCGGCCGGCCGTCGATGCCGCCCAGCCCGACCATCCGCAGCGCCTGCTCGATGCGGTCCCGCCGGTCGCGCCGCCCACCGGTCCTCGGCCCGGCCGAGTCGATGATCGACAGGTTGGTGCGCCCGGACAGGTGCGGGATCGCGGCCGGACCCTCGACCAGCGCGCCGATCGAGGGCAGCACGTCCCGCACGTGTTTGGGCACCGGTTGGCCGAGCAGCTCGATCTCGCCGCTGGTCGGGTAGACCAGCCCGAGCAGCATCCGCACGAGCGTCGTCTTGCCCGACCCGTTGGGTCCCAGGAAGCCGTAGCGGTCGCCCTCGCGCACCGTCACGCCCACCTCGTTGACCGCGACGGTCGAGCCGAAGCGTTTGGTGAGCGCGGTGGTCCTGATCAGGTCGGTCATCTGGACCGCAACCGGCCGATGGACAGCTCGTTCGCGGCCTCCTGCAACACCCCGTGGCTCACGAACCCGGCCACCAGATAGGTCCGGCGGCCGACCTGTCCGATCAACACGCCCAGCAACGGGATTCCGATCAGCACCGCACGTCCTCTCGACACCAGTACGTCGGTCGCGCCTGCCTTGGTGGCCGCCTCGATCGCCGGCCGGCCGATGTTGCCCGGCAGCGGCAGCACCACGAACGTGGCCAGTCCCGCGCCGTACCGGCCGACGCCGGGCAGGCCGGGCAACTGCGGCTGGAGCAGGTAGTGGGCCAGCTCGCGCGGCAGCCTGGCCCGGCTGAAGCCGGCGATGGCGCTGACGATGTCCGGCGCCTGCGCGGTGGCCAGTTGCCCACCGGCGTCCGGCGGGCGCAGCGCGGACACGTCCGGGCTGCCCCGGTCGACGCTGACGAACTGGCTGGTGATCAGCGGCGTGGTGGCGCCGCGCGCGGTCACCTCGACCCGCAGCGGCAGGCCGGTAATCGGGTCGGCCCAGATGTCCACCTGGCCGACCGTGGTCTCCGGGTCCGTCGGGCGCAGCCGGAGGCCCTCGGCGGCCAGGCCGGCGATCCGCCGGGGCGGCAGGGCCAGCGGCCGGTCGACCGGGTCCATGGCCAGGATCCGGCGGGCCAGGTCGGGCGGCAGCAGGTCACCGGCCCTGGGCAGCCGGACCGGTTCGGCGCCGAGGATCTTGGTGAGCAGCCCGGTGCCGTAGTCCCAGGTGAACTGGCCGCCCGGGGTCTGGTAGACATCCCGTTCGCCGACCGTGTCGATCACGTCCACCCGGTTGTCGTCCGGGGTCTGGTACCAGACGCGGATGTTCGTCGTACCGGACAGCAGCGACGTCACGTCGCCGACCGCGGGCAGGTCGGGCAGGCCGAGTTCGGCCTGGGTGCGGGCGAAACCGGAGTACGGCTGCGCGGCCGACGCCTCGATCTTCGCCCGCAACTGGACGGCGCCGAGCCGGCCACCGCCGACCGGCAGGCTCGCGACCACCGAGGGCACGGCGCAGGCCACCGCGGCAACCAGCGCAACCAGCGCCCACCGAGCCGATCTCCTGCCCACCATCTCTCCCTTTGTACCTGTCACCCGGCCCGGTCCCTGTGTTACGAACTGACCTGTGACGGCACAGCGGGCGATGAGCCACCACGGATTCCCGCAGTTGTGGACCGCGACGACCGTCTCCTACTTCGGCACCTACATCACGATGGTCGCGCTGCAGGTGCTGATGGTGACCGACCTGCACGCGTCGGCCGGCCAGATCGGCCTGGTCAACGCGGCGCGCTGGCTGCCGTACCTGCTGTTCGGGCTGCTCGCCGGGGTGTTCGTGGACCGGCACCGGCGGCGGACCGTGTTGATCGGCAGCGACCTGGGCCGGGCGGTGCTGCTGGGCGTCATCCCACTGCTGGGTTGGCTCGGCGGGCTCAGCGTGCCGGTGATCGCGGCGCTGATGGTGCCGTTCGGCGTGCTGGCGCTGCTCAACGACGCCGCATACCAGTCCTACCTGCCCCGACTCGTCCCACCCGGCCTGTTCAACCGGGCCAACGCCCAACTGGAACAGAGCAGCCACGTGGCCCAGACGACCGGGCCGCTGGTCGGCGGCGGGCTGGTGCAACTGCTGGGCGCGCCGCTGGCCGTGGTGATCGACGCGGTGTCCTATCTGGGCTCCGGCCTGATCCTGGCCACCATCCGGGTGGCCGAGCCGAAGCCGGCGCTGCTGCCCGACCAGCCGAAACGCCGGCTGCGCACCGAGATCCCGGAGGGCTTGGCCACCGTCTACCGGCACCCGAAGCTGGCACCGCTGTCGCTGACCTCGCACGGCTGGTTCGTCTTCAGCAGCCTGGTGGCCACGGTGTTCGTGCCGTTCGCCGTGCGGCAGGTCGGGATCGGCTCGATCGGCCTGGGCATCGCCTACTCGTGTGCCGGCGTCGGCGGGCTGTTCGGCACGTCACTGTCCGGTTGGGCCGAGCGGCGCCTGGGTGCCGGACCGGCGGTGATCGCCGCGCAGGCGATGTTCCCCTTCTCGTTCCTACCGATCGTGTTCGCCCAGCACGGCACCAGCGGGCTGGCGCTGATCTGTGTCGGCGAGTTCCTGTTCTGGGTGGCCGTCGGCATCGGCAGCCCGATCGAGCTGGCCTACCGGCAGTCGGTGGTGGCCGACCACCTGCAGGGCAGGGCGAGCGCCACGATCCGCTCGCTGAACTGGGGGATGAACGTGATCGGCGCTCCGGTCGGCGGGGTGCTCGCCGACGCCGTCGGCTACCGGCCGGCGCTCTGGCTGGGCATCGGTGGTTTCGCGGTGATGGCCGTGTTGCTCGGCGTGTCGCGGTTCCGGACCGCGAGCCTGACCGAGCGGCCGGCTGGCAGGATGATCGCGACGTCGTCGACCGGTGAGGAGCGGATGGATGAGTGAGCTCGATTCGTGGGCGTTGTCCGACTTCCACGACGGCAAATGGACCTTCCCGATCTACCGCAAGGGCACCGGTCCCGGCGTGATCGTGGTGCACGAGATCCCCGGGCTGACTCCCAACGTCCTCGCGTTCGCGCAGGAGGTGGTGGACGCCGGGTTCACCGTGGTGGCGCCGTCGATGTTCGGCACGCCGGGCAAATCCGTGTCGGCCGGCTACGCGCTGGGCACGCTGGGCAGGCTCTGTGTGCGCAGCGAGTTCACCAAGCTGGGCCTGCGCCGCACGTCACCGGTGGCGGACTGGCTGCGGGCACTGGCCAGGACGCTGCACGAGGAGCTGGGCGGTCCCGGCGTCGGCGCGCTGGGCATGTGCTTCACCGGCGGCTTCGCGCTGGCCATGATGGCCGACGCGCCGGTGGTCGCGCCGGTGCTGGCGCAGCCGTCGCTGCCGTTCCCGGTGGGCAGGCAGCGCCGGGGCGACCTGGGTCTGTCCCCGGCCGACCTGGCCTCGGTGAAGACGAAGGCGGCCGCGGGCTGCTCGGTGCTCGGCCTGCGGTTCGCCGACGACCCGGCCGTCGGCAGCCGGTTCGACACGCTGCACCAGGAACTGGGCGACAAGTTCATCGCCGTCGAGTTCCCCGGCCGCCAGCACTCCACGCTGACCGAGCACCGGCAGCAGGAGGGTGTCGACCGCGTCCTGGAGTTCTTCCGGAGCAACCTGGTGTCGGTGTCCTGACCTGCCGGGAACAAGTCCGTGGCGTATCCTCGTTACCCAGGTAGTTGAACAAACAACAACCTACTGAGGAGGCGCGAGGGCCATGGCCGCTGTGAGTGCGGACACGCTGACCCTGCCCAGGGTGAGCGCTGCCGGTCTCGGCGACACCGAACGACCCGTCCTGGCCATCTCCACGGCACCGGCCGGGTACGAGGGCGAGGGATTCCCGGTCCGCCGGACGATGGCCGGCATCCGGTACGAGTACCTCGACCCCTTCATCATGATGGATCACATGGGCGAGATCGACTACGCCGCCGGTGAGCCCAAGGGCACCAACTGGCACCCGCACCGCGGCTTCGAGACCGTCACGTACCTGATCGAGGGCCAGTTCGTGCACCAGGACAGCCACGGCGGCGGTGGCGTCATCACCGAGGGCGCGACACAGTGGATGACCGCCGGTGGCGGCCTGCTGCACATCGAGACCCCGCCCGAGCAGCTCGTCGAGAACGGCGGCCTGTTCCACGGTTTCCAGCTCTGGGTGAACCTGCCGGCCAAGGACAAGTTCCTGACGCCCGCCTACCAGCCGCTGGAGGCCGGCCAGGTGCTGCTGCTGGCCAGCGCCGACGCCGGCACGCTGCTGCGGGTCATCGCCGGTGACGTCGACGGCCACGTCGGACCCGGCTCGACGCACACGCCGATCACCCTGCTGCACGCCTCCATCGCACCCGGCGCCCAACTGTCCCTGCCCTGGCAGGCCGACTACAACGCGCTGGCCTACGTCATGGCCGGCACCGGCACGGCGGGTGTGGCCGGCGAACCGATCCACGCCGGCCAGTTGGCCGTGTTCGGCGCGGGCGACCGCATCACCATGGCCGCGGACGCCAAGCAGGACAGCCGGACCAACTCGCTCGAGGTGATCATGCTGGGCGGCCGGCCGATCCGGGAGCCCATGGCGCACTACGGGCCGTTCGTGATGAACACCCGCGAGGAACTCCAGCAGGCGCTGGACGACTTCCAGGCCGGCAGGCTCGGCGTGGTGCCGCCGGACGCGATCATGCCGCATGTCCCGCGCGGCCAGCCTCGACCCTGACGAGGGTCTCCTCGGTGCCCAGGTCCGGATGGGTCGCCGTGAGCACCACCTGACCGGTCAGCCCGCGCATCGTGCGCAGCCACACGGCGCCCGCTCCGCCGGCCGCCGCGAAGTCGAACGGGTTGTCGCCCACCAGCACAGCCGGGCCGGTGACCGAGAACGTCACCGGGCCGGTGACATACGGGCGGGGCGCGCCGTACCGGTCGACGGCCCGCACCGCCACCCTGGTCGCGTCGACGCCGTCGGCCACCAGGGTGGCGTCGTCGGCGACGCAGGACAGTTGGTCCAGCGTCGGATCGGAACTGAAGTTCCTGCGCAGCACCAGCTCGTCGCCGACATAGCCGTCGATGCGCAGCTCGGGAAAATGTCCACTACGGACTGCCAGATTCGTGGTGAACGGCGGGTACGCCAGGTGCGGGAAGCGCTCCCGCTCCGGGCGCAGGGTGCGCAACCGGTCGCCGTCCAGGTGCAGGACCAATCGGTCGCAGTTGGACCAGATCGTCGCCGACCGGCCGGGCCCGTGCGGCGAGTGCGGGCCGAAGTCCCAGTAGAAGGCGGGTTCGATCACCGGCCGCACCGACGGGTCCACCTGGGACCGGTAGAAAGCCGCACCCAGCTTGGGAATCCGGAAGAAATCGACGACACCCGGATACTTCACGCCGGCCACCGAGTGGTACCAGCCGGACGGGTAGTCGAAGCCGCACCAGGCCAGCAGGCCGCAGTAGTGCGGATCGGCCGCCGCCAGCTCGTGCACCCAGGCGTGCAGCAGTGCCTGATCGGCCTGCACCCCCACCGGATCGACCCGGCGGTAGTGCGCGTGCCCGACGAGCGTCCCGATCGCCTCGCTCACCAGGTACGGCATACCCGATCGCGGCGGGCGCAGCGTCGGCGGCGCGGTCGGGGTGGCCAGCGGGCTGTAGTCGTTGAACGAGAAGACCGACGAGCCTCGCGGCGGGTACCCGGGCTCGGTGTAGCCACGCAGGCCGGCCACCGCGCCGGTGCACGGCCGGGACGGGTCGAGCCGCTGGGCGAGCAGATCGGAGCGCCCGTACAGGGACGCGTGGCCCAGCGTCTCGTTCACCCTGGTGCCCCAGACGATCACCGAAGGATGGTTGCGGTCGCGCACCACCATGTCGTGCACGTCGCCCAGCGCCCTGTCCCGCCACGTCAGGTCGCCGACGTAGTCCCAGCCGGGAATCTCCTCCCACACCATGAGGCCCAGTTCGTCGCAGGCGTCCAGGAACGCCGTGGACTGCGGGTAGGTCGAACAGCGCACCATGGTGCAGTTCAGTTCGTCGCGCAGCAGCTCCGCGTCCCTGCGCTGCACCCGGTCGGGCATGGCGCCGCCCACGTAGGGATACCACTGGTGCCGGTTCACCCCGAACAGGGTCAGCCGCCTGCCGTTGAGCCAGAACCCGTCCGGCGTGAACCGGGCGTCGCGGAATCCGGTGCGGGTGCGGTAGGCGTGCACCTGCCTGCCGCCGACCGCCAACGTCACCAGCACGTCGCACAGCGCTGGATCGGTCACGTCCCACAGCCGGACGCCGGCCAGCCCGGTCATCGTCAGTTCCGCCGTGGTCCGGCCGGTGGTCAGACCGGCCAGTTCGGTCGTCGTGCTGCCCAGCACGGTGCCGTCCTGGGACAGCGTCGCGGTCAGCGCCACCGGATCCCGTTCGCCGGTCGCCGAATCGATCTGGCACCGCAGGACGAGGGCGCGGGCGTCGGTGAGCACGTCGACCGGCATCGCGAACACGTCGTCCAGGAACGTCCTGGGCGTGGCGAGGACCGTTGCCGGCCGGTACATCCCGGCCGGCTGGTAGAAGTCGATGGAGCTCGGCCGGGGCACTGCCGGCCGGTCCGGCGGCACATCCTGCCGCCACCGGCCGTCCACGGTGACCGCGAGCACATTGGCCCGCGCGGTCAGCAGTCCGGTCAGCTCCGCGGTCAGCGGCAGGTACCCGCCCACCGCTGAACCGATCCGGTGGCCGTTGAGGTACACCGTCGCCGCGCTGAGCACGCCGTCCAGCCGCACGAACGCCCGGCCGGCGCGCAGCCCGTCCGATGCGTCGAAATGCTGCCGGTACACCCACGACGTCTCCCACGCCGACGGCTGCCAGTCCTGCCAGGACAGTGGCGTCACGCAGTGCGGCACGGTGACCGTGGCCAGCCTGCTGTCGTCGAAGTCGACGTCGGTGCACCCGGCCTCGTACTCGCCGAACAGCCAGCGATCACCGAACGAGCCGCTGGTCAGCGGTGTCGCCGCGCTGAACAGCAACGCGCCCAGCGACGTGGCGCTCGCCGCGCCTACGCCCAGTCCGATGAGGAATCCGCGGCGCGACGGCCCGGTCGACTGGTTCACCGGCACCTCCACCCGGCCCGCGTCGGACGCCCTGCCGGTGTCCAGATTGCCCCGCCGCGTGTAGGGCGAGCATGAGCGGAACGATCGCGTGTAAGTGTCCTGTGCTCGTTGACACCCCAGTTCGTGGCCGCCGAGAATCCGTCGCGGAAGCCGACGGGGGGAGTCCCGGCATGACAGGTCAGATCCTCGTTCCGTTCGAAGGAGAGGGTGCTGGCGTCGAGGACCTCACCTGGGGGCAGATCGGTTTCTGGCAGGGGATCGCCGACGCCGGCCGGTCACTCGTCATGGGAGGCGTGACCCCGCTGCCACCCGGTGTCACCGTCGAGGCCCTCGCTGAGAGTCTCCGGTTCTCCATGTCGCGTCACCAGTCGCTGCGCACCCGGTTGCGCCCGGATCCGGCCGGCGGTCAGCCCAAGCAGGTGTGTTCGACGTCCGGCGTGGTGCCGATGGAGATCGTCGACGTCGACCCGGACGGTGACCCGGCCGCGGTCGCCGACGAGGTCTTCCTGCGCTACGAGGAACGGCACTTCGACTACGAGCACGAGTGGCCGATCCGGATGGCGGCGATCCGCCAGGACGGCCGGGTCACCCACGGTGTCGTCGTCTACCTGCACACCGCGATCGACGCGGGCGGCCTGGAGGTGCTGCTCGCCGACCTGGCCGCCCGCGACCCGCTGACCGGCGCGGCGCGCGGACCGGTGACCGCGATGCAGCCGCTGGCCCAGGCGAGGCAGCAGCGCAACGCCGCCGCCCGCCGGACCTGCCAGTCGTCGCTGCGCCATCTGGAACACGTGCTGCGCACGGTGAGCCTGCACCGGTTCGGCGAGCCGAAATACGGCGACGAGCTGGCCATCCGGCTGATTCGCTACCACTCGCCGGCGACCGCGCTGGCCATCAAGGTGATCGCGGCGCAGGAGCACACCAACACGTCCGCCGCGCTGCTGGCCGCGTTCGCCGTCGGCCTGGCCCGGTTCACCGGCAACACACCGGTGATGGCCATGATGCTGGTGAGCAACAGGTTCCGGCCCGGATTCGCCGAATCGGTGAGCCCGCTGGTGCAGGTGAGCCCCTATCTCATCGACGTCGCCGACATCTCGCTCGCCGAGGCCGTCGGCCGCGCGAAGGTCAGCGTGCTGAACACGTACAAGAACGCCTACTACGACCCCTACGAGCAGGACGCGGTCATCGAGCGGGTGAACGTGGAACGGGGCGCGGAAGTCGACCTGTCGTGTTTCTACAATGACCGCCGGCAGGGCGAACGGGGACCGGCGACCGGCCCGTTGCCGTCGGCCGCCGACATCACCGCGGCACTCGCGCACAGTGACCACCGGTGGGAGCACGAGGCCGAACCGCCGCAGCGCAAACTCTACTTCAACGTCGACGACCCACCGGGCGCCATCGACTTCGCGATGTCCGTGGACACCAGGTACTTCAACGACGACGACATGATCACCGTGCTGCGCGGCATCGAGGCCGCCGCCGTCCGGACGGCACTGGATCCGTCGGCGTCCACCGGTGTCCGGACACCGGTGGCGATTTAGCTCTGAATCCTTTCCGTGCGCATTGTCGACGGTGTTCTCTGGATACTTTGTCGTAACGCCTTGTGTGCATTTTCCAGGACGGTTGGGATTGAAGCCACAATGCTGGTTCCGGGCCCGGCACCTGGTTTACTCGATTCGTTCGCCGGACGCGGCGAATTGTTCGCCCGTGTCGATTCCCCAGCCGGAAAGGGGGTGCACCATGCGTAGTGTCAGGTCGGCTCGCAGCATCGAGTCCCGCACCGTGATCAAGCGCCTCCAGGTCAAGTAACGACTGTCCCACACGGATGGGCGGGGGTGGCGGCACTGTGTCTGCCACCCCCGTTGGGGGCCCTGCCCTAGGCTCGGACGATGGCCACGGAGATCGAACGCAAGTTCCTGGTCGCGCAGGACTGGTCGCCCGGTGACCTCGACCCGGTGCCGGTCCGCCAGGGCTACCTGACCGACAACGGCGCCGGCACCGAGATCCGGGTCCGGGCCCACGGGCAGGACCGGCTGATGACCGTGAAGCGCAGCCGTTCGTCGTCCGGCGCGTCGGTGCGCACCGAGATCGAGTTCCCGGTGCCCGAGGACGTCTTCGACGAGCTGTGGCTGCTCACCGAGGGCCAGCGGGTCGCCAAGCTGCGCTACACCGTGCCGCTGGCCGGCGATCTGGAGGCCACCGTGGACGTGTACGCCGACCGCAACGACGGACTCCGGGTCGTCGAGGTGGAGTTCCCCGACGAGCAGGCGGCCACCGACTTCACGCCGCCCGACTGGTTCGGCCCCGAGGCCACCGGTGACCCCCGGTACGGCAACCGCAGGCTCGCCCAGTAACCCTTACCCAACCCGAACACGACGTCGACCCACCGCTCATACCCGGCTGACAGCCTCGTTCCCGTACCGCGCCGCACGGCGCGGACGACGAGGAGGCAACGATCCATGAGCACCAGCCAGTGGGCTCGCCGGGCAGCGGTCACCGGATGTGCGGCCGGCATCGGGCTGGCCGTGGTCGGCGTCGGGACAGCCAGCGCCCAGGGTGACCCGAGCACGACGGCGCCCGCGCCGATCACCATCAGCTCCGCCCAGGTCCAGCAGTGGTGTGACCACGACGTGCCGGCACTCACCGCCAAGGTGAACACACTGATCGACCGGATCAACGGCGGACCCACCGAGGTCGGCTCGACCCAGTGGCTGCACGCCCAGGCCCAGCGCGCCCAGGCCAACGGCCGTTCGGCGCGGGCGGACTTCCTCAACGGCCGGGCCGAGCGCCGCACCGGCGTGCTCACCATCCTGGACAAGGTCAAGACGCGGCTGACCGACTTCACCGCCAAGCACTGTGGCGGCGGCCGGTGAGGGCGCGGCTGATCGGCCTGGCGGCCGCCATCGGTGCGGCCGTGGTGCTGTGTGCCGGCTGCCAGGGCATGTCCGGGTCGTCGCCCGCGCCCGCCGGCCAGGGCACGTCGGATTCCGGCGACCCGGGCCAGCTGGGCGCCGAGCTGAGCCAGATCCAGTCCACCCTGGACAGCGTGTCGGCGCAGATCAACGCCGACTCGGCCCCCTGATGTGACCCTGCTCCGAGTCGCCGGGCGCTGGTGCGACCATGGGCGCCACCACAGCTCCAGCGGAACCGACAGGGAGGTGCCCGACATGCAGCCGGGCGCGCCGGCCGGCCGAGGGCTGGTCCTCGTGGTCGAGGACGAGCGGTCCATCGCCGACCTGATCTCGCTGTACCTGCGGCGGGACGGGTTCGGCGTGCAGGTAGCCACCGACGGCCCGGCCGCGCTGGCCGACGTGCGCCGGCTGCGGCCGGTCGCGGTGGTGCTGGACGTCGGCCTGCCGGGGATGGACGGGATCGAGGTGTGCCGGGCCATGCGGGCGGCGGACGACTGGACGCCGGTGCTGTTCGTCACCGCCAGGGACGACGAGGTGGACCGGGTGCTCGGCCTGGAACTGGGCGCCGACGACTACGTCACCAAGCCGTTCTCGCCCAGGGAACTGGCCGCGCGGGTCAGGACGGTGCTGCGCCGCACGACCGGTTCGCCGGCCACCACGGCGCACACCGTCGGCGCGGTGCGGGCCGACGTGACCGCCCGCCGGGTGTGGGCCGGTGAGCGCGAGGTGGCGCTCACCTCCACCGAGTTCGACCTGCTCGTCCAACTGGTCCGCCATCCGGGCCGGGTGTTCACCCGGGAGCAGTTGCTCAGTTCGGTGTGGGGGTACGCGGCCGCCGCCGGCACCCGCACGGTCGACGTGCACGTGGCCCAGTTGCGCGCCAAGCTCGGCCAGGCCAGCCCGATCCGCACGGTGCGCGGCGTCGGCTACGCGGCCGAGGCGCCGTGACCACGGTTGTCGTGCCCGTCGCGGACCGGCGGCGGCGCGGCTCGCTCGCCGTCCGGATCACGGCGCTGTGCATCGGAGTGGCGGGCGTGGTCGCGGTGGTCGCGGGCCTGGTGTCCGCCCGGCTGGCCGACACGGTCGCCGACCAGGTCAGCCGGTCGACGCTAGCCGCGCAGGCGGACGTGGTGGCCGGCCAGTTGGCCGACGGCGGTCCTGGTTCCCGGCTGGGCCTGGCCAAGGTGGCGGACGTGCTGCGCGGGCAGGGCATCGCCGTGGTGGTGCTGACCGACAGCGGTGTGCTCACCGGCGGCGACCAGCAGGCCGTCGCCGTGGTCCGCGCGGCCGGCGTCACCGCCGCACCCGCCCAGCCGGTCTCGGCCACCGTGCGGGTGGCCGGCCGGTCGGTGCTGGTGGAGGCCAGGCACGTGGTGAACGGCGGCTTCGCCCTGGTCCAGCAGGTCGGCCTGGGCGCGACGGTGACACCGTTGCTGCGCCGGGACACGCTGCTGTCGCTGGGCATCGGCCTGGTCGTCGCGGCGGCCGCCGGCCTGCTGCTGGCGAGCCTGCTGTCCCGGCCGCTGCGCCGCACCGCGCAGGTGGCGATGACGATGGGCAACGGCAGGCGCGACCTGCGGGCACCCGTGGACGGGCCCAGGGAGGTGGCCGACGTCGCCGACGCGGTCAACCGGCTCGCCGACTCCCTGGCGCACAGCGAGTCGCGGCAGAAGGAGTTCCTGCTGTCGGTGTCCCACGAACTGCGCACCCCGCTCACCGCGGTCAGCGGCTTCGCCGAGTCGCTGGCCGACGGCGTGGTCACCGGCGACGAGGTGCCCAGGGTGGGCAGGCTCGTGCTGGACGAGGCGCGGCGGCTGGACCGGCTGGTCCGCGACCTGCTCGACCTGGCCCGGCTGGGCGCCGACGACTTCCGGCTGGACCTGGCCGAACTCGACCTGACCGGGCTGGTGCTGGCCACCGCCGAGGTGTGGCGGGCCCGGTGCGCCGCCCGGGACGTGCCCTACCGGGTGGAGGCGCCGGACCGGCCGGTCGTCGTGGTGGCGGACCCCCGCCGGCTGCGCCAGGTGCTGGACGGGTTGACCGAGAACGCCCTGCGGGTGACCCCGGCCGGGCGGCCGATCGTGCTGTCGCTGGGCGTGGTGCCCGGTTTCGCCGTGCTGCGGGTGCGCGACGGCGGTCCGGGCCTGTCCGACGCGGACTACCAGGTGGCGTTCCAGCGCGGTGTGCTGCACGGCAGGTACCGGCACGACCGGCCGGTCGGCACGGGCGTGGGCCTGGCGTTGGCGCACGGCCTGGTGACGAGGCTGGGCGGCACGATCCAGGCCGGCCCGGCACCCGAGGGCGGGGCCTGCTTCACGGTCACGTTGCGCCTCGCTCATTGATCGGAGTCGGACGGGCGTGGTCGAATCGGACCAACCGACCGATGGGGGAGTCCGGCATGCCGCTCGCGCTCGTCGCGCTCGCCGTCTGCTCCTTCGCCATCGGCACCACCGAGTTCGTCATCACCGGGCTGCTGCCCGACATCGCCGGTGACTTCTCGGTCACCATCGCCACCGCCGGGCTGCTGGTCTCCGGCTACGCGCTCGGCGTCGTGGTGGGCGCGCCGCTGGTCACCGCCGGCATCGCCCGGTTGCCGCGCAAGGGCGTGCTGCTGGGCCTGCTGGTGCTGTTCGTGGCCGGCAACGGCCTGTCCGCCGCCGCGCGGAGCTACTCGGTCCTGCTCACCGGCCGCGTGGTGGCCGCGCTGTGCCACGGTGCGTTCCTCGGTGTCGCGTCCGTGGTCGCCGCCGGGCTGGTCGGGCCGGAACGGCGGGCCAGGGCGATCGCGGCCATGCTCAGCGGGCTGACCATCGCCAACGTGGCAGGCGTGCCGATGGGCACGTTCCTCGGCCAGCACTTCGCTTGGCGCTCCACGTTCCTGGCCATCGCCGGCCTCGGCCTGCTCGGCATGGCGGGCGTGGCCGCGCTGGTGCCCCGGCTGCCGGTGCCGGCCGACGCGGGGGTCAGGGCCGAGCTGGCGGCCTTCCGGCACGGCCAGGTCTGGCTGGCGCTGGCCATGACAGCGCTCGGGTTCGGCGCGGTGTACGCACCCTTCACCTACATCGCGCCGCTGCTCACCGGCGTCGCCGGATTCACCCCGGCCGCGGTGCCGTGGCTGCTCGTGCTGTTCGGCGCCGGCCTGGTGATCGGCAACGTGCTGGGCGCGCGGGCCGCCGACTACCGGCTGCTCACCACGATCCTGGTGCTCCTTGCCGTGCTCACCGGCCTGCTGGTGGTGTTCGACCACACCGCCCACGGCCGGATCTCCGCCGCCGTGACCCTGTTCGCTCTCGGCGTCATCGGGTTCGCCACCGTGCCCGCGTTCACCAGTCGGGTGCTCACCACCGCCGGCACCACGGCGGCCAACACCATGGCGTCCTCGGCCGCCGTCGCCGCGTTCAACCTGGGTAACGCCACCGGTGCCTACCTCGGCGGCCGGGTCATCGCCGCAGGTCACGGTTACGCGTCGCCCACCCTGGTGGGTGCCGCGATGGCCGCTGCCGCGTTGCTGACCGCGGCCGTGTCCGCCGCGTGGCGGCCGGTTCGTCCGGCGGGCCAACTAGACTTGCCAGATGGGGTTCTCACGGTGGGTGGGATGGATTCTCCGCCGTCGCGTGTTGACCGCGGAGACGGAGACGCGGCAGGGGCGAGCGGAGGTAGTGGTGTCGGACCCGCGGGAACTGTATGAGGTCGACTCGGACGTGCCCGAGTTGCACGGAGCGGTGCTGCTGCACCACTTCGACGGCTTCATGGACGCGGGGTCGGCCGGTCGACTCGTCGCCGAGCACCTCCTGGCCACCCTGGAACACCGGGTCGTCGCCCGGTTCGACGTCGACCGCCTGATCGACTACCGGTCCAAGCGCCCCACCATGGTCTACGTCACCGACCACTGGGAGAGCTACGACGAGCCAGAGCTGGTCGTGCACCTGCTGCACGACACCGACGGCACGCCCTTCCTGCTGCTCAAGGGCCCCGAGCCGGACCACGAGTGGGAGCGGTTCAGCAAGGCCGTGCGCGCGCTCAACGAGCAGTGGGGCATCCGGCTGACCGTCGGCATGCACGGCATCCCGATGGGCGTGCCGCACACCCGCCCGATGGGCGTCACCGGCCACGCCACCCGGCCCGAACTGGTCAGCGACCACCAGCCGATGCTCAACCGCATCCAGGTGCCGGGCAGCATCGGCGCGCTGCTGGAGTTCCGCCTCGGCCAGTCCGGCCAGGACGCCCTCGGCTTCGCCGCCCACGTGCCGCATTACCTGTCCCAGGCGGTGTACCCGAGCGCGGCGGTGACGCTGCTGGACGCCGTCACCAAGGTGACCGGCCTGCACGTGCCGGACGACTCGCTGCGCGAGGCGGCGGAACGGGCGGACGCCGAGGTGAACCGCCAGGTCGGCGAGTCGGACGAGGTCGCGGAAGTGGTTCGCGCGCTGGAACAGCAGTACGACCAGTTCGTCGAGGGCAGCAACCGGGGCAACCTGCTGGCCGGCGGCATGGACCGGATGCCCACGGCGGACGAGCTGGGCAGCGAGTTCGAGCGGTTCCTGGCCGAACAGCAGGGCGACAACTAGCCGAATCGTTCGGTACGCACGGCTTCCGGGTCATGGCCGGCGTCGGTGAGCAGTTCGGCGGCCGTCTCGACGAATCCGCTGGGGCCGCACACGTAACAGGTCGGCGCGAACTCGGCCGGCCAGCACGCTTCGGCCACCAGTCGGGCGCCGATCCGGCCCGGCGGTCGGCGGAAGCCCTCGGGGGCCTTGCGGGTGTAGGCGAACGTGACGTCGAGGCCGCCGACCGGCCGCACCAGTTCGTCCCGGTAGATCACCGAGTCCGGTCGCCGCGTCGAGTACAGCAGCCGGAACGGCGTCGCGGCCCCGGCCGCAGCGCGGGAGCGGATCATCGCCATCAGCGGCACGATCCCGGAGCCGCCGGCCACCAGCTGCACCGGCTCGGTCTGCTCCGGCCGCCACACGAACCAGCCACCCACCGGCCCGCGCACCTCGACCAGGTCACCGACGTCGATCACCTCGGCCAGGTAGGGCGAGACCTCGCCGTCCGCCACCTGCTCCACGGTGATCTCGATCCGCTCGCCGGCCTCGGTCGACGCCAGCGAGTACGAGCGGACGGCGGTGTAGCCGTCGGCGGCGGTGAGCCGGACGTCGACGTGCTGCCCGGCGACGTGACCCGTCCAGCCCGGTACCGAGAACAAGAGCGTGCGCGCGGTCGCCGTCTCCGCCCGGACGGCGGCCGCGGTGGCCACGCGCCAGGTCAGTCGCCCCAGTACCGCTGCTCGCGCCACGGGTCTCCGTAGTCGTGGTAGCCCAACCGTTCCCAGAAACCGGGTTCGTCGCGCGAGGCCAGGGTGATGCCCTTCACCCACTTGGCGCTCTTCCACAGGTACAGGTGCGGCACCAGCAGCCGGGCCGGTCCGCCGTGCTCGGCGACCAGGTCGGTGCCGTCGTAGCGGAACGCCACCCACGCCCGCCCGTCCAGCAGGTCGGCCAGCGGCAGGTTGGTGGTGTAGCCGCCGTGCGAGTGGACCAGGACGTGGTCGGCCTCGGTCGCGATGTCGGCGAACAGCGTGTCCAGTGACACGCCCTCCCATGCGGTGCGCAGCTTCGACCACCGGGTCACGCAGTGCAGGTCGACGGTGAACCGCTCGGTGGGCAGCGCGCGGAACGCCCGCCAGTCCCAGGCGTGCCGCTCACCGGTCTCCGTCGTGATGGTGAACGTCCACCGATCGGTGCGCACCACCGGCGTGGGACCGGCGGACAGCACAGGGAAGTCCGTCGTCAGGTACTGGCCGGGCGGCAGGTCGGCCCGTTCCGGCCCGCGGCGGCCCACGAAGCCGCGCGAGACGATGCCCACTGTCCACCTCCCCGCCCTAGACCGTCCGTGTCGGCCCAGTATGCACGCGCAGGGCCGACTGGCAGACTGACCGCGTGTACGACTTCGACGTACTGGTGCTCGGTTCGGGCCCGGGGGGACAGAAGGCCGCGATCGCGACGGCCAAGTTGGGCAAGCGAGCGGCGATCGTCGAGCGCCGCGACATGATCGGCGGGGTGTGCATCAACACCGGCACCATCCCGTCGAAGACGTTGCGGGAGGCCGTGCTCTACCTGACCGGCCTGAACCAGCGCGAGATGTACGGCCAGAGCTACCGGGTCAAGGAGGACATCACCGTCTCCGACCTGCTGTCCCGCACCCGGCACGTCATCGGCCGCGAGATCGAGGTGATCCGCAGCCAGCTCGCCCGCAACCACGTGACGATGCTGCCCGGCATGGGCCACTTTCTGGACGAGCACACCATCGAGGTGGTCGACGGCACCGGCCGGGAGACCAAGGTCACGTCCGACCGGATCGTGATCGCCACCGGTACCGCGCCGGCCCGTCCGTCCACTGTGGATTTCGATGAGCGCACCATCATCGACTCGGACGGCATCCTCATGCTGGAACACGTTCCGCAGTCGATGATCGTGGTCGGCGCTGGGGTGATCGGCATCGAGTACGCGTCCATGTTCGCCGCGCTGGGCACCAAGGTGACGGTCGTCGAGTCCCGGGAACGGATGCTGGACTTCTGTGACGTCGAGGTGGTCGAGGCGCTCAAGTACCACCTGCGCGATCTCGCCGTGACGTTCCGGTTCCGCGAGACGGTCGCCTCGGTGGAGCGGCACCCCCACGGCGCGCTCGCGGTGCTGGAGAGCGGCAAGAAGATCCCCGCCGAGGTGGTCATGTACTCGGCGGGCCGGCAGGGCATGACCGAGAGCCTCGGCCTGGCCAACGCCGGCCTGGCCGCCGACCCTCGTGGCCGGGTGAAGGTGGACGAGTACTTCCGCACCGAGAAGGAGCACATCTACGCCGTCGGCGACGTGATCGGCTTCCCGGCCCTGGCCGCGACGTCGATGGAACAGGGTCGCCTCGCCGCCCACCACGCCTGCGGCGAACCGGCACAGGCGCTGGCCACCGAACAGCCGATCGGCATCTACACGATCCCCGAGATCAGCTTCGTCGGCCGGACCGAGGACCAGTTGACGGCCGACCGGATCCCGTTCGAGGTGGGCGTGTCCCGCTACCGCGAACTCGCCAGGGGCCAGATCATCGGCGACTCCTACGGCGTGCTGAAACTGTTGGTGTCGCCGGAAACCAAGAAGTTGTTGGGGGTACACGTCTTCGGCACCGGCGCCACCGAGTTGGTCCACATCGGACAGGCGGTCATGGGTTGCGGCGGCACGATCGACTACCTGGTCGACGCCGTGTTCAACTACCCGACCCTGGCCGAGTCCTACAAGGTGGCCGCCCTCGACGCGATGAACAAGATGCGCCAGATCGAGCGTTGGGCCGACTGAGCGGTATCCTCACCGTATGGGGCACAAGGGAATTCGTGACGGCGGTCCGCCACGCCGACCCGGCTTCCGCCCGGCGGACGTCGTCGGGCGCCCGGTCGCCCAGGCGCTGATCGAGTTGGCGCACGGGGGATTCCAGGCCGAGCTGGCCGGTGCTGCTCCCCGCACCCAGGCGTACCTGAGCAATCGCGTCCACGTCACCGTGCACGACGGGCTCGTCGTCGGCGTGACCGTCGGCTAGCCGACCTCCCGCTGCGCCGGAACCACGCCCCCGTCGGGAAAGCTGACCCAGCCGCGGTAGCGGACCGTGCCCAACTGGACCCGGACGAGCGGCTCGAAGGCGTTGCCGTCGATGCCCGCGTAACCGTGCCGGACCACCGACCGGTAGATCTCCTCGGACACCACGAGGATCAGCGGCGCGTCGGCGGCGGCCAGCCGCTGCCTCAGCTCCGGCGCGTCCAGCAGCCGGCAGGACAGGTCGACGGACTCGCCGAAGCAACCCCGGTCGTCGTAGTGCACCTCGCCGGCGTGCACGGCGGCCCGCATCCGCAGCGCGTGCGCCGGATACTCCGTGTTGTAGCAGGCGAGCAGCGAGCCCAGCGTCGGCATGAGTTCGGCCAGCAGCAGGGTTTTCGGCGCCTCGTCGACCGGTTTGATCAGCGCGAGGATTCCGTCGCCCCGGTCCACCAGTTCGTCCCGCCACTGGTCGTTGATCCCGGCCATCTCCAGGGCGGTTTCCAGCAGGTCGTACATGACCCAGCGCAGGCGCGCCCGCGCCATGTTGGTCCGGGTGGTCGATCCCTCGACGTCGATCGCCACGATGGACCGGTGGTACGGGGTGATGGTGCGGCTCGCCCCCTCGGCGGTCCGGTTCATGACTGCCCCTTCCCCGAACGGTCACTTCAGTGAAGTAACTGAACCGAGTGTAAGGTCTGCATGTGCGCAAGCGGAATGACAACTTGGTCTCATGACAGCGTCGAGCTCACCAACGAGTCGGGCGATTTCCTGTGGGTGCTGTTTACTTAAGCTGATGACCTTAAGTTGGCTGAAGCGGTGGTGACGATGCCGGGTGGCGACGACGAGCGTTCCGCGCTCGCCCATCGACTGCGCATGCTCAGGCTCGACCACTGGCCGGGTCGCCCGATCAAACAGGCGGACCTGGCGAGGGTCATGGGTGTCACCGCATCCGCCATGTCGTCCTGGGAGAACGCGCGCGACGCCGACCGGCCGCCGCCACTGGACCGACTGGAGTCCTACGCAACCTTCTTCGCGACCGAACGTTCCGTCGCCGACGGGCCGTACCGCCTGCTGTCGATCAACGAACTCACGTCGGACGAACGTGCCTGCCGCGAGAAGTTGGTAGCCGAACTGGTCCGACTGCGCGAACCGGAGTCGCCGCAGGGCAGTGGCATCTGGCACTTCCCCGACGGCGGCGACGTCACGATCGTCTGCGCCAAACTGCCCAACGACCTGATCGCGTCGATGCCGTACACGGACCCGGCCGATCCCGACTATGTCTCGCTGTACAGCTATGCCGACCCTGATGCACTACTTGAACTGTTCGGCCATGTCCGGGCGAACAACCCGCTCAGCAGCGTCAAGTATTTGGCGGGGAAGGAACTCACATTCTCCCAGTACGGCACCCATCTGGCAGTGCTGGGCGGCGTCGACTGGAACGCCAACACCCGATATTTCATCGATGAGGCGAACATTCCGGTCCGCCAGTTGCCTCGTGCGGACGACGCCGACCTCGGCGGTTTCGCTGTCGGTGACCAGGTGTTTCAGCCCAAGCTGCGCCCGAATGCCGACGAGACGATCCTGGTCGAAGACGTGTGCCAGATCTTCCGGACGCCCAATCCGTACGACAACAGGCGGACCCTCACGATGTGCAACGCATCGTACGGCCGGGGCACGCTCGGCGCGGTGTTGGCATTCACCGATCAGAAAGTCAGGGACGAGAACGAATCTTATCTCCGGCAGCGCTTTTTCGGTGCCGACACATTCAGCATCCTGGCGCGGGTGCGCTTCGGTGATGACGGGCTGGTGGTCTCGCCACGGCTGACCGATCCCGGTGTCGTGCTGCACACCTGGGCTGAACAGCGTTGAATGCGTTTCCCTGAATCGGTAATCTGTATCGATGTGCTCGTCGGCGAACCATCGAGGTTCGCACCGCCGGTTGCTCCACCCGATCAGGCGCGGCACGACGCAACCGGCCGGCGTGGATGCCGTTGTGGTGCCCACGATGCGTCCTGGCGTGACCCTACGGTCGGCGGTCGAGCTCGCGGCGGCATATCACTGCCCGCTGGTGATGCTGCACAGCGGCCCGGCGTCCGTGCATCCGGCACATGCCCTCGCCGGGCGGGCCGGGGTCGAGTTCGTCGGTATCGACATGGACGCCGTCGGTCCCGTACCCCTGCCCCAGCTGGAATGCGACGAGCTGTTGCGGGGTAGTCAGTTCGAGCGTCGAGACGACCTGAGCGCCAAGCGCAACATCGCGCTACTGCTCGCGATGCTGGCCGGCTGGCGGCGGGTCGCCTTCCTGGACGACGACATAGCGATGCCCCTGCCGGACGATCTCGGCGAGGCGGCCGCGCTGGCCGACCGCTACTCGATCGTCGGGCTGGAGTTGGGCGGCTTCCCGGACAACTCCGTGGTGTGCCACGCGAATCGGGCGGTCGGCGGTTGCCAGGACATGTTCATCGGCGGCGGTGCGCTGGTGGTGGACGTCCAGCGCTGCGACTGTCTGGTGCCCAACGTCTACAACGACGACTGGATGTTCATGCTGACGACCGTCCAGTCGGCCGGCGCCGCCGTCGTCGGTCAGGCGGTCCAGGCCTGGTACGACCCGTACGCCGACACGGAGCGGGCCCGGTCGCAGGAGTTCGGCGACTGCCTGGCCGAGGGCATCTACGCGCTGCTGGACGACGGTCAGGGGCTGCCCGACGCGGACCTGGACTACTGGGACCGGTTTCTCGGCGCCCGGCGGGAGTTCATCGACCGGATCATCGCGGGCGTCGACGGGTCCGGCCGCAGCCGGCACCAGCGGCACACCATGCGGCGGGCGCTGCGGGCCGCCGCGGAGCGCTCGCGGGAGATCACCCCCCGGCTGTGCCGCGACTACCTGGCGGCCTGGCAGGCCGACCGCGAGAAGTGGCGGACCCTGCTGCCCGACTACCGCCGCATCGCACCACCGGGCGAGCCGAGGCTCGACGAGGCACTCGCCGAGCTGGGCCTCACGCCGTTCTGCCTGCGTTCATCCGCGTCCGTCGGCGTAGTCGTTTCTCCATGACGACGCACTTCTCGTCGGGCTCGGCACCCGGAGCGGCACCGCGCGTGCGGCACAGCACCCGGAGCGAATCCACGTAGCCGAGCTCCTGGTACAGCCGGCTGGCGTCCTGGTTGTCCTCCATGACCGCCAGCGCGACCCGCCGGTAGCCCTGCTCGGCGAGCCAGTCCTCGGCCGCCGCCATCAGCCGGGTGCCGATGCCCTGCCGCCGATGCCCTGCCGCCACCAGTGCCCGTTCCAGCAGCGGAGTGCCCGGCCAGAAGTGCTCCAGTTCGGCTTCCTCGGGCGGTTCCAGGCGGATGTAGAGCTCGCCCACCGCGTCGCCGGCCTGCCAGGCGACCAGCAGGCGGCCGCGACCGTCCCGCTGGGCGGCCAGCCGCTGCGCCGTCTGGGCCCGGTCGCCGTCCAAACGGACGAGCACGTCCATATCCCCGTGGCGTGCGGCTTCGATGTTCACCGTCACCGAGATATATCCCTTTTGTCGCTAGTCAACGGACCCGAATGGCGATCACCCTAGGGCAGGCTGGCGTTCCCCCGGGGGGCAGCTATCTTTGCCCAACCGATCGAGTCGATCGGACCAGTCGGACAAGCACGGGTGGGGCGCGATGACAGCTCAGGGTGCCGACACGCCCGTGCTGCTGATCGAGGACGACGACGGCGACGCGTTGCTGGTGGCCGAGCAGCTCCAGGAGGCTGCCGCGTCCGTCACCATGCACCGGGTCCGGTCGCTGGGCGAGGCCAAGCCGCTGCTACCCGGTGTCGGCTGCGTCCTGCTGGACCTGGGCCTGCCGGACACCACCGGGCTGGACGGGTTGCGCTGGCTGCGCCAGCACGTGCCGGACGTGGCCGTCGTCGTGCTGACCGGCCTGGCCGACGAGCACCGGGGCGAGCAGGCCGTGGCCGCGGGCGCGCAGGACTATCTGGTCAAGGGCCAGGTGGACGGGCGGCTGCTGGCCAGGGTGATCCGGTACGCCGTGGAGCGGCGCCGCTCCGAGGAGATCCAGCGGCAGCTGCATCAGGCCCGGATCTACGCCGAGGAGAACTCCCGCCTGGAGCGCGGGCTGCTGCCCTCACCGCTGGTGTCCGACCCCGGCCTGACCGTCGCCACCCGCTACCGCTCGGGTGGCAGGCGGATGCTGCTGGGCGGCGATTTCTACGACGTCGTCCAGGCGACCGACGGCTGGGTGCACGCCGTGGTGGGCGACGTCTGCGGCCACGGCCCTGATGAGGCGGCACTCGGCGTGTGTTTGCGGGTCGCATGGCGCACGATGGTGTTGGCCGGCCGGCCGGTGGCGGAGGTCCTGCCCACGCTGCGCCAGGTGTTCGAGCACGAGCGGCACAGGGACGCGCTGTTCACGACCCTGTGCATGGTGTCGCTCGCGCCCGACCGCACCCACGCCAGGGTGCACCTGGCCGGGCATCCACCGCCCCTGCTGGTGGCCGGCGACCATGTCGAAAAACTGGAGGCGCCAGTGTCCCCGCCGCTGGGCGTCGGTGACGAGGTGGACTGGCCGGGTGTGGACGTCCGGCTCAGTGACCGCTGGGCCGTGCTGATGTACACCGACGGGCTGATCGAGGGCCGCATCGACGACACGGCCGAACGGCTGGGCATCGAGCGGCTCACCGAGATCGTGGAGTCGTTCCTGCGCGTGACCCCGGCGTCCTCGGCCGGCGCGCGGCGCGACGAGCGGCTGCTGGACCTGGTGATCGACCGGGTGCAGGAGCTCAACGACGGGGAACTGGACGACGATCTCGCCGTGCTGTCGCTCGGTTCGCACGCCTGGGCCCACCATGAGTGAGGCGACGACGGAACCGGCCACCGAGCCGACCACGGAACCGACGGAACAGCCGGAACCGAAGCAGCCGGCGACCGAGCCGGCCGCGCCGGTGCGCGAGCCGAGGTCCCGGGCGTTCGACACCATCACCCTGCACTGGCCGCTGAGCCGGATCATCGGGGCCAGTGTGGTGGCGATCGCGGTGCTGGCCGTCGCCACGACCATCGTCATCGGGATCGCGGTGCGCACCACGTCGGACGCCGTGTTGTGGACCTGCCTCGGGATCGCCGTGGTGCTGGTCCTGATACTGGTCGCGCTGGCCTTCGGCCTGCGGGTGGTCGCGGTCCGGCCGTTGACCCGGCTGGTCCAGGAGACCGGACTGGTCTCGGACGGCGATTTCGAGCACCAGGTCAACCCGAGCGGACCGACCGAGGTCCGGGTGCTGGCCGAGGCTGTCGACGTGATGCGGGAGCGGATCCTGCGCGAGCTGTCCGCGGTGCGCACCGCCCACGCCACGCTGGACGCGCGCACCCAGGACCTGCAGCGGTCCAACGCCGAGCTGGAGCAGTTCGCCTACGTGGCATCGCACGACCTGCAGGAGCCGCTGCGCAAGATCGCCAGCTTCTGCCAGCTATTGCAGCGCCGCTACTCCGGCCAGCTGGACGAGCGGGCCGACCAGTACATCGAGTTCGCCGTCGACGGCGCCAAGCGGATGCAGGTGCTGATCAACGACCTGCTCGCGTTCAGCCGGGTCGGCCGGGTCACCAGGGACCGCACGCCCACGTCGTGCGAGGCGCTGCTGGCCGACGCGAAGGTCAACCTGTCCGAGGCCATCGAGGAGACCGGCGCCACGATCTCGGCGGGCGCCCTGCCGGTGGTGCTGGCCGAGGCGCCGCTGCTGACCACCGTCTTCCAGAACCTGCTGGGCAACGCGCTGAAGTTCCACGGCGACACGCCGCCGAGGGTCGACGTGTCGGCCCGGCGGACGGACCACGGCCTGTGGCTGTTCACCGTGGCGGACAACGGGATCGGCATCGCACCCGAGTACGCCGAACGCATCTTCGTGATCTTCCAGCGGCTGCACGGCAAGGAGGTCTACCCGGGCACCGGGATCGGCCTGGCCATGTGCCGGAAGATCATCGAGTACTTCGGCGGCAGCATCTGGCTGGACACCGCTGCGGTGGGCGGTGCCAGGTTCTGCTTTACCGTCCCAGCGCTTCCCGAGTACGAGGAGACAAGTGACATATCCGGATGACCCCAGGCTGGTCAACGTGCTGCTGGTGGAGGACGACGAGGGTGACGTCCTCCTGACCAGGGAGGCCTTCGAGTTCTACAAGGTGCGCAACCCGTTGCACGTTGTCTCCGACGGCGAGCAGGCCCTGCAGTTCGTGCGGCGGACCGGACCATACACCGACGCTCCCCGGCCGGGACTGATCCTGCTCGACGTCAACCTACCCCGAGTGAGCGGCCTTGAGGTCCTCGCCGAGCTGAAGCAGGACCCCGAG
>DASUGU010000112.1:0-30980 GCA_036273855.1 Pseudonocardiaceae bacterium
GGCCACCGCGAACACGGTGAAGCTGCAGGTCAGCTTCTCCACCACCAGCCCGATCACCAACGCGGACATCAAGCCCGTGCCCGGTTGGACGGCACAGGAAGCGATGATGACGCTGCCCAAGCCGGTCAGCATGGACAACGAGACCGTCACCACCGCCGTCAAGTCGATCACCTGGACCGCGGCGGCCGGCGGCGGCATCGTGCCCGGCCAGTTCCAGGAGTTCGCGATCTCCGTGGAAGGGCTGCCGGACAACACCAACGAGCTGCTGATGCCCGCGGTGCAGACCTACAGCAATGGTGACGTGGTGAACTGGAACCAGCCGACGGTGGCAGGCCAGCCGGAGCCCGACCACCCGACGCCCTCCCTCGCGCTGGCCAACCCGTCGGGCGCCGACGGCGCGGCCGCGGTCGCCAACACCACGTCGGCTAAACCGTCCACTTCGGACGGTACCGCTCGCTGGCTGGGCGGCGTCGGCCTCGTGGTCGCCGCACTGGCACTCGGTTTCGGCATCGGCGCGTTCGTCCGCGGCCGCCGCGGTGGCCTGTCCACCGGTCAGCGGAGCAAGCAGGAGGCATCGGTATGAGGCGGATCATCGTCGGCACGCTGCTGGCCGGACTGGCGGTCGCGGCGCTGGCCACGCCGGCCTCGGCGCACAACGTGCTCATCGGCACCACCCCGAGCAACGGCGCGTCGGTCGCGGTCGGGCCCCAGCAGGTCAAGTTCACCTTCAACTCGCCCATACAGCACGGCGACGACACGATCGTGGTGCTCGGCCCCAAGGGCACGCACTGGGAGAAGACCCCGCACGCCACCGTCCTGGGCAACTCGGCGTGGACCCAGGTGGCGCCGTTGGGCCCGGCCGGGACGTACACGGCCAGCTACCACGTCATCTCGACCGACGGTCACCCGGTGACCGGTGACATCACGTTCGTCCTGACCCAGGCGGGCAAGGGCCAGCCGGTGGCGGCCGCGTCGGCGGTGGGCAACGCCGGCATCCCGATCTGGGTCTGGATCGTGGTGGCCGTCGTGGTCCTGGGCGCGGTGCTGTTCTTCGCGCTCCGGTCGACCCGGCGGGCCGAGGAGAGTCGACAGTGACCGCCACCGCGGGCGCGGCCGTGGTGTCCACGGACGCGCGCCCGCGCTACCCGTTGCTGGTGGTGCTGGTGGGTTGTGCGGTCGCAGGCGTGCTGATCGCGTTCGTGCTCACCGGCACGGCGGCCGTGCCCGGCATCGTGGCGCCGAGCACGGCGGTCGCGCTGGGTCTGCCGCTGTCGCGGACGCTGGTCGACCTGTCGGCCGTGGTCACGGTGGGCATGAGTCTGCTGCCCAAGCTCGCGGTGTCCGACCGGCCGAAGCGGCTGTCCTCGGCGCTGTCGTCCGCGCGGTTGATCGCGGTGGTCAGTTCCGGTGTCTGGCTGCTGGCCGCCCTGGCCTCGCTGGTGCTGGAGGACATGGACACCAACGCCGGCCTGCCGTTCACCTGGGCGTCGCTGGGCGACTACATCAAGCAGATCGGCGAGGGCCAGGCCCTGATCGTGGTGGCGGCCTGCGCGCTGATCTACCTGGTGATCGGCCTGCTCGCGGTGCGCAACGGCGAGGAGGTGCCGGCCGAACTGCGGATCACGGTGGCGGTGTTCACCCTGCTGCCGCTGTCGATCACCGGTCACGCCGCGTTCGGCGCGGCGAGCCTGCGCGATCTCGGGTTGATCTCCATCGAGCTGCACGTGGTCGGCGCCGTGGCGTGGACCGGCGGGCTGCTCGCGGTGATCATGCTGCTGGTGCTGGACCGGCAGTTGCTGGGCGACGCGCTGCCCCGGTTCTCCAAGCTGGCGACGGTATGCGTGTTCCTGACCGGGTTCACGGGCCTGTTCAACGGCTGGTACGAGCTGTACAGCACGCCGGGCATCCACTGGTACGTGGCGCTGTTCACCACCGGCTACGGCTGGATCCTGATCGGCAAGATGGTCTGCGTCGCGTTGGCCGGCCTGCTCGGCGGCTACACCCGGTTCAAGCTGCTGCCCCAGATCGTGGAGCGGAAGGCGACCGCGGTGCTCACCTGGGCGACGATGGAGATCGGCGTGCTGGCGCTGGCCTTCGGGCTGGCGGCGGTGCTGGTCCGGGCGCCCGTGGTGACCGTCTCGTAGACGAGTCAGTCCAGTTCGGTGAACTGCGCGGTGGACGGGTGCCGGTGCCGGAACCCGTCCAACCGCCGCACCGCGTGGTGGCTGCGCCGTTCGAGTTCGCCCCGGTTGATCCAGCCGTTGGCGTAGTGGCGGTAGTCCTGGGCGAGCATCACCAGTTCGGCCAGGTAGCCGGCGGAGCGTCGCCTGCTGGCCTCGGGCAGTCCGGCCAGCAGGGGGAGCTGGCTGTCCACGATCTCGTCCAGCATGCCGGCGGCGTGCAGCGCCTTGCGGGCCCGCCAACCGCGCCACGGTCCCCGCATCGGCACCTGCCCTCGTCCTGGGAAAAGTCGGAAAACGCCTGGTGACCGGTGGTGATCCACTCGCCCGGTCTCGTCGTCGATCCATCGTCGATCCCGCCGAGGACGTTACCGGTTCGGAATCCGGCCTCACCCGGCCGCCCTATGGGCCGACTCGATCGAGAGGGCGGCGGTGTGAATTCGTCACACCCCGCGACAGTGTCGTCGCTCTACCGAGCGAAGGTAGGTTGAGTTCGTGTTCACTACTCGACCGGAACTCTCCGGCACCTTCGGCATGGTCACCTCGACCCACTGGCTCGCGTCCTCGGCCGGCATGGCGGTGTTGGAGTCCGGCGGGAACGCCTTCGACGCCGCCGTCGCGACGGGTTTCGTACTCCAGGTCGTCGAGCCGCATCTGAACGGACCGGGCGGCGAGATGCCGGTGCTGTACGCCACCGCGGCCGACAGCCGGCCCAGGGTGTTGTGCGGCCAGGGCGTCGCGCCGGCCGGCGCGACCATCGAGCACTACCGGTCCGAGGGGCTGGATCTCATCCCCGGTTCCGGCCTGCTCGCCGCGACCGTGCCGGGCTCCTGGGACGCCTGGCTGACGCTGTTGCGCGACCACGGCACCAAGTCGCTGCGCGAGGTCCTGGGCTACGCGATCGGCTACGCCCGGCACGGCTACCCGGTGGTGGACCGGATCGGCATGACGGTCGGCGCGGTCACCGACCTGTTCCGTGACCACTGGCCGACCTCGGCCGCGCTGTGGCTGCCCGGCGGGCAGCCGCCGAAGACCCGGCACAGCAACCCGGTGCTCGCCGACACGTGGGAGCGGCTGATCGCCGAGGCCGAGTCGGCGGGCGGGACCCGGGAGCAGCAGATCGACGCCGGCCGCCGCGCGTGGTCCCAGGGCTTCGTCGCCGAGGCGGTGGATGCCTTCTGCCGCAAGGCTTTCCGTGACGATTCCGGTACCGACCACGCCGGTGTGCTGACCGGCGCCGACCTGGCGGGCTGGCAGGCGTCCTACGAGGACGCGGTCACCGTCACCCCGGGCGACTGGACGCTGGCCAAGGCGGGCGCCTGGAGCCAGGGTCCGACATTGTTGCAGGAAGCCTTGCTGCTGGCCAACTTCGCCGACGAACTGGCCTATGTGGACGGTGTGCCGACCGCCCGGACCGTGCACATCGCGGTGGAGTGCGCCAAGCTGGCGTTCGCCGACCGCGAGGCCTGGTTCGGTGACGTGCCCGGAGTGCCGCTGGGTGAACTGCTCTCCGCCGACTACGTGGCCGAGCGGGCGAAACTGGTGGGGGACAAGGCTTCCTGGGAGCTACGGCCCGGTTCGCCGGACGGCCGCGAGCCCCGGCTGCCGGAGTTCGTGCGCAAGGGCGCCGGCGTCGGTGTGACCGACGCGTCCGGCGCGGTGGGCGAGCCCACCGTCGACCGGGGTGGCCGCACCCAGGGCGACACCGTGCACCTCGACGTGATCGACGCGGACGGCAACATGGTGTCGGCCACGCCGTCCGGTGGCTGGCTCCAGTCCTCGCCGACCATCCCCGAGCTGGGCTTCTGCCTGGGCAGCCGGGCGCAGATGTTCTGGCTGGAGGAGGGCCTGCCCAACTCGCTGGCGCCGGGCAAGCGGCCGAGGACCACGCTGTCGCCGTCGATGGCGGTGCGCGAGGACGGGACCCGGCTGGGCTTCGGCACCCCCGGCGGTGACCAGCAGGACCAGTGGCAGGTGTGCTTCTGGCTGGCCCACGTGGTCGCCGGGCTGAACCTGCAGGCCGCCATCGACGCGCCCGCCTGGCACACCTCGGCCTTCCCGAGTTCGTTCTACCCGCGCTGGTGGCAGCCCGGCGAGGTGGTCGTCGAGTCGCGGCTGGGCGAGGCCACCCTGGCCGAACTGCGCGACCGGGGCCATGCCCTGGTGGACGCCGGGCCATGGGCGCTGGGCAGGCTGTCCGCGGTCAGCCGGGACGCCGAGACCGGTTTCCTGAAGGCAGGCGCCAACCCGAGGGCGATGCAGGGCTACGCGGTGGGTCGGTAGGACAATCAAACCGGTTGTTCCACGGGAAACATCCCATGTCTGGGGTGGGACTCAGTCCCATTCCCAGCGCATGCCGTACAGGCCCGGGTCCAGGTCGATCCGGGCCACGTGCGCGGTGAGCTCGTGGTTGATCCAGGCGTCGTGCGACTCGTCGTCCGGCGCCTCGGGTCCGGTCCGCCGGTAGGACACGCACCGGGTCGGCACCGCGTCCGGGTCGAAGTGCACCTCGATGATGTGCTGGTGGCCGCCGGAGCGGAAACTCCGTTCGAAATGCGCGTCGGCGCAGCCCGCCGGGTCCAGCTCGTACTCCAGGATCGTGGTGTCGCCCGCCGCCAGCACCCGGTCCAGGATCAACTCGGCGCCCAGGAACAGGCTCTCCTCGTCGGTGCGCACCCGGCCCACCCGGCAGTGCCGCGTCGCGATCACGGCGGGCGCGTGCGGGGAGTGCTCGCCGTAGTGCATCAGGAAACAGCGGCTCACGTGGTCGGCGGTGGCCCGCAGCACCTGGCGCACCTGGATGCGCCGCACGGTCCGGTCCGGCCCCACCCAGAGCTGGTCCATCACCGACAGCCGGTCCAGTTCCGGCGCCTGCGGGATCTCCAACTGGCTGGCCAGCCGGGCCGCCACCGACGCCCTCGGCAGCAACTGCTCCACCCGCATCACGCCCGGCTCCGGCCGCACCCACCGGCCCCTGGGCCGGCGCGGGCCGAGCAACGCGGTCAGCGCGGCGGGCGGCAGGTCCAGCACCCGCTCCAGCACCTGTACCCCGCGCAATGAGTCCGGTCGCTCCGGCCGGCTGCGCCCGGTCCGCCAGTAGCTCAGCGTCGTCGTGCTCAGATGTACGCCGACCTCGGCCAACCGGTACTGCAACCGTTGCAGGCTCAGCCCGCTGACCTCGATCGCCAGTCCGAGCGCGCGGGGGAACGGGCCGTCCCGCAACGCGTCGGCGAGCTGGTCGCGCAGGCTCGGTACCGCGGTCGGGCCGTTCGGGGCGCGCTCGGGTGCCTGCCGTGCGGCACGCGCGGTCGCCGCCACCGAGTCACCTCGCTCGTCGTCAGCCCCTCTCCGCCCAGTGTGACCAGCGGGGTATGCGGTCACAAGGGCCAATCGTCGGGGCACAAGGGGCAAAACAGTTTTTCAGTTCAACACGGTGGACAGAACAGACTGTACGGTTTGCGGTCACTCGCTTCCGCTGCGCGCACGGCCGGACGTACCGTTCCCTTTGGCCAAGACCCGGTTCCGGTGGACCGCCATCCGGGCGCGGCAGGTCGATCCCGGCAACGACTCCCCTGCGGCCGGGACACTACGACCGCCGACCCGCACAGGGGGAGCGCCCCCGCACCGGGCACCAGGTGCGGGGGCGCCCCCGCCACAAACCCTTGAGGTACAGCGAAGACGCGCTTCTCGGCGTACGCGCGGCGCCCCCACCTGGCAGTACCGTCGAATCCGTGCCACGCGTGCGGATCGTCCGGCCGACGGTGGGGGACATCGTCCTCACCGTCGCGGTCGCCGTGGTGGTCGTCGCCGGCACCGCGGGCGCGGCGCACTGGCACACCGCGGCCGCCGCTCGCGGGCTCAGCCCGTCGGAGGCGGTGTGGCTGGTGGCGTGCGCGCTGCCGCTGGTGCTGCGCCGCTCGATCCCGCTCGCCGTCCTGGCCGTCACGGCGGCCCTGGCGTTCAGCTATTACGCCTCCGGCCTGCCCGGCGGCCCGGCGATCGTGGCACCGACGGTCGCACTGATCACGCTGGCGTACCTGCGCGGCCCGGTGGTCGCCGGCATCGCCGGTGGCGTGCTGGCCGTCGCGGTGATCATCGAGGTGCTGCTCAAGGGCGACGACGCCGGCACACTCGATCCCCGGCTGCTCGGGTTCGTGCTGTGGGTGATGGTCGCGGTGTCCTTCGGCACGGTCGGCCGGCTGCGCCAGGCGAACCTGCGATCCGCCGAGGAACGGGTCGCCGAGGCCGACCGGCTGCACGCCGAGGAGCAGCGGCTGCGGATCGCCCGCGAGGTGCACGACGTGGTGGCGCACAGCCTCGCCATGATCAACGTGCAGGCCGGGGTGGCCGCGCACGTCGCCGACCGTCGCCCGGACGAGGCCAAGGCCGCGCTGCTGGCCATCAAGGACGCCAGCCGCGCAGCGCTCACCGACCTGCGGGCCACGCTCGGCGTGCTGCGCTCCGGTGACGAGCGCACGCCCACCCCCGGCCTGGGCCGGCTGCCCGACCTGGTGGCCACCGCGGCAGGCGCCGGGATCACCGTGGTCACCGAGGGCGACGCGGGTCCGCTGCCCGCGCCGGTGGACGTCGCCGCGTACCGGATCCTGCAGGAGTGCCTGACCAACGTGGTGCGGCACGCGTCGTCGGCCGACACGGTCACCGTCCGGCTGGACCGGACCGAGGACGGTCTGGAGATCACCGTGTCGGACAACGGGAGAGCGGTCCGGCAGGAGACCAACGGCGGCAACGGCCTGCGTGGCATGGTGGAGCGGGCGCACGCGCTCGGCGGTGACGTGGCCGCCGGTCCGGTGCCGTCCGGTGGATTCCAGGTACGGGCACGGTTGCCGCTCGGGGGTGGACGATGACGGTTCGCGTGGTGCTCGCCGACGACCAGGCGTTGGTGCGGGCCGGTTTCCGCGTCCTACTGGACACAGAGGACGGTTTCGAGGTGGTCGGCGAGGCGGCCGACGGTACCGAGGCCGTCGCGGCGGCACGGGCCGGCCATCCGGACGTCGTGGTGATGGACATCCGCATGCCGGGGATGGACGGGCTCGCCGCGACCCGCGAGATCACCGACGATTCCGAACTGGACGACGTCAAGGTGCTCGTGCTGACCACGTTCGACCTGGACGAGTACGTCTTCGAGGCGCTGCGCTCCGGCGCGGCAGGCTTCCTGCTCAAGGACACCGAACCGGTGGAACTGCTGCGCGCGCTGCGCGTGGTGGCCGCCGGTGACGCGCTACTCGCGCCGACCGTCACCAAGCGGCTGATCAGCGAGTTCGTCGCCCGCCCCGAGCACCGCAGGCCCGCGCCGAACGCACTGGGCGAGCTGACCGAACGGGAACGCGAGGTGCTCGCGCTGGTGGCCGGCGGCATGTCCAACGACGAGATCGCCGCCCACCTGGTGATCAGCCCGGCCACCGCACGGACGCACGTCAGCCGCATCATCACCAAGCTGCACGCCCGCGACCGGGCCCAACTCGTCGTGCTCGCCTACGAATCCGGTCTGGTCACACCGCAGCGGCGCTGACTCAGCGGCCGGCCCGCCGCAGCCGGACCACGAGCCGCACGCCGAACACGCTCGCTGCCACGACCAGCACCGCGACCTGTACCCACATGGGCTCAGTCCTTCCGTCTACCCCTCCAGACGCCCGAGCAGGCCCGCCGGTTGCTGTGGCGACCTTCCGTGATCGCTCGTTTCCGGAGCGTGCACAATGTTGGTGCGAATGGACTAGTGGTGGAGGGTGGATGTCCTGGCAGGACGACCTCGGAGAGCTGGACCGGGCTCTGGCCGACGGGACGATCTCGGCGGACGTCTACCGCAGGCGCCGGGACGAGATCCTCGCGGCGGCCGCCTCCGCTCCGGACCGGGCCGCGCCGGATCCGGGTGACCAGCCGACCACCCGGACACCGGGCCCGTTCGCCCCGCCGTTCCGGTGGACGTCGACGAACCCGGACACGACCCAGGTGGTGAGCAACCCGGACGCCACCCAGGTGGTGCCGCGGAACTCGGCGGACGCCACCCAGGTGGTCAACACCGGGCCCGACGAGCGCACCGAGTCGATGCGCCCGACCGGGCAGCGGCCGAGCCCGCCGCAGTGGCACCCCACTCCCTCGCCGTGGCACGACGAACCGGAGAGCCTGACCCCGCCCAGTCCGACATGGCTGGTGCAGGGCCCCGAGGTGTTCGGCACCAGCCGGACCAGCCGTGGCCGGATCCTCGGCATCGTCGTCGCGGTCCTCGTGGTGGTGGGCCTGATCGTCGGCGGCTTCGTGCTATTCGGCCACGAGGACCGGGTCGAGGGCGGCCGGGCCACCACCCGGCCGGTGCCGCACCCACCGAACCCGCTCGCCATCGCGGCGCTGCCCGGCACCCCCGAAGACCACGGCGACGTCACCACGTTCGAGGACGCGGCATCGGAGGACTTCCTGACACCGGGGGAGATCGCGTTCTACCGCACCGCGGGAGCAGGTCCCGGCCGGCTGGCCACGTCCACCACGCCGGCCGGCGTGCACGTCCTGGTGTTCACCACGGTCACGTCGTCACCGGCCGCGGCCGCCACGGCGCGGGACAACCTGGCCGAGCAGCAGCTGATCTACGGCATGGACCAGTCACCGGCACCGCCGGACGGCGTGCGGGTCGCCGAGGTGGACCGCACCGGCACGGTGCCGGCGACGATCCGCGCCCATTACGTGCACGGCGCCACGGTGGTGCGGGTGCAGGTCAACGGCGGCGATCTGGCGACCGTGCGCTCGGTGTTCCAGGACGTGATCCGGGCGCAGATCAAGGTGCTGGCGCCCAATGGCTGACGGATCGCCGGTCGCCGGGACGGCGGTGGGCGGCGACCGCCTGCCGGCCGCGCGGGTGCTGGCCGCGAGCTACCTGGCCCACCACCCGGAACACCGGTTCGTCATCGCGGTGCTGGACGGCCCACCGGAGCCGGTGCCGGGCTGCCAGGTCGTGGGCGCCGACTGGCTGGACGTCGACCGGACCGAGTACCTGCGGATGGCCACCGCCCACACCGGCGCCGAACTGGCCGCCGCGGTGCAACCGTTGCTGCTGCGGCGACTGCTCACCGAGGCCGCCGTCGCGGTGTACCTGAGCCCGGACGTCCGGGTGTATGCGCCGTTCGCCGACGACGTCGCTCCGCTGGCGACCGAACACGACATCGTGCTGCTGCCTCGGTTCCTGGAACCGCTGCCGCTCGACGAACGGGAGCCCGACGACTCGGCGGTGCTCGCCGGTGGCGTGTTCGACCTCGGTTTCCTCGCAGTCGGCCAGCGCGCCAAGGGATTCCTCGACTGCTTCGCCGAACGCCTGCGCCAGCACGCCGACCAACGCTGGGCCGACCAGGTGCCCGCCTTGTTCCGGCACGTCGTGCTGCGCGATCCCGGTTTCGCCGCCTACTGGAATCTGCACGAGCGGACGCTCACCGAACGGCCCGGTGGTTATGCGGTGGGCGGGGAACCGTTGCGGTTGTTCCACTTCGCCGGTTACCGGCCGGACCGGCCGTGGCTGCTGTCCACCGAGGTCGCCGGCCGGCCGCGGGTGCCGCTGTCCGGATCGCCCGTGGTGCACCGGATGTGTGAGTCCTATCGGGACGAGCTGGTGGCCGCTGGTGACGCCCGGCGGTACGGATTCGACACGCTGCCCGACGGCACGCCGGTCACCATGGCGCTGCGCCGGATGTACCGGCACGCCTGGCTGGCGGCCGAGCGGCCGGACAAGGAGCAACTGCACTTCCGCCGGGCCGTCGCCGCGGTGCCGCCGCACCCGTTCGGTGGCGACGGCGGTGCCGCGTTCCGCGCGTGGCTGAGCGCGCCGAGTTCACCGCCGGAGGTCGCGGCCGGGCTGAACCGGATGGCCATGCTGGTCTGGGCCACCCGGCCCGACCTGCAACGGGCGTACCCGTGGCCGTGCGGCGCGGACTCGGCGGGGTTCCGCGAGTGGTGTGTGACGTTCGGCGAGGCGGAGGGTGTGCTGCCGGCGTGGGCCATGCCGGTCGAGCGGTCGCCGGTCGCCGAACCGGTGGCCGAGTTCGGCGTCAACGTGGCCGGCTATCTCACCGCGGAGCTGGGTCTCGGTGAGATGGGCCGGCTCGCGTTGCGAGCCGTACAGCAGGCCGGCGTGCCTGTTGTGTCCGTCGTGGAGGAACATTCGCTGTCCTGCCGGACGGCGTTGGGCGCACCGGATTCCGTTGGCCGGCCGCGGTTTCCGGTGAGCCTGCTGAGTGTCAACTCCGACCAGACGGAGCTGCTGCTGGCGTCCTGCCCCGAGGTCGGCCACCAGCGGTACCGGATCGGGCTGTGGGCGTGGGAGTTGGCGGACATGCCGCCGTGGCAGCGGGACGGTTTCGCGCACGTGGACGAGATCTGGACGGTGAGCGAGTTCTGCCGGGCGGCGTTCGCCAGGCACGCGACGGTGCCGGTGAAGGTGTTCCCGGTGCCGGTCCTCGATCCGGGCGAACCGGTCCGGCGGCGCGGTGGTCCGGTGCGCTTCCTGTTCTGCTTCGACTACAACAGCACCGGCGAGCGGAAGAACCCGTGGGGTGTGGTGAGCGCGTTCCAGCGGGCGTTTCCCGGCCGGAACGACGTGCGGCTGGTGATCAAGTCGACCAACGCGCAGTTGCACGTGCCGGCCGCGGAACGGCTGCGGTCGGTGGTGGCCGGTGATCCAAGGATCGAGCTGCTGGAGCGCTACCTGAGCGTGGCGGAGTTGGCCGATCTCTACGCCGGCAGCGACTGTTACGTGTCGCTGCACCGCAGTGAGGGTTTCGGCCTGACGGTCGCCGAGGCGATGGTGCGCGGACTGCCGGTGGTCGCCACGGACTACTCGGGCACGACGGAGTTCTTCGACGCGAGTGTCGGCTGGCCGGTCCCGTACCGGATGGTCCGGGTGGGGCCGGGCTGGTACCCGTACCAGGAGGACGGCACCTGGGCCGAACCCGACCTGGCCGTGGCCGCGGACGCGCTGCGCCAGGTGGCCGACGACCCGGCGGAGGCGGCCCGGCGGGGAGCGGCGGCCCGCGAGCACGTGCTGCGCACGAGGTCGATGGACGCGGCAGCCGGGTGGGTACGGACCGAACTGGCCGCGGCCCACCGCACCTGGCGCGACCGGCGGGCGGCCACCGAGCCGGACGACGCCCTGGGCAGGGCACGGCAGGCGCTGCGCTGGCGGGCCGACGCCGGCACCGCGCACCGCAACCCGCTGGCGCCGGTGCTGCGCCGGGCCGTGCTGCGGGCCATCGACCACTACGACGTGCACCAGCGTGAGGTGCTGGCCGAGGTGGTCGAAGACACGGCGACGGTGACCGGTCGGCTCGCGGCCGAACTGGACGACATGCGCAGGCGCCTGGCGGCGCTGGAAAGCGGGCGAGACACATGAGCACGGAACTCGACGGCGTGCGGGACGTGTGGGAGCGGCTGGGCGCGGACGACCCGTACTGGGCGGTGCTGACCGAGGACGCGTTCCACGGTGGCAACGGCCGCGCCGAGTTCTTCGAGATCGGCCGCCGGGAGGTGCGCGACGCGCTCGCCGTGCTGGACCGGCACGGCAGGCCGCGCGGTGAGGTGGCGGTCGACTTCGGCTGCGGTGTGGGCAGGCTGACGTATGCGCTGGGCGAGCACTTCGACCGGGTGGTCGGTGTGGACGTGGCGGCGTCGATGATCGACGAGGCGAACGCGCACAACCCGGTGCCGGAACGGGTGCGGTTCGTGCACAACACGAGCACCGCCCTGCCGTTCGCGGACAACTCGGTCGACCTGGTGCTGAGCGTGATCACGATGCAGCACATGCCACCCAGCCTGAGCCTGCGCTACCTGCTGGACATGGTGCGGATCACCCGGCCCGGCGGCCACCTGATGTTCCAGTTGCCCAGTCATCTGCCCCGGCCCACGCCGATCTCGCGGTCCTGGTGCCGGGCATCGGTCACCGTCCTGACCGGACCCGGGGAACTGGTCGCCGGCTCGGCGGCCCAGCTGCGGCTGCTGGTGCGCAACGACGGTTCCGGTACCTGGCCGCCGGACCAGTTGCTCAACGCGGCCAACCACTGGTTTCGTGACGGTGAACCCGTGCGCTGGGACGACGGCCGGGTCGCCGTGCCCGGCCCGCTGGCGCCCGGCGAGTCGGTCGAGCTGGCGTTGCGGATCACCGCGCCCGAGCGGCCGGGCCGGTACGAGGTCGAGGTCGACCTGGTGCAGGAGACGGTCGCGTGGTGGGCCCAGTTGGGCAGTCCGACGGTCCGGCACCCGGTGACGGTGCTGCCTGGGGTGGTTCCGGTTCCGGTCGGCGCGCCCGCGGTCACGATGGAGATGCACGGCGTGCACCGGGACCTGGTGTGCTCGTTGTTCGACCACCTCGGCTGTTCGGTGCTGGAGGTCATGCCGGACAACCGGGCCGGTGGGGCGTGGCGGAGCTGTTTCTACGTGGTCGAGGTGGGTGAGTACCGCTTCGCGCCGTCGTGAGGCGGATTGCCGGCCGTACAGTGGGTTGATGGCCTGGTTCGGTCGGAAGACCATGACGTTGGTGAGCCCGGAGAACGCCCTGCGCGGTCGGTCGACGCCGATACCGGTGCCGACTTTCCATGACGTGTATCGCGAGCGCCGGATCGTGCCGCCGTTCCCGGACGGCATGGCGACGGCCGTGTTCGGCATGGGCTGTTTCTGGGGTGCCGAGCGCGTGTTCTGGCAGACGCCCGGCGTGTGGTCCACGGCCGTCGGGTACGCGGGCGGGTTCACGCCCAACCCGCGGTACGAGGAGGTGTGCAGCGGTCGCACCGGCCACGCCGAGGTGGTGCTGGTGGTGTTCGACCCGGCCCAGGTCAGTTACGCCGACCTGCTGCGCCGCTTCTGGGAAGGCCACAACCCCACCCAGGGCATGCGGCAGGGCCACGACCACGGCACCCAGTACCGCTCAGCCATCTACGTCACCGACGCCGGCCAGCAGTCGGCGGCCGACACCAGCCAGGCCGCCTACCAACAGTCCCTCACCCAGGCCCGCCACGGCACCATCACCACGGAAATCGCCCCGCTGCGGGACTTCTACTACGCGGAGGACTACCACCAGCAGTACCTCCACAAGAACCCCGACGGATACTGCGGCCTGGGCGGCACCGGCGTCACCTGCCCGGTCGGACTCGCCACCGGCGAGGCGTAGCGCGCCACCTGTTGCGTTTGCTTGATCACTGCGTGGTTCGACGCGGGCTCTCCCGTTGGCGCTGATCCCTGCCTGTAGGGCTACTGGCGGTTAGGGTCGGGCGGTGCGGGGCGTGGGTGAGCGGGTGGGGCTCGGCGGGCCTGCCGACGTGGCTCGGCGGTGGGTGCGGCGCCGGTTCGTCGGCGACCTCGTTCTGCTCACGTTCGGTGCCCTGTTGCTCGGCGCGGGCATCGGCGGATTCGCCCAGCTGGGCGCCCGGTCGGGACGGTTGGCCGCGTCCGGGGTGGTGGCCACGGCGACCGCCATCGAGGTCGACAACTATCACCGGCGCTTCCAGCTCGACGCGCACGTCGTCGTCACCTTCCGCGTGGACGGCACCGTGGTCGCAGCCCGCTGCTACACCGGTCCGGGCGACCAGTTCATCGTCGGCCAGCCCGTGGTGATCGTCTACGACCCGAACGACCCGACCAGGGCCCAACTCGCCGGCGATCCTCAACTCGGGCCGGCGGGCGTCCCGTTCTTCGCCCTGGCCGTGGCCGGCATCGTCGTCGCCGCGCCGGGTGGGACAAGGGCAACGCCATCGAGATCCGACTACACGGCGGCCGACCGGTGGGACCCGTGACCGTGTTCGGCAGTATGACCATCGTGACGGTGGACCAGCAGGACAAGATCGCCTGGGGTCGAACACCGAAGGAATGACGAGAGCGGACGACGGGACTCGAACCCGCGACCCTCACCTTGGCAAGGTGATGCGCTACCAGCTGCGCTACGTCCGCACGACCTGACGAGCCTCAATTCTAGCCGACGTCCCGCCCCGCGGTCTCCGGGGTACCCGCGGCAACCAACCGGTCGACCTCGGTCATCCGCTCGCCGGGCAGCCGCCATTCCCACAGCGGCCGCGCCCTGGCGACCACGTCGGGCGGCAGCCACGCGGCGATGTCGAACCGCAGGTCCCACTCGTCGAACAGCAGCTCGTAGAAACTCACCACGGCCGCGTTGGCCAGGAACTGTCCTGGCTGGTCGAAGCACCACCGCGCGAACCCGTACAGTCGCTCCAGGCTGTCGACGTCCTTCGCCCGGTGCGCCTCCCAGACCAGCGGGAGCAGCTCACCCAGGAAGACGTGGCAGGACCAGTCGTGCTCGATGACCGCGCGCAGCGTGGGCAGCAGCTCCAGCGCCTTGTTCTTCCAGTCGGCCACGCGAGCAGACAGTACCCACGCCGCCAAGCGAGTACCGCACCGCAACGCCCTTCGGTGCCTACCTGTGATCAGTTCGATACGGATGGTCACCGCGCGTCCCGCTTCGGGCACGAGACGTCCCACATCCTGGGTTGCTGTGGCATGTTGTCGACGGGGTTGGTGGGTGCGAGGAGGTGTCGCGCGGGATGACGGACACGACGGACGTGCTCCGGGACGCGACCGATGCCGAGCTCCTCCGACTGGTCAGGGCCGGGCACGAGGCCGCGTTCGGTGAGCTGTTCGTCCGGCACGCGAGCGCGGTGCGCGGTTACGCCCTGCGTTGCTGCGCCGACGTGGCCGAGGCCGAAGACCTGGCCGCCGAGGCGTTCTTCCGCGTCTTCCAGGCGGTCCGGCGCGGCTCCGGGCCGGCCGACAACATGCGCGCCTACCTGCTCACCGTGGTTCGCCGCCTGGCCGCCGAGTGGACCCGGCGGGACGTGCCGATCTCCGATGACGAGCTCGGCCGGCAGGTCGATGCGTCCGGTGCGACCACCCCGACCAGTGGCGCCGACCTGCAACTGATCGCGCGGGCGTTCACCTCCCTGCCGCGCCGCTGGCGTGCGGTGCTGTGGCGGGTGGAGGTGGAAGGCGAGCGGCCGGCCGTGGTGGCGCGGCACTTCGGACTCAGCGCCAACGCCACGGCCGCGCTGGCCCGCCGGGCCCGGCGCGGGTTGCGTGCCGCCTACCTGCAGGCGCACCTGTCCCCGACCGGCGGCGCGAACGGCTGCCGGACGGTGGTGGCCAAGCTCGGCGGTTTCACCGCGGGTCAGGTCAGCGGGGTGGAGGCCGACCGCATCGAGCAGCACCTGGCCGGCTGCGCCTCCTGCCGTGCCCTGCACGCCGAACTCGTCGACGTGTGCGCCGGACTACGCCGGTACGCCGGTTCGCTGGCACCGGGCGCCGCCCTGGGGCACGCCGCCCTGGGCAAGGCCGGGCTGATCGGGCACATCGCCGTCACCAGCGCGCGACTCAAACTGGCGGTGGCGGCCGTGTCCGCGGTGGCGGTCGGCGGGTTCGGCATCGCCGCCGGGCCGGTGCTGCACCGCCTGGACCCGTCGCCGAATCACGGGATGGCCGTCGGACCCGCCCTGCTCAGCACGGCACCGGTCACCGACACCCGCGCATCCCGTGCCACGGGCCTGATGCAGGGCCGGATCGCCGCCGCCTTCCACCCGGCGACCCGCCACCACGCCACCCCGACCGGGCGAGCCACTCACCCGATCGCGCCAACCACGCAGGCGACAGCGCCCGGTACGACCGGCTCGTCGACCACCCGGACCACCCCGCCGAGCCCGCCTTCCCCGACGACGACCTCGGCGGAACCGCGGTTGCAGCGCGCCGCCGCGACGCCCGTCACCACCACTGTTGACGCGGCCCCGATGATGACGCCGCAGGCCACGGCCGCACCCATGACGACCTGGAGCACCTCTTGGACCAATGGGGACACCACCGTTTGGCTGTGGGGCTGGTCCGGACGGCCGTGATCGCGCTCACAACTCAATTGGTGGCACCACTGCGAAACACGCTCCGTAGCGGGTCTACCAGAGACTTTGACCGTGCTGGCTTCACGATTTCACCCGGTCCGACCAGCGCCTCCTTGGTACCGTAGACGGACGCGGTGTGACCGGTCTGCGGTCCGTATGGGCGGTCCGCAGAGTTCCAGGAGGCGGCATGACGCGACTTGTCAAAGGGCGCGATGGTCGAATGTGGACTCTTCGTAGCCAGATGGAATGGTCCACTCCAGCCACCGACGAGGATTTCGAACACGACGTGTCCAGCGGCTACGGCCCGGGCATCGTGATGCTCGCCATGCTGTGCGTGCTCGTCGTGGCGCTGGTGCTGTGGACGCCCGCCGGTGTCGTCATCCCGGTGTGGCTGATCGTGGCGTTGGCCGCGATCCTGGCGTTCTTCCCCATGCGCTGGGCCCTGCGGCGGCCGTGGCAGCTCGTGGCGAACACCCGGGGCGACGGTGACGAACTGACCGCCGAGCAGTGGGTCGGCACGGTGCGCGGGATGTTCAACATCCGCACGGTGACCGCCAAGGTGGCCAGGGACATCGAGGTCTACAACATGCCCAGCCCGGAGAGCCAGCTCTACCCGGTCAACTAGCCGGCAGGTCGACTGATCGGCGATCCGCGGTCAGACTGGTGTCGTGCCCGAGTTGCCCGAGGTCGAAGCGCTCGCCCAGCACCTGCGCGAGCACGCGGTCGGCCGGACCGTCGCCAGGGTGGACGTGGCGTCCCTGTCCGTGCTCAAGACCGTCCAGCCGAGCTGGACCGCATTGCACGGCCGTCCCGTACTGGCCGCCGGCCGGCACGGCAAGTTCCTGGACCTGTCGGTCGGCACCGACGAGCCGGACCAGCCGCTGCACCTGATCGTCCACCTGGCCAGGGCCGGTTGGCTGCGCTGGGCGGAGACGCTGTCGGCGGCACCCCCCAGGCCGGGCAAGGGCCCGCTGGCGTTCCGGGTGCATCTCGGCCCGCCCGGCCAGGGACCCGGGTTCGACCTCACCGAGGCCGGCACCAAGAAGGGCCTGGCCGTGTGGATCGTGCGCGACCCGACCGAGGTGCCCGGCATCGCCCGGCTCGGCCCGGACGCGCTCACCATCACCCGCGACGAGCTCGCCGAGTTGTTCGCCGGGCACACCGAACGGCTGAAGACGGCGCTCACCCAGCAGTCGATCCTGGCCGGCGTGGGCAACGCGTACTCGGACGAGATCCTGCACACCGCGAAGCTGTCCCCGTACGCGACCGCGGGCAAGTTGTCCGACGCGGCGCTGGACTCCCTGCACACGGCGATGGTGTCCGTCCTGACCGACGCGGTCGGCCGCTCGGTGGGCCAGCACGCCGCCCTGCTCAAGGGGGAGAAGCGCTCCGGGCTGCGGGTGCACGCCAGGACCGGGTTGCCCTGCCCGGTGTGCGGCGACACGATCCGTGAGGTGTCGTTCGCGGACAAGTCGTTCCAGTACTGCCCGACCTGCCAGACCGGTGGCAAGCCGCTGGCCGACCGGAGACTGTCCCGACTATTGAAGTGATGCAGATCACACTTGATGTGATCGCACGGTGTGGTCGTGGGCGGCCGATCGCCTCCACCGGGGTGTGCACTTGCTTCCGACCGGTCACCCGGCGGAGCATGTGCTGCGTGGCGCAGCTTCTGTCCGAGCGCGCGGTGCTGGGTGTGATCGCGACCCTCGCGGTGCTGGTCCTGTTCGTGGTGTTGTGCCGGGCCCGTCGCGTCAGCTCGTCCGTCGACGACGCCACCCTCGCCGCACTCCAGCGCATCTCCAAGGCCACGCCCGACCTGCGCCAGGGCCTCACCCAGCAGGCGGCCGACCGCGCCACCCCCCACCTGCGTGAACTGCTGCGCTGCGTCGCCGTCGGCATCACCGACGCCGAGGGCACCCTGCTGTCCTGGGACGGCGAGGCCAACGAGCACTACCGCGACCTGACCGGCCACATCGCCAAGTCCATCGGCGGCCTGCGCCGCGAGCACGTCGACCACGACCGGCTGCCCTGCCAGCGGCGCGGCAACTGTCCGATGCGGACCGCGGTGATCGTGCCGCTGGCCGTGGAGGGCTCGGTCGAGGGCGTGCTGGTGGTGGTCGGCGGCGTGGGCGGCAAGCGGCTGATCCGGATGGCCGACGAGATCGCCCGGTTCGTCTGCACCCAGCTCGAACTCGCCCGGCTGGACGACTCCCGCCAGCAGCTGGCGCAGGCCGAGGTCCGCGCGCTGCGGGCGCAGATCTCGCCGCATTTCGTCTACAACGCGCTGAACACCATCTCGTCGCTGATCCGCACCGACCCGGAGCGGGCCCGCGAGCTGCTGATGGAGTTCGCCGACTTCACCCGCTACTCGTTCCGCACCAGCGGCCTGTTCACCACCCTGGCCGAGGAACTGCGCAACATCGACCGCTACCTGACCCTGGAGAGCGCCCGCTACGGCCCGCAGCGGCTGAAGGTCCGGCTGAAGATCTCGCCGGAGGTCCTCGCCGTCACCGTGCCGTTCCTGGTGCTCCAGCCCCTGGTGGAGAACGCCGTCCGGCACGGGCTGGCCCGCAAGCCCGGCGGTGGCACGGTCACCGTGGTGGCGCAGGACAACGGCACCGAGGCCCTGGTCAGCGTCGAGGACGACGGGGTCGGCATGGACGTCGACCGGCTGGCCGACCTGCGCGACGCCTACCGCAGCGGTGCCCACGTCGGCATCGGCAACATCAACCAGCGCATGCGGTCGGTGTACGGCGAGGAGTACGCGCTGATGGTGGAGACCGCGCCCGGCGCCGGCATGAAGGTGATCCTGCGGGTGCCCAAGTTCAGCCCCAACGTGCACGCCGTGCTCCCCGGTTACACCGGCATCGCCGACGCCGAGGACACCGACCACGGCCGGCACACCGCGCCCGACTACGACGCGATGGGCGGTGTCCCGGCGTCCACCCGGTGAGTCCGACCGACGCCGTAGGCTCGGGTCATGAACGGGACGGACAGGTGGACGGCGAAGCTGCCGGTGGTCGGCGACCGGATGGATCACCGACCGGTGGTCGCGGTCGTGAAGCTGCACGGCGTGATCACCCCGACGCCGTCGCCGGTGGGCCGGGGCGCCATCAACCTCGGTGCCGTCGAGTCGGCACTGGCGAGGGCGTTCGGCCACGAGCGGCTGGTCGCCGTCGCGCTGGCGATCAACTCGCCCGGCGGTGCCGCCACGCAGTCCGCCCTGGTCGCGGACCGGATCCGCGGCCTGGCCGCCAAGCGGTCCACCCCGGTGCTGGCGTTCTGCGAGGACGTCGCCGCGTCCGGCGGCTACTGGCTGGCCTGTGCGGCCGACGAGATCTACGCGCACGCCACCTCGCTGGTCGGCTCGATCGGCGTGGTGAGCTCCGGGTTCGGCCTGTCCGGCCTGCTGGACCGGTTCGGCGTCGAGCGGCGGGTGCACACGGCGGGCACCAAGAAGGTCCGGCTGGACCCGTTCCGGCCCGAGCAGCCCGAGGACGTGGAGTGGCTGACCACGCTGCAGGGCGACCTGCACGAGCAGTTCACCGAGTGGGTGCGTGCGCGCCGGGGCGACAAGCTGGCCACCGACAATCCCGACCTGTTCTCCGGTGAGGTGTGGACCGGCAGCAAGGCCTCGGAGCTCGGCCTGATCGACGGCCTGGGCACGCTGCGCGACGTGATCGGCCGGCGCTACCCGGACGCCCACCTGATCGCGGTGGAACCGAGGCGCCCGCTGCTGGCCCGGCTCGGCATGACCGGGGCCACGGCCCGGTTCGGTTCGCCCGCCGACCAGTTGCTGGCCGCACTCGACCTGCTGGAACAGCGCGCCACCTGGAACCGCTTCGGACTCTGAGCGGATTCTCACCTGTTCGTGACTGGATTGACTGTGGACAATCCGGCCCTCCGGTGGGCAGTATTCGCGTCACAGTGAGTACACGTGATGCGACCTCCGGTCTCGTCGTCCTGGCCGTGGACGACGAGCCACATGGGCTGACCGAGCTGGCCTACATGCTGGAACGCAACCAGCACGTCCGACGGGCCCTGTCGGCCGGCGACGCCGCCGAAGCACTCGGCGTGGTCGGCGGTGGCGACCCCGAGGTGGTGGTCCGCAAGCGGGCCAAGCTGCCGCCGGTCGACGCCGTCTTCATCGACATCAACATGCCCGGCCTGTCCGGTGTCGAGCTGGCCAGGGTGCTGGCCGCGCTCAGACCGCCGCCCGCGCTGGTGTTCGTCACCGGCATCGGCGACGAGGCGGTCACCGCGTTCGACCTGGGCGCGGTGGACTACGTGCTCAAGCCGCTCAAGCAGGAACGGCTGGACCGGGCCGTGGAACGCGTCCTGGCCAAGCGCAGTCCGGCGGCCGCGGCCGGTGGCGCCGTCGCGGTGCCCGAGCCGACCGACGACGAGGTGATCCCGGTCGAACTGGCCGGCACCACCCGGCTGGTGCCCAGGGCCACGGTCCGCTGGGTCGAAGCGCAGGGCGACTACGCCCGGCTGCACACCGCGGACGGCTCGCACCTGGTCCGGATCCCGTTGGCGCAACTGGAAGAACGCTGGGGTGAGGCCGGCTTCGTGCGGATCCACCGGTCGTTCCTGGTGGCGCTGTCGCTGATCACCGAGCTGAAGATGGGCGCGTCCGGCTACACCGTGGTGATCGGCGACAACGAGAAGGAACTCCCGGTCAGCAGGCGGCACACCCGGCAGCTCAAGGACCGGCTCGTGCGGGCGCCCAAGAACGGGTGGAGCACAGGAACGTGAGCGAGCTTGCGAGCGAACCAATGAGCGCAGCGTCCTCGCGAATGCGTCCGGTGGCATGAGTCGCCACAGCAGTGGCGCGCAGCCACCGAAGGAACCGGTCCCGCCGGCTCCCGGCCGCAAGCCGAGGCGCAAGCGGATCGTGCTCAACGACTCGCGCAACCCGGTCACCGTGGTGCGGGTGATCACCGAACTCGAGGAGCAGACCAGCGTCGGCGAGGCGCTGGTGCGCAACCTGGTCCGTGCCCAGCTGCGCATGGCGCTCGGGCTGGCGCTGCTCACCGCCGTGCTGTTCGGCGGCCTGCCGCTGGCGTTCTACCTGTCCCCGACGTTCGCCACGGCGACGGTGTTCGGTGTCCGCCTGCCGTGGCTGCTGCTGGGCGTCCTACCCTTTCCCCTGTTGTTCGGTATCGGCCTGGTCTACAACCGCCTGGCCGAACGGCACGAGAAGGACTTCGTGAACATGGTGGAGAGCTAGCCGCCGGCTGGCCGGCCATGTCCGCACCGCATAGGCCGGAAGACCCGTGAACCTCAATCCCAGCGCGATCGTCGGCATCGGGCTGATCGGCGCCGTCACGTTCTACCTGGGCTTCCACAGCTCCGCCCTGGCCAACACCACACCCGACTTCCTGGTGGCCCGGCGGATCGTGCGGTCGCGGCGCAACGCGGCCGCCATCACCGGCGAGTACCTGTCGGCGGCGTCGTTCCTCGGGGTGGCCGGGCTGATCCTCAAGGACGGCGTCGACTCGCTCTGGTACGGCGTGGGGTTCACCGCCGGTTACCTGGCGCTGCTGCTGTTCGTGGCCGCGCCGCTGCGCCGCTCCGGCGCCTACACGCTGCCCGACTTCGCCGAGGCCCGGCTGGGCTCGCGCGGCCTGCGCAACCTGTGCACGGTGTTCGTGGTGGTGATCAGCGTCCTGTACCTGGTGCCGCAGTTGCAGGGCGCCGGCCTGGCCCTGTCCACGGTGCTGCCGGTGCCGCAGTGGGTGGGCATGGCGGTGGTCATCCTGCTGGTGGCGGCCAACGTGTTCGGCGGCGGCATGCGGTCGATCACCGTGGTGCAGGCGTTCCAGTACTGGGTGAAGCTGGTCGCCATCGCGTTGCCCACGTTCGTGCTGGTCGTGGTGTTCGTCGGCGGCCACCCGGCGCAGGGCGGGCTGAGCGCGGACGCGCCACCGCAGTTCACCACCCAGTTCACCGTGACGGTCCCGGCCACCGTGCGGCTGCAGGTGGCCGAACCGGTGAAGGCGCAGGCGTTCGGCGACGTCAACGACTTCCACACCAACGGCACGCTGATCATGAACCCCGGCCAGGACTACACCGTCGCCGCGAACACGAAGCTGGTCTTCCCGGCCGGTTCGCCGGTGCCCACGCCGACCGGCTCGCCGCTCACCGACGCCGACTGGCTGCGCCCGCAGTCCGGCGGCGTGTCCAACCTGCTGGGCACGTACTCGCTGATCATGGCGCTGTTCCTGGGCACGATGGGCCTGCCGCACGTGCTGGTTCGCTTCTACACCAACCCGACCGGCCGCGCGGCCCGCCGGACCACGCTGCACGTCCTGCTGCTGCTCGGCCTGTTCTATCTGTTCCCCACGATGCTGGGCGCCCTGTCCCGCCTGTACACGCCGGAACTGCTGGTCACCGGCCGGACCGACGCGGCGATCCTGTTGCTGCCCACCAGAGTGCTGGGCGGCGCGGCCGGCGAGGTGCTCGGCGCGGTGATCGTGGCCGGTGCGTTCGCCGCCTTCCTGTCCACGTCGTCGGGCCTGCTGGTGAGCATCGCGGGGGTGATCTCCACCGAGGCGTTCCCCGGGCGGGTGCGGGACTTCCGGTGGGCCACGGTGATCGCGGCCACCGTCCCGCTGGCGCTGGCCGTCGCGCTGCCCGAGACGGACATCTCGCTGTCCGTCGGGTTGTCCTTCGCACTGGCCGCGTCGACGTTCTGCCCGGTGCTGGTGATCGGCATCTGGTGGCGCAGGCTGACCTGGGTGGGCGCCGCCGCCGGCATGGTGGTGGGCGGGGGACTGGTGCTGGTCGCGCTGGCGCTCAACATCGTCCACGAGTACGCCGGCACGCCCGCGCCGTGGCCGGTCGTGCAGCCCGCGCTGATCACCGTGCCGGCCGCGTTCGCCGCGGTGTTCCTGGGCAGCCTGTGCACGCGGAACCGGATCCCGGACGACGTCAACCGGATCCTGCTGCGGATGCACGCACCCGACCCGCTGGGCCTGAGCCGGGACCGCGACATCGCGCGGTTCGGCGACGGCTCCAGTGGCCGGCATGCCCGCTGAGTGTCGCTTCGCTCCTGGTCCTCCCGCGCCGCCGGCGCGCCAGGGCCGTGCTCACGTTGCCGATACCGCCACGCATGGCAGCATCGGTGGTGTGAATCCGCAGACCGTGCCCAGCGTGCCCGTCTCCGACCTGGCCGTCGACCTGCCCTCCGGTGCGCTCCTGGACGTGCGCGAGGCCGACGAGTGGGCGGCGGGCCACGCCCCGAACGCCGTGCACATCCCGATGAGTGAGATCGCCGGCCGGCTCGACGAGCTGCCCCAGGACGAGAACCTGTACGTGATCTGCCGCAGCGGCGGCCGCTCGGCCAGGGTCACCGCGTTCCTCAACGCCAACGGCTGGGACGCGGTCAACGTCGACGGCGGCATGCGCTCGTGGGCCGACTCCGGCCGTCCGCTGGTGTGCGCCGAGGGCGCACCCGAAGTCATCTGAGGACACCGTGCTACCTGGTCCGGGCGGCGAACCGCAGGAGTACCACCGCGCACCCACCCCACCGGCGGGTTATCCGGGCGTGCCGCACCGCGTGACGTGGGTGGCCAGCCCGCCGGCCGGCTGGTGGCAGCAGAAGCGACGGGCGACGCCGGTGCCCTACTACGGTCCGCCGTCCTATCCGGTGATCCCGCGCTGGGGTTTCCCCCGGCTGTCCTGGCGTGAGCCGACGTCCGTGCCCGGCACGCCGGCCCGGCCGCCGCGTTCGGTGCGCCGGGTCGTCGTCCACGCGCGGGTGGCCGTGTCGGTGCTGTGGATGGTGGCGATCTCCGCGCTGCTCGCCGGTGGCGGCGAGGTGTGGCGTTACGCGTTGCTGGTGATCGGCCGGGACGTCGCGCTGCCCGGTGACGTGGTGGCGGTGTCCGACGCGCTGGTGAACACCGGTGCGCTGCTGGCCGCCGGGCTCGGTGTGCTGGCGCTGGTCCTGGTGCTGCGCTGGCTGCTGGGCATCCGCGAGGTCGCCGCCGCCGAGGCCGGTGTGCGGCTGGCCCGGCCGGACTGGCAGGTGCTGGTCGGCGTGCTGGTGCCCGGCCTGAACCTGTTCGTCGCCGGTTCGGTGCTGGCCGAGTTGGAGCACACCGCGCTGGGTGACCGTGCCGTGCTGCCCCGGCCGTCCCGGCTGGTGCTGGCCTGGTGGGTGGCGTGGGTGGCCAGCGAGGTGCTCGCGGTGACCACGGCGCTGCTGAACCTGCGCACCAGTGTGCAGGCGCGGGCCGACGGCGTGCTCTGGTACGCCGTGACCGACCTGCTGGCCGCCGCGGTGGCCGTGCTGACCGTGCTGGTCATCGGCGCGCTGACCGGACTGGTGGCGCCCTCGGCGGTGCACAGCCCGCGCCGGATGCGCGTGGTGAGTGTGGCCGACGCCCCGGCGCCGCCGCTGCGACCGGCCCGCCCGGCCGGCTCCGCGAGGTAGCCGTGCCGCCGTACCTCGTGGCGCATCGGGGTGCGTCCGCCCACCGTGCCGAGCACACCCTGGCCGCCTACGCGCTGGCCCTGGAGCAGGGCGCCGACGGGCTGGAGTGCGACGTCCGGCTGACCAGGGACGGGCACCTGGTGTGCGTGCACGACCGGACGGTGAACCGCACGTCGTCGGGCCGGGGCGTGGTCAGCGAACTGACGCTCGCCGACATGTCCGGCTTCGACTACGGCGAATGGCACGACGAGTGGCCCGAGTCCGCCGACCACCTGGTGACCAGCCCGACGGCGGTGCCCTCGGCGCCACCGGCCCACCGCGGCCTGCTCACCCTGTCCGACCTGCTCGGCCTGGTCACCGACGTCTCACCGGACACGAAGCTGTTCGTGGAGACCAAGCACCCGGTCCGCTACGGCGGGCTGGTGGAGGCGAAGCTGGTGGCGCTGCTGGCCCGGCACGGCCTGGCCAAACCGCCGGAGAAGGCCGCCTCGCCGGTGATCGTGATGTCGTTCTCCGCGCTGGCCGTGCGGCGGGTGCGGGAGCTGTCACCGTTCCTGCCGACCGTGTACCTGTTGGACCGCAAGCGGTTCGGCAACGGCGTGCCGCACTGGGTGGACATCGTCGGGCCGGGCGTCCACGTGCTGCGCGATGATCCCGACCTGGTCGCCCGGTGGCGCGACCGTGGCCGGGAGACCTACTGCTGGACGGTGGACGACCCTGCCGACATCGAGCTGTGTCGGCGGCTGGGCGTGGCCTACCTGGCCACCAACTCCCCGGCCGCCACCCGCCGGGTGCTGGGCGGCTAACCTCGCAGGACCCGGGAAATCCGAACGAGGAGACACACGTGGCACGGCGGACCGCGGTCAAAGGCACGGTCAGGAGCACCGGCAGGGGCACCGCGAAGCAGCGCGAGGGCATCAACCCCAGGCAGCCCTGCCCGTGCGGGTCGGGGCGGCGGTACAAGGCGTGCCACGGCGCGGCGGGCGGTCCGATCGACGTGGTGGTGGCCCGCCCGTACGAGGGCCTGGCCGCCGAGTGCGAGCTGGTGGCGCTGCGCGAGTTCGTGCCGTCGGCGACGGCCGTGCTGCCGCTGCTCGGCTCGGGCGACAAGGAGATCACGCTGGCCACGGTGCTGCCGGTGGCGTCGGCCGGCCTGGTCCGGTCGGACGGTGTTGCGTTCGTCGGCCTCCAGGTGCAGACCCGGTCCGGCGACATCGGCCGGGACCTGGCGCGGTCGATCGAGTGGGCGCGGGAGGCCGAGGCCGGTGACGTGCTCACCGTCGTCGAGCAGTCCGACGACCAGGAGAACGCGGTCGCGCTGACCGACGTGATCGACCCGAAGGCCGAGCTGGAACCCGAGCTGCACACCGACTTCACCTGGTGGATGCCGGCCGACGCGGACGACCCGACCGGTGAGGTCGCGGTGTCGCTGGAGCGGGCCAACCAGGCGATCCTGCCCACCGACCGGTTGACCGGCGTGCGGGCCGCCTACTGGGTGGACGCGGGCGAGCGGGCGCACCTGCGCTGGGTGCGGCCGGAGCCGGAGGAGGACCTGCTCTCCGGCATGGCCCGGCTGGCCGCGCGCGGTGAGCTCGACCTGGGCGAGGGGTCCCGGTTCGCCGGGTCGTTCCGGGCGCACGGCCTGCTGGTGCCGGTGTGGGACCTGGACCGCGAGATGCACGCCAGGGAGTGGGACGAACCGGCCAGGGCGCTGGACGAGCGGCTCACCGAGGCCATCGCCTCACTGGCCGCCGAGCCGGTCACCGAGGCCGAGCTGCGGGCCAGGGACGGACTGCGCGGCCGCCAGGTCACCCTGCGCTGACCTGCGCGAACACCGAGCTGTCCACAATCGTCCACAGGTCTGTCCACAGGGAGTGTGCACAACATGATCCTGCATGCGATCGGCCGGGACGAGTGGACGCAAGCGCTTGCCGACGGCGAGGTGCGCCCGGCGTCGCTGGCCGACCAGGGCTTCACGCACTGCTCGGACTTCGGCACCGCGCACCTGCCGCTCAACAACCTGTTCGCCGGCCGGACCGACCTGGTGTTGCTGGTCATCGACCCGGCGGGACTGCCGGTGCGCTGGGAGCCCGGTGACCCGCCGATCCCGGACGGACCGTGGTTCCCGCACGTCTACGGGCCGATCCCGGTGAGTTCGGTGATCGCCACCCACGACCTGTCGCCGGGCGTGGACGGCCGGTTCGAGCTGCCGCCGGCGCTGGCCGGCGGGGCAACCTGAGCGGCGGCCCGCGCGTGTTGTCGGTGACGGTGGCCCCGGGATCGCCACGAGGGGAGGCAGTCGGTGACCGCACTGCTGCCCTCGGCGGGACCGGCCGCGGACCGGGCGGAGCCGACCACGAAACCGGATGAAGCCGCGCACATCGACACCCAGGACGAGACACAGAGCGGATTACAGCGCGACACGGACGACTTCGCGGAGTTCGTCCGTGTCGTGCTCCCTGGGCTGCTCCGGTACGGCCACGCCCTGACCGGCAATCCGCACGACGCGGCCGATCTGGTGCAGGGCGTGCTGGAGCGGATCGGCGCCCGCTGGCAGTCGGTGCTGCGCAAGACCGGTGACCCGGTCGCCTACGCGCGGCGGGCGATGGCCAACGCGCACGTCAGCCGGTGGCGGCGGACCCGGCGGGAGAACCTGGTGGCCGACCTGCCGGACACCGCCGTGGTGTGGCAGCCGGACCGGTTCGACGACGAGCCGCTGTGGGCCGCGTTACGCGCGCTGCCGCCGCGCCAGCGGGCCGTGATGGTGCTGCGGTACTACGAGGACCTGTCCGAGGCCGAGATCGCCACCACATTGGGTGTCACCAAGGGCACCGTGAAGAGCCAGGCGAACAAGGCGATGGCCAACCTGAGGGCGACGCTGGGTGTGACCGTGACCGAGAGGAGGGACCCGTCGTGACGCACGACGACGAGCTGGACGATCGACTGCGCAGGATGTTCACCGACGACGGGCTGATCCTCCCGGTGGCCGAGGACGCCGAGCGGACCGTCGTCGCGGGCGCCCGGCGTAGGCGCCGCCGCAGGCTGTCCGCGGCCGCCGCCGGTGGCATGGTCGCGGTCGCCGGCCTGGTGTTCGCCGCGGCGGCGCTGGTCGGCATCGGTAGCCCGAGCAACGGCGTGCTCGCGGCGAGCCAGCCGCCCGCGTCCGCGCCCACCCTGACCGCGACCTCGGAGCCCGTCACGACCGTCGCCCCGACCGTGTCGCCGACCTCGACCAGCGTGCTGGGCCCGTTCGGCGCGGACGGCGTGTGGCTGGGCATGCCGGCGAAGTTGGCGGTGCGGCTGGCCGTCGGCAAGGCCCCGTACTCCTCGCAGGACCTGGACATGCCCGGGTGCTTCGGTTACGCGATCTTCGTGGCGTCGCCGGCCAGCGTGCTGTCCACCACCGACCCGTCCACCCGGGCCGGTGCGCTACCGAAGGGCAAGCCGGGCCTGATCACCGTGGTGGTCTCGCCCAGCGAGGGTGTCGTCGAACTGGGCGGTGTGACGACGCTGCGCACGCCGGAGGGGATCGGCCTCGGCGAGCCGGTCGAGCGGATCTACACCGCCTATCGCGACGTGAACTTCCTGAACAAGGTGCCCACGACGCTGCTGACCGAGGTGCCGGGCAACAAGGCCGCGTCATACGTGTTCGACGTGGACGGCACCGGCCTGGTGCGGTCGTTGTGGCTGCGCGTGCAGGGCGATCCGCACTGCAAGTGACCCTCACCGTGAGGCGGTGTGACCCTGTCGGCGGTGGTAATAGCTCTTACTGAGAGCTAACATCGCGGAGTGCGGAACGCCGATCCGGTCGAGTTGGGCGACGAGCTCATGGCGACGATGGCCGCGATGCGCCGGCAGGTCCGGCGCACGTTGCGGCCCAAGGGCATCGGCCCGCAACTGCGGGGTGCGCAGATGGAGCTGCTGCGCGTCGTGCACGTCAATCCCGGCATCGGCGTCGCCGCCGCTGCCAGGGAACTGCACCTGGCGGCCAACTCGGTCAGCACGCTGGTCAACCAGTTGGCGGACAACGGAATGCTGGTCCGCGAGCCCGACCCGACCGACCGGCGCGCGATCCGGCTGTACCCGGCCGACATCGCGGTCCGGCGGATGCAGGAATGGCGGGCCGCGCGGGCCGAACTGGTGGGCAACGGCATCGCCGCGCTCGATCCGGCCGACCGCCGGGCGATCGTGGCGGCGCTGCCCGCGCTGCGCATCCTCCTGGCCCATCTCGACGACAGGGAACCAGATGACTGAGGTGTCCGAGTCGGCCGACGTCGCCGAACACGGCGGTGCCGGCCTGGCCGTGCGCTGTCTCGGCCTGCGCTACGCCTTCGGCGACACGGTCGCGGTCAACGGCGTCGACCTCGACGTGGCAGCCGGTTCGACGTTCGGCCTGCTCGGACCGAACGGCGCCGGCAAGACCACCACGATCCGGATGATCACCACGCTGCTGCCCGCGCCACCGGGCGCGATCGAGGTGTTCGGCGTGGACGTCGCCAACCAGCGGCTGGCCGCCCGGCGACTGATCGGCTATGTGCCGCAACAGTTGTCCGCGGACGGCGCGCTCACCGGCAAGGAGAACGTCACGCTGTTCGCGCGGCTGTTCGACGTGCCCCGGGCGCGGCGCCGCTCCGCCGTGGCGGCCGCGCTGGAGTCGGTCGGCCTGGCCGACGTGGCCGACCGCCTGGCCAGCACCTACTCCGGTGGCATGATCCGCCGGCTGGAACTGGCCCAGGCACTGGTCAGCGCTCCCCGGCTGCTGATCCTGGACGAGCCGACCATCGGCCTGGACCCGATCGGCCGGGCCAGCGTGTGGGAACGGATCGACGAGGTCCGCCGCACCACCGGCATGACCGTGCTGGTCACGACCCACTACATGGACGAAGCGGATCAACAGTGCGACCAGATCGCGCTGATGCACCGGGGCCAGGTCCGCGCGCTCGGCACGCCCGCCGAACTGAAGGCGATGGTCGGCGAGCAGGCCACGCTCGACGACGTGTTCCGAGCCACCACCGGCGACGCCCTGGGTGCCGACGACTCTGGGGAAAGGATGCGCAATGTCCGCTCCGCTCGACGCACCGCCGGCCGGCTCGGCTGACCTGGTCGCGGTGGCGGCGAACCCGCACCGCCTGGGGTTCGTGGGGCTGACCCTGTCCAGGATGGGCTCGATGTGCCTGGTCGAGCTGCAGAAGCTGCGGCACGACCGGACCGAGCTGGTCACCAGGGCGATCCAGCCGCTGCTGTGGCTGCTGATCTTCGGCGAGACGTTCACCCGGCTGCACGCCATCCCCACCGGGAACGTGCCCTACCTGGACTACCTGGCGCCCGGCATCCTCGCCCAGTCGGCGTTGTTCATCGCGATCTTCTACGGCATCCAGATCATCTGGGAGCGCGACGCAGGCGTGCTGACCAAGCTCATGGTGACGCCGACACCGCGCTCGGCGCTCATCACCGGGAAAGCGTTCGCTTCCGGCGTCCGCTCGCTGGTCCAGGGCGTCATGATCGTCATCATCGCCGCGCTCCTTGGCGTGTCGCTTACGCACAATCCGTTGAAGCTCATCGGTGCTGCCCTTGTCCTGGCTGTGGGATCGGCGTTCTTCTCCTGCCTGTCCATGTCCATCGCCGGGCTGGTTGTGGCGCGGGACCGATTGATGGGCATAGGCCAGGCCATCACCATGCCCCTGTTCTTCAGCTCATCAGCGCTCTACCCGGCATCGATCATGCCCGGGTGGCTGCAGGTGATCTCCAAGGTCAACCCGCTGACGTATGAGGTAGAAGCCCTGCGCGGCCTGCTCATCGGCACCGCCACCACCCTCTGGCTCGACGCGGCAGTCCTGGCAGGCGCCACGGTGCTGTCCATCGCCTGCGCCGCCCTCCTCCTCCCCCGCCTAGCCAACCGCTGACCCGCATCGCCCGCCGGCTCCGCCGCCTGTCGCCGTGCCTCTGCATAGCCGCTGACCATGATCATCCAGCCTTGCATAGCTAAGGTCCCGACATTCAACGCAAAACAGACATGATCATGGGCGCCATCTATGAAAAGACGCTTGAGGGTGGTCATGGGCTATGCAAAGCCGCTGCTTGGGACTATTGGAACTGACGGAACGATGGCACTATGGGATGGTGACAAAGAGCGACTTTCCGGATACTTTCCGTAAGTCACGGGTGACCAGCACTGCTGGATGGCTGGCATTAGGCCTGACCAAGGCGCAATTCCGGTCGCTGGTACGTTCCGGCGACCTGGTTCGCATATGGCGCGGGGTATACGCGACCAAGACCGCTGCCACATGGGCGAAAACCAGCCCTGCACGTGAACACGCGCTCCTGGCCATGGCAGTCCGTATCGCATGTGGCAGTGACAGCGTAGTCAGCCATCAATCGGCGGCTCTCATCCACGGCCTTGACCTGTTTCCCGCAGCTACACCCGGACTGGTGACGTTGACCAGGCCTCCGGCCCGGCGCTGCAACCGACCCAAGTCGGAT
>DASUGU010000113.1:0-17085 GCA_036273855.1 Pseudonocardiaceae bacterium
GCTCGACCGCGTTGGCGATCGATCGCGCCGCGGCGACCATGATCTCCTGGGTGATCGTGTGGGTACCCGCGTCGAGCATCCCGCGGAAGAAGCCGGGGAAGGCCAGCACGTTGTTGATCTGGTTGGGGTAGTCCGACCGGCCGGTGGCCACCACCGTGGCGTGCTCGGCGGCCGCGATCGGGTCGACCTCGGGATCCGGGTTGGCCAGGGCGAACACGATCGCGTCCGGCGCCATGGTGGCGATGTCCTCGCCGGTCAGCAGGTTCGGGCCGGACACGCCGATGAAGATGTCCGCGCCGGCGAGGGCGTCGCGCAGCGTTCCCTCGAAGCCGTCCTCGTTGGTGTGGTCGGCGATCCACTGGCGGTCCGGGTCGAGGCCGGTCTGCCCGCGGTGCACGGCGCCGGTACGGCCACAGGCGATGATGTGCCGGGCGCCTTGGGCCTGCAGCAGCTGGATGACGGCGTTGCCGGCGGCACCGACTCCGCTGATCGTGATGCGTACCTGGTCCAGGCTCTTGCCCACCACCCGCAACGCGTTGGTGAGGGCGGCGAGCACCACGATGGCCGTGCCGTGCTGGTCGTCGTGGAACACCGGGATGTCCAGCTTCTCGCGCAACCGCGCCTCGATCTCGAAGCAGCGTGGCGCCGCGATGTCCTCCAGGTTGATGCCCGCGTAGACCGGCGCGATCAGCTCGACGGTGCGGATGATCTCCTCGGTGTCCTGCGTGTCCAGGCACACCGGCCACGCGTTCACCTCGCCGAACCGCTTGAACAGCGCGGCTTTTCCTTCCATCACCGGCAAAGCGGCCGCCGGGCCGATGTTGCCCAGGCCCAGCACGGCCGAGCCGTCGGTGACCACGGCGATGGTGTTGCGCTTGATGGTCAGGCGGCGCGCGTCGGCCGGGTTGGCCGCGATCGCCTGGCACACCCTGGCCACGCCGGGCGTGTAGGCGCGGGACAGGTCGTCACGGTTGCGGAGCTGGACCTTCGAGTTGACCTCGATCTTGCCGCCGAGGTGGATCAGGAACGTCCGGTCGGAGACCTTGCGCACCTCGACGTCGGGCAGCGCGGCCAGCGCCTCCTCGATGTCCTTGGCGTGACCGGCCGACGTGGCGTTGCACGTGATGTCGACCAGGATCCGGTCGCCGTGCGAATCGACGACGTCGAATGCCGTGATCACGCCGCCGACACGGCCGATCGCCGACGTCAGGTCGCCAGCGGCACTCGCCGACGGGGGCGCCTCCACCCGGATGGTGATCGAATATCCAGGGCCAGGTACGGGCATGGCGCCGCCTCCAACGTCATCACTTTCCGCTGAAGACCCTAATTGCTCAGCGGTTGATGACGGTGACTGGGTGCGTATACGGCACCTTGTCCTGCGGCAGTGGGAACAATTCGTCACCGAACGGGGACAGTGAACCCTGGCGGTCCGACGTGAACTCGCCGATGGCGTGTCCGTGCTCGTACGTGTCGCCCGGCCACTTCGGGTCGATCTTGTCCGACTTCTCGCCGCCCTTGGCCACGGCTCCTCCTCAACCAGTCGCTCGCGGGCGGAATCGTCCCGCACACACCTACAGTGTGCCGCATCGCCTGACACGCCCGCGTGATCCCCACGACCTGGCGTATACCGTGGTCACACCATGCCGGGTACCTCATTGGCCGACTGGCTGCGCGGACGGGACGACCAGACCCTGTCCGCGCTGCTGCGTGCCCGCCCGGACCTGGCGACACCGCCGCCCGCCGACACGACCGTGCTGGCCACCAGGGCCGCCACGCGGGCGTCGGTGGCCAGGGCGGCCGAGGACCTGGACGCCTTCACCATCGCCGTGCTGGAGGCCCTGGTGGTCGCGGGCGCGGACACCCACCCGGCGCCGGTCGACGACGTGCGACGGCTGCTCGGCACGGAGGTGCCCGCCGCACGGGCCGACGTGGCCCTGGCCCGGCTGGAGGCGCTGGCCATCACCTGGCCGGCCGGCGAGGGCACCGTCGCGGTGGTGCCGGCCGCCCGCGAGGCCACCGGTCCGTACCCGGGCGGCCTGGCCCCGCCGTCGGCCGCGCTGGACGACGACACCGTCGCGACACTGCTGGCCGGGCTCGGCGAGCAGGAACGGCGGCTGCTGGGCGCGCTGGCCGCCGGACCACCGGTCGGCCGCACCAGGGAAGCGGCGGAGACGGTGGTGGACGGCCCACCCAGCACGGTGCGCCGCCTGCTCGACATGGGCCTGCTGGTGCGCCGCGACGCCGAGACCGTCGAGCTCCCCCGGCAGGTCGCCCTGGTGCTGCGCGGCCCGCACCCGATGGGCAGGCTCCAGTCGACGCCGCCGCTGCCGGCGACCGTGGACCGCGGTGTGGCCACCGTGGACGGTGCCGGTGCCGGTGAGTCCGTCGGGTTCGTCCGCCACCTGACCGGCCTGCTGGCGATGTGGTCGGAGGAGCCGCCGCCGGTGCTGCGGGCCGGCGGGCTGGGCGTACGGGAGCAGCGCAGGCTGGCCAGGCAGTTGGAGGTCGGCGAGCGGTTGGCCGTGCTGCTGGTGGAGCTGGCCGTGGGCGCCGACCTGGTGACCGACTCGGAGACCACGTCACCGGAGTGGGTGCCGACCACGCAGGCCGACACCTGGCTGGCGGCCACCACCGAGCAACGCTGGGCGACGGTGGCCAACGCCTGGCTGAGCCTGCCCCGGCTGCCCGGCCTGGCCGGTCTGCGCGACGACCGCGACCGGCTGCTGGCGCCGCTGTCCGACGAGCTGCGCAGGCCGCTGGCGCCCAGGGACCGGCGGTGGATCGTGCGCGCGCTGGCCGAACTGCCGCCCGGCGCCGGCATCTCCGGTCCCGACGAGCTGATGGGCCTGCTGGCCTGGCGGGCACCCAGGCGCGGCGGGCGGATGCGCGACGACCTGGTCCGCTGGACGCTGCGCGAGGCGGCCACGCTGGGCGTGGTGGCACTGGGCGCGGTCACGTCGGCCGGCCGCGCGCTGGTCGCCGACGGCCCGGCCGCCGCCGCCAAGCAACTGGCCGCGGCCCTGCCCGAGCCGATCGACCACGTCCTGGTGCAGGCCGATCTCACCGTGGTGGCACCCGGTCCGCTGGAGCCGGAACTGGCCGAGGAGATGGCACTGGTCGCCGACGTCGAGTCGGCCGGCGGCGCCACGGTGTATCGGGTGGGCGAGGCGACGGTCCGCCGGGCGCTGGACGCCGGCCGGACGGCCACCGAACTGCACGAGCTGTTCCGCACCCGCTCGCGGACGCCGGTACCGCAGGCGCTGGAGTACCTGATCGATGACGTGGCCCGCCGGCACGGCAGGCTGCGCGGCGGTGCGGCGGGATCGTTCCTGCGCTGCGACGACGAGGCGCTGCTGGCCGAGGTGCTGGCCAACCCGGCGGCGATGCGGCTGGAGCTGCGGCGGATCGCGCCCACCGTGCTGGTCAGCCCGCTGCCGCTGATGGACGTGCTGGAAGGCCTGCGCGCCACCGGTTTCACGCCGGCCGCCGAGGGACCGGACGGCCGCGTGCTCGACCTGCGCCCGTCCGGCAGGCGGGTGTCGGCCCGGCCGCGCCCGGAGCGGCATCCGGTGGTCCCGCCCACGCCCAGTGACGCGCAACTGGCCGGCGTGGTGCGGCAACTGCGGATCGGCGACCAGGCCGGCTCGGCGCCCCGGGGCCGGTCGGTGTCGCCCCGCCCGGGTGGCGGCATGACGGACATGGCGGCGACGCTCGCGGTGCTGCAGGAGGCGGTGCGGGACCGGCGGGACGTGTGGCTGGGCTACGTCAACGCCCAGGGCGTGGCCAGCCAGCTGTTCGTCGCGCCGGTGGCGATGGGCGGCGGAGTGCTGGAGGGCCTGGACCGCGCCCACGGCGAGATCCGCCGCTTCACCCTGCACCGCATCACGTCGGTCACCCTGGCCGACCACCAGGAAGGCTGACCGCGGATCGGCGGACCTGCGCATATGCTTGAGGCGCCCGCACGACAACGGACGGAGATCCGGGGACCGCCTTGGCCGACTCGATGCTGCCCGACTGGATGATCTCTCGCCCCGAGGGATTAACGGCCGCCGACTACGAGTCGCTGCCGGAAGAAGTCTGCCGCCGTATCGAGATCGTCGACGGAGCCATTGTCGTGACCCCCGCTCCCCGCAAGCCGCATCAACGCATCGCCCGCCGTTTGGCCAACGCGATGGAGGATGCCCTCGACAAACGCTACGCCGTCGACACGGATGTGGACCTGCGGCTGCGGGACGTGCCGCTGCTCAACCGTCGGCCGGACATCGCGGTCTACGAAGCCTCCCGTTTCGACGTCATGCTGCGGCCGGAGCACTGCCTGCTTGTCGTTGAGGTGATGTCGCCGGGCTCGGTGACAGCCGATCAGAACGACAAGCCTGCCGAATACGCGGCCGCGCGTATCCCGCATTTCTGGCGCATCGAGAACGTCGACCCCGAGCAGCACACACTGACGGTCTTCCGATATCGACTCGACCCGACCACATGCACGTATGCGCCTGCCGGCGTGGACACCGGCGTGCTGAGCGTGCTGGATCCGATCAATCTCACGATCGAGCTGGCCGGCCTCTACTGAGAGAGGCCGGCCAGTCGGTCGGAACGTCAGACGCGGACGGTGGTGCGCTGCTGCCGCATCGCGTGCTCGACCAGCGTGATGAGGATCTGCTTGGTCGACTCGCGGTTGCGGGCGTCGCAGGTGACGACCGGGACGCCCTGGTCGATGGTCAGCGCCTCGCGCACGTCGTTCACCCGGTGGTGGAGCACGCCTTCGAACCGGTTGATGGCCACGATGTAGGGCAGCCTGCGGTCGTCGAAGAAGTCGATGGCGGCGAACGCGTCGGCCAGGCGGCGGGTGTCGACCAGGACCACCGCGCCGATGGCGCCGCGGACGAGGTCGTCCCACATGAACCAGAAGCGGTGCTGACCCGGGGTACCGAACAGGTACAGGATCAGGTCCGAGTCCAGCGACAGCCGGCCGAAGTCCATCGCGACCGTGGTGGTGGTCTTGTTGGGCGTGGCCGACAGGTCGTCGTGGCCGATGCTGGCATCGGTCATGACCGCTTCGGTGGTCAGCGGCACGATCTCGGACACAGAGCCGACCAGTGTCGTCTTGCCGACCCCGAATCCGCCGGCGACGACGATCTTCGCCGACGTCGTCGCCTTACGGCCGTTCGGTGCTGGCTGCGGCACGCTGCCGCGTGAACTAGAGCCTCCGAAGACCACTGAGCACCCTTTCCAGGAAGTCCATAGACGGCCGGTCACCGATGACCATCCCGCTGGAGTGGATGACGACCAGCCCCATGCCGGCCATGTCACCGATCAACACCCGCACCACGCCGAGCGGCAGCCGGAGATGAGCGGCCACCTCGGCGACCGACCTGGTGTCCATGCACAGCTCGCAGATCGAGCGGTGCTCGGGCAGCAGGGCGTCCTCCACGTCCCAGCCTCGGTCGCTGGTGGACACCAGCGCCTCGATCGCCAGATCGTAGTCCGAGCGTGTACGTCCGCCCGTGCGCGTGTAGGGGCGGACCAGGGATCCGGTCTCGGTGACCGGATCGGGAGCGGGCGGCTGCGGCGGGACCGGTGGGCGCTGCCACGCCGAGCTTGCCCTGTCACTGGCGACCAGACCCGGCTCACCGAACAGATCAGCCCCCGGACCGCCGAACAGCCCGTTCCGGTAGCCGCTGATATCGAACCGGTTCGGGATATCCGATCCGGCGTGGTCAGCGGGTTCGTAAAACTCGCCGTCCGCCATCTCGCCGTGTCCTCGCTCCCCAGCATCGGGGGGTTGATCTCCGCTCGATCTATCCAACACCGGATCGGAGTCGCCCGTCACTACATTCGGTAGGTACTCGTCGCGCTCGTCCTCCGGACGGCCGTCGTCGTACCCGTCGTCGTACAGATGAAACCCGTCCGCCGCCCAGCGCCGGTAGTCGAACCGATCACCGACCCGCTCGCCGCGCCGGGCACGTTCAGGGCTCATCTTGCGTCACCGCCGGTCTGTCACACGTGTGGTCGGCTTGTCATCGACGAACGGCGCCCTGGAGCTGAGCACGCAGCTCCGGCGTCATCTGCTGGCCGACTCGCTCGACCAACAGTGTCATCTCGTAGGCGACCAGTCCGATGTCGCAGTTCGGTGCGGCGAGCACACCGAGGCACGAACCGTCACTGATGGACATCAGGAACAGGTAGCCCCGGTCCATCTCGACCACGGTCTGGTTGACCGCGCCGGCCTCGAAGCAGCGAGCCGCACCCTGGGTGAGGCTGACCAGCCCGGAGGCCACCGCGGACAGTTGTTCGGCCCGGTCGCGCGGCAGCCCCTGCGAGCCGGCGAGCAGCAGACCGTCCGCCGAGACGACCACGGCGTGCGCGACGCCTGGCACTCGACGTACGAAGTCGGTAATGAGCCAGCCGAAACTCCCTGGCTGCTGAACGGACGCTGTCACTCCTGCTCCTCGTCGGCACGATGCGCGGATGGATGGGAAGCCCCGCCAGAATATGCCTCGATCAGCGCGTGGCGACCACGACGTAGTCCCTGCTGGAAGCTGGACATCCGGCCGCGAACCGCGTCCGCGGTGCGCGGCGGCAGAACTGGTGGTGCGAGGGTGGCCTGGGCGGTGGCGCCGTCGCCGCCCTGACCGGTGGGAGCCGATTCGTCCCTGGCGCCCGCGGAGCCGGGAACCAGGTGGGCCTTCGGCACCCGCTTGGGCAGGCCGGCGGTGGTGGTCTCGGAGACCGCCGTGAGCAGGGCCTCGGCCCGTTGCCAGCCCTCGTCGGCCGGGCTGGCCCAGCCCGTGCCGCCGTTGGTCCCGTTGCCGTTGCCGTTGGCAGCAGCCGCCAACCCGTTGGTGGATGTACTGGCCGCCCGGCCGTTGCCGTTGCTGTCCGTGTCGGACCGCCGGGACGAGATGCCGAAACCGGCGGCGGCACCGGCCCTGCCGGGCACCCTGGTGGGTAGTCCGCCGATCTCGGTCGGGGTGGCAGCCGGCTGTTCCGGTACGTCCCGCTCGACGACGACGTCCGGAGCGACGTCGCGGCCGCCGTTGTGGTGACCGACCTCGTCGGCCACCTCGTCGGCGCGGAACCACTGGGACAGGACGGCCTCGTAGATGGGCAGCCGCTCGGTCGGGGCGTCCACGTCGGGCCGGGAGCCGTTGGTCGGCTCGGGCTGCCAGCTGCGGTCGCTCGGATCGATCGGCATGGCGTCGGCCGCGGTGTGGGCCTCCCAGAGGGACGCCGTGTTGCTGCCGACCGGAGTGTCCAGCTCGACGTCGTCCAGGCTGCCGGACTGCTCGAAGTCGCTGGCCCAGAACGAGGTGGGTTCCAGGTCGTCGGCGTCGTCGGACAGTGCGGGCAGCCGGCCGACGCCGGTGGCGGTGCGACCATTGGTGGACGTGTCGTCGCGCCTGCTGGACGCCATGCCGAACGCGCCGGCGATGCCGGCGGCCGCGGTGGCGGCGCCGGTCAGCTCGTTGTCCGGGGTGAACGGGTCCAGCACGCCGGCCTGGCCGGGCTGACTGGGCTGGCTGATCGTGGCGGGTGCCAGGTTGTCCAGCGAACCGATCGGGCCGCCGCGCTCCTCGCCGGGCCGGTGGACCAGGTCCTCCGGGATGACGATCAGGGCGACGGTGCCGCCGTCGATGTCCTCGTTGGCGCGCAGCTTGACCCGGATGTTGTGCCGGCGGGCCAGCCGCGCGACCACGTACAGGCCCATCCGCCGGGTCACGCCGACGTCGATGTCGGGCGGATTGGCCAGCCGCTCGTTGGCCAGCCGGACGTCGTCCTCGGTCATGCCCACACCGCGGTCGGTGACCTGGATGGCCAGTTCCCGCGACCGGGTCCTGGCGATCCGCACGCTGACCCGGGTGTTGGGCTCGGAGTACGAGGTGGCGTTGTCCAGCAGCTCGGCGATCAGGTGGATGAGGTCGTTGACCACGCGGCCGAGCACCGAGGCGGCCGGCGGGGCGCCGACGTCGATGCGGGCGTACTGCTCGACCTCGGACACGGCGGCACCGACGAGCTCGCCGATCGGCACCGGCCGGCTCATCCGCTTGGCCAGGCCGCTACCGGAGAGCACCAGCAGCGACTCGGAGTTGCGCCGCATACGGGTGGCCAGGTGGTCCAGTTCGAACAGGTTGGCCAGCTGGTCCGGGTCCTGCTCGTCCTTCTCCAACCGGTCGATCAGCGCGAGCTGGCGTTCCACCAGCGTCTGGCTGCGGCGGGACAGGTTGATGAAGATCGCGTTGACGTTGTCGCGCAGTACCGCCTGCTCGGCGGCCAGCCGGACGGCCTGCCCGTGGACGACGTCGAACGAGCGGGCCACCTCGCCGATCTCGTCGGCGGTGAACACCGGGACCGGTTCGACGGCCTTGTTGGACGCCTTGATGGGGTCCGGGTCGGCCAGGATCCGCTGGACGGACTGCGGCAGCTTGGTGCGCGCGACCTCCAGGGCGCCCGACCGCAGCCGGCGCAGCGACTGGACCAGCGACCGGGCCACCAGCAGGGTGACCAGGAACGCGATCAGCAGGGCCGCGGCCAGGATGGCCCCGTCCCGGATGGCCTGGTCCTTGGCCTGCGTGGCCAGGCTGCTGGTGACGGCCTGGAGCTCGTCGTCGAGGTTCTCCTCCGCCCGTTCCAACTGGGTGCCCGCACCGTCACCGGCCTGCTGGACGGTGGTGGGCTGGACGCTCTCCAGGTTGGGCGGCGGCGGTCCGAGGTGCCCGTCGGCGCGGGTCTGGATCAGGGTGAGCAGCTGGGCGCGGGTGTCCACGTCCGGGCCGGTCACCGTGTCCTGGTACATCTGCTGGTCGGCCAGGGAGACGGTGTCGTTGTACGAGTCGATCGACGTCTCGAACTCGGCCTCGGCCGCGTTGAGCTGGACCTCCGTGCTGGGCAGGAACACCCAGCCGTTGGACGCCACGCCGCTGGGCCCGTGCACCGGGGTCACCGTCATCATCAGGATGGCGTTGGCCAGGGTGTACTGCTCCTTGGCCGTTCGGATGTCGAACAGGCCGCTGGAGAGCTGGCTGATCCGGTTGTCCGGGGCGCTGGTGCTGACCAGCTGGGTGCTGCGCAGCAGCGTGCTCAGGATCTGGTTGTAGCCGTTGAGGACGTCGATCTCGGGGAACTTGGTGCCCTTGGCGAACGCGCGCAGCGAGTCCAGGCCGCTGACCGCGTTGATCGCGTTGGTGATGGCGGTCTGGGTGGCCGGGTCGATGTCACCGGTCTGCGCGGCCTCCTGGCGGAAGGCGAGGACGGCCGCGTCGGACTGGGCGGTCGAGGTGCCGCCGGGCGGGCTGCCCGCCGTGCCACCGGAGGTGACGAACAGGGTGACCTGTTCGCGCTCCTTCTGGACCTCGTCGATGACCTCGTCCAGCGAGCTGGCCAGGGCGATCTGCTGGCCGATCGTGTCGTAGACGCTGGCGTTCTGCAGCTGGCTGGACACTCGCAGCGCGCCCAGCGCGACCGCGGTGATCAACGGGACCAGCAGCACGATCAGCAGCTTCCAGCGCAGTCGCCAGTTGCTCAGCCGCCAGCGGCCGGTACGCCGGCCGGTCGGCTGGTTGGGCGGCACGGGCGCGACCGGACCGATGCCGGTCGGTGTCACTCCCTCGCCGGTGCGCTGTCGGCTGCGGCCGGCCTCCGCGGGCGCGATTCCGACGCCTTGCCGTGTACGTCCTGGCACCCCTAGCACACTCCCGCATCTGCGGCGCCGGGCGAACCGGACGCCTCGCCGGCCGTGGCGGGCGCGCTGTGCGACAGCACGACATGGGCCGGCATCACCAGGGTCACGTGCGCGTGCCGACCACCACGGGTCGGGCCGGGGCGAGCGACGCGGGGCACAGCGTGAGGGGTTGCCACGGCCAGGACGGAGACGGCTGGGTCGCGTCGTGGGCCGACGGCTACGTCGGCAGGCCACGCGACGCGGGCGGCCCCGCTCATCTGGTCACTCCTTCACCTGTTCACCTCTCCGCGACGACTGTCGTAGCCAGGTGGCTCCGATGTCCCCCACTCGCGCGCACAAGAAGGTATCGAAAGTCACCGAGAATGTCAGCCCTTCGAGGGTTAAACCACCAGGCTTAGACACGCTCCGTGCCAGACGACCGCAAGAGCATGGCATCTTCGTCTCCAGAAAGCCACTCCCCCGGCGTACCAGCTTGGATTGACTCACTCAGCGCAACTTGCGTCCGACCGGCGATTTAGCCGGTGGTGGACCGTGGGTGTGTACATCGTCACCCTGCGGATACGGTGCTGGCCCCGCCGTCGCAGAACCCGTCGCCAACCGCTCACCAGGTGAAATGATGGTAAACAAGATGGGTGCCGGAATCTGGTGACACCGAGTGGGCCGATCAGCGTAATCATGTCCGCCGAATAGCCTAGTCCAGCGGCGCGTGCGACGTCCGACGATACGCCCGATCAAGGTCCGAGAAAGGACTTCGTGCGTATTCTTCGAGCGCGGTAGCAGTATTCTTTTCGACCCATTAATCGACGGTCCACCATTTCGGTGTGACCTCGCCGTGATGAACGATTGTGTTGCGCGGCAACGACGCGTGCCCACTGGGTGGCTGGCCGGGCGCCCGCGCGGCGGCGGACCGGTGGCGGCCGAATGGGTACCGCCGGTCCGGTACGGATGTACACATTGGCGGGTGCGCCGGGCCCGCCTACACCGGTGCTCGGCCATTCCGGATGGTGCGGCGGGGCCGGCCGGCCCGGTTCGGAAGGGTGGTGCCGGTCTCGTCACGTGGTACCGGTTCGCGGGTACTCTCAACACCCGTCATCCGCGGTTTCTTCGGTCGGAAGGATCGGCCAGCCATGTTGGAAGTGTCCGAGCTGGGTCACACCTATGGGGCCGGCACCCGCGCGCACGTCGCCATCCGCGAGGTGTCCTTCCACGTCGACGCCGGGGAGATCGTGTGCGTCGTCGGGCCGTCGGGCTGCGGTAAGTCCACGCTGCTCAAGGCCATCGCCGGCCTGCACCGGCCGACCAGGGGTGACATCCAGCTCAAGGGTGCCCGGATCACCGGCGTGCCCGGCGACCTGGCCGTCGTCTTCCAGGACTACAGCCGATCGCTGTTCCCCTGGCTGAACGTGACCAGCAACGTCGAGTTCCCGCTGCGCGGCGGCCCGCTGGGCAAGGCGGAGCGCCGGGCACGGGTGCGCGAGGCGCTGACCTGGGTCGGCCTGGACGGCGCCGCCCGCAAGTACCCGTGGCAGCTCTCCGGCGGCATGCAGCAGCGGGTGTCCATCGCACGCGCCCTGGCCTACCGGCCGGCGCTGATGCTGATGGACGAGCCGTTCGCCTCGGTGGACGCCCAGACCAGGGCCGAGCTGGAGGACCTCGTGCTGCGCGTGCGCGCCGAGTACGACATGACCATCCTGCTGGTCACCCACGACATCGACGAGAGCGTGTACCTCGCCGACCGCGTCCTGGTGCTGTCCGGCGCGCCCACCACCGTGGTGGACACCCTCAAGGTGGACCTGCCCCGGGACCGCGACCAGATCACCACCCGGGCGTCCGCCGAGTTCGTCCGGCTGCGCAGCGAGGTCGCCCGCCTGCTCCGGCACTGAACCCGGAACAGTCTCCCGGCCGGTGGCGTTGGCACACTGGTACGGGAGCCGTACGGGGAGGAGCACACGTGTCCGACGGACCGCTGATCGTCCAGTCCGACAAGACCCTGCTGCTGGAGGTGGACCACCCGCTCGCGAACGAGACGCGCACCGCGATCGCGCCGTTCGCCGAGTTGGAGCGCGCCCCAGAGCACGTGCACACCTACCGGGTGACGCCACTGGCCCTGTGGAACGCCCGGGCCGCCGGGCACGACGCCGAGCAGGTCGTCGACGCCCTGGTCACGTACTCGCGCTACCCGGTGCCGCAGCCGCTGCTGGTCGACGTCGTCGACACGATGGCCCGGTTCGGCAGGCTCGTCCTGGTCAACGACCCGGCCCACGGGCTGGTGATGCAGACCACCGACCGGGCCGTGCTGGAAGAGGTGCTGCGGAACAAGAAGATCGCGCCGATGCTGGGCGAGCGGATCGACGAGGACAGTGTCGTCGTCCACGCCAGCGAGCGCGGTCGGCTCAAGCAGGTCCTGCTCAAGGTGGGCTGGCCGGCCGAGGACCAGGCCGGCTACGTCGACGGCGAGCACCACGACATCGCCCTGGTCGAGGACGCCTGGCACCTCCGCGACTACCAGCGGGCCGCGGCCGACACGTTCTGGGCCGGTGGGTCCGGGGTCGTCGTGCTGCCCTGTGGTGCGGGCAAGACGCTGGTCGGCGCGGCCGCGATGGCCAGGGCCGAGGCCACCACCCTGATCCTGGTCACCAACACCGTGGCCGGCCGGCAGTGGAAGCGCGAACTGGTCGCCAGGACGTCGCTGACCGAGGACGAGATCGGCGAGTACTCCGGCGAGCGCAAGGAGATCCGCCCGGTCACCATCGCCACCTACCAGGTGATCACCCGCAAGACCAAGGGCGAGTACCGGCACCTGGAGCTGTTCGACTCCCGCGACTGGGGCCTGATCATCTACGACGAGGTGCACCTGCTGCCCGCACCGGTCTTCCGGATGACCGCGGACCTGCAGTCGAGGCGCCGGCTCGGCCTGACCGCGACGCTGGTCCGCGAGGACGGCCAGGAAGGCGACGTCTTCTCGCTGATCGGCCCGAAGCGGTACGACGTGCCGTGGCGCGACATCGAGGCCCAGGGCTGGATCGCGCCCGCGTCGTGCACCGAGGTGCGGGTCACCATGACCGACGCGGAACGGCTCGGGTACGCCGTGGCCGAGCCGGACGAGCGGTACCGGATCTGCGCCACCGCCCGGACCAAGCTGCCCGTGGTGCGCAAGATCCTCGACCTGCACCCCGGCGAGCCCGCCCTGGTCATCGGCGCCTACCTGGACCAGTTGGACGAGTTGGGCGAGGAGCTCGACGCGCCCGTGGTGCAGGGCTCCACGCGCAACACGGAGCGGGAGAAGCTGTTCGACGCGTTCCGGCGCGGTGAACTGCCCACGCTGGTGGTGTCGAAGGTGGCCAACTTCTCCATCGACCTGCCCGAGGCGTCGGTGGCCATCCAGGTGTCCGGGACGTTCGGGTCACGCCAGGAGGAGGCACAGCGGCTGGGCCGGCTGCTGCGGCCCAAGGGCGACGGCCGGCAGGCCCACTTCTACTCGGTGGTCTCCCGCGACACCCTGGACACCGACTACGCGGCCCACCGGCAGCGGTTCCTCGCCGAGCAGGGCTACGCCTACACGATCATGGACGCCGACGACCTGCTCGGCCCGGCCCTCCCCGAGGTGGAGTAGCTACCCGCGCCGCGCGGCAGCCGCGCCACCGGTTGCCGACGCGTTCGTTCGCGGCGCCTCAGCGCCGGCCCGAGCCAGGATGTGGAGGATCGTCGCAGCCGAATCGTCGCGGAGGTCGAGCCCGCTCAGCCGCCCACGCCCGCATCGTCGCGTGCTCAGGACGCGACGGATCCACGAACGGGTCGATTCCTCCGCTGGTCAGCGGCATCCAGAGGCACAGAGACACGGCGCGTCGGCATGCCCACACCATGCATCAGCCGGCGCGATGACTCGGCTAGCCGCGCAGTTCGGCCAGGACGGCGTCGGCGAACGACGGCCACGCCTTCTTGGCCCAGTCGCCGAAGATCCGGTCGGTGAGCACGACGGCGGAGACGGACGCGTCCGGGTCGACCCAGATGAAGGTGCCGGAGCGGCCGAAGTGACCGTAGGTGCGGGGTGAGTTGGCCGCGCCCGTCCAGTGCGGGTCCTTGTGGTCGCGCAGTTCGAAGCCCAGGCCCCAGTCGTTGTGTTGCTGATAACCCAGGCCCGGCAGCACACCGGCCAGGCCGGGGAAGACCACTGTGGTCGCCTCGGCGGCGGTGGCCGGGTCGATCAGCTTGGGGCTCTGCAACTCCGCCGCGAACCGGACCATATCCTCCACTGTGGACTCACCGTCGGCGGCGGGTGAGCCGTCCAGCCGGGTGCGTGTCATGCCCAGCGGGCGCAGGACGGCATCGGCCAGGTACTCGGCGAACGGGATGCCGCACGCGTCTCGCACCGTGTCGGCCAGCACCTCGAAACCGGCGTTGGAGTACAGCCTGCGGTTGCCCGGCGGCGCGACCACCTTGTGCTCGTTGAACGCCAGGCCGGACGCGTGCGCGATGAGGTGGCGGACCGTGGACCCGGGCGGACCGGCCGGCTGGTCCCACTCGACCGCGCCCTCCTCGACCGCGATCAGGGTCGCGTAGGCGGTCAGCGGCTTGGTGACCGACGCCAGCGGAAACACCTGGTCGACCGGGCCGTGGGTGCCCAGCACCCGGCCGTCGGAGGCCACGATCGCACCGGCGGCCTGTTCCACCGGCCAGTTCTCGATCACGCGCACGCTGTCCATGGCCAAGACCGTACGTGACCGCCTGCCCTCGGCCGTGGGTACCTCGAACGAGGCCCGGCGCCGCGAGACGGTAGCGACGCGTCGATTTCATAAATCCCCAAGGAGTGAATCCACTATTCGATCAAGCGAGCCCGTGGGTCATTGTGCTTACCATCGGACGCGCAATTCCGGAGAAAGGAATTGCGACCCGTGAGGAGGAAATTCATGACCCGCAGGTGGCTCGCCTTCCTACCGCTGGCACTGGCACTGGCCGGCACCACCGCCGTGCTTCCCGCGACCGCGTCGGCCGCCGGGCACGACGACCCGCCGGTTCCGGCGTGCAGCAAGGACACACAGGAAGTGACCGACCTGACCACGACGGTGACCAACCTGGGCAATGCTCTCAGCGCGACACCGCCCGATCCGACCACCCTGAGCCAGGTGTCCGGCGACATCTTCAACGCCGTCACCGCCGCTCAGACGGCCGGCTGCCTGCCCGCACTGCCCACGTCGCCCGCGGGAACACCCGCACCGCCCGCGTCGGAACCGCAGGACGCGAGCGCGTGCGCCGGCGACACGCTGAACCTGCTCTCGGGTCTGCTCGGCGAGATCTCGGCCACCACGGCCAGCACTCCGGACCCGACGGCGATCCTGGCGGCGGCCACCAAGCTGGCCACCGCGATCACCGCCGTCAACACCGACACGTGCCTGCCGGTGAGCCTGCCGGTGCCGACCGTGCCGGCCGTTCCGGCGCCGCCCGTGGTGCCGGGTTCCTGACCGAACAATGTGTGACGCACCCTGCGGGAATCAATTCCCGCAGGGTGCGAAAATAGTGTGATGGACGCGGATCTGGAGTCGTGGCCGGCGCTGGTCTTCGCCGTGCCGATGCGCACGCGTTTCCGGGGGATCACGCTGCGCGAGGGGATGCTGCTGCACGGCCCGGCCGGCTGGGGCGAGTTCAGCCCGTTCCTGGACTACGACGACCGCGAGTGCGTGCCGTGGCTGGCGTCCGCCGCCGAGTCGGCCGCCGAGGGGTGGCCCGCTCCGGTCCGCGACCGGGTGCCGATCAATTGCACCGTGCCGGTGGTGCCGCCCGAACAGGCCAAGGCGCTGGTCGCCGGGTCCGGTTGTGGCACCGCCAAGGTGAAGGTCGCCGACCCGGGGACGTCGCTGGCCGATGACCTGGAACGGGTGGCCGCCGTGCGGGACGGGCTGGGGCCGGCCGGCCGGATCCGGGTGGACGCCAACGCGGCCTGGGACGTCGACGCGGCCGTGGCCGCGATCCGGGAGCTGGACCGGGCGGCGGGCGGCCTGGAGTACGTGGAACAGCCCTGCCCGACGCTGATCGAGCTGGCCGCGGTGCGGCGGCGGGTGTCGGTGCGGATCGCCGCCGACGAGTCGATCCGGCGGGCCGACGACCCGATGCGGGTGGCGGTCGCGGGGGCGGCCGACATCGCCGTGATCAAGGTGGCGCCGCTGGGCGGGGTACGGCGGGCACTGGCGGTCGCGCAGGCGTGCGGGCTGCCGTGCGTCGTGTCGTCTGCCGTGGAGACCAGCGTGGGGCTGGCCGCCGGGCTGGCGCTGGCCGGCGCCCTGCCCGAACTGGACTTCGCCTGCGGGCTGGGCACGGTGTCGCTGCTGACCACCGACGTGGTGACCGAGTCGCTGCGGCCGGTGGACGGCTGGCTGCCGGTGCCGACCGCGCCACCGCGACCGATCACCATGGCCGCCGTGACGGCCGACGAGGACACCACGACCCGCTGGCGGCAACGCCTGCGGGGTGTCCTCGCCGCCCGCTAGTCCGACCGCTCAGCCGCGCCGACGCCGGCGCAGCCGCAGCACCACGAACACCACCGCGAGCACGGCCAGCACCGCCGGCACGGCCCGCTTGGCCACCGAGGCGCCCGCGTACTCCATCAGGTCGATCGGCTCGGCCTCGGCCGACACGGTGACCTGCCGGGCCGGGGCCTTGGGCGCCGACTCCTGCTCGCCGACCAGCTGCAGCCGGGGCGAGCCGGCCGGCTCCGGCTCCGGCTGGCGGGCCGTGGCACCGTCGGTGGCGGGCTCGGTGGTCGAGTTGCCGCCGGTCGCGGCCTTCGCCGGGCTCCGCCTGCGGGTGGGCTTCGGTTGGGCCGGTGGTGGAGGCTCCTCGTCCTCGTCCTCCGCCGGCTTCGCGTCGGCCTTGGCCGCGGCCGGTTCGGCGGTGGCCGGGGCCGCGTCCAGCTTGGTCGCCAGGCACTGGGCGAACGAGTCCAGGATCTTCCCGCTGACCTCGACGATCATGCCCCGGCCGAACTGGGCCGGTTTGCCGGTCACCGTGAGATCGGTCACCACGGTGCCTTTCGTGCCGTCACCCTCCGGCGCCAGTGTCACGGTGACGGTCGCGGCGGCGGTGCCGTTGCCCCTGGCGTCCTTCCCGGACGCCTTGATCACGACCCGCCTCGCCTGCTCGTCCGTCTCCAGGAACTCGCCGGAACCCTTGTAGGTCAGCGTAACCGGACCCAGCTTGACCTTGACCCCGCCGCTGAACTGCGAACCGTCCACGGAGGTCAGCGACGCGCCAGGCATGCACGGCGCGACGCGCTCCGGATCGATTACCGCCGCCCACACGACATCGGGCGGTGCCGGCACGGAGAACTCGTGTTCCAACCGCACGGCTGGCCTCCTCGCTCGTTGCGTATGCCCCAACATAGTCGTGCGCGCGGAGTTGACCACCAGTCAACT
>DASUGU010000114.1:0-32699 GCA_036273855.1 Pseudonocardiaceae bacterium
CCGCGCAGGCCCAGCTCACGCTGCAGCTCCCGCACCATCGCCACGGCGCGTTCCTTCAACTCAACGGGGTACCTGCCTGCTGCTGCCATGCTGACCATCCTTGCCAGAAGTCATGGCCTCCAAGATCCCCGGGGTGGTCCACGGTGTTGTAGGTTGCGTGCTGGCCGTTGAATGGTCGACTTGTTGGCGACCGGCCCTGCGATTGCGAGTTGGCCGTTGGGTGGTCGGCTCGGAGATCGCGCTAGCTGGGGATGGCTGTTCCTGTGTCGTCCGGTGGGTGGCCGGCTTGGTGGGTCGGCGTTGGTTGGGTGCTTGTCAGGCTGTGTCGTTCGTTGTGTGGTCGGCTCGCTGGGGGCGCAGTTGTTTGACGCTTGGCGGGCCGTGGGTTGGTGTGTCGTCCGGTCTGTGGTCGAGGCGTGGTGACCTGGGTGCGGAATGGGTGTTGGTGAGTCGGCCGTTGAGTGGTTTGGCTGGTGGGTCAGACTTCGGCTTGGCGTTGTTCTGGTCCGGATACCGCGCGGCGGGCCGCTATCGTTCGGCGGAATGGGATTACCTGGGCTTCTTCTGGCTGGGCAACCGCGCCGCTGACGTCCGCGGCCAGCCACGTGGCGATTCGGCGGGCGCCGGCGAAAGCCGCCCACGCGACCATCTCGACCACAGCCTGCTCACCCCACCGCCCCCGCACCACATCCACCAGCACCCGGTCCACTCGCCGCGGCGCGATCGCCGTCAACAACGCCAGTCGGCCGGCCGCCATGTCCCCACTGGCCAACCCCGCCATCGCCGGACCCAACCACTCGTCGTCGTCCGGCACCTCGCCCCGCCACACCGCCAACCGCCCGGACACCACCAACCGCACCGACTCCGACACCACAGAACCGTCCAACCCCGACGCCGCCCGACCGAAAGCCTCGGCCACGGATGGCCGTCCCCGGGCCCACCCCATGTCGACCGGCAAGTGGCCAACCGGCAACCAGGAGCGACCGACGCCAACCCCGCGGGATGCCCGCGAGGCGACCCGTCGAAGGTCATCATCGGGAAGTCGGGACGTCCGGTCGGACAGGACCGTCGCCATCCGGCTCAGGTAGTGGCTCACCACCACCGTCCCTACCAACTCCGGCACATGACTGTCCGCGAAGGGCCGCGGCTCACCGGTGTCCTGCATGCCGGCCGATCGCGCCCAGTCCGTCACGCGTCGCACCCGCTGATCGGACAGCGTCGACAACTCGCAGTCCACTCGCCGCCGGTTCAGCGACTCCAGCACGGTCAGGTGCAGGTCCTCGCAACTCCAGCAACCGTTGCCGTGCGCGATCGCCGTCGCGACAGCCTCCTTCGTTGTCCGGTCGACCAGCCCCGGCTCGACGACGACCGCGCGCAGCATCGTCCAGGCGGCGGCTATCGTCCGCGGCGCCGGGGCGTGCACCGCGATGGGCGGGACGAGCGCGCCGAGGTCGCGTTCGACCTCTCCGCTCGCCGAGCGACCCGCCGAGCTACTCGCCAAGCCGGTCATCGGGCCACTTGCCGAGCGGCTCAGGGACCCGCTCGTCGAGCCACTCGCCGACCTACTCACCGAGCCGTTGACCGGACCGTCGACCGGGCCGCTCACCGACGCCCGGTCGCGGCGTGAATCCCGGTGCGTTCCGTCCATGACTCCGTCCTTTGCGTGGACGCCATTACTTCACGATACCGGTAACAGAGCGCGCGTTGGCGCGGCCGAAGTGCGGAGGGGTGTTCACGCACTCTACAGAATGCGGCCAGCCGCCATTCGGCCGCTTTTTCTTCTCCCGTGCGGTCTTTTCGGGAAGAACGATCAGGCTCTGTCCAGCACAGCCTTGAGGAACTCCCTGGTCCGGGGCTGTTCCGGGTCGCTGAACAGCTTCTCCGGCGTCGCTTCTTCGACAATGCGGCCTTCGTCGAACATCAGCACACGATTGGAGACGTCCCTCGCGAATCCCATCTCATGGGTTACGCAGAGCAACGTGATATCCGTGCTGGCGGCGATCTCGCGCAACACATTGAGCACGCCGGCCACCAGTTCCGGGTCCAGCGCCGAAGTGACCTCGTCCAGCAAGAGGACGTCCGGCTGCATGGCCAGCGCGCGGGCGATGGCGACGCGTTGTTGCTGACCTCCGGACAGTTGGGTGGGCTGGGCGTCCGCCTTGTCGGCCAGGCCGACCATGTCCAGCAGTTCCCTGGCCCGCTGCTCTGCCTCGTCCTTGGAGTGGCCGAGTACCCGGACCGGTGCCTCGGTGATGTTGCGCAACACCTTCATGTTCGGGAACAGGTTGAACTGCTGGAACACCATCCCGACACGCTTGCGGACCTGCCGCAGGTGCTGCTCGTCGGCCGGCACCAGCTTGTCGCCGCGCTGCATGTGCGACAGGTACTCGTTGCCCACCTGGATCGTGCCCTTGTCCACCCGCTCCAGCGTCATCAGCAGCCGCAGAATGGTGGTCTTGCCGGAGCCGCTAGGCCCGATCAGTGTCACGTGCTCGCCCGGCTGGACCTGGAAGTTCAGCTCGCGCAACACGACGTGCTCGCCGAACCGTTTGACGACGCCGTCGAAACGGATCATCAGGCCGTCGGCGACGGGTTCAGTGGGTTCGTTGGACACGGCGCTCCAACCGTCGGACCAGCACCGAGGCTGGGTAGCTCAGTATGAAGAAGAACACACCCGCGATGGTGAACGGCTCCACGTACCGGAATGCCTCGGAGCCCGCGGCCTGCGCCTGCCCGACCAGCTCCAGCACGCTGATCGACAGCAACAGCGGCGTCTCCTTCAGCATGGAGATCGCATAGTTGCCCAGCGCCGGCAGCACTCGCGGCACGGCCTGCGGCAGGATCACCGATGTCCACACGCGACCCCGAGGCAGGCTCAGGGCAGTCGCCGCTTCCCACTGTCCACGTGGGACGGCATCGATGCCGGCGCGGTACACCTCGGAGGTGTACGTCGCGTAGTGCACACCCAGCCCGAGCACACCGGTGACCAGCGGGCTGAGCGTGACGCCGATGATGTCGGGGAGGATGAAGAACAGGAAGTAGAGCTGCACCAGCAGTGGCGTGCTGCGGACGAACTCCACGAACAGCCAGACCACTTGGGACAGCACGGGAATCCTGGACCGCCGGATCACCGCGAACACCAGGCCGAGGATGTACGCGACGATCGAACCGAGGATGGTGGCCTCGAACGTGACCAGCAGACCCTTCAACAACTGCGGCAGGATCGACCAGGCGAACGACCAGTCCCAGATCATCACACACCACCGGGCATCTTGCCGGTCCGCAGCGGGTTGCCGAGCAGGGTGTCCACGTCCGGCAGTGGCCGCCTACGCTGCGGCCGCCTGCCGATCCGCCGGGCGGCGGCCCGCTCGGCCCAGCGCATGAGCACGGTGATCACGATCGACAGCAGCAGATACATCACCAGCACCATCAGGAAGATCAGCGTCTTCTGCCCGCCGAAGTTCGGCACCAGGATCTGTTTCACCTGGTAGGTCAGCTCCGGCACGGTGATCAGCGAGACGATCGACGTCGCCTTGAGCAACTGGATGAACAGGGTGTTGAACGACGGGATCATCTCGACGACGGCCTGCGGCAGTACCACCCGGACCATCCGCTGGGCCGGCGTGAGGTTCAGCGCGATGGCACCCTCGACCTGTTCCGGCGCCACGGACTGGACGGCGCCGCGGACGATCTCCGCGCCGTACGCGCCGTGGTTGAGTCCGAGCACGATGATGCCCGCCCAGATCGGCACGATCTGCAGACCCAGCAGCAGCGGCAGGGAGAAGTAGATCCACAGCAGCTGGACCAGCTCGGATGTGCCGCGCCAGCCCTCGACGTAGATGCGGACGATCGCCCGGACCGCCACCGGCCTGGCCATGTTGGCCAGACCGGCTACAAAGGACATCACTGTGGCGAGCAGGATGCCGCCGATGGTCAGCTCGATGGTGGGGCCCAACCCGTCCGACAGGACGCTCAGGAAGTGCCCGAAGTTGGCGAACATGAATGGGTGTCAGCTACTGGCGCTGCACAGCTTCTCGGTGGTGACCCCCGCTGCCGGGATGTTGCCCTGGCTGAAGCCGAACGGCTGGACGATCTTGAGCCACTCGCCGTTGGAGTGCATCGTGGTGAGCTCTTTGTTGAACGCGTTGAGCAGCTCGGTCTCGTTCTTGCGGAACACGAAGCCGCCGGTCTCACCCTGTTTGGTGCCGTTGACCAACACCGGGAAGCCCGGCGTGACCTCGACGTTCGCCTGCGGGTTCTGCTTGACCAGCGTCTTGAACGAGATGTCGGTGAGCACGGCGGCGTAGGCGCGACCACTGGTCACGGCGGACAGTAGCTCGTCCGGGCTGCTGAAGGACTGCAACTGGCTGGCCGGCAGGCCGGCCTGGGTCGCGTAGTCCTTCTCCACGGCGCCGTTCTCCACGGCCATCGGCACACCCTTGGCCTTGGCCGACTCGAAGTCGGTGACCTGCTTGGGATTGCCCTTGGGTACCAGGAACGCCACCAGCGCCGTGTAGTCGGGCACCGAGAACGCGGCGCTCTGGCAGCGGGTCGGTGTGATGTCCATCCCGGCCGCCACCATGTCGTACTGGTTGGCGTTCAGGCCCTGGATCAGGGTGTCGAAGTCGTTCTGCTGCGCCGTGACGTTATTGATACCCAGCTTCTTGAAGATGGCCCGCGCGACCTCGGGTGCCTCACCGGTGACCCGGCCGGACGTGTCGGTGTAGCCGTAGGGCTGTTCGCCCGCGATGCCGATCTTGATCGTTCCCGCCTTGCGCAGGCTATCCAACTGCGAGGAACCGCCGGACTGGCTTGTGCTGGTACAGGCGGAAATCAGCGTGGGTCCGCCGATCACCGCCGCCCCCAACAGCGCGGTACGTTTGATGAAGGCACGTCGCGTCACATCGTTGGCAGGCATCGGTGTCGACCCCTCGTCGTTTCGTCGCCCCACAATATATGCGATATATGCGGTGATAGGCCCGGCCATGGGCGCGACCGAACCTCGTTGACGTCCGAACTTAGGCCGTTGATCCGTTCGGGTCAAACCGACCCACCGTCGACCAGGTGGCGACCAGGGGTCTATGGGCGGCGGCGCCACCACGGTTGTGCCTGCTCGAAAAGCCGGCACGCCGCCATCACGAGCGCGTCGGAGTGCCGTGGTCCCACCACCTGCAGGCCGATCGGCAGCCCCGATGCGGTGAATCCGCACGGCACGCTCGCGGCCGGCTGCTGCGTCATGTTGAACGGGTAGGTGAACGGCGTCCAGCTCGTCCACCGGGGTTCGGGCCACCCGTCCGGGACCTCTTGACCGGCAGCGAACGCCGGAATCGGTACGCTGGGGGTCAGCAGCAGGTCGTGGTCGAGGTGGAACCGGCCCATTGCCAGCCCGAGTTCCATCCTGCGGTTGTTGGCACGCAACCAGTCCACGGCGGACAGTGCGTTGCCCGCCGCCACGATCTCCTGTAGTCCTGCGTCCAATCCGGCCCGTTGCTCGGCCGAGTACGCGGCCACGCTCGCTGCGGCCCCCGCGAACCACAGCACGTGGAACTCGTCCACCGGGTCGGTGATCGGCGGATCGATCGCCTCGACGTGCGCGCCGAGTTCGGCGAACTGCTCGGCGGCGGCCGCAACGGCTTTCGCCACCTCAGCGTCCAGAATCTTTGCGGCGGAACCGAAACCGAGCGTCGGGCTGTAGGCGACGCGGACGCCGGACAGGCTGCTGCGCTGCTGCCCGGCGAACGGCACCGTCCTGGGCGGCAGCGCCGACCAGTCCCGGTGGTCCGCGCCCGCGATGACGTCCAGCATCAGCGCCGCGTCGTCGACGGTCCTGGTGATCGGCCCGGTGTGGGCGAGGGTGCCGAACGCGCTGGCCGGGAAGTGCGGCACCAGGCCGTGGGTGGGCTTGAGGGTGAACGTGCCGGTGAAGGCGGCCGGGATACGCACCGAGCCGCCGCCGTCGGTGCCGACCGCGAGCGGTGCCATGCCGGCGGCGACCGCGGCCGACGCGCCACCGCTGGAGCCACCCGGCGTGCGGGTGTCGTCCCACGGGTTGCGGGTGACGCCGGTGAGCGGACTGTCCGTGACGGCCTTCCACGCCAGTTCGGGTGTGGTGGTCTTGCCGACCGGCACGGCGTTGTGCTCGCGCAGCCGCGCCACGGCGGGGGAGTCCTCGCGCCACGGCTGGTCGGGGTCGATCGCGCGGGAACCACGCAGGGTCGGCCAGCCCTCGGTGAGCAGCACGTCCTTGATCGACACCGGCACGCCGTCCAGCAGCCCGCTGGGCTCACCGCGCGCCCAGCGCCGCTCCGACTCGGCCGCCAGCGCGCGGGCCCCGTCGGCGTCCACCAGCAGGAACGCGTTCAGCGCCGGGTTTCGCTCGTCGATCCTGGCCAGCACCGCGTCGCACGCCTCGACCGGGGACAGCTCCCCGGCCCGGTAGGCGTCGAGCAGTTCGGTCGCCGTCAGGTCGGCTGGGTTCGTCATGACGATCCTCTCGGTCCGGACGGCACGGGCGACGGAACGTAGCCCAGGGACAGGTCCACCGCGTTGCGCAGCGGCGCACCGGCGGTGAAGCGGCGCAGGTTGTCCACGAACAGCGCGACCAGCTGGTCCCGCCAGCCGATCAGGTCACCGGACATGTGCGGCGACACGATCACGTTGGACATATCCCACAAGGGGGACGACGCCGGCAGTGGCTCGTCGTCGAACACGTCCAGCGCGGCGCCCGCGATGGTGCCGGCGCACAGCGCGGCCACCAGGTCGGACTGGACCACCAGTTCGCCCCTGGCCACGTTCACCAGCCGGGCGGTCGGTCGCATGGCGGCCAGCGCGGTCGCGTCGATCATGCCCCGGGTGGCGCCGGTGAGCGGCGCGGCGAGCACGACGTAGTCGGCCGACCCGAGGGCGGCCGGCAGCTCGTCGGGGCCGGCGATGTCGCCCAGGTCCGGGTCGCCGCGCATGGCGGTCCGGCCGGCGCCGCTGACGTGCAAGCCGAAGGCGCTCAGTCGCCTGCCGATCTCCCGGCCGATCGGTCCGGTGCCGACCACCAGGGCGGACCGGCCGGCGACGGTCTCGGTCTCCCGGTGCCGCCACTGCCGTTCGGCCTGCCGGCGCAGCGTGGTGTGCAGGTCCTTGGCGAAGCACAGCACCAGGGCCAGCACGTAGTCGGCGATGGGCCGCTCGAACAGGCCACGCGAGTTGGTCACCACGGTGTGTCCGGTGGTCAGCTCCGGGAACAGCAGCCGGTCCACGCCGGCACTGGCGACGTGCACCCAGCGTGGCGGATCGTCGGCCGGCCAGGCCCCGGCGACGGCGGTGCTGCGGAAGTCCCACACGAACAGCGCATCCGCCCCGGGGAGGGTAACGGCGAGCTGGTCGGCGTCGACATAGCGGACACGTGCGATCCGTTCCGCTGGTGCCATTCCCGGTGGTAGGTCGGTACCGGTCAGGACGACGACGGTCGGCTGGCTCTGCTCCGGCATCCACACACTCCTGGCAAGCATGACGGGGTATTGACACCGTAGAAACGACTCGTATGATTGTCAACAATCGGCACGTCGGCCAACGAAGTCTGGCCGAGAAGCGCGTGTGCTGCAAGACCGTCGTAACCCCCAAGGCCAGGACGGATCCCAAAGCGCTTTGTCACAGGGAATGGTCCGCTCGGGGTGTGCGCGAGCACGCCCCCCGTGCCCGGAGGTCTGCCGGTGTCGAGACACCTGTCCATCACGCTGCCGAGTCGCGGTGTGTCGTGCGTCGCCGAACTGCTCGAGAAGGACGCGCCACGCACGTGTGATGCGGTCTGGGCCGCCCTGCCGCTGGGCGGCGACATCTACCATGCGAAATACGCCCGCAACGAGGTGTACACGATGGTGCAACGGTTCGCCGCCGAGGAGATCGGCATGGAGAACCCCACCGTCACGCCGATCCCGGGCGACGTCGTCTACTTCTCCTTCCCCGGCGGCATGCTGGACCGGAAGTTCAAGGAGGAGAAGGGCATCGACGGCCTGCCCGGGGTGGTCGACCTGGCCATCTTCTACGGTCGCAACAACCTGCTCCTCAACGGCGACGTCGGCTGGGTGCCCGGTAACGTCTACGCCACCATCGTGGACGGGCTGGACCGCATGGCCGAGGCGTGCAACGACGTCTGGCGATCCGGCGGCGTGGGTGAACGCCTGCTGTACCAACGGCTCGACGGCTGACCGGGCGGCCGCCGTGACGGTCGATCTGCTGGACCGCATGACCGGTCCGGAACTGCCAGCCCAGCGCGGTGTCGGCGTCGTCGCTCCGTTCGACTTCGCCCTGGACCGCGAGCTGTGGCGGTGGGCACCGGACGATGTGTCGCTCTACCTGACCCGGCTGCCGTTCGTACCGGTGCCGGTGACGGTGGAGATGGCGTCCGCCCTGTCCAACCAACGCAACGTCCGGCGTGCCACCAAGGCGGTGCTCGCGCCGGAGCCGCATGTCGTCGCCTATGCCTGTGCGTCGGGCAGTTTCGTGCACGGGCGGCGCGGTGAGCGGCAACTGCAGCGCGGCATGCTCACCGCGGGCGCGCCGTCCGCGACCACCACGTCCGGTGCCCTGATGGAGGCCGTCGACATGCTCGGCGTCCGGCGGATCGCGGTGGTCACGCCCTACATCGACAGCGTCACCGAGCGTCTGCTGGTCTACCTGGCCGAGGGCAACGTGGACGTGGTGTCCAGCGTGGGACTGGGCCTGCTCAGTCACATCTGGAAGGTCGGCTACACCGAGGTGGTGAACGCGGTGTGTTCGGTCGACCGACCGGACGCCGACGCCGTGTTCGTGAGCTGCACCAACGTGCCCACCTACGACATCATCGCGCCGCTGGAGCGGATGCTCGGCAAGCCCGTGCTCACCGCCAACCAGGTCACGATGTGCTCGGCGCTGGGCCGGTTCGGCGCGACGGTGATGGGGGAGGGGCAGCGGCTGGTGCACGCGACCCGCCCACTGGTGGCCTGATCGACAGACGAAGATCAACAGTGGTATGATTGTAGACAATATGAATCGGATCGGGTTCCTGTACCCCGGCTACAGCGCCGAGGACGACTACCCCACCGTCGAGCGGATGCTCGGCGGTGGGGTCGCCACGCCCGTCGTGCACACGCTGATGCGGACCGACGCGCACCGGGTGGACGCGCTGCTGGACATCGGCGGCGAGGACGTGCTGGCCGACGGCGCGCGGCAACTGCGGGCCATGGAGGTGGACGCGGTCGTATGGGCGTGCACCAGCGGCAGCTTCGTCTTCGGCTGGGACGGCGCCGCGGCGCAGGTCGCCGGCGTGCGCGAGGCGGCGGGCGTGCCGGCGACGAGCACCTCGTTCGCGTTCGTGGACGCGCTGGCCGCGCTCGGCGTGCACCGGGTCGCCGTGGCCGCCACCTACCCGGACGACGTGGCCGGGCGGTTCGTCGACTTCCTCGGCCACGCCGGGGTGGAGGTCGTCGCGCTGTCCTGCCGTGGGATCGTGACCGCGGCCGAGGTCGGCGAGCTCGGCCGGGACGCGGTACTGGACTTCGTCGCCGCCAACGATCACCCGGACGCGCAGGCCGTCGTCGTGCCCGACACGGCCCTGCACACGGTGGCGTGGTTGGACGAGTTGGAGGACCGGGTCGGCAAACCCGTCCTCACGGCCAACCAGGTCAGCGTGTGGGCCGGGCTGCGGCTGGTCGGCGACACGGCGCCCCGCGCGGCGCTCGGGACACTGTTCCGCCGGAACGGTGCCGGATGATGGAAAGACTGTCATGGGTCAACTGGGAGAGTTGGAACCGGTAGAACGCCGGTCAACTGTCGAGATCGTGTCCGACGAGTTGCGCAGTGCCATCCAGTACGGGTCGCTGGAACCGGGCGCACAGTTGGGCGAGGCCGAGTTGGCGGCGCGGCTGGGGGTCAGCCGGGGTCCGCTGCGCGAGGCCATGCAGCGACTGGTGCAGGAGGGTCTGCTGCGCAGCGAACCGCACCGCGGCCTGTTCGTCGTGACGCTGGACGAGCACGACGTGGCCGATGTCTACACGGCCCGGCTGGCCATCGAGCGGGCCGCGTGCCAGCTCATCATGCGGTCCAACCGGGATGCCGCCGCGGTCGCGCTGACCGAGGCACTCAAGGAGCTGACCAAGGCCGCCCGGCGCCGGGACCGGGTGGCGATGAGCGACGCCGACCAGGCGTTCCACGAGACCCTGGTCCGCGCCTCGGGCAGCCCGCGCCTGGCCCGGATGGCCGACACGCTCCTGGTGGAGACCCGGATGTGCCTGCGGGCACTCCAACTGCACTACCCGGAGCCCACCGAGCTGGTCGAGGAGCACAAGGCACTGCTGGACGCCATCGTGGTCGGCGACGTGACCTTGCTGCTGCGCCTGATCGAGGTGCACATGACGGACTCGATCGAACGCCTGCGCCCGGCCGACGACCCGGGCCCGGACGCGGCCGCTTCCTGACGCCGGGCGCGGCGGACCGCGGAGACGGAACCGGGCGCGGCCGCCTCCCGCCGCGGCCGCGCCCGGTCCGGGGTCACACCGGCATCGCGATGTACTGCGTGTCCAGGAACTCGGTGATGCCGACCCGGCCGCCCTCGCGGCCCAGACCGGACTGCTTCACACCGCCGAACGGCGCCGCCGGGTTGGACACGATGCCCTGGTTCAGGCCGACCATGCCGGTCCGCAGGGCCGTGGCCACCCGCATGCCTCGGGACAGGTTCTCCGTGTAGATGTAGGACACCAGGCCGTGTTCGGTGTCGTTCGCGCGCGCGATCGCGTCCGCCTCCGTGCTGAACGTGGTGACCGCGGCGACCGGGCCGAAGATCTCGGTGTGCCGCATGGCGGCGTCGTCGGCCACTCCGGACAGCACGGTGGGCTCGTAGAAGTGGCCGGGACCCTCGCGCCGGGACCCTCCGGTGTGGACGGTCGCGCCGCGACGGACGGCGTCCGCCACCAGGGTCTCCACCTTCGACACGGCGGCCTCGTCGATCAGTGGTCCGATCTCGGCGGCCGCCATGCGCTCGGCCAGCCGGGAGGTGAAGTCGGCGGCGACGTCCTCGTGCACGTAGAACCGGTTGGCGGCCGTGCACGCCTCGCCGATGTTGCGCATCTTCGCCACCATCGCGCCGTCCACGGCCGCGGCCAGGTCGGCGTCCGGGAACACCACGAACGGCGCGTTGCCGCCCAGTTCCAGCGACACCCGCAGCACCTGGCCCGCCGACTGCTCCAGCAGCAGCCTGCCGATCTCGGTCGAGCCGGTGAACGAGAGCTTCCGCGCCCTGCCGTCGCGCAGCAGCGGCTCCACCAGCGGACCGGGATCCGACGTGGTCACCACGTTGAGCACGCCGTCGGGCACGCCGACCTCCTGCAGGATCGCGGCCAGGGCGAGCATGCTCAGCGGCGTCTGCTCGGCCGGCTTGATCACCATCGTGCAGCCGGCCGCCATCGCCGGCCCGATCTTGCGGGTGCCCATGGCCAGCGGGAAGTTCCACGGTGTGATCAGCACGCACGGCCCGACCGGCGCCTGCCGCACCACGAACCGGCTTCGGCCGTCCGGCGCCACCAGGTGGTCACCACCGATGCGCACGGCCTCCTCACTGAACCAGCGCAGGAACTCGGCCGCGTAGGCCACCTCGCCGCGCGCCTCGGCCAGCGGTTTGCCCATCTCGGCGGTCATCAGCGCGGCCAGGTCGTCCTGCCGGGCCATGACCAGGTCGAAGGCGGCGCGCAGCAGCTCGCTGCGGGCGCGGGGCGGGGTGGCCGCCCAGTCGTCCTGCGCGGCCACGGCGGCGTCCAGCGCCGCCCGGCCGTCGGCGGGTGTCGCGTCGGCGACCGCGGCCAGCGTCGTGCCGGTGGCCGGGTCCTCGACGTCGAAGGTGGTGCCGGCGGTCGAATCGAGCCATTTGCCGCCGATGAACAGCTGCCTCGGCACGGTGGCCAGAACGTCGTCGATGTGCGGCACGGCTACTCCTGGGGGATCGGTGGACAAACCAGGCACTTCATGGTTGCATAGATGTAGATTGTTGACAATCATACGGAGGCAGTGATGGCTCAGCTCTCGCCGGTGCTTCTCCAGGCCACGCCGGTCCTCGCGGCGCGCGGGGAGGGCGTCTACCTGTTCGACGAGGACGACCGGCGCTACCTCGACTTCACCGCCGGCATCGGCGTGACCAGCACCGGCCACTGCCACCCGCGCGTGACGGCCGCGGCCGCCGAGCAGGTCGGCACCCTGATCCACGGCCAGTACACGACCGTCATGCACCGCCCGCTGCTCACCCTCACCGAGCGCCTCGGCGAGGTGCTGCCCGCCGGGCTGGACTCGGTCTTCTACCTCAACTCCGGCAGCGAAGCCGTCGAGGCGGCCGTCCGGCTGGCCAGGCACGCGACCGGCCGGCAGCAGATCGTCGTGTTCCAGGGCTCGTTCCACGGCCGCACCATGGGCGCCGCCGCGCTGACCACCTCCGGTTACAAGTTCCGCGCCGGCATCGGCCCGGTGATGCCGGGTGTCGCCGTCGCGCCCTTCCCCAACCCGCACCACTACGGCTGGTCCGAGCAGGAGGCCACCCGGTTCGCGCTGCGCGAACTGGACATGGTGCTGGCCACGGTGAGCTCGCCCGCCGACACGGCGGCGTTCCTGGTCGAGCCGGTGCTCGGCGAGGGCGGCTACGTGCCGGCCAACACCGAGTTCCTCGCCGGGCTGCGGGAACGCGCCGACCGGCACGGCATCCTGCTGATCGTCGACGAGGTGCAGACCGGTTTCGGCCGCACCGGGCAGTTCTGGGGCCACCAGCACTTCGCCGGCCGGCCGGACATCCTCATCACCGCCAAGGGTTTGGCCAGCGGCTTCCCGCTGTCCGCGATCGCCGCGCCGGTCGACCTCATGAGCAAGGCGTGGCCCGGTTCACAGGGCGGCACCTACGGCGGCAACGCCGTGTCGTGCGCGGCCGCGATCGCCACACTGGACGTGATCCGGGACGAGGATCTGGTCGCCAACGCGACCGCGATGGGCAGGCGGCTGCGCGACGGCCTGGCCAAGATCGCCGCGGACCACCCGGTGATCAGCGACGTGCGCGGTCTCGGTCTGATGCAGGCCAGCGAGTTCCGCACCCCGGACGGTGCGCCGGACGTGGCCACCGCCAAGCGCGCCCAGCAGCGGGCCGCCGAACTCGGGCTGCTGCTGCTGATGTGCGGGCCGCACAACAACGTGGTGCGGATGATCCCGGCACTCGTGGTGAACGAGAGCCAGATCGACGACGCGCTGGCCCTGTGGGCGGACGCGGTCGCCTCGGCGGACGCTCGCTAACCGTTGGCCGGCACGCTCTTCGTCGCGGGGTGGCGGGCCGGCGCGGGGACCAGGTTGGTCAGGGTGCGGACCGTCGTGGTGAGCGCCACGCATGCCAGGGCGGTCAGCACCAGGACACCGGCCGCGCGCAGCGAGCCCATGGTCAGTGAGATCTGACCTTCCCGGCCCACCACGAACCCCTCCAGCAGGAACCAGCTCAGCACCGAGGTGCCGAGCACGGCGGCCGGCGTGGTCAGCGCGGACAGTACGGCCACGGTCACGGCGAGCGCGATCATGGCCCAGGCGGAGTGGGCCGTCAGGCGGTCGACGACCAGCGCGATGGTCACCAGCACGGCCAGTGCGGCGCCCAGGGGGAAGCCGAAGGAGCCCGGCACCGAGGTGCCGAGACGGCGCAGGCTGTTCACGTGTCCAGCACACGCCACGTGGCGGCCGGTGAGCTGTGCGTTGTCGCTGTCTTGACGTCGGTGACGCGGCTTTTGACGGTGTGATGACCCGGCGGGCGGGGGGACTACGATCCGCCATCGTGCGACGCACGGCAGCCATCGCGGTCGGCGCGGCGGGGTCGGTCCTCCTGCTCGCGGCGTGCGGCATCACGGGCCGACCGGTGGCACAGCCGCCACCGGCGTTGTCCACCCCGCAGACGACGGCGATCGGCGCGCCGGCCACCGTCGCGCCGCCGACCAGGACCACCACGAAGACCGCCACGACGACGAAGAAACCGCCGGCCGCCGCGCCACTGCCCAGGGCCGGCAACCCGAACGGGCACGCCACCGTGCCCTCGGCCGGCCAGGCGGTGGACACGTCGCACCCCACGCACGTCGTCGGCCACGGCACGCCGGCCAGTTGTACGTCGGCCGCGTTCGTCGCCGCGGTGGCTGCGGGCGGCATCATCACGTTCTCCTGTGGACCGGCACCGGTGACGATCACGCTGACCACGACGGCGAAGGTGCGCAACGCCAGCTCGCAGGTGGTGATCGACGGCGGCGACAAGGTCACCCTGTCCGGCGGCGGCAGCCACCGGATCCTCTACCAGGACACCTGCGACCAGGCCCAGGGCTGGACGACGTCGCACTGCGACAACCAGTCCACGCCGCATCTCACCGTGCAGAACCTGACCTTCACCGCCGGCAACTCGACCGGCGCGGAGGAGGAAGGCGGCGGTGGCGGCGCGATCCTGGACCGGGGTGGCAGGCTCACCGTGGTCAACGACCGGTTCACGCACAACCGCTGCGACTCCACCGGACCCGACCTGGGCGGCGCCGCGATCCGCGCGCTGAGCCAGTACAACGGCGATCCGGTCTACATCGTGGACAGCACGTTCACCGATGGCGTCTGCTCCAACGGCGGTGGGCTGAGCAGCATCGGCGTGTCCTGGGTGGTGCTCAACACCCTGATGACCGGCAACCAGGCCATCGGTCACGGCGCCAACCCGGCCGCGTCCGGCACCCCGGGCGGCGGCAGCGGGGGAGCGATCTACACCGACGGCGACACCTATACGGTGCGCATCGACGGCACGGTCATCGAGGACAATCACGCCAACGAGGGCGGCGGCGCCGTGTTCTACGTGAGCAACGACAAGACCGGCACGATGACCATCGAGAGTTCGAACCTGCACCACAATCCCAGTGACGGCTTCGAAACCGCCGGCTTCCCCGGCATCTTCTTCCTGGGTGCCCATCCACCGACGGTCACGTCATCGAGCTTGAGTAAGTAACACTGTAACTTCAGTGCGAACTGAAATTTATTCGAACGGTGCGGGCGACAGTGCCCACACCGTCGGTCTACCAGCGGCCTCGATGGACTACCTCGTCGAACGGCCGGCGATCGGGCTTGTTGATCGGCCGAAGTGGACGGTCGGCCGGGTAGCCGAGGGCGATCAGGTAGGCGCAGCGGCGGTCGGCCGGGAAACCGAGCAGTTCGCGGGCCAGGTCCTGGTCGGCGACGGACGTGTGACCGGTGGCGATGCCCAGGTCGGCGGCGGCCAGCATGATGCTCATGGTGGCCTGGCCGAGGTCGTACTCGACGCGCTGCGGCCCGGACTGCTCGATCGGTGCGATCAGCGCGATCGTGGCGGCCGAGCCGGCGACGTAGGCCGCGCCCCGCCAGACGTTGGCGAGCCGTTCGAGTTGGGCGCGCTCGGCGACGACGACGAAGTCCCATGGCTGGGTGTTCTTGGACGACGGGCTGCGGCGGCCGGCTTCCAGGATCCGGTCGAGCTGTTCGTCCGGGATGGGGTCGGCCGCGTAGGCGCGGACGTTGCGGCGTGAGGTGATGGCGTCCCAGGTTTCCACGGGTGCCAGCCAAGCATGGTGCGGATCAGGTGATGCGGCGGGTGCGCCACAGCCACCAGACGTCGCGGCCGAAGGACCAGGTGAGCAGGACGAGCGCGACGAGGACGGCGATTGCGGCACCGGGCAGGACGCCGGTGGTGGCGACGGTGAGGACGATGCCCTGGATGGCGGCGACGGCCTTGCTCGCGAAGCTCGGGCGTAGCGGCTTGCGCAGCCATTCGAACAGCCGGCCCGCCGCGACGAACAGGTAGCGCATCGCGCCGATGATCAGCACCCAGGCGCCGACCTTCATGGCTACGTCGATGCTGAGCACGAGGATGAGGAACGCGTCGACCTCCATGTCGAAGCGGGCCCCGAACGCGGTGGCCAGGCCGGTGCGCCGGGCGACGTGGCCGTCGACGGCGTCGAGTGTGAGTGCCACGGCGGCGATCGCGGTGATGGCGGCGGTGGGCACCGGTTGGACGGTGGACTCGGCGACGAGTGCGGTGACGGCGCCGACCAGCACCATTCTGGTGAGCGTCACGCGGTCGGCCGGGGTGAGCGATGCGGTGTGGGAGCGCAGCAGCACACCGGCGAGCAGGGCGAACGCCACGACGTCGAAGACCACCCCGGTCACCCAGCCGACCGGGGGCATGCCGATCGTGACCGACAGCACCACGAGCAGCGCGAGCAGTGCGCAGCCACCCGTGGTCAACTCGAGGGGCACCGTGGTGCCCGGCCGGTTGCTCGTGATCACCCAACCTCCCGGTGGCGGCCGGCTCCGGTGTGTGTTGTCAGCTCGCCACAGGAGGTACGTATGGCACGCGCGTTCTGGATTTGTTCACCCGGTCACGGTGAGATCCGAGATGTCGATCTCCCGGATCCCGGACCGGACGAGGTGCTGGTCCGGACGCTGCACACAGGCGTGAGCAGGGGAACCGAGACGTTGGTTTTCCGGGGTGGGGTGCCGGCAAGTCAGCACGATCTGATGCGGGCGCCGTTCCAGGAGGGAAACTTTCCTGGGCCGGTGAAATACGGGTACCTGAATGTGGGAGTGGTGGAGCAGGGCCCTGCCGGTTTCGTTGGCCGAACGGTGTTCTGTCTTTATCCACACCAGACGCGCTACGTGGTGCCGGTTGCCGCGGTCACGCCGGTGCCGGACACGGTGCCGGCGGGGCGGGCGGTGCTGGCCGGGACGGTGGAGACGGCGGTGAACGCGGTGTGGGACGCGGTGCCGCTGATCGGTGACCGGATCGCGGTGGTCGGGGCGGGCATGGTCGGGTCGTGTGTGGCGGGAGTGCTGGCCGGGTTGCCGGGGGCGCGGGTGGAGTTGGTGGACGTCGATCCGGGTCGGGCCGCGGTGGCGGAGGCGTTCGGTGTGGGGTTCGCCACTCCGGAGGCGGCGGCCGGCGGGTGTGACCTGGTGGTGCACGCGAGCGCGTCGGAGGCGGGGTTGGCGCGGTCGTTGGAGCTGCTGGCGCCGGGTGGGCAGGTGGTGGAGCTGAGCTGGTACGGCGACCGGCCGGTTCGGATTCCGTTGGGGGAGTTCTTCCATTCGCGCCGGTTGGTGGTGCGCAGCAGCCAGGTGGGCACGGTGGGGCGGCCGGGGCGGACGTTCGCCGACCGGTTGGCGCTGGCGATGGAGTTGTTGGCGAATCCGGCGTTCGACGTGTTGGTCACGGGGGAGAGCGACTTCGCCGAGTTGCCCGATGTGCTGACCCGGCTGTCCGGGGGCGAACCTTCCGCGCTGTGCGTCCGTATCAACTACGGCCGATGACATTCAGGCAGGAGGCTGATCCGTTGTTCAGCGTGACGGTCCGGGACCATGTGATGGTCGCCCACAGTTTCCGCGGTGAGGTGTTCGGGCCCGCTCAGCGGCTGCACGGCGCCACGTTCGTGGTGGATGCGACGTTCCGCAGGGCCGAGTTGGACGCGGACAACATCGTGGTGGACATCGGCCTGGCGACGAGCGAGTTGGGTGAGGTCGTCGGCGCGCTGAACTACCGCAATCTGGACGACGAGCCCGACTTCGCCGGCGTGAACACGTCCACGGAGTTCCTGGCGAAGGTGATCGCGGACCGGTTGGCCGACCGGGTGCGGTCGGGCCGGCTGGGGGAGGGCGCGCTCGGTCTGGCGGGGATCACCGTGACGCTGCACGAGTCGCATGTGGCGTGGGCGAGTTACGAGCGTTCGCTGTGAGGACGGCCGTCCGTTCGGTGCATGTGGTGGTGCCGGCCGATGTCGGCGACCCTCGCGTGCCCAGCGGCGGCAACACCTACGACCTGCGGGTCTGCCGGGGTCTGGCGGACGAGGGGTGGGCGGTGGACCAGGTGCCGGTGGCCGGTCGGTGGCCCCGGCCGGACGCGGCAGCGCGGGCCGGACTGGCCGCGGCGCTGGCCGCTCTGCCGGCCGGCGCCGTGGTGCTGCTGGACGGGCTCGTGGTGTGTGGCGTGCCGGATGTCGTTGTGCCGCAAGCGGATCGGTTGCGGCTGGTAGTGCTTGTGCACATGCCGCTGGCCGACGCCGGCACGCCGGACGCCGGCGAGTTGGACGCGGCGGAGCGGCTGACGTTGCACGCGGCGAGCGCGGTGGTGGCGACCAGCCGGTTCGCCGCGAACCGGCTGATCGACCACCACGGCGTGGCCGAGGACCGGGTGCACGTGGTCGCGCCGGGCACCGATCCGGCGCCGGTCGCGCCGGGTTCGCCGGACGGGACGCGGCTGCTGTCGGTGGCCGCGGTGACGCCGGGGAAGGGCCAGGACACGCTGGTCAGGGCGTTGGCGTCGGTGGCGGACCTGCCGTGGCGGTGCACGCTGGTGGGTTCGCTGGACCGGGACCCGGAGTTCGCGGCCGAGGTGGGCAAGCTGATCGACCGGGTGGGCCTGGCCGCCCGGGTGGAGCTGGCCGGTCCGAGTGTGGGCGCCGCGCTGGGCGACCGGTACGCGGCGGCGGACCTGGTGGTGTTGGCGTCGCGGACCGAAACGTTCGGCATGGTGGTGATCGAGTCGTTGGCCAGGGGTGTTCCGGTGCTGGCGACGGCGGTCGGCGCGCTGCCGGACACGCTAGGGCGGACCGGATCCGGTGCGGTGCCCGGATTGTTGGTGCCGGCGGACGATGACGAGGCGCTGGGTGCCGCGCTGCGGCGGTGGCTGGCCGAGCCGGAACTGCGGCAGCGGGCGCGGTCGGCGGCGCTGCAGCGGCGCGGTTCGGTCGCCGGCTGGGCGGCGACGGCCCGGGCGATGGCCGGCGTGCTGGCCGGGGTGGGCGCGACGTGACCATGATCAGGGTGACGCCGGACTGGCTGGCGCTGCGCGAGGGCGCGGACGCGGCCGCGCGGGCGGAGGCGCTGGTGGAACCGCTGCGCCGGCACCTGGCCGGGCGGTCCGCTCCGCTGGTGATCCGGGATCTGGGTTGTGGCACCGGTTCGATGGGTCGTTGGCTGGCCGGTCGGCTGCCCGGCCCGCAGCGGTGGGTGATGCAGGATCGCGATCCGGACCTGGTGGCGCTGGTGGGCGGGCCGACCACGGCGGCCGACGGTAGCCCGGTCGAGGTCGTGCCGCTGGCCGGTGACGTCACCGCGTTGCGTGCCGCCGACCTGGCCGGCACCGCGCTGGTCACCGCGTCGGCTCTGCTGGACCTGTTCACGGCGGCCGAGGTGGCCGGCATCGCGGAGGCCTGCACCGGCGCCGGTTGCGCCGCCCTGCTCACCATCTCCGTGGTCGGCCAGGTGGAGCTGACGCCGGCCGATCCGCTGGACGCCGACGTCACCGCAGCGTTCAACGCCCACCAGCGGCGGGTCACCGGTGGCAGGCGGCTGTTGGGCCCGGACGCGGTGGCGTCGGCGACGGCGGCGTTCCAGCGGCGCGGCGCGGCCGTGTTCAGCCGGCCCAGCCCGTGGCGGCTGGGTGCCGACGATCGGGCGTTGACCGCCGAGTGGCTGCGCGGCTGGGTCGACGCGGCCGGCGAGCAGCGCCCCGAACTGGACCTGGCCGGCTACCTGGAGCGGCGGCTGGCCACCTGCGCGACGGGCGAGCTGCGCGCGGTCGTGCACCACACCGATCTGCTCGCCCTGCCCGGCGGTGGTGCGTGATGCGCCGCGAGCAGGTGGGTCGGGCGCTGCGCCGGTCGTGGCCGTGGCTGCGGATCGTGATCGCGGTCGGCCTGCTGGCGATCCTGGCCTGGCGGGTGGGCACCGGCGCGTTCGTGGACGGACTGAAGTCGCTGTCCGTGCCGGCCATCCTGGCCGCGCTGGGCATCGGCGTGGTGACCACGGTGTTCAGCGCGTGGCGCTGGCGGGTGGTGGCGCACCGGCTGGAACTGGACCTGACGATGCGCCGGGCGGTCGCCGACTACTACCGGGCGCTGTTCCTGAACGTGGTGCTGCCCACCGGTGTGCTGGGTGACGTGCAGCGGGCGGTGCGGCACGGGCAGACGTCCGGTGACGTCGGCCGGGGGGTGCGCGCGGTGGTGCTGGAGCGGGCCGGCGGCCAGATCGTGCTGTTCGCCCTGTGCGTGGCGTTGTTGCTGGTGCAGCCGTCGATCGCGTCGGCCGTGGTGCGGGACGTGGCCACGTCGCCCGTGGTGGCGATCCTGGTGGGGCTGCTGATCGCGGCGGTCGTCGTGGCGGTGCTGTGGGGGCGGCGCCGGTCGTGGTGGGGCACGGTCAGCGCGGACGTGCGGACCGGTCTGCTGGCCAGGAACGCGTGGCCCGCCGTGGTGCTGCTGTCCGCGGTCGTGCTGGCCGGGCATCTCGCGCTGTTCTGGGTGGCGGCCCGCACGGCCGGGGTGACCGCGCCGGTGACGCACCTGATCACCCCGGTGGTGTTGACGCTGCTGGCCAGCGGGTTGCCGGTGAACATCGGCGGGTGGGGGCCCAGGGAGAGCGTGTCGGTGCTGGCGTTCCAGGTGGCCGGGTTGGGCGCGACGCAGGGGCTCACCGTGGCCGTGGTGTACGGGGTGCTGACGTTCGCGGGCAGCCTGCCCGGTGCCGTGGTGTTGCTGGTGCGGATGTGGCAGGGGCGCCGGTCACGGCCGAAGGTCGAGCTCGAAGAGGGTGTCGTCGTCGAGCGCGAAACGGCGGACCGGGGCGCGTAGCGCGTCCGACATCTTGGCCGTGCCGGTGAACCGCAGGCCGGGTACGCCGTCACCGAGGATCAGCGGCGCGACGGTGATGTAGAGGCGGTGCAGCAGGCCGGCGGCCAGGAACCGGGACACGGTGACGCCGCCGCCCTCCACCAGGACCCGGCCCAGGCCACGGGCGGCCAGGGCGTCCAGTACCTCGCCGGGGGTGAATCCGCCGTCGTCGCACGGTAGCCGGAGCACCTCGACGCCGGGCGGCAGGTCGCGGGTGGTGTCGTCGTCGGCGCAGCCGGTCAGCCACAGCGTGGGCGCCGAGTCGTCGGTGAACACGTGTCTGGCCCGTTCCACCCGGCCGCGGTGGTCCAGAATCACCCGTACGGGGTTGTCGCCCGCGCAGGCCCGCACGGTCAGCCGGGGGTCGTCGGCGCGGACGGTGTCGACGCCGACCACGACGGCGTCGGCCAGGGCGCGCAGGCGGTGCAGGTGCTCGCGGTCGGCCTCGCCGGTGACGAAGATCGCATCACCGGTGCGGGTGGCGATGGCGCCGTCCAGGCTCTGGCCGAGCTGGGCGAACGCGGTGTGGGCGCCGTCCAGGCACAGCGGTCCGTACAGGTCGGCGAGGTGCTGGGCCTGCTCGGTGGCCTCCTCCGCCCACTGCCAGCCACCGTCGGTGCGGCGGACCAGTCCGGCCGCGTCGGCGTCGGCGCCGCTGTGCACGCCGAGCAGGCGTTTCCAGGCGGATTCCGCATCGAGCACCCGGTCGTGGACGCGCCGGGCGTTGGCGGGAGCTGATCCGGTCATGTCTGCCTTCCGTCGCCGACCCTGAATGTCCCTACGGCTGGATACCCGTTACGGATTGCCCAGCCAGTGCAGCGACTGGCCCTGACCGCCCGCGTACGCCACGGGTACGCCGTCGGCCTCCACGACGAACAACGCTGTCGACGGGTCCGGTGACGGTGGTGCCGGACCGCCGAGCAGGGGAGCGACGGACGGTCCCTCCATGGATGCCCACCGGCAGCCCAGGTCCCGCACGGCGGTGGTGAACGCGGACCGGGCCGCCGGGGTCAGGTAGGCCATGACGGCGCTGTGCAGCACCACCAGGGTGGCGCCGGCCGGTGCCTGCGCGGCCAACTCGGGGAGGCGTTCGGTGAGGTCGCCGCGCACCAGCCGCGGCGGGTCGTGCCTGGCCAGTGCGACGGCGGCGGCCAGCCGGTCGTGCCGGTGGTCCTGGCCGGGCCAGATCAGGCACTCCAGCCACCGCACGTCCTGAGCCGACGTGACCTCCAGCGGGTTGATGTCGATCCCGGCCCGCCACACCACCTCGGGCAGCCGTGCCGGCACCGGCGGCGACCCGCTGACCGCGCAGGTCAACCGCACCGGGCTGGGCCCGGAGTCCGGGTGCAGCCAGGGCCGGTCACCGTACCGGTAGCTGTAGCGGTCCGGGTACAGGCACAACCCGGCGGAACAGCCGACCTCCAGCAGCGCCAACGGCTGTGGCAGCGCGGCCAGCACCGGCAGCAGCGCCGAGCACCGCCCCACCTCGTTGGTCTGGGTGCGCCGGCTCAGCACCACCCGCCGCACGTCCGGCCACCGGGCCACCAGTTCGGCGCGGAACGACTCGAAGGGTCCCGGCGAGATCCCGACCAGCCGGGCCGCCGCGAACACCAGTTGCGGCTGCCGGCGCAGCCCGCCGAGGTCCTCGATCAGCGCCAGCAACTCGGGATCGTCGGCCACGCCCTCGGCCCACCGCACGTAGCACTCGGACTCGCTGCGCGCCTCGAACGACGCGAACCGCCGGTAGATGTCGGGCAGCGTCAGGTTCATGAGCGCAGCGGATCGAACGGGGCCACGTCGATCTCCGGTGTCTCGCCCAGGGCCAGCGACGCGGCCACCTTCCCGGCCAGCGGTCCCAGCATCAGCCCGGACGGGCCCAACCCGGTGAGCACCACGAGCCCGTCGACGCCCGGCACGCGGCCCAGCAGTGGCAACCGGTCCGGGCCGGCGGGTCGGAACCCGATCCGCGTCTCCAGCAGCGATGCCGCCCCCAGGCCGGGAGCCACCGACAGGGCCTCGGTGAGCACCTCGGCCTGCCCGGCCGCGGTGACCCGGTAGTCGAAGCCGGCTCCGGTCTCGCGGGTCGCGCCCACCACGATCCGGCCGCCGTCGAAGGCCAGCAGGTAGTGGCTGCTGGGCGGCAGCACCACCGGCCACGCCGACGTGTCCACGCCGGTCAGCACCAGGTGGGTGATCTGGCCCCGCTGCGGCGCCACGGCGACGTCGACCCCGATCGGCGCCAGCAGCGCGGTGGTCCACGCACCGGCCGCGACCACCACGACGTCACCGGAGATCCGCTGGCCGTCCACGTCGACCCCGACCACCCGCGACCCGTCGGCGACCAGTTTCGCGGCGCCGAAGACGAGCGCCGCTCCGTGGTCGCCTGCCGACCGGCGCAGCGCGTCGCGCAGCAGCCGTCCGTCCACCCGCGCGCCGCCGGGGATGTGCACGGCGGCCATGTCGTCGCGCAGCGGCGGGAACAGCTTCCGTGCCTCGTCCGGGTCGAGCAGGGTCGGTGAACCGGCCAGAGTCGATCCGGCGCACCGTGCGGTCACCGCAGGGAGGACCGAGTCGTCGGACACCAGCCGCAGCGCGCCCACCCGCCGGTAGCCGATCTCGCCCAGTTCGTCGGCCAGCGCGGGGTAGTAGTCGGCGGCGGCGTCGGCCAGCTTCTCGAACTCCGGGTCGGTGACCCGGGACGACCACGGGCACACGATGCCGGCGCCGGCCGCGGTGGCCTGGCCGGGCAGGTCCTGGTCGACCAGCACGGTCGCCACGCCGGCGCGACTGAGATGGTGGGCCACGCTGGCACCGGCGACACCGGCACCGACCACGATGACCCGCATGCGCTCGTCCTCCGGGGTGGGTGGCGTCCGGCGGCGACATTGCCTGCGTCAAGTATAAGTAGGAGGCATGTCAGCCACCCCCGACTGGGACGGCGATCCGCCGCCGTCGATGGCGAACCCCGCGCTGCTGCGCGAGCCGCCGGTCACCGAGCGCGGCGCGCGGACCAGGGCCGCCCTGATCGCCGCCGCCCGGCGGGTGTTCGAGCGCCTGGGCTACCTGGACGCCCACCTGACCGACATCACGCGTGCCGCGAAGTGCTCGACGGGCACGTTCTACACGTACTTCCGCAGCAAGGAGGAGATCTTCGCCGCCGTGCTGGAGCAGGTCCAGGAGGACATGCTGCACCCGGGCATGGACCGGGTGCCCGACGACGGCGACCCGTACGCGGTACTGGAGGCGAGCAACCGCGCCTACCTGGAGGCGTTCCGGCGCAACGCGAAGCTGATGGTGCTGCTGGAACAGGTGGCCAGCATCGACCCGGCGTTCCGCGAGCTGCGCCGCCGCCGGGCGGAGGCGTTCGTGCAGCGCAACGCCAGGGGGATCGCCGATCTGCAGCGCCGGGGGATCGCCGACGCGATACTGGACCCGGCGCTGGCGTCGCAGGCACTGTCCAGCATGGTGAGTCGGATGGCGTTCGTGGCGTTCGCCGAGCCGGCCCGGGGAGTCGACTTCGAGCACCTGGTGGACACGGTGACCAGACTGTGGGCGAACGCGCTGCGCATCGCCGACGGCCGTTGAACTTGACGTCAGGTTCAACTATACAGGGCGCATGTCGCTGTTCGAGATGTCCGACCGGGCCAAGCAGTACCAGGCCGACCTGCTGACGTTCATGGACGAACACGTCTACCCGGCGGAACCGGTGTACTCGCGGCAGATGCGCGAGTCCGGCGACCCGCACCACCAGCCGCGGATCATCGAGGACCTCAAGGTGGAGGCCAGGAAACGCGGCCTGTGGAACCTGTTCCACCCGCACCCGGAGTGGGGACCGGGCCTGACCAATCTCGAGTACGCGTCGCTGGCCGAGATCATGGGGCACAGTCACCTGGCGTCCGAGGCGACCAACTGCAACGCGCCGGACACCGGCAACATCGAACTGTTCACCCTGTTCGGCAGCGAGGAGCACAAGGAGAAGTACCTGAAGCCGTTGCTGGACGGGACGATGGCGTCCGGCTTCGCCATGACCGAGCCCGCGGTGGCCAGTTCGGACGCCACCAACATCGAACTGAGCATGGTCCGCGACGGCGACCAGTACGTGCTCAACGGCCGGAAGTGGTTCACCACCAACGCGATGCACAAGAACTGCCGGGTGCTGATCGTGATGGGCAAGACCGATCCGACCGCCGCGCCGCACCGGCAGCAGTCGATGCTGGTGGTGCCGATCGACGCGCCCGGCATCACGGTGTTGCGCAGCCTCACCGTGTTCGGCTACGAGGACCGGGTGGGCCACGCGGAGATCACCTTCGAGAACGTCCGCGTGCCGGTGTCGGACATCCTGGTCGGCGAGGGCGAGGGGTTCGCGATCAGCCAGGCCAGGCTCGGTCCGGGCCGGATCCACCACTGCATGCGGTCCATCGGTGTGGCCGAGCGGGCGCTGGAACTGATGTGCCGGCGGGCCAGAAGCCGCGTGACGTTCGGCAAACCGTTGGCCGAGCGGGAGAACATCCAGGACTGGATCGCCGAGTCGCGCATCGAGATCGACATGGTGCGGCTGCTCACCCTGCGCGCGGCCTACCTGATGGACACCGTCGGCAACAAGGCCGCCCGCACCGAGATCGCCCAGATCAAGGTGGCCACGCCGAACGTGGTGCTGAAGGTCATCGACCGGGCCATCCAGGTGCACGGCGGCGCGGGCGTGACCGACGACTTCCCGCTGGCGTCGATGTACGCGCACATGCGGACCGTCCGGATCGTGGACGGGCCCGACGAGGTGCACAAGCGCGCCATCGCCCGGCACGAACTGCGCCGCTACGACGACGGCCGGGCCAAGGCGTGACCGCACCCGGGGAGGGCTTCCCGCTGTGCGAGATACCCGCCAGGTACGCGCGACAACATCCCGACGAGGTGGCCGCCCGGTGCGGTGAGGCCGAACTGACCTGGCGCGAACTGCACCTGGCCAGTAACCGGGTGGCGCACGGGCTGCGGCGCGACGGTGACATCACCGGCCGGATCGTCAGCCTGCCGCTGCCCAACGGCCTGGACATCGTGATCGGGGTGTTCGCCTGCTACAAGGCCGGTGCGGTGCCGCAGCCGCTGTCCTCGCGGCTGACCGACACCGAGCGGGACGAGATCCTCGCCCTGGCCGACCCGGCCGCCGTGATCGACGGCGTCACCACCACCGTCGCCGGCCTGGCCGCGCTGGGCGAGGACACCGACCTGCCCACGGTGATCGCGCCGAGCTGGAAGGCGCCGACGTCGGGCGGTTCCACCGGCCGGCCGAAGATCATCCTGGCCGGCTCGCCCGCCGAGGTGCGGCTGCTCGGGCCACAGCGGTGGGGCATCGAGCCGGGGGAGCGGATGCTGATCACCGCGCCCGTGCACCACAACGCGCCCTTCGGCACGATGTGCTACGCCCTGTTCCTCGGTGGCAGTGTCACGTTGATGCCCCGGTTCGACCCGGAACAGGTGTTGGCCGACGTGCAGCGGCACGCGATCACCTGGCTGTACCTGGTGCCCACGATGATGCGCCGCATCCATGCCCTGCCCGAGGCGACCAAGCAGGCGTACGACCTGTCCTCGCTGCGGTCGGCGTGGCACGTCGCGGCACCCTGCCCGCCGTGGCTCAAGCGCGCCTGGATCGACTGGATCGGCGCGGAACGACTGTGGGAGCTGTACGCCGGCACCGAGGCGTCCGCCGGCTGCACCATCAGCGGACCGGAGTGGCTGGCCCATCCCGGTTCGGTGGGCCGCACCACCTGGGGTGAGATCAAGATCGTCGCCGACGACGGCACCGACGTCACCGAACCCGGCGTGGCGGGCGAGGTCTACACCAGGGTGCCGCCGGGCAACCCGCCCGCGTACCGCTACATCGGCGCCACCGCCAAGGAGATCGACGGCTGGGCGTCGCTGGGCGACATCGGCGAGTTCGACGCCGACGGCTACCTGTACCTGCACGACCGGCTGACCGACATGATCCTGGTCGGCGGCGTCAACGTGTTCCCGGCCGAGGTGGAGAGCGCGCTGCTGGCCCACCCCGACGTACTGTCCAGCGCGGTCGTCGGCCTGCCCGACGACGACCTGGGCAACCGGGTGCACGCCATCGTGGAGACCCCCGCCGACTCCCCGGTGTCGCCGGACGAACTCGCCGCGTTCCTGGAGCCCAGGCTGTCCGCGCACAAGCGGCCGAGGACGATCGAGATCACACACAGCGCACTACGCGACGACACCGGGAAGATGCGACGCTCAGCCCTGCGCGCCGAACGCATGAAGGGAGCCGGTGCATGGTGACCAGCTACGAGGTGACCGGCGAGGTCGCCGTCATCCGGATCGACAACCCGCCGGTGAACGGCCTGAGCCACGCCACCCGCGAGGGCATCGTGCGCGACCTGACCACCGCGCTGGGCGACGACCTCGTGACCGCCGTGGTGATCACCGGCCGGCCCGGTTTCTTCTCGGCGGACGCCGACATCGCCGAGTTCGGCACGCCCAGGTCCGGCGAGGCGCCCCGGCTGGGCGACGTGATCGCCGCCCTGGAGTCGGCGGCCAAGCCGGTGGTCGCCGCCATCGAGGGCGACGCCCTGGGCGGCGGCCTGGAACTGGCGCTGGGCGCCCACTACCGGGTCGCCACCGTCACCAGCCGGCTCGGCCTGCCCGAGGTGAACCTCGGCTTGGTGCCCGGTGCGGGCGGCACCCAGCGGCTGCCCAGGGTGATCGACGCGGCCACCGCCGCCGAGATGATCACCAGCGGCACTCCGCGCACCGCGGCCGCGCTGGCCGCGCTGGACGGGCAACGCCTGCTGGACCGGGTGGTGGAGAGCGACGTGGTCGCCGCCGCCGTCGGGTTCGCCGCCGAGATCGCCACCGTCCGGCCGCTGCCCAGGGTCCGGGACCTGCCGGCGAACCAGGCCGACCTGAGCGCGCTGAAGGAGCGGCTCACCAAGCGCGGCAGGGGATTCAAGGCCCCGCTGATCGCGCTGGACCTGGTCGGGGTCGCCGCCACGGTGCCCATCGACGACGGCCTGACCGGCGAGAGCCTGATGTTCCGGGAACTGCTGGCCGACCCCCAGTCCGCCGCGCTGCGGCACGCGTTCTTCGCCGAGCGCGCCGCCCGCCGCATCCCCGACATCCCCGCCGGCACCACGCCCCGGCCGGTCGACCGGGTCGGCGTGATCGGCGCCGGCACCATGGGCGGCGGCATCGCGATGAACTTCCTCAACGTCGGCATCCCGGTCACCATCGTGGAGACCGCGCAGGAGGCGCTGGACCGGGGCCTGGGCGTGATCCGCCGCAACTACCAGGCGCAGGTCGACCGGGGCAAGCTGGCCGCCGCCGAACTGGACCGCAGGATGGGCCTGCTCACCCCGAGCCTGGAGTTCGCCGACCTCGCCGACGCGGACCTGGTGATCGAGGCCGTGTTCGAGGACATGGACGTCAAGCGGTCGGTGTTCACCAGGCTGGACGAGCTCGTCAAGCCCGGCGCGATCCTGGCCACCAACACGTCCACCCTGAACGTCGACCGGATCGCCGCCGTGACCAACCGGCCCGGTGACGTCGTCGGCATGCACTTCTTCAGCCCCGCCAACGTGATGCGGCTGCTGGAGGTGGTCCGCGCCGACGCCACCGCCGACGACGTGCTGGTCACCGCCATGGCCGTCGGCCGGCGGATCGGCAAGACCTGCGTGGTGGCCAGGGTGTGCGACGGCTTCATCGGCAACCGCATGCTGGCCAGTTACCGCACGGCCGCGTCGGACCTGGTGCGGGCCGGGGCGAACCCGGCGGACGTGGACGCCGCCATCGAGGGCTTCGGTTTCGCCATGGGACCGTTCCGCATGGGCGACCTCGCCGGCCTGGACATCGGCTGGGCGGTCCGCAAGCGCCGCTACGCCGAACACCCGGACACCCCGAAAGACGAGATCGGCGACGCGCTGTGCGAACTGGGCCGGTTCGGGCAGAAGACCGGCGGCGGCTGGTACGACTACCAGTCCGGCAGCCGGGACCCGAAGCCCAGCCCGGCCGTCGACGAGATCCTCACCGACTACTGGCAGCGGCACGGCGTCGCGCGCGGCACCGTCGAACCCGAGGACATCGTGCGGCGACTGGTGTTCGCGCTGGTCGACTCGGGCGCGAAGATCCTGGAGGAGGGCATCGCCCTGCTGGCCTCGGACATCGACGTGGTCTACCTGTCCGGGTACGGATTCCCGAGGCACCGCGGCGGCCCGATGTGGTTCGCCGACTCGGTGGGACTGTCCACCGTGCTGGACTCGCTGCGTGATAACCACGGCGACGACGGCTGGTCTCCGGCTGACCTGCTAGTTCGGTTGGCGGCCGAGCAGGGCACCTTCAACTAGAGCCAGCCGTCGTCAGCCGTGTCCGGATGACCCGCCGCCGTGGGGGCCACCACCACCTGCGCCCCGGTGGTGGTCGTCGGTGGGCTCCGGTTCATTGTGGCCTTCGGTCGGCGCCTGGGTCGCGTTCGTTCCCGTGTTCGGCGCCGCTGTCGCGGTGTGCTCCGTGGCATCGTGGTTGGACGGGTCGTCCGCGCCCGGCACGTGTGTCGCGGAGGGGTGGTGCGTCGTCGTGGGGTCCGTGATCGCCGTGCGGTCCCGGTCCACGGTCGCGGTGTGGCGACTCTGGTCGAGCGGAGTGGTGACACCCTTGGGCGGGGGCAACCACAGCGGCTTGGTGTTCGGCACATCCGAGGTGCCCAGTACCGACCAGAGAGCCGACCCGCCGAACGTGATGCCGGCGGCACCGGCGAGTGCGGCCACGACCAGGGTGGCGCCGGCCAACATCCGCACATGCGGACGCAGTCGGTGCTGCCCCGGCTCGGCCTGTGTCTGGAACACGACCGGCCGATTGCGGGTGTCGTCGAGCAGGTCGGCCATGAATCCATTGTTGGGCGGGATTTCGACCCCGGCCATAGTCCGATGGTCCTAGTACCTGGACCCGTAACCGGGCGACCGGGCGCGATGGGGCTTTTGCGCTGGGCATTCGTCGGATTTCCACCACTATGCCCCGGCACGGCGACGGCCCGTCCCCCTCGAATTGGGGGCGGGCCGCGGCGTCGCGGTGTGGCTCAGGTCTCGTCTGCGTCGCGGTCTGCGTGGCGCTGGGCCCACAGCGCGGCCTGCGTGCGGTCGGCCACCCCGAGCCGTTGGTACACGCTGGTCAGGTGAGCCTTCACGGTGCGCTCGGTGATGCCCAGCCGGCGGGCGATGGTCTTGTTCGGGTGGCCGTCGCCGACCATGCGCAACACCTCGCGCTCCCGGCCGGTCAGGTGCACGCCCGGTTCCTCGGCGGTCCGCCGGTGGGTGAGCAACACCCTGGCCGCCTTCGGGTCCAGCGGCGAGCCGCCGTTCACCACCTCGCGGATGCCGGCCAGGATCTTCTCCGGCTCGCTGTGCTTGAGCAGGTAGCCCTCGGCGCCGGCCTCCAGCGCGTCCAGAATCCTGGCCTGGTCGGAGAACGACGTGAGCACCAGCACGTGCACCTGCGGGTTCTGCGCGACGATCCGGGCCGTGGCCTGCACCCCGTCGGTGCCCGGCATGGACAGGTCCATCAGCACCACGTCCGGCCGCAGCTCCCCGGCCATGGCGATGGCCGTGGTCCCGTCGGCCGCCTCGCCCGCCAGGACCAGATCGTCCGTGGTGCGCAACAACTGGGCCAGCCCCGCCCGCACGATCGCGTGATCGTCGGTGATCAGTACGCGGATCATCGCAGCGGTACCTCAGCTTCCACTCGGGTGCCCTGGCCGGGCGCGGCCCGGACGGACAGGCCGCCACCCGCCCTGGCCAGCAGGTCGCCGATCGAGCGCAGACCGAAATGGCCGTCGTCGGACCGCTCGTCCAACTCGGCGTCGTCGAATCCCCGCCCGTCGTCGTCAATCACCAGTGTGACCTTGTAGTCGTCCTGGACGACGCTGATCTGCGCCGCCCGGGCACCGCTGTGCGAAATCACGTTCCGCACCACCTCCTGGGCGGTGCGGAACAACAACGCGGCGGAGGGTAGCGGAAGTTCCTCGGCACCGTCGGTGTCCAGGGTGACCTCGATGCCGCTGCGCTCCATCCCGTCGGCGAGTTCGGCCAGCGCGGAGGGCAGGCCCTCCTCGGCCAGGTTCGGCGGATAGATGTCCACCAGCAGCGAGCGCAGCGCCCGGATGGACGAGCGCAGCCGGGTCGACGCGTCCGAGATCAGCTCGGCCCGCCGGGACTCGTCCGGCTGCCCGAGCCGGGCCGCGTCCATCGCGTAGGTCAGCCCGGTCAGCTCCTGCACGACGCCGTCGTGCAGTTCACCGGCGATCCGGCGCCGTTCCGCGTCGGACGCGTCGACGGCGTGTTGCAACAGCCGCTCCCGTTCCAGCCGCTGCCGCTGCACCCGCCGGGCCAGCGACCACGCGAACGGGATCTGCACCAGTTCCAGCGCCAGCAGCGCACCCAGCGAGGGCGGCGCGAATCGCTGCCACGCCGCCTCACCGGCGTCGGTGACCGCGTCGTACTGGTAGTAGGTCTCGAACAGCAGCGGCTGGTTGGTGGTGCTGCGCACCCCGATATACACCTCCAGCAGCTTGCCGAAGGGGCGTTCGTAGCGGTTCTCGTTCTTGGTGAGGTCGCTGACCTCGGAGTCGGCGCCCCGCTGGCGCAGCGCCGCCAGTTCGCTGGTACCCAGCGGGAATCGCATGCCGACCAGCTTCCGCTCGTCGGAGTAGACGATCCGGTCGCCCGCGGTCCACAGCTTCACCCGCACCAGCGAGCTGCCGGGAACCAATACGTAACGGCGCATGGTGTGGTCGAGGTTCCGGAGCGCGGCCGGATCGCCCGCCACGACCCCCGGCGTCAGCTGGGGCTCGACGATCCCGTGCGCGATCACCGAGGTCGTCTGGGTCGCCGCGGCGACCGCCTGCTCGGTACCGGCCTGCCTGGCGATATAGGCCAGCAGCCCGGCGAGTGACACCAGCACGACGACGCCTGCAGCGGTGTACCGCGCGACGAGGCCCGCGGTGGACAGCGGCTCGTCGGGGTCACGGCGTCGGCGGGAGAACCACATAGAGAGAAGAGTAGGGGAGCAACATGTCCATTACGGACCTTGCTTCTCGGCGTAGTACCAACGTCCAATGGCTAATGGCACCTCCTCGAGGTGAACATTCGGTGTATGCAGCTCCCCCTGGCGCTCCGCGTCGCCACACCGGCGGCCCGCCCGCACCTCCCCGCACTGGGGATGGCCGCGGTGTTGGCGCTGGTACAGGCGGGTGTGACGCTGGCCGAGCCGTGGCCGCTGGCGATCGCGGTGGATCACGCGATCAACCGCAGGCCGTTCACCGGCGCGTTGTCGTTCTTCAACGGCATCTCGCCATTCCTGCTGCTCGCCCTGGCCGCCGCGGCGCTGGTACTGCTGAACGCGGCCGTCGGCCTGCTGGACGTCAGCGGCCGGCTGCTCGGGGAACGCGCGGCCGAGCGGATCGGCGCGACACTGCGCCAGGACCTGTTCGACCGCTCCATGTCGCTGTCGCTGCGCTGGCACGACCGGATGCGCAGCGGTGAGCTGGTCGCCCGGCTGACCAGCGACGTCGCCCGCATCCTCGACGGCATCATCGCCGTCACCACGACCGTGCTGCCCGACACCGTCATGGTGATCACGGTGTTGGTGGTACTGGCCACGTTCTCCCCGGAGTTGGCGCTGATCGGGCTGGCCGTCGCGCCGGTGCTGGCGGTGCTCGCGGCGCGGCAGCGGCGCAGGGTCAAGGACGCGCAGTCCGACGCCCGGTACGAGTCGGGCCGGCTGGCCGCGGTGACCAGTGACCTGTTCCGCAATGTGCGGGCGGTGCAGGCCTTCGGCCGGATCACCCGGGCCAGCTCGATCTTCGGCACCCGCAACCGGGAGTTGCTGCGGGCGGATCTGGACACGGTGGGCGTGGAGGCCCGGTGGAGTCCGCTGGCCGATCTGGTGCTGGCCGGCGGTGCCGGTCTGGTGCTGGTGGTCGGTGGTAGCCAGGTGATCGGGGGCAGCCTG
>DASUGU010000115.1:0-31711 GCA_036273855.1 Pseudonocardiaceae bacterium
GGATCGCCGGGGTCGACGTCCGCGAGCTCGCCGAGAAGCACGGCACGCCCCTGTTCGTCGTCGACGAGGCCGACTTCAAGTCCCGCTGCGCGGACTACGCCGAGGCGTTCGACGACCCGTCGCTGGTGCACTACGCGTCGAAGGCGTTCCTCTCCATCGAGGTCGCCCGCTGGGTGGCCGAGCAGGGGCTGAGCCTGGACGTCTGCAGCGGCGGCGAGCTCGCCGTGGCGCAGCGCGCGGACTTCCCGGCCGAGCGGATCACCTTCCACGGCAACAACAAGTCGCCCGCTGAACTCGAGGCGGCGATCGTCGCCGGCGTCGGCACGATCGTGCTCGACTCCTACTTCGAGATCGCCCGGCTGGCCGACATCGCCGCGCGCCACGACGTCGTGCAGCCGGTGCTCATCCGGGTCACGGTCGGCGTCGAGGCGCACACCCACGAGTTCATCGCGACCGCCCACGAGGACCAGAAGTTCGGCTTCTCGATCAGCTCCGGTGACGCCGCCGAGGCGGTGCGCAGGGTGCTCAAGTGCGAGGGGCTGCGGCTGGTCGGCCTGCACAGCCACATCGGTTCGCAGATCTACGACCCGGACGGCTTCGAGATCGCCGCGCACCGTGTCATCGGCCTGCTGGCCGCGCTGCGCGACGAGCACGGCGACCACGCGCTGGCCTCGGTGCAGACCGTCGACCTCGGTGGCGGCCTGGGCATCGCCTACACGGTCGACGACGACCCGCCCCCGGTGGCCGAACTGGCCGCGCAACTGCTGGCCATCGTGGCCAGGGAGGCCGACACCGCCGGGTTGCCCCGGCCGAGGGTGGTCGTCGAGCCGGGCAGGGCCATCGCCGGTCCGGGCACGGTCACGCTCTACGAGGTGGGCACCCTCAAGGACGTCGAACTCGCGCACAACACCTACCGCCGCTACGTCAGTGTGGACGGCGGGATGAGCGACAACATCCGCACCGCGCTGTACGACGCCGTCTACGACTGCCGGCTGGTGTCCCGGCCGGTCGAGCCGGACGCGGGCGCCGTGCTGTCCCGCGTGGTGGGCAAGCACTGCGAGAGCGGTGACGTGGTGGTCCGGGACTGCTGGCTGCCCGGTGACGTGGCGCCGGGTGACCTGATCGCGGTCGCCGCCACCGGCGCCTACTGCTACGCGATGGCCAGCGGCTACAACCGGCTGCCTCGGCCCGCTGTCGTCGCGGTCCGGGACGGCGTGGCGAAACCGTTGCTGCGCAGGGAGTCCGAGCAGGACCTGTTCCGGCTGGAGGCGGAATGACGGTCCGGGTGGCGATGCTGGGCTGTGGCACCGTGGGCACGCAGGTGGTGCGGCTGCTGCGGGACCAGGCCGCCGACCTGACCGCCAGGGTCGGCGCGTCGGTGGACATCATCGGCATCGCGGTCCGCAGGCCGAACAAGCACCCCGAGGTGCCGGCCGAACTGCTCACCACCGACGGCGCCGCGCTGGTGGCCGGCGACGCCGACGTGGTCGTCGAGGTGATCGGCGGCATCGAACCTGCCCGCACCCTGCTGCTCACCGCGCTGCGTGCCGGCAAGTCCGTGGTCACCGCGAACAAGGCACTGCTCGCCGAGCACGGCGCCGAACTGTTCGCGGCGGCCGACGCCAGCGGTGCCGACCTCTACTTCGAGGCGGCCGTTGCCGGCGCGATCCCGCTGCTGCGGCCGCTGCGCGAGTCGCTGGCCGGCGACCGCATCACCCGCGTCACCGGCATCGTGAACGGCACCACCAACTACATCCTGTCCGCGATGGACTCCACCGGCGCCGGCTACGGCGAGACGCTGGAGGAGGCCAGCAGGCTGGGCTACGCCGAGGCCGACCCGACCGCCGACGTGGACGGCTTCGACGCGGCGGCGAAGGCCGCGATCCTGGCGTCACTGGCCTTCCACACCAGGGTCACCGCCGCCGACGTGCACCGCGAGGGCATCGCGGCGGTCAGCGCGGCCGACATCGCGGCGGCCAAGATCCTCGGCCGCACGGTGAAACTGCTCGCGCTGTGCGAGCGCGTCACCGAGGCGGACGGCAGTGAGTCGGTGGCGGTCCGGGTGCACCCGGCGATGATCCCGCGCTCGCATCCGCTGGCCGGGGTCAGCGGCGCGTTCAACGCGGTCTTCGTCGAGGCGGACGCGGCCGGGCAGTTGATGTTCTACGGCCAGGGCGCCGGTGGCGCACCCACGGCCAGCGCGGTGCTCGGCGACCTGGTCGCCGTGGCCCGCAACCAGATCGCGGGCGGCAGGGGATCACGGGAGTCCGCGTACGCGGCGCTGCCCGTGCGGCCGATGGGCCAGACGCCGACCCGGTACCACATCAGCCTGGACGTCGCCGACCGAGCGGGCGTGCTGGCACAGGTGGCCGCGGTGTTCGCCGAGCACGACGTGAGCATCGCCGCGGTCCGGCAGGAGGGGCGTGCTGTGGACGCCAGCCTGGTCGTCGTCACCCATGCGGCGCCGGATGCTGCCCTGCGTTCCACGGTGGACAAGATCGCCGGCCTGCCCGTTGTGCGGGACGTGGTCAGTGTCATGCGGGTCGAGGGTGAGGGGCCGTAACGATGTCAGCGGCATGGCCAGGTGTCATCAAGGCTTATCCGGACCGAGTGGCGATACCTGACGGCGCGCGGATCGTCACGTTGCACGAGGGCGGCACACCGTTGTTGGCGGCGCACCGGCTGTCCGACCTGACCGGCTGCCAGGTGTTGCTGAAGGTCGAGGGTGTCAACCCGACCGGTTCGTTCAAGGACCGCGGTCTCACCGTCGCGGTCACGTGGGCGCTGGCGCAGGGCGCCCGGGCGGTGATCTGCGCGTCCACCGGCAACACGTCGGCATCGGCCGCCGCCTACGCGGCCCGGGCCGGCATGACCAGCGCGGTGCTGGTGCCCAGCGGCAAGATCGCACTGGGCAAGCTGGCCCAGGCGGTCGCCTACGGCGCCCGCATCCTCCAGGTGGACGGCAATTTCGACGACTGTCTTGAGCTGGCCCGCAAGACCGCCGCGCAGTACCCCATCACACTGGTCAACTCGGTGAACCCGGTGCGCATCGAGGGCCAGAAGACGGCCGCGTTCGAGATCTGCGACACACTCGGCAGGGCGCCGGACGTGCACGTGCTGCCGGTCGGCAACGCGGGCAACATCACCGCCTACTGGAAGGGCTACCGCGAGTACGCCGCCGATGGCGTGATCTCCGCCACGCCCCGGATGTTCGGCATCCAGGCGACCGGCGCAGCGCCGCTGGTGCACGGCGCCCCGGTGACCAGACCGGAGACGATCGCCACGGCGATCCGGATCGGCAATCCCGCGTCGTGGACCGGCGCGGTAGCCGCCCGCGAGGAGTCCGACGGGCTGTTCCACGCCGTCACCGACCAGGAGATCCTGCACGCCTACCGGCTGCTGGCCGGCCAGGAGGGCGTGTTCGTCGAACCGGCGTCCGCGGCCAGCGTCGCCGGCCTGCTCGCCACCGCGGCCGACGGTCGGCTGCCGGCCGGGTCGCTGGTCGTGTGCACCGTCACCGGCCACGGCCTGAAGGACCCGAACACCGCCCTGGAGGGCGTTCTGGAGATCGAGCCGTTGGCGGTGGATCCGCAGGCGGTCGCATCGGCGCTGGAGCTGGCGTGAACGAGGTGGCCGACGTGGCCACGGAGTTGCCCACCGCGGTGCGGGTGCGGGTACCGGCGTCCAGCGCCAATCTCGGGCCCGGTTTCGACGCGCTCGGGCTGGCGCTGGCGCTGTACGACACCGTCGACGTGCGGCTGGCCGAGTCCGGCCTCGAGGTGCGGGCCACCGGCCAGGGCGCGGACACGGTGCCCACCGACGAGACCCATCTCGTGGTGTGCGCGCTGCGCGCCGCGTGCGAGCGCGTCGGCTTCCACCCACCCGGACTGGTGCTGAACTGTGACAATGCCGTGCCCCACGCCCGCGGTCTCGGCTCGTCAGCGGCGGCCGTCGTGGCGGGTGTCGCGGCCGGGTTCGCGCTGGCCGGACGGCCGGTGGACGAGGCGGCGCTGCAGGTCGCGGCCGAGTTCGAGGGGCACGCCGACAACGCGGCGGCCAGCCTGCTGGGCGGCCTGGTGATCGCCTGGCAGGACGGTGGCCGCTACCACGCCGTACGCCTGGAACCGCACCCCGACCTGCGGCCGGTCCTGCTGGTACCGGCCGGCGAGTCGGCCACCAAGACCACCAGGGGACTGCTGCCCGAACGGGTGCCGCACGGCGACGCCGCGTTCGTCGCCGGCCGGTCGGCGCTGGCGGTGCACGCCATGACGGCGGCGCCCGAACTGCTGCTGGCGGCCACCGAGGACCGGCTGCACCAGAGCTATCGCGAACCGGCGTGGCCGGCCACGTCCCGAATGGTGGACACGTTGCGCGCGGCCGGTGCGCCCGCGACGGTGTCCGGCGCCGGGCCGTCCGTACTCGTCCTCACCACGAACGGCCGACTCCCGGACGGCGTCGACACAACCGGATTCTCCGTGCTGCCATTGGATATCGACCGCATCGGCGTTCGGGTGACCCGAACGGGCTGAGGCGGGAAGACAACGCGGTTCGGTAACCCCGATGTCAGCGCGATGTTGCCCGATGTTGCGGTAGGGCGCGGCACGCCGGGCCGGTTGTTGCACGCTTGGACGCCTGCGTCTACGCTCAATGCCAGATCAGTCACCGCGCGCACGGACGCCGGTGCAGCTCCCAGGTTCGATGCAAGCGAGTTGGTGCGGGTCCTGGGTGGCACTCCTGCTGAAAGGTGGCCCCGCGACGGCGGTGGTCGGCATTGGCGGGTACCCGACAGCCGTGGTGACCGAGCAGCTCATGCCGGCGGTCCGTTCTCTCGTCCTGACAGACGAAACCGAACAAGGGCGGCCTGTACTGGGCGAATTGTCGGTCCGCGTTCCGTCGGCCGGCAAGTCCGCTGGTCCACGTAGGAGGCGTTGGACCGGTCAGGAAGGACATGTGTGAGCAACACCGATCTGCTGAGCAGCGACGCGGCGTCAGCCGCCTCGACTGCCGCATCCTCTGCCACCGAACCGCACGCGGGCGCCAACGGTTCCACACCGCGCAAGCGTGCCGGCCTGTCCGGCATGGTTCTCGCCGAACTGCGGGAGCTCGCTGGCGAACTGGGGCTGCGCGGCACCGCCGGCATGCGCAAGAGCGACCTGATCGCGGCCATCAAGGAGCGGCAGGCCGGTTCGTCCGGTGGCCGCGCCAACGGCCGGACCGCCTCGGCGGCCAAGGACCAGACCGAGCTCCCCATCGCACGCACGGCCACGGCGCCCACCGCGCCACCGGCCGAGCAGCCTGCCCGACAGGAGCAGCGGGACGGCGAGGACGGCGGGCAGACCCGTACCCGGCGTCGCCGCGCCGCGTCCCGTCCGGCGGGTAGCCCGGAGGGCGGGAGTCAGCGGGACGGTGGTCGCGAGTCGGACACCCAGTCGCGTGACGACGCCCAGGGTGACCGGCGCGACCAGACGGAACGCGCCAACGACCGGTCCGGTGACCAGCGCGGCGACCGCGGTGACCAGCGGGCCGAGCAGCGCACCGGCGAGCGCACCGGCCGCCAGGGGGGCGACAGGAGCGGTCAGGGCGACCGGCCGGCGAACCGGCCGGGCAGCGCCACCGACGATGACGACGACCGCGGCGGTCGCCGGGGCCGCCGGTTCCGTGACCGCAGGCGCGGTCGGGGCCGGGGCGACGGCGAGGCGGGCGGCGGCGGTCGCGGTGGCGGCAACGCCGACACCGAGATCCGCGAGGACGACGTCCTGCTGCCCGTCGGCGGCATCCTGGACGTGCTGGACAACTACGCGTTCGTGCGCACGTCCGGCTACCTGGCCGGGCCCAACGACGTGTACGTCTCGCTGTCCCTGGTCCGGCGCTACGGCCTGCGCCGCGGTGACGCGGTCACCGGCGTGGTGCGCCAGCCCCGCGACGGCGAGCAGCAGCGGCAGAAGTTCAACCCGCTGGTGCGGGTGGACAAGATCAACGGGCTGGACCCCGGCGAGGTCAAGGACCGCCCGGAGTTCACCAAGCTGACGCCGCTGTACCCGAACGAGCGACTGCGCCTGGAGACCGAGCCGCACGTGCTCACCACCCGGGTCATCGACCTGGTGATGCCGGTCGGCAAGGGACAGCGCGCGCTGATCGTGTCGCCGCCGAAGGCCGGCAAGACGATGGTGCTGCAGTCGATCGCGAACGCGATCACGACCAACAATCCCGAGTGCCACCTGATGGTGGTGCTGGTGGACGAGCGGCCGGAAGAGGTCACCGACATGCAGCGGTCGGTGCGCGGTGAGGTCATCGCGTCCACGTTCGACCGCCCGCCGTCGGACCACACCAGCGTCGCCGAACTGTCCATCGAGCGCGCCAAGCGCCTGGTGGAGATGGGCCACGACGTGGTCGTCCTGCTCGACTCGATCACCCGGCTGGGCCGTGCCTACAACCTGGCGGCGCCGGCGTCCGGCCGCATCCTGTCCGGTGGTGTCGACTCGACGGCGCTGTTCCCGCCGAAGCGGTTCCTCGGCGCGGCACGCAACATCGAGAAGGGCGGCTCGCTGACCATCTTCGCCACGGCCCTGGTGGAAACCGGGTCCACGGGCGACACGGTGATCTTCGAGGAGTTCAAGGGCACCGGCAACGCCGAGCTGAAGCTGGACCGCAAGATCGCCGACAAGCGGGTGTTCCCGGCCGTCGACGTCGACCAGTCCAGTACCCGCAAGGAGGAGCTGCTGCTCCCGCCGGACGAGCTGGCCGTGACGCACAAGCTGCGCAGGGTGCTGCACTCGCTGGACACGCAGCAGGCCATCGACCTGCTGCTGGACCGGCTGCGCAAGAGCCGGACCAACATCGAGTTCCTCATGCAGGTGGCCAAGAGCACGCCGGGTCAGGGCGAGGACTAGACCAGGAACAAGCGGGCTGCCAGATGTGTTGACGTGCATGTCAGCGCATCTGGCAGACTGACGAGTCGAATTCCGGCTCCGGTTCACCCCGCCACGGGGACCCGGCGGCCACGATGAGAGGACGACACAGTGAAGACCGGTATCCACCCGGAGTACGTCACCACCGAGGTGACCTGTAGCTGCGGCAACACGTTCACCACGCGCAGCACCCAGACCAGGGGTTCGATCCACGTCGAGGTCTGTTCCAACTGCCACCCGTTCTACACCGGGAAGCAGAAGATCCTGGACACCGGCGGTCGGGTCGCCCGGTTCGAGGCGCGCTACGGCAAGCGCAAGAAGTGAGCCGACCAGCGGCGCCCGCGAGCACCCACGAGCGTGCTTGCGGGCGCCGCTGGCATGTTCGGCGGAGTTTTTGGTGGTTCGTTGAGGAGGCTGCGTGACCAGGCCGGTGCCCGAGGTGCTCGGATCGCTGGTGGCCGAGCACGCCGATCTGGAGCGGCGGCTGGCCGATCCGGCGGTGCACGGCGACCGGTTGCTGGCGCGCACGCTGTCCCGCCGGTTCGCCGAGCTGGGCCCGGTGGTGCGGACCATCCGCGAACTGGACCAGACCAGGGACGACCTGGCGGCCGCACACGAGCTGGCGGCCGACGACGACACGTTCGCCGTCGAGGCCCGCGAGCTGGAGGAGCGGCTGCCGAAGCTGGAGGCGCGGCTGACCGAGCTGCTGCTGCCGCGTGACCCGCACGACGGTTCGGACGTGGTGCTGGAGGTCAAGTCCGGCGAGGGCGGCGAGGAGAGCGCGCTGTTCGCCGGTGACCTGGTGCGCATGTACCTGCGGTACGCGGAACGGCGTGGCTGGCGCACCGAGGTGCTGGACGGCGTCCCGTCCGAACTCGGCGGCTACAAGGACGTCACGGTCGCGGTGAAGGCCAAGGGCGACGCCCAGGACGGGGTCTGGTCGCGGCTGAAGTTCGAGGGCGGCGTGCATCGCGTGCAGCGGGTGCCGGTGACCGAGTCGCAGGGCCGCGTGCACACGTCCGCGGCCGGTGTCCTGGTGTACCCGGAACCGGACGACGTCGAGGTCGAGATCGACGAGAAGGACCTGCGGATCGACGTGTTCCGCTCGTCCGGCCACGGCGGCCAGAGCGTGAACACCACCGACTCGGCCGTCCGCATCACGCACCTGCCCACCGGCATCGTGGTGTCCTGCCAGAACGAGCGCAGCCAGTTGCAGAACAAGACCCGCGCGATGCACGTGCTGCGGGCCCGGTTGCAGGCGCTGGCCGAGGAGACGGCCGCCGCCGAGGCGTCGCAGGCGCGGCGCAGCCAGGTGCGCACGGTCGACCGCTCGGAGCGGATCCGCACGTACAACTTCCCGGAGAACCGGATCGCCGACCACCGGGTCAACTACAAGGCGTACAACCTCGACCAGGTGCTGGACGGTGACCTGGACTCGGTGCTCGACGCGCTCGCCGAGGCCGATCGCGCGGAGCGTCTCGCAGCGGCGGCGGACTGATACCGACCACGGGATGAGAGGCTGTCACCCGTGACCAGACAGAGGCAGCCGCTCCGCTTGGCCATCCTGGAGGCCGAACGGGTGCTCGCCGCCGCGGGTGTCGATTCGCCGAGGGTGGACGCCGAACTGATCGCGGCGCACGTGCTCGGCGTGGAACGCGGCCACCTCCCGATGGTGCCGTTGGTGGACCCGCCCGTGGTGGACGCCATCGGCCAACTCGTCGGGCAGCGCGCCAAGCACGTGCCGCTCCAGCACCTGACCGGTTGGGCCGCCATGGGTGAGCTCACCGTGGGCGTCGGACCAGGGGTCTTCGTGCCCCGGCCGGAGACCGAGGGCCTGCTGGAGTGGGGTCTGGCGCACATCGCCGCGATCCCCGAGCCGGTCGTGATCGACCTGTGCACCGGCTCCGGCGCGCTGGCGCTGGCCGTGGCCGCCGCCCGGCACGACGCCGTGGTGCACGCGGTCGAACTGGACGGGGTCGCGCTGGCGTGGGCCCGGCAGAACGCCGAACTGCGCGCGCAGGCCGGCGACCCGCCGATCCGCCTGTACGCCGGTGACGTCACCGACCCCCAACTGTTCACCGACCTGGACGGTTCCGTTCATCTCGTGCTGTGCAACCCGCCCTACGTGCCGGACGGCACGCCGGTGCCGCCCGAGGTCGCCGAACACGACCCGGCCATGGCGGTCTTCGCAGGTCCGTACGGGTTGTCGGTGATCCGGCCGGTGGTCGCGCTGGCGGCCCGGCTGCTCACCGCGGGCGGTGCGGTGGTGATCGAGCACGACGCGTCGCACCAGGACTCGGTGGTGGAGTTGATGTCCGCCCGGCGGGTGCTGACGTCCGTGACCGGCCACCCGGACCTGGCCGGTCGGCCCCGCTTCGTGACCGCCTGCCGCGGCGCCGGTGGCCGCTAGCGACGGCCGGGCGACCATGCGGGGGCCGGACGTGGCAGGATCGTAGTCGTGGCCACGGTTTACGACTGCAGTAAACGGGACGAGCGCGAGTCCGGCATCGCGGCGGCCGCCGGCATGATCCGGTCGTCGCGGCTGGTGGTGTTCCCCACCGACACGGTGTACGGCATCGGCTGCGACGCGTTCGACGCGGTCGCGGTGAAGGCCATGTTCGAGGCGAAGGGGCGGGGCCGGAACATGCCGGTGTCCGTCCTGGTCGGTTCATGGTCCACCGTGGACGGTCTGGTGCTGTCCGTGCCGCAGGAGGCCCGCACGCTGATCGAGGCGTTCTGGCCCGGCGGCCTGTCCATCGTGCTGCCGCACGCGCCGTCCCTCGCGTGGGACCTCGGCGAGACGCGCGGCACGGTGAACCTGCGCATGCCGCTGCACCCGGTGGCCCTGGAACTGCTCCGCGAGATCGGCCCGATGGCCCAGTCCAGCGCCAACATCAGCGGCCAGCAGCCGGCCACCACGGCGGCCGAGGCGCGGTCGCAGCTCGGCGACTCCGTCTCGGTCTACCTGGACGGCGGGCCGGCCGGTGACCCGGTGCCCTCGTCCATCATCGACCTGACCGGCGAATACCCCCGCATGCTGCGCGAGGGCGCGGTGAGCCGGGCCGAGGTGGTCGAAGTCCTCGGCACGGCCGTCGGGTAGACCGGTTTCGCCGTGGGCTCGTTGTCCAGTTCGTTGGCGGACGCCACACCGGCCGGCCTGCCGGTACGGGAGTACCTCCTGGTCGCTCTCACGGCGGCGGCCGTCACCTTCCTGCTGACCGGGCCGGTGAGCAAGTTCGCCGTGAAGCTGCGGGCCGTCGCGGTGCCCAGGGCCAGGGACGTGCACACCAGGGTGATGCCCAGGATGGGCGGCATCGCCATGTACCTGGGCGTGGTGGGTGGGATGCTGCTGGCCCACCAACTCCCGGTGCTGCGCCGCGCGTTCACCTACTCGCTCGACCCGTACGCCGTGCTCATCGGCGGCGGCATCATCGTGCTCGTCGGTGCGCTGGACGACCGGTTCGAACTGGACTCGCTGACCAAGCTGGCCGGCCAGATCACCTCGGCCGGTGTGCTGGTGCTGCTGGGCCTGCAGTGGGTGGAGTTCTGGGTGCCGTGGGGCGGCCAGGGCGCCGGCCTGGGTTCGGTGCTGGTGCTGGACCAGAACGAGGGCGGCCTACTGTCGGTGCTGCTGGTCGTCACGATGGTCAACGCGGTGAACATGGTGGACGGTCTGGACGGGCTGGCCGCCGGGATCGGGTTGATCGCCGCGGCGGCGACGTGTGCCTTCTCGCTGGGCCTGCTGGACAACTCGCACGGCAACGTCACCAACTATCCGCCCGCGCTGATCAGCGCGACCCTGGCCGGTGCGTGCCTGGGCTTCCTGCCGCACAACTTCCAACCCGCGCGGATCTTCATGGGCGACTCGGGGTCGATGTTGATCGGCCTGATGCTGGCCGCTGCCAGTACGTCGGCGTCAGGCCGCATCCAGTACGCCACGCTCGGTGCCAAGGACGCGATCGCCCTGCTGTCCCCGCTGCTGGTGGTCGCGGCCGTCCTGTTCATACCGCTGCTGGACCTGCTGATGGCGGTGGTGCGCCGTACCCGGCGCGGGGACAGCCCGTTCGTCGCCGACAAGATGCACCTGCACCACAGGATGTTGGACATCGGTCACTCGCAGCGCCGGGCCGTGTTGCTGATCTACTTGTGGGCGGCGGTGATCGCGTTCGGTGCGGTGGCGTTGACACTGATCGACGTGAAGGTCGCGGTCTGGGGAATCGCGATCGGATTGTTGGTGGCGTTGTTGGTGTCGATCGTGCCCCGGCTGCGCAACGCCTTGCGAACGTCCTGAATGGGCCACCTCACAGGGGGCCCACATCGGCTACCGAACGCCCGTACTGTAAATTTGCGGGTACCTGTTCCAGACATCTCCCGACGGAGTGGGGTGATCGCGGTGACCGCCCACAACTTCAATCCCCGCCGGTGGGCCTCGGCTACCGGCGTTCACCCATGCCACGTCGGGCGTTCGAACATCTGTGATAGCGTCTGCGGCAAGCCCCCCGAGCGGGGGGTTCGATGCTTTGTGCCGCCTTTCCGTGGCACACCGGGCCACCAGGCCCAGCTCCTACGCGCCCGAGACGATGCGCCCGAGACCACGAGGAGTCGCTGTTGACTGATCACCGCATGCGGGACAACGGCCGGGAATAGGCCAGCCATGCCGGACAGCGACCCACCCGGGCTGTGGCGACTCATTCGTCTGGGTACGACGATGGCCGCGCTGGTCGCCGGCGGGACGCTGATCGGCTGGTTCATCGACACCCGCGCACACACCCTGCCCGAATTCACCCTGACCGGCCTGGCCGTCGGCATGGCGGCAACCTGTTGGTACGGCTACGCAACATTCCGGAGGTTCCTGTGACGATCGAGCAGGAGGTCGTTCGATGCCATCGTTGAAGGAGGCCGCCGCGAACGTGCCGGCGTCCGCGGTGTTGAGCCTGCGCCGGCCACTGCTGATCGCCGCGTTCCTCGGTGCCGCAGGCGTGGTCGTCTCGGCGCTGTTCGGGCATCTGCCGATGGGCCTGCTCGGTTGTATCGGCCTCGGCCTCGGCCTGTTCAACAGCCGCATGTTGCAGCGTGACGTGCTCAATGTGATCGCCAAGAACGACCCGCACAAGCGGGCGGTCGGCCTGTTGTCCGCGCGCCGTCTGCTTCTCATCACGGCGATCGCCGTCGCGCTGGGCGTCTTCGTCCGCCCCGACGGCCTCGGCGTCTTCTTCGGACTCGCGGCCTACCAGCTCATCAACATCGGCCACACGGCCATGCCGGTACTCAAGGAGCGCCGCCAGCAATGACCCGCTACCTCGCCGCCAGCACCAACGTCACTGTCGGGGACCATCCCGAGTGGCATTTCTTCGGCTTGACCTTCAACTCCGACACGATCATCTCGACGCTGGTCGCGTCCGCGATCCTGTTGATCGTCGGTTTCGTGGTGCGCGCGAAGGCCACGTCGGGCCCACCCAACGGTATCCAGCTCTTCTTCGAGACCATCGTCGGGTTCCTGCGCGCGCAGATCGACGGCCTGATCGGCATGCGCGTCGCGCCGTACGTACTGCCGCTGTCGGTGACGCTCTTCTTCTACATCCTGGTGTCCAACTGGCTGGCGGTGTTGCCGCTGACCGTCGGCGGCCACGAACTGCTGCCGCCGCCGGCCAGTGATGTCAACTTCGTGTACCCGCTGGCACTGTTGGTGTTCATCTGGAAGCACCTGTCGGGCGCCCGGGTGCACCACGGGCTGGGCCGGCAGGCGGTCCACACGCTCAAAGGCCACTCGACACCGCTGTTTCTGTTCTGGATCATCGAGGAGATCAGCGGCCTGATGTCGCACGCGCTGCGACTGTTCGGCAACGTCCTCGCCGGCGGGATCATGCTCTCGGTGATCGCGGCGATCCTTCCGGTGGAGATCAACTGGGCGCTCAACGGCGCCTGGAAACTGTTCGACCTGTTCATCGGTGCGGTGCAGGCGTTCATCTTCGCGCTGTTGACCGTCATCTACTTCAGCCAGGCGATGGAAAATCGGGAGGGCCATTGACGAGGCCACCGGTGCCGTCGGAGTTCGTCGAAGCTTTGTCTTGGAAGGACAGGTAAGGGAGAGTCATGGCAAACACGTTGAACCAGGCCATCGAGCAGGCCGGTGCGTTTATCGGCGGCGGCCTGATGCTGGGTGTCGGCGCGGCCGGTGCGTCCATCGGTGACGGCCTCGCCGGTAGCCAGTTGGTGGCCGGGGTGGCCCGTCAGCCGGAGGCGCAGGGCCGCCTGTTCACGCCGTTCTTCATCACGGTGGCGTTCGCCGAAGGCAACTTCTTCATCGCACTCGCCTTCGCCGCGATCCTGCTGTTCGGCACGCCCGCCTGATCGTCATGCACACCACCGACCTGGCCGCGGGCAACCTGCTGATTCCCAACGGCACCTTCATCGTCGAGCTGATCATCTTCGGCATCGTCCTGTTCGTCATGTGGCGATATGTCGTGCCGCCGGTCGTGAAGGCGTTGCAGGATCGGGCCGACCGAGTTGCCAGGACGGCCAAGGAGCAGCAGGAATCCACTGAGAAGCTGGCGGCCGCGGAGAGCCGCTACGCCGGGGCGCTGACCGCCGCCCGCCGGGAGGCGGGCGAGATCCGTGCCGAGGCCCGTGCCGAGGGCCAGCGGATCCAGCACGAGCTGCGTGCCAGGACCGAAGATGAGGTCGGCGGGATCCAGCAGCGCAGCGAGGCCGAACTGGCCGAGCAGCGGGAGCGCGCGCTGCGCGAACTGCAGGGGGAGATCGGCTCGCTGTCCACTACGTTGGCGGGCCGAGTGGTCGGCGTCGAGCTGCCTGCCGACGCCAGGCACGCCGAGACCGTCGCCACCTTCCTGGACGCACTGACCGCCGGCCGGGAGGACTGATGGCCGACTACATCGCCGAACTCGTCGGCTTTCTCGTCGTCATCGCGGTCATCTGGTGGAAGGTGGTCCCGCCCGTCCGCAAGGCGATGCGCCGGCAGAAGGACCTGGTGGCCAAGCAGGTCGAGGACGCCGAGACCGCCAGCGCGCGGCTGGCCGAGGCCGAGCGCAAGTACCGCGACGCGCTCACCGAGGCCCGCACCGAGGCGGCGAAGATCCGGGACGCGGCCCGCGCGGACGCCATCCGGATCGTCGAGGAGATGCGTGAGCAGGCCGACCGCGAGGTCGAGCGGATCCGTGAGCGTGGCGAGGCCGAACTGGTCGCCCAGCGCCGCCAGGTGATCCGCGATCTGCGCGCCAGGATCGGCGAACTCGCTGTCGATCTGGCCGGTGAACTGGTCACCGAGCACCTGTCCGATCCGCAGCGCCGGTCGGCCACGGTGGACCGGCTGCTCGGCGAACTGGAGTCCATGGCGGCCACGTCGGACGCGACCGGAGAGGACTCGTAATGCAGTCTGCGAGCAGGGAATCCCTCGCTGCCGCCCGGGAACGGCTGGACGAGGTCGTCGCGGGCGCCGACGCCGACCAGTTGCGCACGCTGGCCGACGAACTGTTCGCGGTGCTCGGCGTGCTCCAGCGGGAGCGCGTGCTGCGCCGCCACCTGACCGACCCGGGCACCCCGGAGGACGGCCGGGAACGGCTCACCAGGGGCGTGTTCGGCGGCAAGATCGGCGACGCCGCGGTGACCACGGTCGCCGGGCTGGCCACCGCCCGCTGGTCGGCCCCGTCCGACCTGCTGGAGGCGTTGGAGTCGCTGGCCAGGCGGGTCACGTTCATGCGCGCCGAGCAGGACGGCGTGCTGGAGGACGTCGAGGACGAGCTGTTCCGGTTCAGCCGGATCCTGGTCGCGGAGCCCCGGCTGCGGTCACTGCTGGCCGATCAGGCCACACCGGCCGAGGGCCGCGTCCGGCTGCTGGACACCGTGCTGGCCGACCGGGTCACCCCGGTCACCACCCAGTTGCTCGAGCAGACCGTGCGCGAGCCGCGAGGACGTAGCCTGGAACTGGTGGTCAGCAAGCTCGCCGAGGACGCGGCGGCCATGCGGAGCCGCTCGGTGGCCCAGGTCGTCGCCGCGGCACCGCTGACCGACGAGCAGGAGAGCAGGCTCGCCCAGACGCTCTCCACGATCTTCGGCCGCGCGGTCTCCGTGCAGGTAGAACTCGACCCCGACGTGTTGGGGGGCCTCGTGATCCGGGTGGGCGACGAGGTGATCGACGGCAGCGTCGCGGCCCGGCTGGCCAAGGCGCGCCAGGAACTGCCCGGCTGAGGCAGCCCACAAACGCTACAGACCCAGTAACACCGAGAGCAGGGACCGAATAGCCATGGCGGAGCTGACGATCTCGTCGGACGAGATCCGGAGCGCGATCGAGAACTACGTCTCCACCTTCTCGCCCGACACCGCTCGCGAGGAGGTCGGCGTCGTCGCCGACACCGGCGACGGCATCGCGCACGTCGAGGGACTGCCCTCGGTGATGGCCCAGGAGCTGCTGGAGTTCCCCGGCGGCGTCCTCGGTGTGGCGCAGAACCTGGACAGCCGGGAGATCGGCACCGTCATCCTCGGTGACTACGAGACCATCGAGGAGGGCTCGGAGGTCCGCCGCACCGGCCGGGTGCTGTCCGTGCCGGTCGGCGACGGCTTCCTCGGCCGGGTCGTCGACCCGCTGGGTGTGCCGATCGACGGCCTGGGCGACATCGTCGCCGAGGAGAGCAGGCCGCTGGAGCTGCAGGCGCCATCGGTGATGAACCGGCAGCCGGTGAAGGAGCCGCTGCAGACCGGCATCAAGGCCATCGACTCGATGACCGCGATCGGCCGCGGCCAGCGCCAGCTCATCATCGGCGACCGCAAGACCGGCAAGACCGCCGTCTGCGTCGACACGATCATCAACCAGAAGGCCGCGTGGGCCACCGGCGACCCGAACCAGCAGGTCCGCTGTGTGTACGTGGCGATCGGCCAGAAGGGTTCCACGATCGCCGGCGTGAAGGCCGCGCTCGCCGACGCGGGCGCCCTGGAGTACACCTCGATCGTCGCCGCCCCCGCGTCCGACTCGGCCGGGTTCAAGTGGCTGGCGCCCTACACCGGTTCGGCCATCGGCCAGCACTGGATGTACCAGGGCAAGCACGTGCTGATCGTGTTCGACGACCTGTCCAAGCAGGCCGAGGCGTACCGCGCGATCTCGCTGCTGCTGCGCCGCCCGCCGGGCCGCGAGGCGTACCCGGGCGACGTCTTCTACCTGCACTCGCGCCTGCTGGAGCGCTGCGCGAAGCTGTCCGACGAGCTCGGCGGCGGCTCGATGACCGGCCTGCCGATCATCGAGACCAAGGCCAACGACATCTCGGCCTACATCCCGACCAACGTCATCTCCATCACCGACGGCCAGTGCTTCCTCGAGTCCGACCTGTTCAACCAGGGCGTCCGGCCGGCGGTCAACGTCGGTGTCTCGGTCTCCCGGGTCGGCGGCAACGCCCAGATCAAGGCGATGAAGACGGTCGCCGGCTCGCTGCGGCTGGACCTGTCCCAGTACCGCGAGCTGGAGGCGTTCACCGCGTTCGCCTCCGACCTGGACGCCACCTCCAAGGCGCAGTTGGAGCGCGGTGCCCGGCTGGTGGAGCTGCTCAAGCAGCCGCAGTACAGCCCGTACCCGGTCGAGGAGCAGGTCGTCGCGATCTACCTGGGCACCCAGGGTCATCTGGACTCGGTGCCGATCGGCGACGTCCGCCGGTTCGAGCAGGAGTTCCTGGAGCACCTGCGGGCCACCAAGCTGCTCGCCGAGATCCGCGACGGCAAGGAACTGCCCAAGGAACTGCAGGAGCAGCTCGCCGACGCGGTGAAGGACTTCAAGAACCAGTTCGACGCGTCGGACGGCAAGCCGGTCACCGGTGAGCGGGCCGAGGCGATGGACGCCGACGAGGTCGGTAGCGAGACGGTCGCCGTGAACCGTCCCGCGCCCGGCCAGAAGTGATCAGGTGACACATGGCCGCTGAGCTGCGCATCCTGCGACAGCGCGTCCGCACCGTGCAGTCGATCAGGAAGACGACGCGGGCGTTCGAGCTGATCGCGACGTCCCGCATCGGCAGGGCACGGGCCAGGGTCCAGGCGTCCAAGCCGTACTCCGAGGAGATCACCAGGGTGCTGGCCGCCCTCGGTGCCGCGGCGAGCACCCTGGACCACCCGCTGCTGACGCCCAAGGAGAACCCGACGCGGGCCGGTGTGCTCGTGGTGACCAGCGACCGCGGCATGGCAGGCGCCTACAACTCCAACGTGCTGCGCGAGGCCGAGGAACTCCAGGCCCTGCTGCGCGAGGAGGGCAAGTCGGTCCAGCTCTACGTGATGGGCCGCAAGGGCCTGGGCTTCTACCGGTTCCGGCAGCGGGAGATCACCGGTTCGTGGACCGGTTTCTCCGAGCAACCGTCCTATGCGGACGTCGTCGAGGCCGCCGACATGATGGTGAACAGCTTCATGGCCGGTGTCGACCCGGAGGCGTCGCCCGAGGCCGGCATCGACGAGCTGCACATCGTGTACACCGAGTTCCGCTCGATGCTCACCCAGGCGCCGGTGGCCAAGCGCATCGCGCCGCTGGAGGTCGAGTACACCGAAACGCCGGTGGAACTGCCCGACTACGAGTTCGAACCGGACGCCGAGACGCTGCTGGGCGCGTTGCTGCCCAAGTACGTGAAGACCCGGCTGTTCGCCGCACTGCTCGACTCGGCGGCCTCCGAGTCCGCGGCCCGCCAACGGGCCATGAAGGCCGCCACCGACAACGCCAACGAGCTGATCCGCACCTACACGCAGCAGATGAACCAGGCTCGCCAGGCACAGATCACCCAGGAGATCAGCGAGATCGTCGGCGGCGCCGACGCGCTCGCCGCTGCAGGAAGTGAAGAATGATGACTGCCACAGTTCCCTCCACTGCAACGGCGACCGGCCGCGTCGTCAGGGTCATCGGCCCGGTCGTCGACGTCGAGTTCCCCCGGGACTCGGTACCCGAACTGTTCAACGCGCTGCACGTCGACGTGACGCTCGGCGACACCGAGCGCACCCTCACCCTCGAGGTCGCCCAGCACCTCGGTGACGACGTCGTGCGCTGCATCTCCATGCAGCCCACCGACGGCATGGTGCGGGGCGTCGAGGTCGCCGACACCGGCACCGGCATCTCGGTGCCGGTCGGCCAGGAGGTCAAGGGGCACGTGTTCAACGCGCTCGGCGAGTGCCTGGACGAGCCCGGCTACGGCGCCGACATGGAGCACTGGGCCATCCACCGCAAGGCGCCCGCCTTCGACAAGCTCGAGGGCCGCACCGAGATGCTGGAGACGGGCCTGAAGGTCATCGACCTGCTCACCCCGTACGTCCGAGGCGGCAAGATCGGCCTGTTCGGCGGCGCCGGCGTGGGCAAGACGGTGCTGATCCAGGAGATGATCAACCGCATCGCCCGCAACTTCGGTGGTACGTCGGTGTTCGCCGGCGTGGGTGAGCGCACCCGTGAGGGCAACGACCTCATCCTGGAGCTCGCCGACGCCAACGTGCTCAAGGACACCGCCCTGGTGTTCGGCCAGATGGACGAGCCGCCGGGCACCCGCATGCGGGTGGCGCTGTCCGCGTTGACCATGGCGGAGTACTTCCGCGACGTGGCCAACCAGGACGTGCTGCTGTTCATCGACAACATCTTCCGGTTCACCCAGGCCGGTTCGGAGGTGTCCACGCTGCTGGGCCGGATGCCCTCCGCCGTGGGTTACCAGCCGACCCTGGCCGACGAGATGGGTGAGCTGCAGGAGCGCATCACGTCCACCCGTGGCCGGTCCATCACGTCGATGCAGGCCATCTACGTGCCGGCGGACGACTACACCGACCCGGCCCCGGCCACCACGTTCGCCCACCTGGACGCGACGACGGAGCTGTCCAGGGCGGTGTTCTCCAAGGGCATCTTCCCGGCCGTGGACCCGCTGTCGTCGACCTCGACGATCCTGCTGCCCGGCATCGTCGGCGACGAGCACTACCGGGTCTCGCAGGAGGTCATCCGGATCCTCCAGCGGTACAAGGACCTGCAGGACATCATCGCCATCCTCGGCATGGACGAACTGGCCGAGGAGGACAAGGTCCTGGTGCAGCGGGCCAGGCGGATCGAGCGGTTCCTGTCGCAGAACATGATGGCGGCGGAGCAGTTCACCGGTCAGCCCGGCTCGAACGTCCCGCTGAAGGAGACGATCGAGGCGTTCGACAAGATCACCAAGGGCGAGTACGACCACCTCCCCGAGCAGGCGTTCTTCCTGATCGGTGGGCTGGAGGACCTGGAGCGCAAGGCGAAGGAACTGGCCAGCCGGTGACCGTGCGTCGTGGGCCGGACCAGCGGGTTCGGCCCACGATGGGCGTTACGGGTGGGGCCACGTGCCGTCAAGGCGCACCGTCTAAACTCCCCCTACGAGCTTGCGAAGGAGATGCGCGTGGCTGAGATGACCGTCGAGCTGGTGTCCGTGGAGCGCCTGCTGTGGTCCGGCCAGGCCACCGCCGTGTTCACCCGGACCACCGAGGGCGAGATCGGCGTCCTGCCCCGGCACGTCCCGCTCCTGGGTGAGCTCGTACCAGACTGTGTCGTCCGCATCGACCGGCCGGACGGGGACAGCCTGCGGGCCGCCGTCCAGGGCGGGTTCCTCTCCGTCACCGGCGAGCGGGTCAGCATCCTCGCCGAGGACGCCCAGTGGGCCGACGAGATCGACGTGGACCAGGCCAGGTCCGAACTCGACGACGAGGACGAGTCCGTCCGCATGAGAGCGACTTCCCAGCTCCGGGCCGCCGGACAGACGGTCTGAGCGGCCCAGGGCAGCGGAGGGCGGGCGGCCGTGGGGATCACCGGATACGTCGGGGTGCTCCTCATCGTGCTGGCCGTGGTGCTCGCCTGCTATGCGTTCCGTCGGCTGCGGCTGCTCCGTGAGGGTGGTATCCACGTCGCGTTGCGCCGGCGGATCGACGACAGCGGCCGTGGCTGGCAGGTCGGTGTCGGGCGGTACCGGGGTGACGAATTCGTCTGGTATCGCGTGTTGTCCGTGCGGTCCGGTCCGGATCAGGTGATCCCGAGGATCGGCCTGGAGATCGAGGATCGCCGGACGCCCAGCGGCCCGGAGAGCTACGCGATGCCGGTGGACGCCACCGTGCTGCGCTGCCGGGCGGGGCACGGCGAGATCGAGCTCGCGTTCGGTGCCGAGGCGCTGACCGGTTTCCTGTCCTGGCTGGAGTCCTCCCCGCCGGGCAGCATTGTTCCCTGGGCAAGTTAGGTCTTGTTTCACAAGCCTGGCCAGGCAGCGGGATGCCCGCGGCTGCGAGTGAACTGCGCAAGGAGGGCTTGTGAAACAGGACCTTGACCCTGATCACGGCCGGATCACCGGTCGGACACCGCACAATCACGGCCCGGATCACCGCCGGCCGCGCGGGTCCGTACGATGCACCGCGGACATCCGGGGGTAGAACGTTCGTGGAGGCTTGGTGTGACTGAACATTTCCGGGTGTGCGGCGGCGCGCGACTGGTCGGCGACGTCGACGTGGTCGGCGCGAAGAACAGCGTCCTGAAGCTGATGGCGGCATCGCTGCTGGCCGAGGGCACGACGACGCTGACCAACTGCCCGGAGATCCTGGATGTGCCGCTGATGGCCGACGTGCTGCGCGGCCTGGGCTGCACGGTCACCATCGACGGCGACACCACCGTCATCGACACCCCGGCGACATTGTCCCACCGGGCCGACTTCGCGTCCGTGGGCAAGTTGCGGGCCTCGGTGTGCGTGCTGGGCCCGCTGGTCGGCCGGTGCAAGCGGGCCGTGGTGGCGCTGCCCGGCGGTGACGCGATCGGGTCCCGACCGCTGGACATGCACCAGAGCGGGTTGCGGCAGCTCGGCGCGACCAGCGAGATCGAGCACGGCTGTGTGGTCGCCGAGGCCGACGACCTGCGCGGCGCGCAGATCTGGCTGGACTTCCCGAGCATGGGCGCCACCGAGAACATCCTGATGGCCGCCGTGCTGGCCGAGGGCACCACGGTGATCGACAACGCGGCCCGCGAGCCGGAGATCGCCGACCTGGCCACGATGCTCACCCAGATGGGCGCCAAGATCGAGGGCGCCGGCACGTCCACCATCACCGTGCACGGCGTCGAGTCGCTCCGGCCGGCCACCCACCGGGTCATCGGCGACCGCATCGTGGGCGCCACGTGGGCGTTCGCGGCCGCGATGACCAGGGGCGACGTGACCGTACGCGGTGTCGACCCGCACCACCTGGACCTGGTGCTGGAGAAGCTGCGCACGGCGGGCGCCGAGGTGGCCAGCGGCGAGCAGTGGTTCCGCGTGGTGCAGCACGACCGGCCGAAGGCCATCGACTTCGTGACCCTGCCCTACCCGGGTTTCGCCACCGACCTGCAGCCGTTCGCGGTGGCGCTGGCGTCCATCGCGGACGGCACGTCGATGATCACCGAGAACGTGTTCGAGGCGCGGTTCCGGTTCATCGAGGAGATGGTCCGGCTCGGTGCCGACGCCCGGACCGACGGGCACCACGCCGTGGTCCGGGGCGTGCCGGCGCTGTCCAGCGCTCCGGTGTGGGCGTCGGACATCCGGGCCGGTGTCGGCCTGGTGCTGGCCGGGCTGTGCGCGGAGGGCTGCACCGAGGTGTGGGACGTGTTCCACATCGACCGCGGCTACCCGAGGTTCGTGGAGAACATGCAGCGCCTGGGTGCGGATGTCAGCCGGGTGGCCGCGCCGCCCGACCGCGACTGAGCTCAGTCCCGCAGCAGGAGTTCGGCCGCCGCCTCGGCGTCGGCGGGGAACACCAGGACGTGTTGGGTCGCGCCGTCCTCGTCCGGCGCGGTGGTAGCGCGGATGCCGTTGCGGCGCAACAGGTCCCGCACGAAGGCCGCGGCCTGTTCGGAGGGCACGGTGGCGACCTCGGACAGCAGTCCGTAGTCGCGCGCCTTGGCCAGCTTGCGTTCCACCCTGGGTGTGTCACTGCCGAAGAAGCGGCGCAGGATCCCGCTCAGCACGAAGATGATGGCGGCGAGGATCAGCACCTCGTTCGGGATCGACAGCCCCATGTGCCAATCCTGAACCGCTGCCGCGCCGATCACCAGCCCCAAGGAGGTCTCGCGATCGGGTGGTTGTGACCAAGCGCACCGGCGGATCCGGTTACCGGCCAGTACAGTGTTCGACACAGCCGGGTTAACGGAGGTTCACCGTGCCGTATCCGACCGACTCCGACCGGGATCGACCGTGGGTGATGCGGACCTACGCGGGGCACTCCTCGGCCACCGCGTCCAACGCCCTGTACCGCCGCAACCTGGCCAAAGGCCAGACCGGCCTCTCCGTCGCCTTCGATCTGCCCACGCAGACGGGCTACGACCCGGACGACGGGCTGGCCACCGGCGAGGTGGGCAAGGTGGGCGTGCCGGTCAGCCACATCGGTGACATGCGCCAACTTTTCGCCGGTATTCCGCTCGCCGAGGCGAACACGTCGATGACCATCAACGCCACCGCGATGTGGCTGCTCGGTCTCTACGTGACAGTCGCCGAGGAGCAGGGCGTCGACCTGGCCGACCTGACCGGCACCACGCAGAACGACATCATCAAGGAGTACCTGTCCCGGGGCACCTACGTGTTCCCGCCGGGACCGAGCCTGCGGCTGATCACCGACATGATCGCGTGGACGGTGAACAACGTGCCGCGCTGGAACCCGATCAACATCTGCTCCTACCACCTGCAGGAGGCCGGCGCGACGCCGGTGCAGGAGATCGCCTACTCGATGAGCACCGCGATCGCCGTGCTGGACGCGGTGCGCGACGCCGGTCAGGTGCCGGCGGAGCGGTTCGGCGACGTCGTCGGGCGGATGTCGTTCTTCGTCAACGCGGGCGTGCGGTTCGTGGAGGAGATGTGCAAGATGCGCGCCTTCACCGAGCTGTGGGACGAGTTGACGCTGCAGCGGTACGGCGTGCGCGACCCGAAGCAGCGCCGGTTCCGCTACGGCGTGCAGGTCAACTCGCTGGGCCTGACCGAGGCGCAGCCGGAGAACAACGCGCAGCGGATCGTGCTGGAGATGCTGGCCGTCACGCTGTCCCGGGGTTCCCGGGCCAGGGCGATCCAGTTGCCGGCGTGGAACGAGGCGCTGGGCCTGCCCCGGCCGTGGGACCAGCAGTGGGCGCTGCGCATGCAGCAGGTGCTGGCCTACGAGACCGACCTGCTGGAGTACGACGACCTGTTCGACGGGTCGCCGGTGGTGCGGGCCAAGGTCGACCAGTTGCTGGACGGCGCCCGGGCCGAGATCGACCGGGTGGCCGGGATGGGCGGCGCGGTCGCGGCCGTGGAGAACGGCTACATGAAGTCCCAGCTGGTCTCGTCGCTGGCCGAGCGGCGCAGGCGGATCGAGGCGGCCGAGGACGTCATCGTGGGCGTCAACCGCTTCGACACCACCGAACCCAGCCCGCTGCAGGGCGACGCGGCCGCGATCGAGCGGCTCGACCCCGAGGTGGAACGGCACGCCGTGGCGGCCATCCGGGCGTGGCGGGCCGACCGCGACCCGGCCGCCGTGGCCGGCGCGCTGGAGAAGCTGCGCGAGGACGCCAAATCGGACGTCAACCTGGTGCCCGCGACGCTGGCGTGCGCCAGGGCGGGCGTGACCACCGGCGAGTGGGCCGGGGTGCTGCGCGAGGTGTTCGGCGAGTACCGGGCGCCCACCGGCGTGTCGGCGGCGGCCGCGGCCGGTGCCGGTGACGCGATCGGCGCGGTGCGCGAGCGGGTCCGCGCGGCGGGCGAGCAACTGGGCGAGCGGTTGCGGTTCCTGGTCGGCAAACCGGGGCTGGACGGGCATTCCAACGGTGCCGAGCAGATCGCCGTCCGGGCCCGGGACGTCGGTTTCGAGGTGATCTACCAGGGCATCCGGCTGACCCCGGCCCAGATCGTGTCCGCCGCCGTGCAGGAGGGCGTGCACGTGGTCGGGCTGTCGATCCTGTCCGGGTCGCACATGGAGGTCGTGCCGGCCGTGGTGGACGGGCTCGCCGAGGCGGGCGCCGGTGACGTGCCGGTCGTGGTAGGCGGCATCATCCCGGCCGAGGACGCGGCGGCGCTGCGGGCCCGGGGCGTGGTGGGCGTGTTCACGCCCAAGGACTACGACATGACGTCGATGATGAACGAGATCGTCGACATCGTGCTGCGCGCCCACGCCGGGGCGAGCCGCTAGTCCGGTTCTCGTTCGCGCAGGCCGGCCAGGACGATGTCCAGCATCCGGTCGGTGTCGGCCTCGGTGCCGAACTCCGCTGCCACGGCCATGCCGTGGCCGAAGCGCATCAGGTCGAACGGCTCCAGGTCGGCCCGGACGGCCCCGACCGCCCGGCAGGCGTCGATCAGCGTGCCGGCCGCGGCGAGCAGCCGGTCCCGGCACCAGTTCATCGTCTCCGTGCCGGGCCGCACGGTGAACTTGAGGTTGGCGGCCAGGCCGCGCCGGTGGTCGACGAACCGCATCTGCTCGCGCATCCACCTGGCCAGCGCGTCGAAGGGCGGGTACTCGGCGAGCAGCACGTCGACCCGGTCGGCCAGTACGTCCACCTCGTCCCGGTAGACGGCCTCGACCAGGGCCTCGCGGGTGGGGAAGTGGCGGTACAGGGTGCCCGCGCCGACCTTGGCCCGCTTGGCGATCTCGTCCAGCGGGGCGTCGGCGCCCTTCTCCGCGAACACCTCCCGTGCCGTGGCGACGAGCAGTGCGGCGTTACGGCGTGCGTCGGCGCGCATGACGGCCCCCGGCGGCTAGAAGCGGACACATTCTCCGGATAGTCTTGTGGAACCGGACGGACTCTCCATATGATAACCGCGACCTAACCGGAGACTATCTCCACTTGGAGGGAACCGTGGCTGTCCGCACGGTCGCACCGCCCCGCCCGGCAGTCGTCCTCGCCGTCCTGGTGACCTGCCAGCTCATGCTGGTGCTCGACCTCACCGTCACGAACGTCGCGCTGCCGAGCATCCAGGCCGACCTGCACTTCAGCTCCGCCGGCCTGTCCTGGGTGGTCAACGCCTACACGCTGGTGTTCGGCGGGCTCCTGCTGCTCGGCGGCCGGGCAGGTGACCTGTTCGGCAGGCGGCGGCTGTTCGTCGGCGGCCTGGTCCTGTTCACCGTCGCCTCACTGGCCGGCGGGCTGGCCACATCGGCGGGCATGCTGCTGGCCGCGCGGATCGTCCAGGGCGTCGGCGCCGCGGCCGCCGGACCGAGCACGCTCGCGCTGATCACCACCACGTTCACCGAGCCACGGCAACGCATTCGCGCCCTCGCGGTGTTCTCCGGCATGGCCTCCGGCGGCTTCGCGATCGGCCTGATCGTCGGTGGCGTGCTCACCACCGCGCTGACCTGGCGGGCGGTGTTCTTCATCAACGTGCCGGTCGGCGCCGTCGTCGTCGCACTCGCCCTGCACCACCTCGCCGAAACCTCCCGGCCGGACACCGAACGCAGGCTCGACCTGGCAGGTGCCGGCACCGCCACGGTGGGCGCGGCGGGCCTGGTCTACGGCTGCGTCCGCGCGGTCTCGGCCGGCTGGACGGATGCCATCACACTCGGTGCGCTCGCGGTCGGCGTCGTGGCGCTGGTGGCGTTCGTGCTGGTGGAATCCCGGGTCGCGCAGCCGTTGCTGCCACTGCGCCTGTTCGCCGACCGCAACCGCGCCGCCGCCTACGTCTGCTTCTTCCTCGGCCCGATGGCCATGATGACCTGCTTCTTCTTCCTGACCCAGTTCCTGCAGGACGTGCTGCGCCTTTCACCACTGGCCACCGGCATCGCGTTCCTGCCGCTCGCGGCACCACAGTTCGCGATGACCCGGCTGGTGCCCGTGCTGCTGCCCAGAACCGGCCCGAAACCGTTGGTGGTGACCGGTGGGCTCGTGCTGGTCGCCGGGCTGGTCTGGCTCACGCGCCTCACCCCGGCCAGCGGTTACCTCGTCGATGTGCTGGGTCCACTGGTGGTGCTCGGCGTCGGCGCGGGCATCGGCTTCGCACCGCTGAACGTGGTGATCATGGGCAACGTCGAGCCACGCGACTCGGGCGCAGCGGGCGGTGTCCTGCAGACCATGCAGAACATGGGCGCCACGCTCGGCCTGGCTGTTCTCGCCACGGTGTTCGGCATCGCCCAACGGCACGCCGCCGGGCAGGGCGTCGCCCCCGCGCTGGTGGCCGGCATGACGCACGCGATCACCGTCGGCGTCGGGTTCGCGGTGGCCAGCGTGGTGGTGGCGTTGACCTTCCGACCGCGCTGAACTGTCGTGAGCACCCGATACGTTCCCGCCCATGGACACCGACTGGCTGGCCGACACCCGCACCTCGTACGACACCGTCGCGGCCAGCTACGCCGAGATGTTGCGCGGCACGGTGCCCGAACAGCCCTACCTGTGGGCGGCCCTGTCGCTGTTCGCCGGGCAGGTGCGCGCGGCGGGCGGCGGCCCGGTCGCCGACGTCGGGTGCGGTCCGGGACACGTCACCGCCGACCTGCGCGGCCTGGGCGTCGACGCGTTCGGCATCGACCTGTCACCCGGCATGATCGAGCAGGCCCGGCGGGCACACCCCGACGTCCGGTTCGAGGTGGCCTCCATGACGGAACTGCCGCTGGCCGACGACTCGGTCGGCGGCCTGCTCGCCTGGTGGTCGCTGATCCACCTCCCGGACCACGCGGTTCCGTTGGTACTGCGGCATTTCCGCCGTGCGCTGCGATCCGGCGGACCGCTGCTGGTCGGCTTCCACGTCGGCAACGTCACCCGTCTGAAGACCGATGGCTACGGCGGCCACCCGATGCGCGTCCGCGTCCACCGCCGCACGCCCGAGCGGATGGCAAATCTGGTGCGGGACGCCGGATTCACCGTCGGCGCACAGTTGTTGCTCGACCCGGAGACCGAACGGCCGGCGGCGCTGCTGTTCGCGTCCTGAACTACTTGACGCAGGGGATGGTGCCGCCGGCCAGCGGGCTGGGAGCGTTCGCGTTGCTGCCCGGTGCCTCACTCCTGAGCGCGGCGGCGTCCGGGGTGGGCGCGTTGTTTCCGGTGCCGCCCAACGCCGTCGGCAGCGCGAAGCTGGTGCCCAGCACCACCCGCACCCGCCCGACAGCCGCCCGACTCGACCGCTCGACGGTCACGTCACCGCCGAGCAACCCGGCCACCGCCCTGGCCGCGGCCAGCGCGCCCGACGAGCCGTACTCCACCACGGTCGACGTCTCCAGCGTCTCGGTACTCGCCTGACCCTGGGTGAATCCCTTGGCCACCAAGGCCCGCTCCAGCCGCCCGGCCACCCCGCTCTGCCCCGACCGGTTCACCACGTCCACCACGCCGGTGGTGGCGGGCGGCGCCGCGGGCGCTGTCGTCGGGGTGGGCGGCGGCTTGATGCCCAGCCACTGCTTCACCTCCGCCTGGATCACCGGCACGTCGACGATGTTCACATCGCCGATCGATCCGCCGAGGTCAGCGAACCGCTGCACCGGCAGCGTGTTGAACGTGATGTGCCCACCGGTCAGGTTGGACGCCTCCTGGGCGAAGTCCAGCAGGTTCAGCCCGCTGTCGATGGCGGTGTTCTGCTTGGCCACGTTGAGGATCGCGCTGATCTTCGACGGGCTGGTGAACGTACCGGCCTGGCGCAACTGGTAGGCCAGCGACGAGATGAACGCCTGCTGCCGCCGCTCCCGGTCCAGGTCGGTGAAGTTGTGGTAGTAGAAATCGCCCCGCACGTTGTCCCGGCGCTGCCGCACGTAGGCCAGCGCCTGCACCGCGTTGATCCGCTGCTGCCCGGCGCGGAAATTGGCGCCGGAGAACGTGTCGTGCGTCGCCTTCAGCACGCACACCGTGATCGGCGCCACCACCTGCGCGATCTGGAAGAACGCGACCAGCGTCACCTCGATGAAGTGGTCGATCGGGATCCCGCCGAGGAACCGGCTGACGGTGTCGGCCTCCTCCTTGCGGCCGGCGTCCCGCGCCTGCTGCTCCAGGTCCGTGCCCTTGATTCCCTTGGCCCGCAGCTTGTTGTACGCCTCGTCCCTGGCCAGCCCGTACGCCTGCTTGATCTTCTCCTTGCACACCCCGTCCGGGCAGCCGGGCAGATCGACGTAGTCGTCGCGGGGAATGGAGATCTCGGTGGCCTGCCCGTGGGCCGGCACGTGCAGCAGCATCAGCACGTTCGCGTTGTAGCCGCCGACGCTGTCGTCCCCCGCGTGCAACGCGTTGTAGATGTTCTGCGGCAGCGGTTTGCCGTTCTCGTCCAGCCGGCTGTCCAGGCCCATGATCAGGATGTTCGTGTCGCCGTTGAGCGACTTCTTCTCGGTCGGGCTGATCAGCGCGTCGGACTTGTGCACGCCGGTGTCGAACGTGTCGTACGTGCCCCAGGCGTAACCGGTGATGCCGAGCACCAGCAGCGAAACCAGACCCAGGACCGTGTAGCCGGTGATCGCGGCGATCTTCCTGGCCGGACCGCGCCGGGCCCGCCCGCCGGTCGGACGCGGTCGGGGCTGGAGGACGTCGGTGGCCTGATCGGCCTCCTCGACGAACGTGACACCGTCGAAGTGACCGGCGCCCGGCATCAACTCCGTCGGGTCGGTGGCACCGGGTGGCGTGCGCGGGGCCTGGGGGAGCTGACGGGCCGCACCGAGGTCACCCTGACGGGGTTGATCCCAGTCATCGTCGCCCATGCAGTCTCCTCGCCTGGCTGCCGGAGCGCGCCAGCGACTCCACGTAACCGGAAAAGGTCAGGTTTGACCCGTAACGGTGACGCGCGAAGCCGACCCCGGGTTGCTCCTCGTCACTCGATCGAGTCGTTCTGAGCCTGCCACACGATGTTCACCGACTGGTCAGCGGTGCGTTCCTGGAGCAGCAACAGGCCGTAGGCGGCAATGCTCTGCGCGTCAGTCATGTCACCCTGGGTGATCATTGCTTCGACGGCCGCACGGGTGAACCAGGCAGAACGCATGTCCTGCTCCTCGACCTCCCGTTCCGGCCGCCCGTCGGTCACGTCGGTCGCCAGGAACACCCGCCCGCGTTGGCTGGACATGCCGGGCGCCACGTCCAGCAGCCCGATCTGGGTCAGCCGGCCGGCCCGCAACCCGGTCTCCTCGCGCAGCTCGCGCGCCGCCAGCACGGCCGGATCGCAGTCCGCCCGGTTCGGCGCGGTGCCCTGCGGGAACTCCCAGCGGCGCAACCCCAGCGGGTACCGGTACTGCTCGACCAGGTGCACCTCGTCCCCGCGCACCGCGATCACCAGCGCGTAGTCCGGCTTGTCGATGACCCCGTATACGCCCGGACTGCCGTCCGCCCGGCGCACGTCGTCCTCCCGCACCGTCATCCACGCATTGGCGTAGACCTGCCGTGAGCCCAGTTGTTCCACGACCGCCATCTTGCCCAAGCGGACGATCTCCTACCCTGACCGGCGTGCGTCTCGTGATTGCCCGCTGCCAGGTGGACTACGTCGGGCGGCTCACCGCCCACCTGCCCATGGCCCAGCGGCTGCTGCTGGTCAAGGCGGACGGGTCGGTGTCGGTGCACTCCGACGACCGGGCGTACAAGCCGCTGAACTGGATGAGCCCGCCCTGCTGGCTGATCGACGACGGCGACATCTGGACCGTGCAGAACAAGGCGGGCGAGAAGCTCGTCATCACCATGGAGAAGGTGCTGCACGACTCGGTGCACGAGCTGGGCGCCGAACCCGGCCTGGTGAAGGACGGCGTCGAGGCCCACCTGCAGGAGCTGCTCGCCGAGCACATCACCACCCTGGGCGACGGCTGGACGCTGGTCCGCCGCGAGTTCCCCACCGCGATCGGCCCGGTCGACATCCTGTGCCGGGACGACCGCGGTGCCACCGTCGCGGTCGAGATCAAGCGGCGCGGCGAGATCGACGGCGTCGAACAGCTCACCCGCTACCTGGAACTGCTCAACCGCGACCCGCTGCTGTCCCCGGTGCGCGGCATCTACGCGGCCCAACTGATCCGGCCGCAGGCCAAGACGCTCGCCGAGGACCGCGGCATCCGCTGCGTGACGCTGGACTACGACGCCCTGCGCGGCATCGAGAGCGACGAGTTCCGGCTCTTCTAGCGTCCCCGGCGGAACCGCTCCGCCATCTGCGGATCGTCCTCCCACCACAGCCGCGGCTTGACCGCCGCGCCGGTCTCCAGGTCCGGCGGCAGCGCCGCGTCCACCGCGTCCCGCTCGTCGAGCTGCTGGTCGATCTCGGCCGCCTCCACCGCGTCGTCGGCCGCCATCCGCCGCATCAGCGCACCCAGGAACGGCAGCCCGGCCAGATCGCCCACCAGCCACAGCACCCCGGCGCCGAAGATCTGGTCGTTGCGCAGCGACGGACCCCAGTCGCGGGCCACGCCCTCGTACCACGCCTGCGCCACGATGTGTGGGCTCAACCACAGCACCAGGCCCAGCGCCGCGTCGAAGATCACCTCGACGAACGTGATCACCACGGAGATGAGGTGCGGGTACTTGTGCGGCACCGGATCCAGTTGCAGCCGGCTGTAGAAGTAAAGGAACCCGACGGCCAGCAGTGCCAGCCGGGTCAGGTGGTCCACCAGGCCGTCGGCCAGTACGGCCGGGAACCAGCCGGTGAAGTACAGCACCCACGGCGTCGCCACCAGCAGGATCGACGCCGTCGCCGGAAACGTCAGCACCCGAGCGGTCCGGCTCGCCTGGATCCGGCGCAGCCGCTCCTGACCGGACTCGGGCAGCGTCGCCAGGGCCAGCGCCACCGGCGAGCAGAGCGCGAAGCACAGCGGCACCACCATCAGCAGCGTGATCACCTGGGCCGCCCGCGCCCAGAACAGCGTGTCCGCGTAGGTGCCGAAGAACGACAGGCCCATCAGCGCCACCAGGCCCAGCCCGGCGCCGAAGGCGACGTTGCGCGATCTGGGCCACACCTGGCCGGTGCGTGCCGCGTACGTGTGCGTCGCCGCGAGGTAGCCGAAGCCCAGCAGCAGGACGAACACGATCGTCGGCACGTCGGCGGTCCACGCGGTGAACACCCTGGTCAGGTCCAGTGGCGGCAGGTGCGGGTAGCCGGCGGCGATCGCTGTCACGCCAACCAGTTTCGCCCCGGGCCCGTCAGGTCGGTGTCGCGGGTCCGGCGATGGTCGGGATGACGTCGGCCCACCACGCGCCGTACGCTCGCGTTACCGGACAGTATGGAGGCGTTGGGAGGCAACGATGGCACGGCCGACCGTGGCGGACGCCGAATTCGGATCCGGGAACCCGGACCGCCGGTTCGAGACGGTCGACCCCAGAACCGGCGAAATCGTCGGCAGCCACCCCGTCCACAGCGCCGACGACGTCCGGCGGCGCGTGACCGCGGCCCGCCCGGCCGCCACCTGGTGGGCCGGCCTCGGGTTCGACGGCCGCAAGCAGCGGCTGGACGCCTGGCGCCGGCTGATCGCCCGCCGGGTCGAGGAGGCCGTGCCGCTGATCAGCAGCGAGACCGGCAAACCGGCCGACGACGCCCGGCTGGAACTGGTCCTGGTGATCGACCACCTGCACTGGGCCGCCGCCAACGCCGAACGCGTGCTGCACCGCCACCGGGTACGCCCCGGCCTGCTGATGTTCAACCAGATCGCGACCGTCGAACACCAGCCGATGGGCGTGGTCGGCGTGATCGGCCCGTGGAACTACCCGGTGTTCACGCCGCTGGGCTCGATCGCGTACGCGCTGGCGGCGGGCAACGCCGTGGTGTTCAAGCCGAGCGAGTACACGCCGGGCGTCGGGAAGTGGCTGGTCGACGCGTTCGCGGAGATCGTCCCGGAGCAGCCGGTGCTGCAGCTGATCACGGGCTTCGGCGAGACGGGCGCGGCGCTGGTCGGCGCCGGTGTCGACAAGATCGCGTTCACCGGCTCGACGGCGACGGGCA
>DASUGU010000116.1:0-18284 GCA_036273855.1 Pseudonocardiaceae bacterium
CGTGTCCTGGTCCGGGGGCGGCCTTTCCTGCGCGTGTCCTGGTCCGGGGGCGGCCTTTCCTGCGCGTGTCCTGGTCCGGGGGCGGCCTTTCCTGCGCGTGTCCTGGTCCGGGGGCGGCCTTTCCTGCGCGTGTCCTGGGCCGCTCGGCCTGGTCCCAGGCGCGCTGGCTAGCGGTGAGGCTGGCTGACCCACGTCGACGTCATGGCTGTTCTGCGGTCGACTCGCGCCAACCTGCCTCGGCTCCGCGGTCCTACCGGACGGCGTGGCTGCGCCCCCAGCGTGTCGACCGCACAACGGACGACATGCCGACCGATCGCCGGACGCCACACCCAGCGGAGCCCCGCCGGGCGTGTCGGCCGCTGGATGGACGACACACGAGTCGGCCATCAGATGGTCGAGTCAGCAGAGCAGCTGTGTGGTCCGCCGTGGGTGAACTGCGCGCCGAGCGACCACTCGGCCGCCGAAGCAGTGGCGACGCTGGCGAATCGACCGCCCTGTGGTCGACACGCCAGCGGGCCTGGCGTGGCTGCACCCCTTAGGGCCGTCGGGTGTGGGTGTCGCCCGACGTGTCGTCCGTGCGATGGTCGACTCGCCAGCCGGGCGAGACCTGGCTGGACCTGTGGCGGTCGGGTGTGGGGTGTCGCCAGGGTGTGTCGGCCGTGGGATGGTCGACTCGCGGACCGGGCGCGCCGTGGCTGGATCTGTGGCGCCGTTGGGTGTGGTGCCGGCGGGTGTGTCGGCCGCCGGATGGTCGAGTCGCCAAGCGGCCGTAACGTGGCTGAGCAGCTGGCGCCGCCAGGCCAGTCGACCGCAGAACGGACGACACGCCGACCGATCGCTGGATGGCCACACCAGCCGAGCCGCCGCGTGTGTTGGCCGGTGGGTGGTCGACACATGAATCGGCCATCGGCTGGTCGAGTCGGAAGGGCAGCCGCGTAGTCGGCTGTGGGCGGGATGCGCGTCGAGCGACCGCTCAACCGACACAGTGGCGCCGCTGGGTGTGTCGGCCCTGGAATGGTCGACTCGCCAGTCGGGTGAGACGTCACTGGACTTGTGGTGCCGTTTGGTTCGGTGCCGCTGGGTGTGTCGGCCGTGGGATGGTCGACTCGCTAACCGGGCGCGCGGTGGCTGGACTGGTAGTGCCGTGGGCGTCTGGTGTCGTTGGGCGTGTCGACCGTGGGATGGACGATTCGCTCACCGGCTGTGGCGTGGCTGGGACCTGTCGCGCGATTGGGCGTGGCTGTCGTTGGGCGTGTCGGCCGTGGAGTGGTCAACTCGCTAGCCGGCCGCCACGTGGCTGAGCTTGTGGGCGCCGCCAGGTCAGTCGGCCACACAACGGACGACTCACCATCGTCGGGGAAGGCGCCGCCTACTCAGGCGAAGTCGCCGGACGCCCGCCGCACCTTGGCCAGCAGGTCGGTAAGAGCCTCGGTCTGCCGCTCGGTGAGGCCGCGCAGCCCGAAGTCGACCGCCGTGACCGCCTCGGTGGCCGCCAGCCTGCGCTCCCGCCCGGTCTCGGTGATCTCCACCAGCGTGGTGCGCCGGTCCGTGGGATGCGGGATGCGCTTGACCAGGCCGTCGGCCTCCAGGCGGTCGACGATGTTGGTGACGCTCGTCGGGTGCAGTTGCAGCCGCTGGCCCATGACCCGCATGGGCAGGCTGCCGCGCTTCGAGAAGTACAGCAGAACGAGAGCCTCGTAGCGGGCGAACGTCAGCCCGTGCGGCCGCAGCGCGGCGTCGACGGCGGACTGCAGGATCTGCTGGACCCGCATGACGCTGGTCACAGCCGCCATCACCGTGGGTGTGCCCACGTGCTCCCCCCAGAGCGTCGCCGCTCGGGCGATGGGATCGAACGGCAGCGACTCAGGGGCCATGGCACCCGAAATTACCAGCGGGTATGGGCCTTCGGGAACCTGCGGCCCCCTCCGGCCGGCGGTGCGCGCTCGGCCATCTCCCGTAGTGCGCGTGTTCAGGCCCACAGCGGCGAAATTTAGTTGGACGTCCTACTATCGGTCGTCAGAGGAGTGTGGCGGGGAGGCGACCATGGGCAACGACATCGAGGCGGGTAGGCAGCGCTGGGCGCGGCGGTTCGCGGCGGCCAAGGTGCGGGACGCCGACTTCACCACGCTGTCCGGCGTCGAGGTCGAGCCGGTGTACGGGCCGGCCGAGGGCGACACGGTCGCCGGCTTCGACCGGATCGGCTGGCCGGGGGAGTTCCCGTTCACCCGTGGCCTCTACGCCACCGGTTACCGGGGCAAGCAGTGGACGATCCGGCAGTTCGCCGGATTCGGCAACGCCCGCCAGACCAACGAGCGCTACAAGATGCTGCTGGCCGGCGGCGGTGGTGGCCTGTCCGTCGCGTTCGACATGCCCACGCTGATGGGCCGCGACTCGGACGACCCGCGCAGCCTCGGCGAGGTCGGCCACTGCGGTGTGGCCATCGACTCGGCCGCCGACATGGACGTGCTGTTCGCCGACATCCCGTTGGCCGACGTCACCACGTCGATGACCATCTCCGGCCCGGCCGTGCCGGTGTTCTGCATGTACCTGGTGGCCGCCGAACGGCAGGGCGCCGACCTGGGCCGGCTCGACGGCACGCTGCAGACCGACATCTTCAAGGAGTACATCGCGCAGAAGGAGTGGCTGTTCGCGCCAGAGCCGCACCTGCGCCTGATCGGCGACCTGATGGAGTACTGCGGCGAGCACATTCCCGCGTACAAGCCGCTGTCGGTGTCCGGCTACCACATCCGCGAGGCAGGCTCGACCGCCGCCGAGGAGCTGGCGTTCACCCTCGCGGACGGCTTCGCGTACGTCGAACTGGGCAAGTCGCGCGGCATGGACGTGGACCGCTTCGCGCCGGGCCTGAGCTTCTTCTTCGACGCGCACATCGACTTCTTCGAGGAGATCGCCAAGTTCCGGGCCGCCCGCCGGATCTGGGCGCGGTGGCTGCGGGACGGCTACGGCGCCACCACCGAGAAGGCCCAGTGGCTGCGCTTCCACACCCAGACGGCCGGTGTCTCGCTCACCGCGCAGCAGCCGGACAACAACGTGGTGCGCACCGCCGTCGAGGCGATGGCCGCCGTGCTCGGTGGCACCAACTCGCTGCACACCAACGCGTTGGACGAGGTGCTCGCGCTGCCCAGCGAGAAGGCCGCCAGGATCGCGCTGCGCACCCAGCAGGTGATCATGGCCGAGACCGGGGTGACCAACGTGGCCGATCCGCTGGGCGGCTCCTGGTACGTCGAGGCCCTCACCGACAAGATCGAGGCGGACGCCGAGCGGATCTTCGACCGGATCAAGGACATGGCCCGCCAGGCCGTACCGGACGGCAACCACCCGATCGGCGAGATGACCTCCGGCATCCTGCGCGGCATCGAGGACGGCTGGTTCACCGGCGCGATCGCCGACTCCGCCTTCGCCTACCAGCGCGCGCTGGAGAAGGAGGAGAAGCAGATGGTCGGCGTGAACACGCTGGTCGACAGCACCTCCGACGACCTGGAGATCCTGCGGGTCAGCCACGAGGTGGAACGCGAGCAGAACACGCTTCTCGGCGGCAGGCGCGCGGACCGCGACCAGGCCGAGGTGGACGCTGCCCTGGCCAGGATGGTCGAGGTCGCAAGGGGCGAGGGCAACCTGATCGAGCCGATGCTGGCCGCCGCCCGTGTCGAGGCGACTCTCGGTGAGATCTGCGATGCGCTGCGGGATGTCTGGGGCACCTACACCGAACCGGCCCGATTCTAGAGCGCTGTTCTAGGATGTCGACCATGGCGACGACAGTGGCGGATCTGGCGGCGACGGCCCGCAAGATGTGGGTGCGGTTCGAGACGTACCACGCGGTCACGTACTTCACCCCGGAGTCGAAGGCGGCCGTGGAGGCCCTGGGCTGCCAGGGCGGCTGGATGAGCTACTTCGCGATGCGTGCGGCACCGCTGGGTGCCGTGCCGCCGGAGGTCGTCACGTCGGTCTTCTACAACTTCCACCCGATCCGCGTCGGCAAGTCCATCCCGGCGGCCTGGGAACTGGCCGAGCCGAGGGCGTTCCTGGCCGCGCGGCTGGCCGGCGCGGACGGTTCGCTGCGCCGCCTGCTCGGCGAGGACGTGGTGGCGGGCGCCGAACTGGCCGAGGCGGCCGAACTGGCCGTGCGGGCGGCAGCAGCCGCACCCACCGCGGGCCGGGTCCTGGGCACGGCCAACAGCATCCTGCCCACGCCGGACGCACCGCACCTCGCGCTGTGGCAGGCGGCGACGACCCTGCGCGAGTCGCGTGGGGACGGTCACGTGGCCGCGCTGGTCAGTGCCGATCTCGACGCGTGCGAGACGCTCGTGCTGTACGGCGCGGACCGTGGCCTCGACTCCGCGTTCCTGAAGGTGGCGCGGCGGTGGTCGGACGAGGAGTGGCAGGAGGCCACCGACCGGCTGGCCGACCGCGGCCTGGTCACCCCCGACGGCGTGATCACCGACGGGGGCACCGAACTGCGCCGCTGGATCGAGGACCGCACCGACGAGGCGGCCGTGGCACCGTGGCGGGAGATCGGCGAGGCCGGTAGCGAGCGGCTGCTCGAACTCTGGGGCGCGCTGGCGCTGCGCATCGCCACCGGCAACGATGCCATGCGGACCAACCCGATGGGCTTGGACGCCGTGCGGGAGCTGTCGTGACGGAACACGTTTCCGGTAGTCCCACCCGCTGACCGGGGTGTCCGCGAGCACTCCGCTGAACGTGCCAGGATGGTGTAGTGACAAGGCCGAGCCCACGCCAGAATGCAAATCTCTCCGCCGCGCTGACCGGCGCGGTCGACCTGTCCGCGGTGAAGGCACGCGCCGACGCCGCCAGCCGGCAGGCGGCCGCCGGTGAGGCCGGTGCCGAAGCCCCCGGTGCGTCGTCCGAGCTGGTCGTCGAAGTCACCGAGGCGACGTTCCAGACCGAGGTCATCGACCGTTCGCTGTCGGTGCTGGTGGTCGTCGACCTATGGGCCACGTGGTGCGGTCCGTGCAAGCAGCTCTCCCCGGTCCTGGAGCGGCTCGTCAAGGCCGACGGCGGCGCCTGGGTCCTGGCCACCGTGGACGTCGACGCCAACCCGAGGATCGCGCAGCTGTTCGGCGTGCAGTCGATCCCGACGGTCGTGGCCATCGCGGGCGGCCAGCCGGTCGACGCCTTCGCCGGTGCCCAGCCCGAACCCCAGGTGCGCGAGTGGATCGACTCCCTGCTCAACGCGCTGCGTGACCAGTTGCCCGGCATCTCGGAGGCCGAGCGCGGTGCCCCGGCGGCGGACCAGGAGGGCGAGGAGGCCGAGGAGCCGGACGACCCCAGGTTCACCGCCGCCGAGGACGCCCTGGAGCGCGGTGACTACGCCGAGGCCGAGGCCGCCTACCAGCGGATCCTGGACAACGAGCCGGCGAACGAGCAGGCCAAGACGGCCATCGCCCAGGTCCGGTTCATGGCCAGGGTGGACGGTGCCGACCCCGAGTCGGTGGCCAGGGCGGACGCCGCACCCGACGACGTCGCCGCCCAGCTCGCCGCCGCCGACGCGGAACTGGCCGAGCAACGCGTCGAGGACGCCTTCCGCCGGCTGATCGGCGTGGTCCGGTCCAGCGCCGGGGACGACAGGGACAACGTGCGCAAGCACGTCCTCGAACTGTTCGACCTGTTCCCGCAGGACGACCCCAGGATCCTCAAGGCCCGCAGGGACCTCGCCAACGCGCTGTTCTGAGCCTCAGCCGAACTGGGACGTGCAGACCGTCGAACCCTGCAGGAATCCCTCCTGGAACGACGACACCCTGGCGAACCCGGACGGCACCCGGGCGCCGTGCACGTCCGCGGCGATCTCGCTGGTCGGCGACAGCAGTTCGGCGACGGCCTCGTCCAGATCGCCCGGTCCGAGCAGCAGTTGCTCGGTGGGATCGGTGGACGTGTGGTGCCGGATGACACCGGCCCACGCGCCCGTCAGGCACGCGGTGCGCAGTCCGGCGTTCTTGTCGTCCAGCGGGATGCCCATCGACCGCTGGACGGCCAGCGCGTAGCGGGACGCCACCTCGGCGAACGCGGCGAAGTCACCCAGCCCGGGACCGGTCGGCCCGGTGCTCGGGGTGGCCGTCGGCTCGGCGTCGGCCGGTCCCGCCATGCCGTTGGGTGGCAGCGCGGCCAGCTTGTTCAACGCCCCCTCGTCGACGGCGATCGTGTTGTCCTGCGGGCAGAACGACGCCGGTGCCGTGCTGGTGCCGTCGGCGCAACCGCCGGTGTTCGGCACGATCGTCGGGGCCTGCACGTCCTGCCGGAACGCCGCGTTCAGGCTCTGCCCGAGCAGCGCCAGGCTGGTGTCGTCGACCGGCTCGTTGCCGCGCGCCTCGGCCGCCTTGGTGAAGCCCAGCTCGGTGATCCGCTGCGCCACCTCGGAGTTGTCGATCTTGCTGCACCGCACCGGCCCCTGCGTGAAGCCGAACTGGAAGGCCGTGATCCGGTCGAACGAGCTGCCGTGGGTGTCGTCCGGGTCGGCGGGCGCGGGCGACGTGTCGTCCCGGACGAACATCATCGTGGCCATGACCTCGTTCAGGCCGTCACCGGTGGACAGCCGGAAGTGCTTGGCGTGCCCGTCGGCCACCCACCGGATGAACGCGCCCGCGTAGCAGTCGGCCTGCTGTTCCTGCACGATCACCGGCGTGTCCTTGCTGACGCCGAGCCGGTGCTGCACGGCGTGGCCCATCTCGTGCGCCAGCACGGTCACCACGGACATCGGGCCGAACGTCTGGTCCAGCGACGGCAGCAGCACACCCCGGTCCCAGGACACGCTGTCCTGGGACGCGCAGTAGAAGGCGGTGTCGGCGCCCGCGGTGCTGCGCCCACAGACCTGGGTGCCGGCATCGGCCGAGTTGAAGGACACCAGTTGACGCACCGGCCGGAACTTGTGGCCGAAGTCGGCCGGCAGGGTCTTCGTCCAGTAGGTGTCGATGTCGGACACGGCGTCCACGGCCAGCCGGTCCACGGGGGTGCCGGCGTAGCCGTGCACGTTGAGCCGGGCGTCCCGGACCCCGGGCCGCAGACCACTGGGGCCCTCGGTGACCGGTAATCCGGCCACATCACCCGGACTGGCGTCCACCGACGGCCTGGGTCGACCCGGGATCTCCTGACCGGCGCACGCACTCAGCAGGGTGACGGCGGCCAGGGTGAGCGCGATGCCGGTCACCACCCTGGGTGCTGCCCGCAGCGTCATCCGTCGGCCCCGTTCCGTGTCCATGCCGGTCACCAGCCGGTTCGTCGGGGGCGGCCCGCTGCGCTGCGAGGTCGCACGGCGGCGCGCGGCGGCCGGCTACTCCCTGCACCCTACTTGCCACTCGAACGGACCTCGCGGCCCGGACAGGGTCACCGTTTCGTCGCAGGTCAAGCGGCCGTAGGTGGAAAGTTGACGATTCCCCGTGTGGGGTGCGCCACCCGTCTTACCGGGTGGAGCACCAGTGGATCCTGTGGTTAGCTGTACCCGGTCGTAGTTTCTGTGTTCGTGTGGTACACGCTCGTGAAACGACGTTGCGGGCGGATGAGTTTCCTCTCGGTCAGCCGGAGAAGTCGCCGTCTGAAACCGGCCCAGTGGTCACACCCGTGGCCACTGTTTTTCGTGATCTGGTTAGAGGAGACTGCCAAGATGGCGACAAGGGGCACGGTGAAGTGGTTCAACTCGGAGAAGGGCTTCGGGTTCATCACTCCTGACGGCGGCGGCGCCGACGTCTTCGTGCACTACTCGGAGATCCAGGGCCGCGGTTTCCGCACCCTTGAGGAGAACCAGCGCGTCGAGTTCGAGATCGGCCAGGGCACCAAGGGCCCGCAGGCCACCGGAGTCACCGTCATCTGAGAACACACGAACGTCGATCCGAAGACGTGGTCGGGCCCCCGCCGTTGGGCGGGGGCCCGACTTTTGCCGGCCGCCGGGCTCGTCGGTTCGGCCGGTGAGTGTGGTCGGCTGTGCGTGGCGCGCTCAACCGTGCACGATGTACGACTCTAGCTGTTCCCGGTCGCTCACGAGCTGACTGATCCGGCTCTTCACGACGTCGCCGATGCTCACGATGCCCACCAGTTCGCCGTCCAGCAGCACCGGAACGTGGCGGATCCGGCGTTCGGTCATCACCTCGGCGAGGTGGTCCACGGTGTCCTCCGGCGAGCACGTGTACACGCTCGCCGTCATGATCTCCGCGACCGTCGCGGACAGCAGATCGGCACCCCGCTCCCGCAGGCGTCGCACCACGTCCCGCTCGGACACGATGCCCACCAGAGCCCCGTCCTCGACGACCACCGCCGCACCGATGTTGCGTTCGCCGAGGGTCGCCACGAGCTGCCTGACGGTGTCGGCGCGACCGACGGTGGCCACGTCCTGGCCTTTGCCGCGCAGTACGTCCGAGATCCTCATCCCGACTCCCGATCTCCGCGTGGACCGGACGCCGATGACCGGTCACCGTTCGGTTCAGATTAGGTCGTGATCTGCGTCACCGCGAGTGTGTGACCTATCGGAACGTACCAATCAGCCAATTGGCCTATTCCCGACAGCGACCCGCGCCGCCTGGAGTTAACACGGTCGCCGCCCGCCATCTAATGTCCGGATGGTGAGAGCACTCCGCCGGTTCACCGTCCGCCCCGGCCTGCCCGCGCCCCTGGCCGAACTGCACACGCTGGCCATGAACCTGCGCTGGACCTGGCACCCGGCCACCCAGGACCTGTTCGATGCGATCGACCCGGAGATCTGGCGTGCGGTCGCCGCCGACCCGCTGCGGCTGCTCGCCGAGGTGCCCGCCTCGACACTGGACCGACTGGCTACGGACGACGACTTCCTGGCCAGGATCGACGATGCGGCGGGCGAACTGCGCCGCTACCTCACCGAGCCGCTCTGGTACCAGACTGAGGTCGCCGGCCCGGCCGCCATCGCCTACTTCTCCATGGAGTTCGGCGTCACCGAGGTGCTGCCCAACTACTCGGGTGGTCTCGGCGTGCTGGCCGGTGACCAGTTGAAGGCCGCGTCCGACCTCGGTGTGCCACTGGTCGGCGTGGGCCTGCTGTACCGGTCGGGTTACTTCCGGCAGTCACTGTCCCTGGACGGTTGGCAGGTCGAGCACTACCCGGTGATCGACCCGCGCGGCCTGCCCCTGGAGCCGCTGACCGAGTCGACCGGCCAGCCCGTGCTGATCCGGGTGGACATGCCCGGCGACCAGGTGCTGCTGGCGCGGGTGTGGCTGGCCAGGGTCGGCCGGGTCCCGTTGCTGCTGCTCGACTCCGACATCAAGGAGAACGACGGCGACCCCTCGCTGCGTGGCGTGACCGACCGGCTCTACGGCGGTGATCAGGACCATCGCATCCGCCAGGAGATCCTGGCCGGCGTCGGTGGCGTGCGCGCGGTGCGCCGGTACTGCGAACTGACCGGCCATCCCAGCCCCGAGGTGTTCCACACCAACGAGGGTCACGCCGGATTCCTTGGCCTGGAACGGATGCGCGAACTCACGTCGGCTGCCGGGCTGGACTTCGACCAGGCCCTGTCCGCGGTGCGGGCCGGCACGGTGTTCACCACGCACACGCCGGTGCCCGCCGGGATCGACCGTTACCCGGTCGACCTGGTGCGGCACTACTTCGGCACCGAACGGCTGCTGCCCGGCCTGCCCATGGACCGGATCCTGGCGCTGGGTACCGAGCCCAACACGGGCATGTTCAACATGGCGTTCATGGGTCTGCGGCTGGCGCAGCGGGCCAACGGCGTGTCGAAGCTGCACGGCAGGGTGACAAGGGAGATGTTCGGGAGACTGTGGCCCGGGTTCGACACCGTCGAGGTGCCGATCGGATCGGTGACCAACGGCGTGCACGGACCGAGCTGGACCGCCCGCGAGTTGCTTGCTTCCGGTGCCGGCGGGACGGATGCCGAGCTGTGGAGCCTGCGGTGTGGGTTGCGCGGCCGGCTGGTGGCCGAGGTGCGGCGGCGGCTGCGCGCGGCCTGGTTGCAGCGCGGGGCGTCGGCGCTGGAACTGGGCTGGGTCGACTCGGTGTTCGACCCGGAGGTGCTGACGGTCGGCTTCGCCCGGCGGGTGCCGACGTACAAGCGGTTGACGCTGATGCTGCGCGACACCGAACGGCTGCGGTCGCTACTGCTGGATCCTCGTCGCCCGGTGCAGTTGGTGGTGGCCGGGAAGTCGCACCCGGCGGACGAGGGCGGCAAGGCGCTGATCAGGCAGATCGTCCGGTTCGCTGATGACGCGGCGGTGCGCCACCGGATCGTGTTCCTGCCCGACTACGACATGTCGATGGCCAAGTACCTGTATTGGGGCTGCGACGTGTGGCTGAACAACCCCACCCGGCCGCTGGAGGCGTGTGGCACGTCCGGGATGAAGTCGGCGCTGAACGGCGGGCTGAACTTGTCCATTAGGGACGGTTGGTGGGACGAGTGCTACGACGGTAGCAACGGTTGGGCCATCCCCACGGCCGACGGCGTGACGGATGACCAGCGCCGGGACGACCTGGAGGCCGAGGCGCTGTACGACCTGCTGGGCAACCAGGTGGCGCCGCTGTTCTACGACCGGGGCGTGACCGGGGTGCCGGCCGGGTGGCTGGCGATGGTCCGGCACACGCTCGCGACGCTCGGGCCGGAGGTGCAGGCGAGCCGGATGGTGCGGGAGTACGTGGAGTCGTACTACGTGCCGGCCGCTGCCGCCGCGCTGCGGGTCGGCGGGTCGGGGTACGCGGGGGCGCGGGAGCTGGCGGCGTATCGGGCGCGGGTGGCGGTCGCGTGGCCCCGCGTGCGGGTCCTGGGCGGTGAGTTGACCGTCGACGGGCCGACTCCACCCGTCATCGGGGCGACGATGCGGGTACGGGCGAAGGTGGACCTGGCCGGGTTGGGGCCGTCTGATGTGGATGTTCAGGTGGTGGTGGGGAAGGTCGACGATGCGGACGAGTTGCGGGAGGTGGTGACGGCGTCGATGCGGTCCGTGTCGGAGGGCGAGTACGTGGCGGATCTGCGGCTGCCGCATGCGGGGTCTCTTGGCTACACCGTTCGGGTGCTACCCAGGCACGAGTTGTTGGCCAGTCCGGCTGAGCTGGGGCGGGTCGTATTGGCCAATTGAGGGTCCGGCAAACACTTGATCGCAAGGCGACCGCTGAACGGTCAACATGCAGGGCTTGAGGGTGGGCGGCCGGCTCGGCTTCGTTGTGTCGGCCATCAGATGGTCGACACGCCTGGCTGGGATGGGTGCCGGACATCTGCTCAATCAGTTGACCACTGAGCGGTCGACACGCAAGGCTTGGTGGTGGGCGTGGTTCGGGCTTGGTTTGTGTTGGCCGCCGACCGGACGACACGTCTGCCAGAGATGGGCAGCGCGAGCGTGTGTTTGGGCCCAGTCGGCCGCTGAGCGGTGGACACACGGGCTTGGTGGTGGGCGTGGTTCGGGCTTCGCTTGTGTTGACCGCCGAGCGGACGACACGTCTACCAAGAGGCGATGGGCGGTGTCGGTCGAGTCGGCCGCTGAGTGGTCGACACATGGGTTGGTGGTGAGCGGGGTCCAATCTTGTGTGTGCTGGCCGTTGAAGGCACGACACGCCCGGGTTGGGATTGGCGGCGGGCGCGTGCCTGGTTCGCCTGACCGCTGAGCGGCAACAAGCCGAGGTTGGCGGTGAGTGGCGCTCGGGTTGCGTGTGTGGCCCTGAGGGGAGGACACGCCGGTTGGACAGGGTGGCGGGCGTGTGTTTGCTTCAGAGCCGGCCGCTGAGCGGTCGGCACGCGAGGTTGGATGCAGAGCGGCGGGTTCGGGATTGGTTGTGTTGGCTGCTCAGGGGCGGCCGGCTGAGTCCGGGATGAGTGACGGGCACCCGGCTTGGTCTAGTTGCAAGGCCGTGAAGTTTGGTGCTGAGCGTGGTTGTCCAACCCGCTGAAACAGGTAACGGAGTCCCTGCTAGAACAACGTCGACCAAGATCGATGCTCAGCAGGAACTCCGTTGGACACGCAGTCTGTCATCACCCGCACCATCACCGTGGCCGGGGGCCGATACGCCCCCGGCCACCTCGGTGAACTCACCCAACACCTCCCCTTCGAGATGGTCGACGCAGCACTGACCGCGACCCGCACCACCCAATCCCGCCTGCGGGATCTGCCCGCTCGCGTGGTCGTCTACCTGATCCTGGCCGGTTGTCTGTTCCCCGAAGTCGGCTATCTGGGGGTATGGCGCAAACTCACCGCCGGGCTGACCGGTCTGCCCACCGCCACCCCGACCGCTGGTGGGCTGGGCCAAGCCCGCCACCGCCTCAGCCCAGCCCCACTGCGGTGGCTGTTCGACCTCCTGCGCGGCCCCGCCGCCACCGCCCGGGCATCCGGTATCCGGTGGCGCGGGCTGCTGGTCTGCGCGATCGACGGCACCACCCTCACGGTGCCCGACAACCCCCGAACCCTGGCCCGGTTCACCAAACAACGCGGTAACCACGGCGGCACCGGCTACCCCCAGATCCGGCTGGTGGCAGTGGTGGCATGCGGCACCCGCACCCTGATCGACGCGGTGTTCGGCCCGACCACCACCGGGGAGACCAGCTACACACCCCGCCTGCTACGCAGCCTGCAACCAGGCATGATCCTGCTGGCCGACCGCAACTTCGCCGCCGCCGGCCTGCTGGCCGACATCGCCGCGACCGGAGCCCACGTTCTGGTCCGACTCAAAAACGGCCGTAAGACCCCGATCCTGGCCCGCTACTCCGATGGCTCCTACCTCTCGATGCTGGGCAAGCTACGAGTACGGGTGATCGAGGCCGAGATCACCATCACCACCACAGCCGGCCGCCGTACCGAGCTATACCGGCTGGCCACCACCGTGCTGGACCCGCGCGAGTATCCAGCTAGCGAGGTGATCCGGCTTTACCACCAACGTTGGGAGATCGAGACTGCCTATCTGGAACTCAAATCGTCCATCTTGGGTGGTCGGGTCCTGCGCGCCCGCACCCCGTCCGGGGTCGAGCAGGAGGTCTATGCCTTGCTGGTGGTCTACCAACTCCTGCGGACCGCGATGGCCGATGCCACCAGCACCCGGCCCGGGGTCGATCCGGACCGGGCTGGGTTCAGCATCGCGTGGCAGGCTGCCCGCGATCTGCTCATCCAGGCTGACAACGTCATCGCTGGCACGGCGATTGACCTGGTCGGCACGATCGGGCGGCACGTCCTGGCCGATCTGTTGCCCGACCGACGGCTGCGGGTGTGTCCCCGCATCGTCAAACGCGCGATCTCCAAATACCAGGCTCGTGGTCCGGTCATCGACCGGACCAGCTACCAAGCCACCCTTGGTATCGACATCCTCATGCCAGCCGATCCTTGACGATCACCACCAGCACCAAACTTCACGGCCTTGTTGCTAGCGCTGCCCGTCTTTCTAGCACTGCTCGACTTCCGACCGCTGCTCGGCCTGCTACCACTGCCGCTCGCGCAGCCGACACAACCTCCCGGCCATTGCCGGCTCCCAGCGCCGCTGCCGCCGCTCGTCTTGCTAGCACTGCTCGTCTTGCGATCACCGCTCAGCCCGCTACCACAGCCGCTCACCTGCGGACGCGCTGAGGGCGGCGGGTGCGCCGCCGCCCTCAGTGTCGATACCACTGCCTACCTGCTGTTCTGCTCCGCGTCGCCCGGCTCGTCCGGTGCCGCGTGGTCCGGCACGCCCGGAGTCGGGTCGCGGTCCAGGTCGATCAGCGGGTCGCGGGCAGCGCCGTCCGGTGCCGCGTGCCTTGGTGCTCCCCCGGTGGCGTGCTTCGGCTCGGTCACGTCACCCCTCCTTCCTTGCACGTGTGTGCGTGGGGAGACATTGTGCCTGGTGCGATGATGGGCCGATGGTGGAGCCTGTTGTTGACGCCGACGCCATCGCCCACGGGACGGCCGCCGCGCCTGCCACGACCCGGTCGCTGGTGGCGATCTTCGCCTCACCCGTGGCCGAGTACCTGTTGCGGTACGGGCGGGACGTCGGTTTCCGGCCGGTACTCATCGAGCCCGATCCGGCACGGGCCAAAGCAGTCGAGGGCATCGAGGTCGTGGCGAACATGGCCGACGCCAAATCCGACCAGGACACCGACGTGGTGATGACCGATCACCACCGCGACGAACTCGGCGAGTTCCTGCGCGACGCGCTCGGCGTGCCCACCCGCTGGATCGGACTCATGGGCAACCCGCGCCACCCCGGACCGCACCTCGACGCGCTCGCAGCACTGGGCGTGGCGCAGGCCGAGATCGACCGGATCCACCGGCCGATCGGCCTCAACATCGGTTCCCGCAGGCCGGCCGAGATCGCCATTTCGACGCTGGCCGGCCTGCTCGCCGACCGGAACGACCGGCCGGGCGGCTTCGACTTCTGAACTATGCCGGCAGGTTCCACACCTGGTTGGCGCCACCGGTGCAGTCCCAGATCTGCAACGGCGTACCGTCCGCCGAACTGGGCCCGGTCGCGTCCAGACATCGTCCGGACGCCGGGTTGACCAGTTGGTTGGCCGATGTGTGCTGCCATTGCTGCGCACCTGTGCCGTTGCAGTCGAACAACTGGACCTTCGTTCCGTTCACCGTGCCCGCCGCTGTCACGTCCATGCACTTGCCCAGCGCCTGGAGTGTGCCGTCCGGAGCGACCGTCCACTGCTGCGCCGAGGTGCCGTTGCAGGTGAACAACTGGACGGCGGTGCCGTTGGCCGGACTGGCGCCCGCCACGTCGACGCACTTGCCGCCGAACCCGGTGACCTGGCCGGTATGTGTCGCGCCCGCGCCCTGCACGCCGCTCCAGGTGAAGGTGGCCGACGTCGCCGCGGGCAGGGAGTAGGTGAACGACTCGTTGCCCCAGTCGACCACCAGCGGCTGCGCGGTGGCGGTGCCGTTGTAGGCGACGAGTGCCTTGGAACCGTCCGGGTTGCGCCACGCCACGTTGGGGATCGTCGCGTTGGCAGTGGAGTCGATCCGCACGGCGCCCGGCTTGACGAACTTGGTGAGCTGGCCCATGTCGTAGTACTCGACGGTGAAGTCGACCTGTCCGCTCCTGGCGTCTCCGTTGTGGACGGTGATCAGGCCCTGGCAGGTGCCGCAGCCGCCGTTGTGCGGACCCATCGTCTGGTCCACGGCGAGGCTCCACTTGACCACACTCTGACCCCAGTTCCGGGTGTAGTCGATGATGTTGTTCATGTCCTCGTTCTGCTGGTTGGCGATCCAGGTGCCGCCGGAGTGCTCGGTGTCGAACGTGCCGATGCTCGGGAACTGGTTGTGCACCGTGGTCTGCTCGGCGGCGCTGCCCTCGTCGTAGCCGTGCCACGCCACTCCGCCGAACAGCGGGTCGTTGCGCACGGTGGCGTCGTTGACCTCCTGGGCGCCGAAGTCCGCGTAGTTGCTCCAGTTCCAGTCCAGCGCCAGCACCTTCGTGCTCAGGCCCGCGGTGTGCAGTGCGGGTAGCAGGTCGGTGCCGGTGAAGAAGTCCAGCCCGTTGCCGTTCCACTCCATCGTCGGGTAGTTCGCGGCCGCGCAGCAGCCGGGTTCGTTCTGCGGTGACACGTAGTCCACGTGCACACCCTGCGCCTGGTACGCCTGGATGGTCTTCACGAAGTACTGGGCGAACGACCCGTAGAACTGCGACTCCAGGAAGCCCTGGTCGGTGAAGTTGTCGTTGTCCTTCATCCAGGCCGGAGCGCTCCAGGGCGACATCATCAACTTGAGGTTCGGGTTGAGCGTCTCCGCCTGTTTGGTCAGCGGCAGGATGTCGGTCTGGTCGTGCGCGATGGAGAAGTCGGCCAGGCCCGGGTCGGTCTGTCCGGCCGGCCGGTCGTCGTAGGAGTAGTTGCCCCTGGCCAGGTCGGACGCACCCATCGGGTTGCGCAGGAAGTCCAGGCCGATGCCGTTGACCGGGTCGAACAGCTTGGTCATCGTGTCGTTGCGGGTGGCGGCGGACAGCGCGCCGCTGCTGCCCAGCAGGAACGCCGCCGTGTCGGTCATCGACGCGCCCGCGCCAACGAACTGTTGGAAGTGGGTGTTCTCGTTGACGGTGACGTTCTGGCCGCCCGCGGTGTTGCCGGCGTTGAACGCGATCGGCGTCTGCTGTTGCAGACCCCTGGTCACGTTGCGGCCGGCCGCGTCGTTGGTGCTGGTGAGCCAGATGTTCACCGTCTCGCCCGCCGCGTGCGCTGCCGTGGGGACGACGACCCCCGCGACGAGGGCGAGCAGGCCGAGAGTGGGGGCGATGCCGTACCGGACGAGCTTCCGCACGTTGACCTCCCTGGGGCCGGTCCGACCTTGATATCGCGCCTTGAAATAAGTCGTCAAGGATGTGGTGTTCACGGTTGCCGTTAGGGTTGACGCGTGTCGTACCCCATCGCGGAGGTCCGAGGCCATTTCCCCGCCCTGGCCGAGGGTGCCGCGCATTTCGACGGACCGGGCGGGTCCCAGACACCGGACGTGGTGGCCGACGCGGTGGCAGGCACGCTGCGTGCCGCCGTGGCCAACCAAGGCCCGGTCACCACGGCCGAACGGCGGGCCGAGGACATCGTGGCGCGCTCCCGCGAGGCCATGGCCGACCTGCTGCACGTCGACCCACGTGGCGTCGTGTTCGGCCGCAGCATGACCCAGATCACCTACGACCTGGCCAGGACGCTGGCCAAGGGCTGGGGACCGGGCGACGAGGTCATCGTCACGCGGCTGGACCACGACGCCAACATCCGGCCATGGGTGCACGCCGCCGAGGCCGTGGGTGCCACCGTCCGGTGGGCGCCGTTCGACCCGGCCACCGGCGAACTGGACGCCGCCGAGGTCACCGACCTGTTGACCGAACGGACCCGACTGGTCGCCGTCACCGGCGCCTCCAACCTGCTGGGCACCCGGCCGGACGCGGTGACCATCGCCGCCCGGGCACACGCCGTCGGCGCGCTGGTCCACCTGGACGGCGTGCACCTCACGCCGCACGCCTCGGTCGACGTGCCCGCGCTCGGCGTCGACTTCTACGCCTGCTCGCCGTACAAGTTCCTCGCACCGCACATGGGCGCGCTGGCCGCCGACCCGGCACTGCTGGAAACACTGCGCCCGGACAAGCTGCTGCCCGCCGAGAACGACGTGCCGGAACGGTTCGAACTGGGCACGCTGCCCTACGAACTGCTCGCCGGGACCACGGCCGCGGTCGACTACCTGGCGGGGATCATGCCCGGCGACGGTGACCGGCGTTCCCGGCTGGTCGCGTCGATGGCCGCCGTCGAGGCATACGAGGCGGTACTGCTGGAGCGGTTGGAGGACGGCCTGGCCGGGATCGACGGCGTCATCAGCCACGGCGAGCGGGACCGGCACCGCACGCCGACCGCGCTGTTCTCGGTGACCGGCCGGTCCGGTGACGCGGTGTACCGGGCGTTGGCCGAGTTCGGGGTCAACGCGCCGTCCGGCAGCTTCTACGCGCTGGAGTGCTCGCGATGGCTCGGGCTGGGCGACGAGGGCGCCGTGCGAGCCGGCATCGCACCATATACCGACGAGTCCGATGTAGACCGACTGCTGGCCGGGGTGGCGAAGATCGCCAAGAGCGGCTGAGGCCCGACGCTGGCCTCGGGTGGGCGGGCGACCACTCGCCCGAGGCTCCGCTCCTTCGTCACTCACACGATGTACCGTGTGACATGGCATACGGCATCATCCTGATCCCGGAGGTGGCAGTAGCCAGCCGTCTGCTCGACTTCACTCGGGAGATCACCGATATTGCCCCAACAATCTCTTCCTTGGGTCACAGCGCAGTCCCCCATCTAACCCTGATCCACGTCGACTCCACTCGCGCGGCGGCGCTGCGCTGGTGGAATGACGCCGTGCAGCGCATTGGCTCAAGTTTTCCGGTAACGCTGACCGGGTTGATGTTCTCCCCCATTCCGAAGGAGAATTACTATGTTCCGGAGGGTGGTATATATGTCGGACTCGAGGCCATCCGCTCCGCCAGTCTGGACAATGCGCACCGAACGCTGCTAAGCCTGACGAGCGAGTCCGGCTGTACTCCCATCGGGGCGGTCGGCGATTATTTTCGACCGCATATCTCCTTGTGTGCGCTCGCCGCATTTCCGCATGGTCAACTCAGTCTGCCGCCAGACGTGACGACCACGACAATTGAATGCAGAACCGCATTTGGCAAGCTCCGAGAGTACGGAACGTTCGGGCCGGATCTCGTCTACCACCCCGGACGCGCAGAGCCCCGAACCGGCACGGCCCACTGAAGAGACCACCATTCGATCCCGATGCGCAGCAGGTCTCATATGGACGAAGGACTGTAGCGGACAAGCCTGCCAGGGGGTGCGGCCGCGAGTCGGCGAAGTTTTCGCT
>DASUGU010000117.1:0-17682 GCA_036273855.1 Pseudonocardiaceae bacterium
TGGACTCTTGCATAGAGCCAAGTTTGCCCTATGCAAGAGTCCAGGGCCAGCCCCAACCGTCGACTACTCGATGATGCTCCAGGCGAACATCATCGCGTGGTCCTCGTGCATCAGGTTGTGGCAGTGCACGACATACGGGCCGAGGAAGTCACGGAACCCGCGGTAGATGAACACCGACTCACCCGGATCCAAGGCGGTGAGGTCTTCCATCGAGATGTCGTCCGGGTGGCCCGGGTCGGGGTTGTTGGGCAGGATGGACTTGCCGTTGCGGTTGAGTACCCGGTGTTCCTCCATGTGCAGGTGGATCGGGTGCACCCACCCGCCACCGCCGTTGCGGATCTCCCAGACGTTGAAGCTGTTCTTCTGCGGCGTGGCCGGATGCGAGTTGCCGGCGGGGTTGGGCAGGCTGTTGAGGATGTTGAACGGATCGAACGGCTTGCCGTTGATCAGCCACTCCAACTCGCCACCCGCGCTACCGCGCTGCACCTCGAAGATCAGCCGGTCGTCGAACAGATCCTCGACATTGGCGGGAACCGGCGGCAGCTCGCGCAGGACGGTCTGGCCCGGCACCGGCATGACGCTGTTGTCCGGGGCGTCGTCGCCGATGACGAACTTCAGCATGGGGATCTTGTAGTTGGGGTCCGGCGAGAACCGGAGCGAGCTGTCCCACATCCGGCCGGTCGTCATCTTCATCACGTTGGTCAGGAAGATCTCGTCGCCCTTGGTGGTGGGCGAGCCGTCCTGGAACTGGGTGAAGTCGACGATGAACTCACGACGCTTGGCCGGCCACAGTTCGAAGTGGTCGCGAACCTGGGGGGTCGGCAGCAGGCCGCCGTCGGTGGCGATCTGCATGAACTGCATGCACTGCTGGCCGTCCTGGATCCGGTACTGGCCCTGCAGTTCGTCGCCGCCGTAGCCCAGCGAGGCGGCGGACTTCGGGCCACCGGTCGAGGTCATCAGCTGGAAGTCGTAGATCCGGGAGATCGAGGCGTCCAGGAACCGGAACCGGTACTTGCGGCGCTTGACCTCCAGTGTCGGGAACGCCGTGCCGTTGACGGTGAAGATGTCGCCGACGAAGCCGTGGTTGGGGAAGTGCCGGAAGAACATCTGGCCCCACCACTCGGGGTGGTTGCGGGGATTGCCCGCGGCGGGGTATTCCGGGTCGTGGAAGTCGTGGTGCAGCGTGACGCCGTCTTCCAGCCGGGTGTCGTAGAACGCCAGCGGGATGTCGAAGTCGACGTCGAAGGAGCCGTCGGCGTTGTTGGTGCGCACGCCGGGCAGGCGCAGACCGGTGGTCTCGTCACCGTCGTCGCGGTTGTCGGTCGGGTCGTAGAACGGGTACGTCCCGAACAGGCCCTTGTACACGTTGGCCGCGGTGTGGTCCATCGTGTGGTCGTGGTACCACCAGAAGCTGACCTTCTCCCGGTCGTCGAAACCGGCGGGGAAGTTGAGGTACAACTGGTCCACGTACGAACCGGGCGGGAAGCCCCGATGCTTCGGGCCGGCGACCATCGCGTAGTGCGGGTTGCCGTCGCTCTCCGAGGCCGTGTGCCCGTTGTGCAGGTGGATCAGCACCGAGCCGTCCGGCGCACCGAAGTCCTGGTAGTCCAGGTTCATCGGGTTCTCTTCGATGTGGTTCTCGAACCGGACCAGGACCGGCTTGCCGTACTCGACATTGATCCGTGGGCCGGGTAGTTGACCGTTGTGGCCCCAGATCACCGCCGATGGCAGGGTGCGCACGGTGCCGGCCGGGAACGTGTTGCCCTGTGCGTCGAACGACTGGGTGGGCTGGCCGTTCGAGTCGATCGGCAGCACCTGCGACGACGTGAAGTCGTGGACGTTCGACTCCCACTTGAGCCGGTAGAAGATCGGATCGGGCAGGCCGATGTCGCTGGTCCACAACTGGTGGGTCTCGTTGCCGAACGAGTTCTGCTGGCCGACACCCGGGCCCGGCGGCGGGTCCAGATCGGTGACCGGGATCGGTGTCAGCGCCTTCTGCACGAGCAGTTCGTCGTTGAACGGGTGCAGGATCAGCGGGCTGGTGGTGAACACCTCGGTGTACACGGAGTCGGTGAGACTGATCGACGCCGCGTCAACCAATCCGTCGGCGTTGGCCAAGCCCTGCTCGCGCATCCTGGGCATGGCCACCGTGCGTCCCACGCCGACAGCCGTCGCGGCCACACCGGCGGCACCGAGCCTCAGCATCAGTCGGCGGGACAACCCGTTCTTGGCCTGGTGAGGTTCTGGCTGCGGAGCTCCTTGATCGGGTATATCCGGCATTTCAGGCATAGTCTCTAGTTCCTTCCGTAAGCCGCGTCGTGCATGTCGAGCCGTCACCTCGCCGACGTGGCGATCGACGTTCGCGCAGGCGCGGTGGGAGCCCTCGGTTCACCGGCCGGCGACCCCACCCGGCAGAGCTATGGACGGGTACCAACCGGAGTGGCTTCCGTGCATGAATCACACTGTTGTCGTAGGACATATTTGCACTATGCAATAGTGCGCTTTGGCGCGTGCCCGAGCATTCCTCAATTTGGGGGGCCACTCTTGAACCGATAGGGCCAACGGCGCAGTCTCGACGAGGGCGGTCGGACCAGAGTTCACCAACGTTCGCGCAAATGTGAACTGTGTCAACGTAATCGGCACCCGGGTTGCCGGACACGCCAGCATCGATATCCGGCCATCCCAGACATATGCCGTATATAATACTTGCCTAAGGCAAGTATTATATACGGCTGGCGGACGGCCAGAGGGAAACGTGATCGTCGGCGTCCAGTGGGGCTATCGCAAGTGGAGGTCAACCTCGTGAGCCAGGACGGGCGGCCCGGATCGTTCGCGACCGTGTTCGGCCGGCACCGCAGCGGCGTCGCTCGCCGTGGTTGTGAGCATTCGAGTTCAGTCCGTCAGCCCGACCGTGGCGACGATGCCGACCCACACGAGCCATGCGGCTACCACCAGCCCGATCAGGGTCCAGCCGACACGGCGTCGTGCCGGCTGCGGCAACGATCGGCACAGCGCGACGACGCTGGTGACCTCCAGGAGGGCAGTGGCCAGGTCGATGACATCGACCGGGTAGGGCCCGTTCATGAGCGGATAGATCGGCACGGTGGCAGTCGTGGCCACCAGCCACAACCCGACCAGGATCAGTGTCATCACCATTGCCGCGGTCGCCGCGATCATGCTCATCGCCTGACGCATGCCGACGCCGAGCAGGACGCCGAAGCCGATCTGCGCTATGGCGACAAGGAAGAACAGGATCGCGAAACCCGAGGACAGGCCGAGTTGTTCGGCTCCCGCGGCCAGGCGCAGCGCTCCGGCGAGCACGAACGCGGTCGCGGCGACGACAGCGGACCGAGGCAGGTCGATGTCGAGGGCCGGGAGCCGTGGTGGTGCGGTCGCGGCCATGGCCGTCGTCCCTTCGTCTGGAAGCGTCGTCCCCTCGTGGCGCGCCGCTCGCGCTATCCGGTCACCACCGGCGCCCTGATCAGCACTGCGGCCAGGCCGAACGCCACGGCGAGCACACCGATCTCGACAGTCGCCCAGGTGAGCACCGCGGTGGGCCGCCGCTCGATGATCCGGGGTAGCAGTCGCAACCGGGTGTACCCGCCCAGCAGGCCCGCCGTCACGACGCACAGTACTTTGCCGATCAGGACCAATCCGTAGCGCGTGGTGAACACCGCTGTGTACCAATGGATACCGGGCGTGCTCCACAGCTCGTACCAGCCGTTGAACAGGCCGGTGAGCCCGGTCAGGAACACGCACACGGTGGCCAGCCGGGAAAACCGCGGCAACGCGGTCGCCAGCAGGCCACGGTGCAGGCCCAGCAGGAGCATGACCGCCACCAGGCCGCCGGTCCACGACACTGCCGACAGCACGTGTAGCTCGATCGACACCAGGGCGAGATTGCGCAGGCTCTGCGCGCCGAAGGCCGCATGCCCGGCCGTCGACAGCGGTATCAGGGTGAACACAGCGACCGCGATCCGCATCTCCGCGGGCACGTCCGTGCCCCGGTACCGCGAGAACACGGCGATCACCAGATAGACGAACGCGCCGCAAGCGACCACCACGTGCGCCTGTCCGGCACCGGCTCCACGCACATACTGCCCGATCGCCGCGAGCGTGAACGGCTGGCCCACGTTGATGTCCACGACCTCCAACACCATGGAGACCAACGCCGCGATCAGCCACACGGCCGCGCTCACCAGGCCGATCAGCCGTGCCGACGCCAGCGGCAGCATCGTCGCCGCCCTCCGGTCGCGACCGAGGAACGTGGGCAGGAAACTCATGCCGACCGTGATCACGGCCTGCGTGTCCAGAACGGACCTGGACAGCGCAAACCCCGCGGCGACCAGCGGACCGGACGTCACCGCACCGCCTGCCGCTGTCACGGTGATCGCCAGGCCGATGAGCGCGCCGGCGATGGCGCCACCCGTGAGCACGATCAACAACACGTACCGCGGCGCGGGTGCGGTGGCCGTGTCCGGGGTGGCGGTCGGGGGTGACACCGCGGTGGCGAGTCTCTGGTTCACCTGAGGACTCCTCGCAGGGGCAATTGGCGCACCGTGCTCATACGGCCGGTCCAACCGGCCGGTCAGGCCTGCTGGTCCGCGTCCGAGGCGGTGGATCCGGCGATCGACTCGGGGACGACCGCACCGAGCCGGCCGCCGAAACCGGCGAGAACCAAGCCGACCAGCACCACGTTGATCACCAGCAACAGCGGCGCGCCGACACCAACACCACGAACGTCGGTGGCCAACGAGAAGCGCTCCTGATCGCACACCATGGTGTTGCAGTTGCCCCGCGCCACCGTGGCACCCGCCTTGATCAGCGGATCGCCGGGCTGGTCGCTGAACTGGGCCGAGAAGTCGATCAGCTGGGTCTGAAGGTTGTAGTCGTATGCCGCGCTCGCGGTCAGGGCCAGGACACCGGTCACCGTGCCGCCGATCGCGATCAGCAACGCCGCGACCAGCACCACTTTCCCGGACTGCGCCCTCGGCCCGGTCCGGCGCCGGATGAGCCGTAGCACCAGTAGCTCGGTCAGGATGAACACCGGCACCAGGACCGCGGATTCCTCCATCCACGCGGTGAAGGGGTGTGCGGTGCGTTGGATGGCGCCCACAGCGCCGGTCAGCGCTACCAGGATGTACCCGTCGGCGTAGGCCAGCACGATGCCCCAGGCGATGACCGTGCGCCACCGGGCCGGCCGTGGGTTGAAGAACGCGCGGACACGCGCGGCGAAGGTCCGTGCCGGCGTGCTGATCGGCTCTGAGGTCGTCCCGATGGTCGACATGATGATCTCGCTTCGTGGTACGTGGTGGCGTCCGGTCCGCACGCCGGCCGAACGCCACCACGGGCTTCGGCTACTCGACGGCGTGCCGGTCGGCGAGACAGTCTGTTCTCGTCCTGATCCATCCGTTCCCCAACATGCGGCCAGGGATATCCGGCAATTCGGGCATAGTTCAGCTTCCTGGCCGGCCGCGTCGTGCGATGGCGGCGGTCCCGCGCGTTAGGACATTTACCCTAGGACAAGATTGCACTATGCAAGTCTGTCCTCAGCTACACGTCACATCCAACCCTCAATTTGAGGGGGACACGAAGAGTGCCGTCAGCGCTCGGTATCCATTGTGGATGATGTGGTGATCGGGCGGCAGCGTAACCTCGGGCGGACGGGGACAGCGCTGGTCGGTCGACGTCCCGAGCCATCAGCGCACTCCGCGGGGTCAGTCGCACGGCTCGTCCGGCCCGGGCGCGTCCGCACGGCGGCCGCCACACCACGGCGTGGCGGCGCCGGTCCGGCCGGGGAATGACCAGACCGCCCCGCTCAGCCGCAGCCACTCCCCCGCACCGGCACGGGATCCGGCACGGGATCCGACATGGACTCCCCCGGGCCCATCGCCAACTATTGCATTGTGTAACATTTAGTGTGCTGTCCTAGTGATGAGAGATCAGGTACAACAGAGGTATGACACGAGGGCGTACCGTCTCCCCGACCCGCGCGGCCGGCAACACCAGCGCTGACGCGGTGACCGACGCGGTGCTGTCCGCGTCACGGCTGCTCGTGGGGCTATCCGCCCGTTCGATAGCATCGGTGGACGAGACGATCACGATGCCGCAGTTCCGGCTACTGGTCGTCCTGAGCACCCGCGGTCCACTGAAGCTGACCGTGCTGGCCGAGTACCTGGATGCCAAGCCGCCCTCGGTGACGCGGATGATCGACCGGTTGGTGGGTGCCGGCCTGGTGGACCGGCAGACCAGTCCGGTGTCCCGGCGCGAAGTCGTACTCGACCTGACCGACAACGGTGCGTCGGTCGTCACCCGGGTCACGCAGCGGCGGCGGCGCGAGATCGCGCGCATCATCGGCCGCATGCCAGAACGACAGCGCGCGGCACTGATCGACGCCTTCGAGGCGTTCCGGGATGCCGGCGGCGAACCGGCGGTGGACCCAGCCGGCTATGCGGACTGGATGTAACCCGCTGAGACGCGCTCGCCGACGCCGCCCGCTCACGGACGCCTCACCCCGTGTCCGTCCGCCGGAATGCAAGAACTACGGGCCACATCGCGCTCGTTCTTGGCATCGGCGGGAGGACAAACCGGGCGCCCAGTACACCGCCGGCCGCCAGCGCGGTCACCCCGAGAGAGCCCGTCCAGGAGACCACCACCGGGTCCGGCGCTGCGCGGTGGACACCGGACCACAGGTAAGCCCACGGACGTGCCGATCGCCATGGCCTGGACGGCGGGTTCCTCGCCGCCATCCCGCTGATCGGCTCGACATCACCTCAGTCAACCAGTAGGAGTTTGTACTGCGGATTGCCGTTGTCGATGGACTTGATGGTGGCGATCACGTGGCCGTTGAGTGAGTAGTTGATGTCCGAGCACGTCTCGGTCTGCCCGACCTGGGCCTTCAGCGGCGCGGGGCAGGTCACCGAGATTTGGTCGTCGCCCAGCGTTGTGTGGAATACGTCGACGATGCTCTGTGCGAGAGCTGCCTTGTCGATCATGCCGTTGTGCGCTATCCCTTGCTGCGTCGAACAGCCGGCGAGCAGCAGACTCGCACAGGTCGCGGCGAGGGCGACGGCGCGTGCGCCACGGAACATGGCGAAAGCCTCCTTCTACTCGAACACATGTTCAATGCCGGTGTCCGGTGAGACGGTGCGGGACAGCGCTACGGCAAGCACGACGGCGACGACCATGACGAGGACCTCGGCCGCGGCGAGCTGGACGAACGCGCGCCGTGCCCTGGCGTCCTGGCGGCGGATCAGGTCCACTGTGTACCGGCGGTGCCACCAGGCGAGGGCGCCGAGTGTGATCAGCGCGGTGGCCTTGAGCATCACCAGTATCCCGTAGCGTGATTCCCACAGGTCGGACAGCGAGTCGAACTCCAGGTACGCGGCGATGATGCCGGTGACCGCGATCGTGACGTAGCAGCCCAGGGCGATGGTGCTGAAGCGTGGTACCGCGACGGCCAGGAGCTCCGGTTCACCGCGCACGTGCAGCAGGAGCGCGGCCAGGCCGCCGACCCACAGTGACACGGCGATGACGTGCACGATCAGGCTGGGTATCTGGATGTCACCGCTTCGGTGTCCCTGCACCGCGAGCGGCACGAGGTTGTACAGGGCTACCGGCAGCAGAACCATTGCCCCCAGGCGGGTCCTGGTGACGGCGATCCCCACCGCGATCAACAGCGCCAGGGCGGTGACGGTCAGGTAGTCGGTGACCTTGGGATACAGACCGACGGGATCGGTGAACAGTTTGGTGAACGGCAGGTTCATCACCGGAAACCCGGTTACGTCGGACCAGGTGAAGATGGTCAGCACGGCACCGAGGACGGCCCAGACCAGCGCCAGTGTGGTCGCGGTCCGTAGGCAGCGCTGTGCGGTGGGGCTCGGCTTGTGGTCCTGCTCCGGCAGCAGGAGGCGGATCAGGAGCAAGCCGATGACGCCGGCCGAGGCCAGGTCCACCAGCGCTTTGGACGCCGACAGGCCGAAGTCGGTCAAGCCTGGCCGGTAGCCGACGAGAAGCCCGCCATAGGAGGACTGGGTGAGGATTCCGCCGAGCCACATGGCGACGACCAGGGTGACGACGCCGATGACGGCGGCCACCGTGACGAACAGCAGAACGGGCCTCCGTCGCAGGGAACGAAGGTTGACGGTCCATTGCCGGACCGTGTGTCGGGAACTAGCCACGGCCATGGGTGGCCCTCCTGCCGAATAGCAACGCACCGGATACCAGGACCAGCGCAACCGCACCCACGGCCCACGGTGCCCAGGGCGGCGCGTCGGTGGTCAGCGCGGTCTCCCCCGGCTGAGTGAACAGATGGGGTCCTGAGGGCAACGCGGCTCCCGCGGCCGGTCCGGGCTTGGTGAGTCGGAAAGCTATCGTTTCCGACAGGCTCTGCCCGTCGGCGGCAACGATACGAAAGTCGATCCGGTAGTTGCCGCTGGGACCCAGCGGTGCCAGCGGCTGGGTCAGCCTGTCGCCGGCCGTCCGCGCTGCTCCGCTCTGGTATGAGCCGCCGCTGGGACCAAGGACGATGACGCGGTTGCCGACGGGGCGAAGCGCCACGGAGAAGCGCAGCTCGACCTGGCGGGGCGCCAGGGCGATCTCGTCGCCGTTCTGTGGGCTGCTGGCCACCAGCGCCACCACGGTGGTGTCCGCGGAGGCGGCCGGGGCCGAGGCGAAGACGAAGGCCACGCTGACGAACGCGGCGACAACAACCCGGATCGCACCGATCAGTCGCGCGTGGGACACCGATGCACCTCCTTTCAACCCGTGTCTGTCGGGCAGGACGGTTCGTGCGGGCGCGACGCTCGCCCGCACGAACCGAGCCGCCACTCTCCGGTGCGCGACTACTCGACCAGGAAGAAGCGCATCATCTCGTTGTCCTCGTGGTCGACGAAGTGGCAGTGGTAGAGGAACTTGCTCACGTGGTCGAACGGCGCCTTGAACCGGGTGATCGTCCCGGCGGGCGCGAAAATCGTGTCCTTCGTGCCCGTCTCCCATGGCGCCAGCTGCGTCCCCGCCGGCTGCAGCGGCCCTGTCCCCGGCTGGCCGCTCGGCGAGTACGTGCCGTCGGGATTCGAGATGATCGTCTCCCGCCCGAGGGGGTTGAACTCGACGAGGTGGATGTGCAACGCGTGACCCCCACCGATACCCGGTATGTTCCAGATCTCCCATTCGGCGTCGGTGTTGCCAGGCACGATCTGGGAAATCGGATCCGCCCACAACTCCAGGTTGTTCGTGAACGTGCCGTTGGGGTTCTGGGTGATCGAGCCCAACTGGAAGCGCACCTGCTCGGTGTTCACATTCGGGCTCGGGACCACGTTGAAGCTGACCCGGTTGGTGCTCGTGGGATTGATGACCGGCTGCGGGGGCAGCGTCATCTGGTCCGGTGGCGTGCTGGTGTCGGGACTCTTCAGCGGGCCCACCACGAACTTCATGATCTGGCCGACCCCGGTCAGGCTGTCGGTGTCATTGTTCGTCCCCTTGACACCGTCGTTGATCATGACGAACTCGGTGCCCTCGGGAATGCCGGTGAAGTCGACGACGATCTCGACCCGCTCGGTGGTCACGAAGAAGATGCCGGAATGGGCATCGGGCAGCGTGTCCATCCGCTGCGCCTTCGGCAGCAGACCGGCGTCCGCGGCGATCACCCAGGTCGGCACGGCCCAGGTCCCAGGGCGCTGGGTCGCGTTGTCGGCGGCGACGATCTTGATCTGGTAGGTGCGGAAGTTGGACATGTCGTTGATACGGAACCGGTACCGGCGCGGCTCCACCGTCAGAACCGGCCATGTCTGGCCGTTGACCAGTGAGACATCGCCCTGGAAGCTGTTGTTCCAGTACGGCGGGACGTTGGTGGTCGGGGCGTAGGGGCCGGTCAGGTTGCTGGTGCTGGGGAAGAACAGCGAGCCGTCCTGGTTGAAGGTCTGGTCGGTCAGCACCATGATGATGTCGTGGTAGTCCAGGCCAGGCGGGTCGCCCGGCATCGGCCGGGGGCCCGGCGACTGGCCTGCGGGCAGATCGGCGTCGCCGCCGCTGATGACGTAGAACCCGATCAGGCCCGAGTGCACGTCCAGCCGGGTCATGCCCAGGACGTGGTCGTGGTAGATCAGTTCCCCGGCGCGCTGGGTGTTCGGGTACACCGACGTCAACGTCCCCGGGTCCCAGTGCACACCCCAGCGTTCCAGCGCCTCTGCCTTGAAGTTCTCGTAGTCCGTGCCGCTCGTGGCGTAGCCGGGCGGGATGTTCTTGGCGACCGGCAGGTACCACGTCTCCGGCAGGCCGTCACTCTCCTCGAAGTCGTGTGTCCCGTGCAGGTGCACGACCATCGGCTGTGGACCGGTGTAGGGCGGCGGGGTGGTGGTGAACGTCGGCATCGAGTCCCGCCCGTCGACCCCGCCCGGTGGATTCGCCCAGTGCAAGGTCGGGTCGACCGTGAACAGCGGCGGCAGGTAGTTCCCGTGCGAGTCCACCAGCTGGTTCTCCCATGTGACCTGGGTCTGCACGTTCGCAGTGGCCTCGATGGTCCAGCCAGGGGAGCTCAACGTGGCGGCGTTGTTGACGCTTCCATATCCGTTGACCGTGGACTTCGGCATGCCTACCGGTAACACCTGCGAGGCGAACCGCCGCTCCACCACATGGAACTTGTTGGCCCCTTGGGGTGGCATCGCCGGTAGGATTTTCAACGGAGTCACGAACTTCGGGATCGTCGTGGGATCCAGAGTGGACACGGCGGCCTGCGCCGTACGGCTGGTCAGGAGAAACGGCCCCCCGATCATCGCCGCGGCACCGACGGCTACGCCGCCTTGGATGAACTGCCTTCTGTTAGGCATAGCTAAACCACTCCTGCCAATTCGACAAGATATTTGGTAAACGATGAATTTGTGTGCAGCGCACAACCCTTGCCACGGATTGCACTTCCGGGAAACAGCATGCCCGCAGGGCGACGTAGGGGCGCCGGGCTCCACCGTGGCGGCGGCGAGCGCGCCCGCTTTACCGAACAGCCGCCCGTTGGGCATGCTGATTCCCGGCCGCAAAATAGATTAGAGGGCAAGACGGTATCCCGGGCGGGTGCGGCCCGGAAATCGCTTGCGCGTTCATGGAACGGTTACGCGCGATGCGTGAACGTGGGAGAACGAACCGGAAAAGTCCGAATGTGCGTTACCTTGACCATCCGCGGGGCTCGACCAGGTGCGGGCCGCCCCAGCAGTTGAGGCCCTATTCTCACAGCTCAGCATCGTGGCGACCGAATTGGGTCGCCGCATGTGCGCGTGCCGCTATCACCTCCCTCCGGCGAGAGTACTCACGACTCGTGCACTACCCAACATTTAGGCACTCTATCCGTCGGGGGACGAAAGTCAACGGTTCGGGCATTAACGGCTGATATGGACCGATGCCCCAGACATCCCACAATACCTAATGTTGGGGGTTTCCGGTCGCGTGGACATGTCCGGACACCGATACCAATGCTTTTCGTTGATCGGCAAACTACGCAAGTGGTTAGGTGCACACCTCGTGGCGGAACCAGATCGAGATCTATTTCTCTGCGGTGCGGGGCAAGGTGGTGTCGCCCAACCACTTCACCGACCTGGCCGCGGTCGCGGACCGCCGGTGCTGCCACATCCGAGATCTCGAGGTTACTGGAGGTCACCTCGTGTGATCCTCGCCGGCCGCGGAAGGGTGCTGCCCCGATCCTCGCCGGCCGCGGACGGCCGGTGCGGAGTTCCTGCAGCGCGCGGACGGCCCCGGACGAACTCGGCCTCGAACCGGGCGTCCCCTGCCCTGGTCCTTGGGGACCCTGGAGGACAGCGGCCGCTTGACGATGTCGTAGGTGTACGTGCTGAGCTTGCCCGTGGACGCCGGTGGACGACACGACGTTGACAACCGTTTCATACCCGGTGTGGCTGACGTCGCCGAGCGCGTCCGTCGTGGTGCGTAGGAAGTCGGCGAAGGTCCGTGGTGTTGCCGTTGGGCAGTATCGCGCACCGACCGTTGTCCGTCCCCGGACTCGGACAACACAGCGTCGCGGACACCGACCGACCAGGAAGGGAAGGAGTTGTTCGGGTCCGGCGCCGGACAACCAAGGCATGCTAAGAACAGTCGTCCACCATTTCCTGGCCCTATCACGAGGCCACTACATGAGCGCAGAAAGAGGCAGCTGGCACGACAACTCAAGCGGATAGTTAAGTACTTGGATCTTTCTCCTGTACACAGGTTCCAAGTGCCGCGGTAGGAGACAGAAGAGCGGTACCTTTAGCAATATCGAATGCACGACTGCACATGGAGGATCACTGTGTGGAATCCACTCAAGAACAGGGCGCGACGTGTCACGGTCGCATTGGTGACCATGGTCGCCGGGGCGGGCATGGCGATGGCGTTCGCCGCGCCCGCACAGGCAACCACCAGACCCGCCGTGGTCACCATGACCGCGAGTTCCCCGATGGCCGTGGCACCAGCGGCGCCGGCGGGTTGCACGGCCGGCAACCTCTGCTTCTGGGCCAACTCCGGATTCAGCAGCGGCCCAGGGCTGCTGGCCGGCACCAACCAAGACTGGCGCGTGTTCTCCCACTCGGCGTGTCCGGGGGGAGACTGGAACGACTGCGCCTCGTCGCTGTTCAATGACGATACCGTCGACGCGGAAGTTGTCTTCAAGAACATCAACTTCGGTGGAGACAGCCGCTGTCTTCCGCTGGGTGCATCTTTCTCCAACCTGGCCTCCGTGCACTACATCACCGGCACGGCAAGCATCATGAACGACTCGATCAGCAGCAATCGGCTGAAGGCGTCCTGCTAGCCCACGTCATGACAAGGCCTGTGGTGTCGACATGACAACCCGACTGCGTGGCATAGCGGCACTGCTGGCCATCCTGGCCGCTGCGTCCGCGTGCACGACGCACGCGACGCAGCGGCCGGCCACGCCGCACGACCACCCATCACCGATCGCCCTACGTGCGGCCATCCATCTACTCACCAGCGACAGCACCTCGTTACAACAGACCTGGTATCTGGCTCGCGCCGAACAATTCCTCGACCAGCAATGCATGCACCGCGCAGGCTACCGTTACCTCACCGATCCCGGTCCGCCACCAATGGCTGGCACCACCACCCAGGACGTCCTGGGCACCAGCCACCCTGCCACCTACGGGGTGGTGTGGACAGGACCCACCCGCCTCCCGGCAGAGGACCGCTACGTCAATTCTCTGCCCACCGCGCAACGCACCCGCTACGTCCACACCCTCACCGGGACCCCGGGCCACGCCGCCACGCTCCGACTGCCCAGCGGTGTCGTCGTCAGGTATCAGACCAACGGCTGTCTCGGCACAACCAGGACCACCCTCTACGGCAGCCCCACCGCGGCGATCGAGGAACAAACCATCCCCCAGGACATGCGGATCCTGCGTGACTCGGCACTGAACACCGACCCCGCCTATCTGTCCGCGTTGCGGGGCTGGCGACGGTGCATGCGTGCGGCAGGGTGGAACTACCACTCACCCGAGGCCGCGATCCAGTCTCTCCAGTTTCAGGCCACCCAGGCCATCAGCCGACACCACTTCGACGTCACGCAGGCCGCCGTGGCCAGCGCCGATCGAGCCTGTGACGCACGGAACGGGCTCAGGGCACGGGCCAGACACGCACAAGCAATCTTTCTCAGGCATCAACCCAGCAAGCTCATCACGACCCTGCAAACGTTGAACCTCACCCGCACGGCGGCCTACCGCCACGCGCTGCAGGTACTCTCAGCACACTCGCCCCAGTGATGCCCGATCGACAGCGGCAGTGCGCCGGCCCACTATCTAACCCTTCAGCGGGCCGCAGATCAGAGTGCGCGTGGGCTGGCTGATCCTGCTCACGCTCGTCGCGTGGGTGCTGGGAGCGATGCTGCCCGGTGTCCCCTTCTGGCTGGTCTGGCTCGGATTCATCTGGCCCCTACCGCTGGCCGTGCTGGTCACCTGGTTCGGGCACCACGCCAAGGCACGCCGAGTCGGTCTGGGCGACGCGCCCGCCGAGTATCTGCGCGCCGGTACCGGAACAGTCCGCCCGCCACACAGGCCGGGCTGGTCGGCCGCTGGCCCGGCTGACCAGTTCACCAGACCCGAACTGGTTCGGTCCGCCCGCTGAGCGGCCCTGGTGTTCCTGGACGCCGGGTCCACCCCGCCGGCGCCGCCTTCGTTGAGGAACTGCCGGTACGAGCGGTTTCCGCCACCTGGTCACCTACAGGAGTGCCCTCGAAGCTACATCTGCCCGAGCAAGCGTCGGCGTCCATCGGTTCGGATTGGGACTGCTGGTGCCTTTGCACAGGCGATCTCAACGAGTATCACAGAGCCGCCTGAGTTCGCTCCGCCGGTCCTGGCGAACCGCCAGGTCACCACACCGAATCGGGTTTTGAAACCCTTCAAGCCGGCTTCGGACCCGCGTCGCCAAGATGCCGCCCGCGCGGAAGAATACTGCTCGGTTTGAATACCGCTACTTCGCCAGTTGAACCTTTTGCGGCATGACGAAACAGTGCTGGAGGGTCCACGTTTCATGAGCTGCTGATCTTAAGCCATCCGCGCAATGTTCAGTCATCTTGAACACCGTAGATGGGCTCAACGACGACGATCCTGCCGGCGTGTCACAAGGGCGCGCACCCCCGGCGATCGCCGGACGCCGCACCGGTGAAGCGCGTGCGCCGGCGATTTCCGGAGCCAGTTCAGCTCTCTGGTGTGAGCACGTCCACGAGTTCGCGTGGAATACCGTGGGTCTCATGAAGGAACCGGAGGCTTTCCTCGTCGAGCACCGTGTCGCGTGGCCGGCGTGACAGCAGTGTGCGGCCGCGCTCGAGTGTCTTGGTGAATCGCTGTTGCTCCTCGAGCATGACGCGCTGGACGTGCTCGGGGGTCACCTCGCCGGGGTGCTTGAGTTGGCCGAAGTGATCGAGCGTGTGCTCGTAGAGCTCCAACGACAGGTCGTCGAGCACGCCGTGATCGCGCCACAGGATCGTCAGCACGCGACGCAGCAGCCTGCGCAGCACATAACCGCGTCCGTTACTGGAGGGCAGAACTCCGTCCCCGATGATGACCATGCTCGACCGCAGGTGGTCGACGACGACGCGGTGTTCGCCCTCGTCGAGCGGCCAGAGTGTCGGGATCGTCTCCTGCCACGGCCGCAAGATGTCGCATTCGTAGACGGAGTCGGTGCCCTGCAGGACCGTCAGGAGCCGTTCCAGCCCCATGCCGGTGTCGATGCTGCGCTGCGGAAGGGGCATCAGGCTCCCGTCCTCCAGTCGGTCGTAGCGCATCATCACGTGGTTCCATATTTCGACCCAGCCGGGGTGTGTAGTTGGCGTGCCGAGAGGTTCACCCTGGCCGGTCCACACAAAGATCTCGCTGTCAGGCCCGCAGGGGCCTGTCGGTCCGTTGGACCACCAGTTGTCCTCGCGGGTCGACTCGACCGGCACGCCCAATTCCTGCCAGGTTTCCCGGGACTCGGTGTCCGGGCCGACCTGGTCGTCCCCGCCCCAGACGGTGACGTGCAGAAACTCGGGGCGTAGACCGAAGCCCTCGCGCAGCAGTCGGTGGCCCCAGCGAAGACTCTGGCGGCTGCCGTAGTCGCCGAGGGACCAGGAGCCGAGCATCTCGAAGACGGTCAGGTGACTACGATCCCCGACCTGCTCGAGGTCTGTGGTGCGCAGGCAGCGCTGGACGCCGGTCAGACGGCGGCCCTGCGGGTGCGTGCGCCCGAGCAGGTACGGTGTGAGATGGTGCATCCCGGACGTGGTGAACAGCACCGAGTCGTCGCCCTCTGGTGGTATCAGCGTGTTCTCGCCCAGCAGTTCGTGGCCGTAGTCGCGGTAGTAGTCGGTGAAGGTGCGGACGGTCTCGTGGATGTCCATGACGATCATGCCTTTCGGTTGGAAACGACCGGACGGCACTCGTCGACGACGCGGAAACAGGCACACCGTGCGTACGCGGGCTGGGCGGCGAACGAGATGCGCGAAAATGCTGCGGCCGGCGGTCCATCCGGCCGCCGGAACAACGGAGGAAGAGATCAGGCAGCGGCAGCCGAGGAGCAGATAGCTCGCGCGGCCGCGGCGACGGTGTGTCGCATGATCTCCATAATTCCATTCTAACCCACGCCCCGACCAAGACCCACAGCATTAAATGCGGCCTCGACATCGGGACGGCGCCACGGAATCAGGTGAACCTGGCTGGCCGCCGGCGTGTCGGACGAGCACTGATCCATGGCACGACGCTGGACCCGGACACTGATGTCCGAGGTCGCGCGGGACGAGCGCGCCGACATCGGACTGTTCCGTTCGAGGCACTGGACCCTACGCGTCGGCCGCCGAGCACGGGGATCAGGATCTACCCGCTCGACGCCCTGGTGATCCCTGGGAGAGCGGCCATCCGCGCCGCGTTCAACGACTGGACGAACGCACACGTCGCCGCGACCAGTTCGCGCGATGGCGGATGTATGGACGCCCTGAACTGCATCCAACGGCTCTGAACGAGCGAGCGCCGACCTACAGAAGTTGCATTTCCGCAGGTCGGTGCACTATGGCGTCCTTGGTTCACACCGAAGAGGTGCAGGTTCGATCCCTTCATCGCCCACAGCGCGTTTCACCTGGTCACACGGCCTGTCGACGATCTTCGTCGGCGGGCCGTCGGTCATTTTTGGGGCGCCTGACCTGCGGAGTTGGCCTGCACCACGCTGATGGGCGGAGCCGGTCGTTCCAAACTGGCGCCAAGGATTGCTCGACAGTGTGGGGGCATGCACAGCACGATCGCCCGGGTCCCCACGGTGTCGCCGCGCCGCAACTGGGCCCACTACCTGGTTCGGCTGTCCTTGCTGCTCGGCGGTGTCGTGACCTGCGCGTTGTGGTGGTTCGATCCGATCTCGGCGGGTCTGGACTCGCCAGGGGCGGTGCTGACGGCGGCCGGGCGGGTGGCGGGGCTGGTCGGTGCCTACCTGGCGCTGGTGCAGTTGTTGCTGCTGGCCCGGCTGCCCTGGTTGGAGCGGGCGGTCGGGTTCGACCGGCTCACCGGGTGGCATCGGGGGCTGGGCACGAACGTGGTGCTGGTGCTGGTGGTCCATGTGCTGTTGGTCACCGCCGGGTTGGCCGCGACCGAACGGCATGCGCCGTGGTCGTCGCTGGTGGAGATCGTCGCGACGTATCCGGACATGCTGGCCGCGGTGGCCGGCATGGCGCTGTTCCTCGCTGTCGCGGTCACCAGTGCCCGCTTCGCCAGGCGACGACTGTCCTATGAGGTCTGGTATCTGGTGCACCTGTCCGCGTATCTGGCTGTGGCGCTGGCGTTCTTCCATCAGATCTCCAGCGGCGCGGACTTCGTGACCGACCCGAAGGCACGGGCCGTGTGGGTCGCCTGGTACGCGGTGGTCGCCGGCGTGGTGCTGTGGTGGCGCGTGGCCCTGCCGGCACGCCGCTGGTTCCGGCACGCCATCACGGTGGAGCGCGTGGTGCGGGAGACACCGGACACGGTCAGCGTGTGGCTGCGCGGCCGGAACCTGGCCGAACTGGACGCCCGGCCGGGACAGTTCCTGCTGTGGCGGTTCGTCACGGTCGGCCACCTGTGGACCGCGCACCCCTACTCGCTGTCCGCGCCGGTCGACGGGCACCGGATGCGGATCACGATCAAGGACTCCGGTGACCACTCGGGCGCTGCCGCACACCTGCACCGTGGTGTGCCC
>DASUGU010000118.1:0-76985 GCA_036273855.1 Pseudonocardiaceae bacterium
CGACCGCGGAGCGGTCGACACGCCAACCCACCAGCCCAGCGCAACTGTCGCCAGCGAGTCGACCACCCAACGAACGACACATCCGTCCACATCCGCCAGGCCATCTCAACTCCTCGACCAGCGCCGAAGATCCGGTCCACGTCCGTCGAGTCGGCCACTCGACGGACGACACGCCGATGCGCCCAGACAAGGTCCAGCCCGAGGCCGTCAGCCACATCCGGCGTGTCGTCCGCTCAATGGACGACGCGGCCAGCACACAGCCATCCGGCCCGGCCCGAGTGGCCCTGAATGTCGGCCATCCAGTGGACGCATCTGATCAGCGGCCGGCTGTGTCGACCGCTCAATGGACGACACAGCCAGCACACAGCCACCTCCCGCCCAGCCCGAGCAGCCCTGGCATGCTGGCCATCCAGTGGACGCATCTGATCAGCGGCCGGGCGTGTCGACCGCTCAATGGACGACACACTCCGCGCAAGCCCTGAGTGCCAGTGGACGAGTGGTCAGCTGGGGCGGCGTAACCGATAACGACGCGGGCGCGGCGGCCGCGCGTGTCGTCCAGTCGGTGGCCAACTCATTCCGCACAGGGCCCGAGTGCCGCGAAAGGGTGGTCGACAGCGCTGCGTAGCCGATGACGACATCTGCATGGCGGCCGCGCGTGTCGTCCGTTCAACGGCCAGCTCACGCCGCGAGAGCCCTGCACCTGCCGGGGCGTCATCAGATGGAGCTGCGTAGCCCATGACGACGCCGCCCGGCGGACGGGCATGTCGTCCGCTCAATGGACGACACACTCGGCGAGGGCGCTGAGTGCTGGTGCGAAGGCGTGATCGGCTGGGGCGGCATAGCCGACGACGATGCCGCCGGGGTGCGGGCCGTCGCTCATCCAGCAGCGGCCCAGGCCTTCGACTCGGACCGACAGCCGTTCGGTCCGCGCGAGCACCTCGGCTTCGCGTGGCTCGTCGCCGACCAGCACCACGACGTGCAGCCCGGCCGCGATGCCCGCCGGGGTCAGGCGGCCGCCGAGTTCGGTGAGCAGCGCGACGACCTTGTCCCTGCGGCGGCGGTAGCGCGTCCGGCAGCGCCGGACGTGACGGTCGTAGTGGCCGGCGGTCATCAGTTCGGCGAGCGTCAACTGTTCGATCACGCCCTTGTGCCGGTCGGCGAAGAACTTCGCGGTGCGGACCGGTGGTCGCAGGCGGTCGGGCAGTACCAGCCACGACAGGCGCAGGCCCGGCGCGAGCGTCTTGCTGGCAGTGCCGGCGTAGACGACCAGGTCCGGCGCGAGTGCTTGCAGCGCTCCGACCGGTTGACGGTCGAATCGGAACTCGCCGTCGTAGTCGTCCTCGATGATCAGCGTGTCCGTGGCGCGGGCGAGCTCGACCAGCTCGGCACGACGGTGCGAGTGCAGCGTGGCGCCGAGCGGGTACTGGTGCGCGGGCGTGACCACCACGGCCGCCGGGCGGTCTCGGCGCGCCAACAGTTCGGCGAGCGCGTCGACCCTGATACCTCGGCCGTCCACCGGCACACCGACCGTCGCCAATCCCGCCGCCTCGACCGCGCGGCGGCACTCCGGCAGTGACGGATCCTCGAACGCGACCGACCGCGCGCCGTCGGCTCGCAGTGCCGAGGCAAGTAGGCCGAGCGCCTGGACGTAGCCACTGCAGACCGCGATCTGGTCCGGCGCGACGACCACTCCCCTGACGCGGCCGAGGTAATCGGCGAGCGCATTGCGCAGGCGTGGGTGACCCAGTTCGTCGCCGTAGCCGAGATCGGTGGCGGCCATCGAGGTGATCGCGCGGCGGGTCGCGGCCAACCAGTCGGTGCGCGGGAATGCGGCAACGTCCGGGCGGCCGGGCATCAGGTTCCACTGCCAGGTCCGGGACTCGCGTCCGCCCAGCTCTTCAGGATGAGTCGACCGGTGGCTGGTCGACACGCCAGGGTTCGCGGCCGGAGTGTGTGTTGGCCGCTCAGTGGTCAGCTCACCAGGGATCGGTTGGGCAGGCGCGGTCAGTGTTGGCCGCACAGTGGACGGCTCACCAGGGATCGGTTGGGCAGGCGCGGTCAGTGTTGGCCGCACAGTGGACGGCTCGCCGACGCTTGGCTCGTTTGGGCTGGCGGCTGTTGACCACTCCATGGACAGCTCGGCGGCGATCAGGCCGCTTGGTGTGCCGCGAGTTGGCCGCTTGGGGGACGACTCGCCGCCGCCGAGTCCGCTCGTGGTGCCAGTTGGCCGCTCCATCGACAACTCGCCGACGATCAGGCCGCTTGGTGTGGCGCGTGTCGACCGCTGACTGGACGACTCACCAGGCCTCCGCCTGCTTGGCGCGGCGCGTGTCGACCGTGCAGCGGGCGATTCACCGGGGCTCAGACCGTTCGGTGTGACGCGAGATGGCTGTTCTGCGGACGATTCGACGGCGTCGTCTTGTGGCACATGAGTTGCCCGATCGGTGGACGACGCGCCGATCCTCGAGCCGCCAGGGACGCTTGCTGGCCACTCAATGGACAACTCACCGGCGATCAGGCCGCTCGGCGTGGATCGTGTCGGCCGTTGGGCGGACGACTCACCGGGCCGGGACGGTTCGGTGGGCGGCTGTTGGGTTGGGTGATGGGCTGCCGCCTGGGGTGGTGTGAGGGTGGCCACTGTTGTTGGGGCGCCCTGGTGGGTTCGCAGGTAGCCCTCTGCCGCCAGTTCCGTGTACGCGCGGGTGACCGTGCCTCTCGCCACGCCCAGGTCCGCTGCGAGTGCCCTGGTGGAGGGCATGGTGGTGCCTGCTTTGAGGCGGCCCTCTCGGATCGCCAGCCGGAGAACCTCGGCAAGCGCCTGGCCTCGGCCTTTGGTCCAGTCCAAGTGCACGTCCAGCCCGGAACTGGACCACTCGATTGTCACGGCACTGGACCATACCCGTGGACCAGTGCCGGCATACCGTGTGAACATGACCAGGAATCCGAACCGTGACGCCGCCGTCAGCCGCGCCTTTCCTGAGGCGTTCCAGCAACTCCTCGGCCTGCACAAGATCGTCGCCGACGCGGCGACCGAGGCCGGCATCGACCCGAGGCTGATCGAGCTGGTCAAGATCCGTGCCTCGCAACTCAACGGCTGCGCCTACTGCCTCGACATGCACTCCCGCGAGGCCCGCGAGCTCGGCGAGTCGGAGCGACGGCTGTTCGTCCTGCCGGCCTGGCGGGAGACCGAGTTGTTCACCGAGCAGGAACGGGCCGCGCTCGCCCTCACCGAGGCCATGACCACGCTCTCCCAACACCAGGACGTGCCGGACGACGTCTACGACGCGGCAGCCACGGCCTTCACCGAACGTCAGTTGACTGTGATCGTCTGGGCAGCGACCGTGATCAACGCCTTCAACCGGTTCGGGGTCACGGGGCGTGGCAAGCTCCCCCAGCACTAATCACAGCCAGTGTCACCTGTGCCGGTGATCCACTGACACAGCGGAACCGGCAGCGGAATCAAACCAGCAGCGGAACCGGCAGCGGAACCGGCAGCGCCACGCGATTCGGGGAACTCGCCGCATCCGGCACCGTTGATCCGTTAGCGTGACCGTTGTGCGATCACGAGCACGCGTCGCGGTGGCGCTCACCGGACTGCTCGCCTGCCTGGCTGGATGCTCGACCGTCACCATCGGGTCGGCACAGCCGGGCGGTTCGCTGCACGGCTCGAGCGGCAGCGGAAGCAGCACGGGCAGCGGATCAGGCACCGACAACAGCGCATCGGCCAAGCCCGGCCCGGGAAACCGGTACGGCGCCCCTGCGGTGACCCAGCCGCTCGATGTGACGAAATATATTCAGAATCCGTGCTCCGCCCTCACGACGGCACAGTTGCACGCACTCCACGTGACCAAGGCGGGCACCCTGGAGCACGACTCGGGCGGCAGCAGTTGCTCCGTCGACCCGAAGTACGACGTGGTCTACACCCTCTCGTTCAACACGCACTTCGACGAGGGCCAGCCAACAGGCCTGGCCAACGCGTACTGGGCCGCCAACGGCCCGGACTTCACCAAGGACTACCTGAAGCGGCTGCCCGACATCCAGGGCGTGCCCGAGGTGACCGAACCGCAGCAGAACACGGACGGTGGCTGCTACATCTATCTGGGGGCCACCGATCAGATTTCCTACGCGGCCGGCGTGACCGTCTCGTCGGCGGCCGAGCCGCAGTACCGGACCGCCTGCTCGATAGCCCAGCAACTGGCCAAGGACATGACGGAGACGATGCGTTCCGGCACGTGACGGGGAACTGAGCGGTACATGATGGGAACCAACTCCCGGATGTATCGGTCTCACTCCACAGTGGCACACCAACGCGCTACCCTGAGCCCGAGCGCTGGTCGAGGATGCATGTCCGGCCAGCACGCAAGGGGAGCGCTCACAGACTTTTCATCACGAGGGACGAGGAGAGCCAGCGATGGCCGACCAACTGCCGCAGTTCCAGGATCTGGCGCCGATCGGAGCCGTGACGGGGATCGCCGACATCGCGCTGATCGCCGAGGAGGCCGCTGCGCTGGTGGCACAGGGCGTGAACTCGGGCGGCGGCAAGTACCAGTTCCACCCCGACGAGCTGCGTTCGGTGCTCCAGCAGTGGCAGGAACTGCAGGACACGATCACCACCGCTCAGGGCAGCGTGCGCACGCGCGTGCCCCACACCGGCAGCGTGATGGCACCGGGCGACGAGAACGCGAGCAACGTGGCGGCCAACGCCGCCCACACCACCAACCTGGCGTACCAGGACTACCTGGCGAGCATGTCGGCGTACGTCCAAGGCTACGTCGACAACCTCAACCGCGCGCTGAACAACTACATGCGCTCCGAGCAGGGCAACACCGACCTGGCCACCAGCGCCCAGAACCACCTGCAGGCGTGACGAACGGCAATCGCTCCGACCGACCGCACGTGGAAGAGGATGGGTGATGGGAACCAGTTATCCGGCGCCGGATATCTACCACCGGATCCGGGGCGGGCACGGATCGGGCAACTTCTCCAACAACGCCAGGGTCACCGACCAGCAGTCGCAGCTGCAGAGCAAGATCAATTCCCAGGTCAACGACCTGAACGGCAAGATGAACTCCGCCTGGCAGGGTGACGCGGCCGACCAGGCGGTGTCCGGTGCCGGGCCGCTGGCGGCCTCGTCCGAGTCGTCCAGCGTCAGCCTGAACCAGGCGTCGGGCGCGATGAACGACCAGGTGTCGGCCTTCCACACCGCCTACAACAGCGTGGTGCAGATGCCGGCGTCGCCACCGGCGAACAACCCGGTCAACAAGCTGGTCAGCGCGTTCGGCGTGGACACCCCGCTGGACCAGAAGATCAGCGACTACAACGCCGACGGCCAGCACAACGTGCAGGTCTACAACAGCTACTCCAGCCAGAGCTCGTCGAACGCGGCCGAGATGCCCACGGCGTTCGACACGCTGCCCGATCCGCACCCGCAGATCAGCGTGGTCGGCATGCCGACCGCGGCCGGTGGCGGGCCGACGTTCACCGGCGCGGCCGGTCCGGTCGGCGGCGGTGGCGGCGGTGGCACCACGCTCTCGTCGCCGGGCGGTGGCGGCGGTACGGCGCGGCCGCCGTTCTCCGGTCCGGTCGGCGGTGGTCCGGTGGGATCGCCCGAGCCCGGTGGTCCGGGTGGTGGCGGCGGCTGGGAGATCGGTTCGCCGGTCGGCGGCGGCACGTTGACGCAGGGCAACGGCCCGGTCGGCGGCGGTGGCGGCCTGACCGGTGGCGGGTTCACCGAGCCCGGCGGACCCGGTGCCGGTGGCGGCTACCCGCCCGGTGAGGGTCCCGGTGGCTTCCTGGGGCCCGGCTCCGGTGGGCAGTTCCCCGGCGACGAGGAATACCCCGGTGGCGGACCCGGCGGTCTCGGTGCCCCGTTCGGCGAGATGGAGGGCTTCGGCGCTCCCGGTCAGTTCGGTGTCGGCGGGTTCGGCGGCACCGGCGGGTTCGGCGGTGCCGGTGGCTTCGGCGGGCCGGGCGGCATGGGTCCCGGCGGCGGTGGCATCGGTGGTGCCGGTGGTGCCGGTGGCCCGGGTGGCGGCTTCGGCGGCGCGGGCGGTTCCGGTACCGGCAGTGCGGCGGCCGGCGGTGCTGGTGGCCCCGGGGGTGCGGGCGGCGCCGGTGGCGCGGGTCTCGCGCCGGGTGCCGAGGAGGCCGCGATGGGCCGGGGCGGCATGCTCGGCGGCGCGGCCGGCGAGGACGGCTTCGGTGGCCCGATGGGTGCCGGTCGCGGTGCCCGCGGCGAGGAGGACGAGGAGCACAAGACCGCCGAGTACCTGCAGGAGGCGGACCCGGACGCGCTGTTCGGCTCCGACCAACTGACCGTGCCGCCGGTGATCGGCGAGTAGGTCATCGACATTTCACAGGCACGAGAGCTGGCCGCGTGGCAGGAGCCCGCGGCCAGCGTCCTGAGTGGGGGTAGGCCCGTGCTGTACCAGCAGGTGACGCTGTCCCTGGACACCCTGGCCACGGTCTGGCAGCAGGAGAACCTGGGCGAGATGCACAACGTGCTCGTCCACGTCCCGGTGTGGCGGGACGAGGAGGCCGGCCGGGCGGCGCTGCACGGGGCAACCGGTGAGCTGGCCCAGCGTGGCCTGCTGGCCGGCCGGGACCTGCACCCCGACCTGCGCGGCACGCTGGAACTGATGGCCAGGCCGTCGATCGAGTACTACGGCTGGATCGCGTACTCGGACGGCGACCAGGAGGTCAACATCGCCGTGCTGGTGGCGGCGGTCGGCCAGGACGCGGTGCTGGTGGTGCGGGACGGCGATTCGGTGCACCTGTCGCCGACCCGGTCCGAGGGCCTGGCCGAGACGCTGGTCGGGCACCTGCCGCAGCTCGCGGCGGCCCGGGGGCGGTCGGTGAACCTGCCGGAGAACGAGGTACGGCAACTGCTGGCGGACCGGATGCACGAGGCCCCGGGCGCGGCCAAGCCGCTGCCGGCCCAGGCGTTCGACATCTTCCCCAGGGCGTCGATGGCCGAGGACGCGCGGGACCTGATGACCGCGTTCGACGCGCCGAGGACCGGCGGCGGCGAGCTGTACGTGGCGGCCAGGGTGCGCAGCGGTGAGCGGCGGCGCTGCGAGAACCCGGTGATCTACGTGGACACCCTGCACGGCCGCTGGATGACGCAGCTGTCGTCGGGCCGGCCGGGCGAGCGGTGGATCGTGTCCGCGCCCGCCAGCCGGCAACTGCTCCTGTCCAAGCTCAGCGAGATGCGCAACAACCTGCTGGGCTGACCCACGCGAGATTGACCAAGGGCACTCGCGATTTGACCGCCTACGGGTCAAACTGACCGGTAACCGCAGGCGACGCGCAAGGGAGCCCGATGCCATGTTGAGCACGATGCAGGACGGACCGCTGTCTCTCGCCAAGCTCGTCCGGTACGGCACCGGCGTGCACGGCGAGAGTTCGGTCGTGACATGGCAGGGCGAGTCCGGCCGGCGGTCCAGCTACGCCGAACTCGGGGTGGAGACGGCGAAACTGGCCGGGGCGCTGCGCGCGCTGGGGGTCAGCGGGGACGACCGGGTGGGCACCTTCATGTGGAACAACGCCGAGCACATGGCCACCTACCTGGCCGTGCCGGCGATGGGCGCCGTGCTGCACCCGCTGAACATCCGGCTGTTCCCCGACCAGCTCACCTATGTCGCCAACCACGCCGGGGACAGCGTGGTGCTGGTGGACGCGAGCCTGGTGCCGCTGTTCAATCCGCTGCTGCCCGGGATGGAGACGGTGCGGCACGTGATCGTCGTCGGCGGCGACCCGGCGGCGGTGGAGGCACCGGCCGGCGTGACCGTGCACGGCTACCAGGAGCTGCTGGCCGCGCAGCCGGACACCTTCGACTGGGTCGAGGTGGACGAGCGATCCGCGGCGGCGATGTGCTACACGTCCGGCACCACCGGCAACCCGAAGGGTGTCGTCTACTCGCACCGTTCCATCTGGCTGCACTCGATGCAGGTGTGCATGACCGACGGCATGGGGTTGGCGCAGTCGGACCGGATGCTGGTGATCGTGCCGATGTTCCACGCGATGGCGTGGGGCCTGCCCTACGGGGCGATGATGGTCGGGGCGTCGCTGATCATGCCGGACCGGTTCCTGCAGCCGGGGCCGATCGCGGACATGATCGCCGCCGAGAAGCCGACGATGGCCGGTGCCGTGCCGACGATCTGGCAGGGCCTGCTGTCGCATCTGGACGCGAGCCCGCCGCAGGACCTGTCCGGCCTGCGCAATGTCGTGGTCGGCGGGTCGGCGTGCCCGCCGTCGCTGATGCGTGCCTTCCAGGAGCGCTACGGCGTGCACATCACGCACGCGTGGGGCATGACGGAGACGTCACCGCTGGCCAGCGTGGCCAATCCGCCCGCGGCGGCCACCGGCGAGGACCAGTGGGAGTACCGCTTCACGCAGGGCAGGCTGGCGGCCAACGTCGAGGGCAGGCTGGTCGGCCAGGACGGCGAGGTGGTGCCGAACGACGGCGAGAGCGTCGGCGAGATCGAGGTGCGCGGCCCGTGGGTGACCGCCCGCTACCACAAGGTGGACGACCCGGAGAAGTTCGACGACGGCTGGCTGCGCACCGGTGACGTCGGCTCGATGACCAAGGACGGGTTCCTGCGGTTGACCGACCGCTCCAAGGACGTGATCAAGTCCGGTGGCGAGTGGATCTCCTCGGTGGAGCTGGAGAACCAGGTGATGGCGCATCCGGCGGTGGCCGAGGCCGCGGTGATCGGCGTGCCGGACCCGAAGTGGGACGAGCGACCGCTGGTGGCGGTGGTGCTGCGCGAGGGCGCCGAGGTCACACCGGAGGAGCTGCGCCAGTTCCTGGACGGCAAGGTGGCCCACTGGCAGGTGCCGGAGAACTGGACGTTCATCGCCGAGGTGCCCAAGACCAGCGTCGGGAAGTTCGACAAGAAGCGGCTGCGCAGCCAGCACGCGGACGGCCAGCTCGCGGTGCACCACATCGACTGACGAAGTGGGCCGGGGTCGCGGCGGTACCGGCCGCCACGACCCCGGTCGGCTCAGTAGGACCGGCTGGTCATCGGCCAGGTGTCGTCGTTGAGCAGTCGCTTGAGGACCTTGCCGGTGGCGTTGCGCGGGAGTTCCGGCACGAAGTAGACGTCCCTGGGCACCGCGAACCTGGCCAGCTTCTGGTGCACGACGTCGCGCACGGACTCCGCGTCCAGCACCGCGCCCTGGCGCAGCACGAGGTACGCGGCCAGCCGCTGGCCCCACTGGTGGTCGGGCACGCCGACGACGGCGACGTCCTGCACCTCGGGCAGGGCGATCAGCACTTCCTCGACCGGCCGCGGGAACACGTTCTCGCCGCCGGAGACGATCATCTCGTCGGCCCGGCCGGTGATGAACAGCCTGCCGTCGGCGTCCAGGTAACCCCGGTCACCGGTGGACATCATGTGGTGGGCCATGGGCAGGCTGCCGCCCTCGGTGTAGCCCTCGAACAGCATCTCGTTGTCCACGAACAACTGGCCCTCGGTGCCGGGCGGCACCGGGCGCAGCATGTCGTCGAACACGCCGACCTTGGTACCCGGCGGGCAGCGGCCGGCGGTGGTCGGCGCGGCCCGCAGGTCGACCGGGTCGGCGATGCTGGCCCAGGACACCTCGGTGGACCCGTAGAGGTTGTAGAGGATGTCGCCGAAGGTGTCCATGAAGTCGGTGACGAACGAGCCGGGCAGCGCGGATCCGCTGCTGGCCACGATCCGCAGGCTGGACAGGTCGTAGCGGTTGCGGACCCGGTCGGGCAGGTCGAGCATGCGTTGCAACATGATCGGCACCGCGAACAGCGCCGTGCAGCCGTGTTCGGCGATGGCCCGCAGGGTGCGTTCGGCGTCGAACCGGCGCTGCAGCACGATGGTCGCCCGCAGCGGCATGCTGATCTGCATCGCGGCCAGGCCCCACGTGTGGAACATGGGCGCGGCGACGAACATCCGCTCGCCGGCGTGCAGCGGGATCCGGGACAGCAGTGCGGCCGCCGTGCCCAGGCCCTTGGGGGTACGCCTGCGGGCACCCTTGGGCATGCCCGTGGTGCCGGAGGTGAGGACGACGATCCGGCCGGGTCGTTCCGCCGGCCGCATCCGGGTATCCGGGGCGGCGTCGATCAGGTCGTCGACGGTGGGATAGCCGATCTCGCCGTCCGCCCACGTGCTGATCCGCAGGAAGTCGCCCGGCACGTCGCGGATCGCGGGGGCGAACTCGTCGTCGGCGAGCACCGCGACCGGCTGGTGCTGGCCGAGCACCTCGCCGACCGACGACGCGGACAGCCCGGTGTTGAGCAGGATCGCGTCGGCGCCGATCAGTCCACACGCGATGATCGACTCGGCCATGGCGGCGTGGTTGCGGCACATCAGGGCGACCGGCTGGCCGGCGCCGACTCCGTTGGCGGCCAGCCCGCTGGCCAGGCGCTTGCCCCTGGCCACCGCGGTGCCGTAGCTGCGGATGCCGCGCTCGTCCTGCAGCGCGGGCACGTCCTCGCCGAGCGCGGCCGCGGCCTGGTAGCCGCCGGGCACCGTGGCTCCCCAGCGGGCGAGGCTGGAGATCTGCCTGGCCACCTTGTCCGGGCGGCTCGCGGCCACGACACCGGCCTTGATCAGGGTGGTGGCGATGCCGATCGGGGTGGACGGCTGGTCGAGGTGCTGGGCCACGTTGGCCAGCCGGGCCGGGCGGCCGGACAGGTACCGGGTGACGGCGTCGGCCACCTCCGCGACCCGCTTGCCGGCCAGTGCCGAGTCGACCCCGGGCAGCATGACCTGCACGATGAGCTCGGTGCGCTGGCCGCGCAGCGGGCGCAGTTCGATGGACACCCACCGGCTGTCGTCGCCGACGACGCACCAGACGATGTGCTCACCGGGCCGGTAGACGAGGGCGTCGATGTGGTCGGTGACGACGGTGTCCCGGTCCGGACACACCCGCACCATGCATCGGGGCCCGCGACCCATCTCGCTTTTCTCTATTACCTCGCACCAGCTCACTTCGGGCACGAAACGGGAGTACAACTCCGGTGTGCCGAGCACCCGCCAGACCTGGTCGGGTGGATGGTCGAGAATCGCGGACGTCTCCTGGACATCGTCACGCATGCGTTTCCTCACCGTTGCGCACGCAGACCCCCGACGGTCGGATTAGTGTGGCTGATCCCCTGGTTGGCTTAAGTGGTCGGAACCGTACCAGCGAACGGCGGTACCTCGGCTGGGCCGACTGATTGACAGCACTGCCAGGGTTAACGCCCATCTGGCCGAAACCCGAACACGGTCCGCAATCGGCCCAGGTAAATCGTTGGTCGTCGAATACCGACTGCCTAGTCCTTTCCGATGAATAGGGGCACAGCCCCTAGGGAGAGAATCCGTTCCGTGATCCCCTAGTCGACCGTGGCGGAGTGGTATTCGTCACTGGTGAGGGGCCTGCCGGCCGGTCACGCAGCGTCAGGCCGGACCGGCCCGACGTCATCCTGACAGAGGTTTACCTGATGTATCATCAGTATGAAAATCACCGTCATGACGGTACGGATGTCGAGACTGGTCGCCGCCGGGCTGCTGCTGTCCGCCGTGGTCACGGCGGCGCCGGCGAACGCGGCGGGGACGGGCGCAGTGGGGATTGACTTCCACCAGTGGCGGACGTTCACGGTGGGTGAGTTCGCCGGCACCAGACCGGCGGACGGCGGCCTGGTGATCGCCCGGCCGACCGGCACCACGGATTACACCGATCCGACCCTGGGCACCACCCGGTCCTACGACCACGCGACGTGGACGTCACCGGAGCGCCGTATCACCTTCGGCGCGACCCAACTGGTGGCGTCGTGGAACGCGACCACCCCGGCGGGCACGTGGCTGCAGGTGGAGATGCGCGGCACCACGGACACCGGCACGCAGACCAAGTGGTACGTGATGGGCCGGTGGGCGTCCGGGGACGCGGACATCCACCGCACCAGCGTGTCCGGCCAGACCGACGCCGACGGCACGGTGAGCGTGGACACGTTCCAGGCGGCCACCGGCCGGACGATCCACGCCTACCGGCTGCGGGTCACCCTGTACCGGGCCGCGGGCTCGCCTGCCACGCCGACCCTGCGCATGGTCGGGGCGATGACGTCGGCGGTCCCGGACCGGTTCACCGTGCCGGCCAGCCCGCCCGGCGGCGCCGAGGGGATCACGCTGCCGGTGCCGACGTACTCGCAGGACATCCACACCGGGCAGTACCCGCAGTACGACGGCGGCGGCGAGGCGTGGTGCAGCCCGACGTCCACCGAGATGGTGGTGGAGTACTGGGGCAAGCACCCGGACGCCGGCCAACTGTCCTGGGTGGACCCGAGCTACGCCGACCCGAGCGTGGACGTGGCGGCGCGCGGCACCTACGACTACGACTACCAGGGCGCCGGGAACTGGCCGTTCAACGCGGCCTACGCGGCGAGCTACGGCCTGGACGCGCACGTCACGCGGTTGCACTCGCTGGACGAACTGGAGTCCTACGTCCGGCACGGCATCCCGGTGATCACGTCGCAGTCGTTCCTGTCCAGCGAGCTGACCGGCGCGAACTACAGCACGTCCGGCCATCTGATGGTGGTGGTCGGGTTCACCAGGGCGGGCGACGTGATCGTGAACGACCCCGCGTCGGCCACCGACGCCGGGGTGCGCAGCGTCTACCAGCGCCACCAGTTCGAGACGGTGTGGCTGCGCACGAAACGGCACCTGGCCGACGGTTCGGTGGCCGGTGGCTCGGGTGGCGTCGTCTACCTCATCACACCGCACGGGATGCCGCTGCCGCCTGCCTGACCGGTACATTCCCGGGCTGATGCCGTTCGCCGACAGCGACTTCCCCGCCGATCCGTACCCCGGTGCCCGGCCGGACCACTCGTTCGCCCACGAGTCCGGCCTGGGCTGGCCGATGGCGCCCACCGCCGGGTCGATGTGGACGGTGGACGATCTGCCGGCCGACGACTGGCTGGCCGCCCGGGGTGCCGGTCCCCTGGCCGGGCGGGTGCCGGTGCTGGCGTACGGGTCGAACGCGAACCCGTCGAAGATCACCTGGTTGCGGTCGGTGTTCGGGCTGGCCGGGCCGGTGGTGGTGCTGCGGGTGCGGTGCACCGGCCTGGCCGCGGTGTGGGCCACCCACCTGCGGGTCAGGGACGACCAGCGCCCGGCGACGCTGATGGCCGAACCGGGCCGGACCGAGTGGCACGCGGTGTGGCTGGCCACGCCCGACCAGGTGCGGGTGCTGGACCGGTGCGAGGGCCGGGGCGTGCGGTACCGGTTGGTGCGACTGGAGACCGGCACGATCACGACGGCGGACGGCACCGGCCTGACCGGCGTGCTGGCCTACACGGCGGCGGGCGAACTGCGGGCGCCGCTGCTGGTGGACGGCCGGCCGGTGCGGTGTGCCGACGTGCCGCAGGCGGCGGCCCAGGCGCTGCGCGGGGTGCCGGGCACGGACGGGTTGGCCGTGCGGGAGATCACCGGGGCGCCGGGCTGAGGTTGTTGCAGACTGGCGGCATGGTCGATCCGGCGTGGCTCGCGGTGGTGGTGCCCGGTCACGGTGAGCGGGTCGACGACCAGGTGGTGGCGGCACTGGCGAAGGCGGGCGCCGAGGTGCTCGGTGTCGAGTGGTCGGGTGGGGACCCGGCCCCGCTGGTGCCGGACTTCGAGCCGGTGGTGGACGGTGTCGCCGAGGTGATCGCCGGCCGGCCCGGGGTGCCGGTGGTGGTGTTCGGGCACGGGATCGGCGGCATGATCGCGGTCCGGCACGCGCAGCGGTACCCAGCGCGGGTGGCCGCGCTGGTGTTGTCCGCACCGGTGCTCGGCCCGTGGCAGGCGCTGGACCTGCTGTCCGACGGTGACTCGGCGGACCTGCTCGGCCCGTACCGGCGGGCGACGCTGGCCGCGATCGACGAATGCCTGAGCACGATCGACTTCGACCACCCGCTGGGCGACGACCTGCCGGCGCTGTGGCTGCACGGCGACGACGACGAGCTGGCGCCGGTGGCCGACACCCGTGCCGGCATGGACCGGGTACGCGGCCTGCGCTTCGAGGAACGCATCTACCCCGGCGTCGGGCACGACCTGCTGCACGGCGGCCACGCGGCCGGGGTGCTGGCCGACGTCACCGCGTTCACCGGCCGGGTGATTCAGGCTTCCTGACCGTCCAGGAACCGGGACACCAGGCCGCGGACCACCGTGGCCATGGAGAAACCGTGCTCGGCGGACCACTCGCGCAGCCGGGTGTGCAGGTCGGTGGGCAGCCGCACCGGCACGACCTGGTGGCCCTGACCGACCAGGACCGAGCTGTCCGGCATCCCGAACAGCTCGCGCATGCTCCGGGTGCCCGGCGACAGCACGGACAGCAGGCGGTCCCGCTCCGGCTTGCCGAGCCAGTTGCCGGTGGTCGTCCTGGTCAGCAGCCAGGCGGTGACCCGCTTGCGGTCCTCCGAGCCCAACGTCTCCAATGCCGTGGCCAGCAACTGTTCCGGTGCCGGCCGGTCGGGTTCGGTCATCGTCGACCCCCTCGTGGGCGATATCGCGAGCGATATCGCCCACGATATCTACAGGCTGCGGACCGCGCCACCGTCCACGGCGATCGTCGAGCCGGTCAGGTAGGAGGCGGCGGGCGACAGGACGAAGGCGGCGACCCTGCCGAACTCCTCCGGCTGGCCGATGCGGCGCAGCGGAACGCCCGCGGTGCGCTTCTCCAGTGCGTCCGGAGTGGTCATCAGGGCGGCCCAGCGTTCGGTGGCGATGACGCCGGGCAGCAGGTTGACCACCCGGACCCCGCGCGGCCCGAGCTCGTCGGCGAGTGTCTTGGCCGTCATCGCCAGTCCGGGCCGCAGGCCGTTGGAGATGGCCAGGTTGCCCAGCGGCTCACGGACCGATGTGGACAGCACCAGCGCGATCGACCCGCCGTCGGTCAGCTCGGCCGCGACCGTGCGCAGCAGGCGCAGCGTGCCGAGGAACACCGACTCGAACGCCCGCTCCCAGGCGGCGACGTCGGAGTCCAGCACGCCACCGGGCGGCGGGCCGCCGACACTGACCAGCATGCCGTCCAGACGGCCGAACCGTTCCCGGGCCAGTGCGACCAGTCGCTCCGGCAGTTCGGGGTCGGCGTTGTCGCCCGCGACCCCGGCCGCCGAATCGCCCAGTTCGGCCACCGCACGGTCGACGTTGTCCTGCGACCGCGACGACAGCACCACCCGGGCGCCGTCCGCGACGAGGGCGCGGGCCGTGGCGAACCCCAGGCCCTTGCTACCCCCGGTGACCAGGTACACCCGGCCGGCCAGTCCGAGATCCATACCAGCTCCTTGCTCGACACCAGGACTGCGAGACAATGACGCACACTATGGACGACCACGTCGAACTCGTCGTCACGGTGGTCCTCGCGGCCGAGGGCGACCAACCGGCCCGGTCCGCGTGCGAGCGGCTGGTGTGGCAGGTCGACGGCCGGATCGTCGAGTCGGCCGACTGTTCGGCCGAGGAGCCGGGCTGCTGGTCGGTGATCATGCGGGTGCCCAGCGAGGAACGGGCGACGCACAACGTCGCGGCGCCGCTGGCCCGTGCCGTCCGCCAGTTCGTGCGCGGTCTCGGTGCCGACTTCACCGTGCCCAGGGTGTCGTGCGAGCCGCCGACGGCGTGGACCGTGCTGGACGACCCGGACGCGGTGGCGGGCCTGGTCGAGGGCGCCGAGCGGATCCTGATCGAGGCGTGGTATGGCGCCGACCCGTATCCCGGCGCGGAACCCGCCGTCCCAGCGCCGCCCGAGGAAGCTCCCCCGGTGCGCCGCAACCCGCCGCCGGCCGAGGACGCGAGCCGGCTGACCCTGCGGGTGGACGTGGCCACCAACCGGCCGGCCGGCGCCGAATGGCAGGCGCGGGCACTGGCCAGCCGCATCTCCCGGACCGCGACACTGGCCGGGATCACCGAGCGGGACGGGGTACTCAGCGTCCTGGTCGACCTGGGCACCGCCCGGATGCCGGCCTCGCAGACCGTGTTGACGGCCGTGTCGGCGCTGGACCGACCGGGCTGGTCAGCGCTGCGCTGGGAGGGCGAAACGGCGATAACCACTTGGACGGCGAAACCGAAGCCCAACTCCGGTATCACTGAACTGGAACTGTCGTCGAGCCCGGACGTCCGGCGACGACGAGGGTGAACTGGACACCCATCACGTGCCGCGGGGCGTCGGACCCGCGTTGGTTCCTTCTCACGGTCAGGTGAACCACATCCGGTCGAGTGCTGAACACCACCCAACCAGACCACCGCGCTTGCGGGCGGGACCAGGCCGCCCGCTAGTTTTCCCCGCATCTGTCAACACCACCCCCGGGAGATCAACCCCAGATGGCAAGCGTCGAGGAAGTTCGGGCCGGCATCGCCAGGGCGAACCAGCAGGCAACGGAGGGCATCGCCGCGCTCCAACAGGCCAGTTCGTCGCTCGAACAGGCGCAGGGCTCACTCACTCTGGTCACGCAGGGCAGCGACCACGCCGACGCCGGCCAGGCGAACGCGCTACTCGCCGATGCCGTGCGCACCGTGGGCGAGGCGGCGCAGACCGTGAACACGGCCATCTCGAAGGCCGAGAGCTACGCGGCGGCGCTCTAGGCCACCCGTGTCGATCGAGGCGATCCGTGCGGGCGTGGCGGTGGTGCGCGACCAGTTGGTGGCCGCGCACCAGGACGTCCGTGTCGCGCGGGAGCGGTTGGCCGAAGCACGCGGCACGCTGACCGCACTGAGCCGCAACCATTCCGCGTCCCTGCTGCCGCCGGAACATGCCAGGGCCGACGAGCAACTGGCGGACTGCCTGTCCCGACTGGCAGCCTGCGTCGACTGCCTGGACAGTTACGTCGCGGGGCTGTGATCAGCGCTGCTAAGTTGATCACACCCATGGGGAGGGGCCGCAGGGCACCGAAGGGTTTGGCTTGAACAAGCGCACCGAGCGGCGCGACCGGATCCGGTTCGCGCTGGAGGATTTCCGCACCGCGGTGGGCAGGGCACTGGGTATCGCCGCCCGCCAGCAGGACATGGTCGCCGAGGCGCACGCCCGGGTCATGGTCGAGATGTGGCTGCGCTCCGAGGCGAGCGGCGACCGGGCGCTGGCCGCGCCCCTGGCCAATCCGAGGATGGCCGACGTCGTCGCGAAGGTCGCCGAGGACCGCAGGGGGCAGTTCACCGAGTGGGGCGAGCGGGGGCCGCTGGCGTTGACCCGATTGGTCGCCGAGGCGGCGCCCGGTGCCGCCGGTGACCCGTGGGAGTCGTGGCTGGGCCGGATCGGCACCGAGGACGGCACGGGTGAGTTGCCCGAACTGTGGCGCATCGGCACGGCCGTCGCCGACGAGGCCCCGGACCGCACGCCGTTCCCGGTGGCGATCCCGCTGCTGGACGCGGCCCACCTGCACGTGTCGACCACGCCGGGCAGCCGGGCGGCGGCCGAGGCGATGGTGGAGACGCTGCTGCTGCGGGTGCTCAGCCACCTGCAGCCGGGCATGGTGCACGTCCACGTGTGGGACACCGGACAGCTCACCGGGTCGATGCCCGGCCTGTACCCGCTGACCAGGGCCGGGCTGCTCACCGTGCACGACCCGGCGCAGCCCAAGGAACTGCTGGACGAGCTGTCCGACCACATCCGGCGGGTGCACACCGGCGTGCTGGCCGGCGGCGACACGTCGCTGCGCTCGATCAGCGGCCGGGCCGGGCGGCGTACCGAACCGTGGCGGATCGCGGTGCTGCTGGGCAGTCACGAGCCGTTGCCGGACGACCGCCAGCAGCAACTGCTTCGGGTGGCGCGCAACGGTTTGGCCTGTGGCGTGCAACTGATCGCGGTCGACCTGCCGGTCACCGTGAACAGTCCGATGGAGATCATCGAGTTCACCGACGACGTCACCGCGCGGTGCAGCATGACCGGCCCGCACGCGACCGTCACCCCCGACCCGCCGCTGCCCAGGGCGGCGGTGCCACGGGCGTGCGCGGCGATCGCCGACGAGCTGGAAGCGCGGCGGACCCGGCTGTGCACGTTCGACGACCTGATGCCGGACACCCTGTGGCGGGAGAGTTCCGGCGCCGGGCTGGCCACCCCGGTCGGCCGGGCCGACAGCCTGCCCGTCGACGTGGTGCTCGGCGACTCGTCGCCGCACGCGCTGATCGGCGGGCCGAGCGGGTCGGGCAAGACGAACTTCCTCTACGCCATGCTCGGCGGGCTCGCCGCCCGGTACTCGCCGGACGAGCTGGAACTGTACCTGTTGGACTTCAAGGAAGGCGTGTCGTTCGCCCAGTTCACACCGGGCCGCAGGGACCCGACGTGGCTGCCGCACGCCCGGCTGGTCGGCGTGAACGTCAACGCGGACCGGGAGTTCGGCCTCGCGCTGCTGTCGTTCCTCGCCGACACCATGCGGGCCCGCGCGGACGTCGCGAAGCAGTACGAGGTGACGAAGCTGGAAGAGCTGCGCGCGGAGAACCCGGACGGGCGGTGGCCGAGGATCGTCGCCGTCATCGACGAGTTCCAGTACCTGTTCGCGGAACGCGACGTGGTGGCCACGACGGCGGCACGGCTGCTGGAGGACGTGGCCCGGCGGGGCCGGTCGCAGGGCATCCACCTGGTGCTGGCCAGCCAGGACGTGTCCGGTATCGAGGCGTTCTGGGGCAAGCCGGCGATCTTCGAGCAGTTCATCCTGCGGGTGGCGCTGCCCAAGGCGCGACGGGTGCTGGCCGACGTCAACGACGCCGCGGTGGAGCTGCCCCGGTGGCACGCCGTGATCAACCACGAATCCGGTGTGCGCCAAGGCAACCAGGTGGCCCGCATCCCGGACGCGACGAGCCGCGACACGTTCGACCGGTTGCAGCGCACGCTGTGCGAGATGCGCCGGCCGGACCTGGCGCTGCCCCGGCTGTTCGACGGCAGCCACGTGCCGGAACTGGCCGACACGGCCGACTTCCGGCGGCTGTCGCCCGAGACCGGGGTGCCGTCCGCGGTGTTGGGCCAGATCATCGACGTGGCCGGCAGTGCCGCGGTGACCACGCTGGCCGGCGCACCCGGCCGCAACCTCGCGGTGATCGGCTCGTCGGTCACCGACGCGGCCAGCGTGCTCGGGGCGGCGGCGCTGTCGGTGGCGCGGCAGCACGTGCCGGGGTCGGCCCGGTTCACGCTGTGCCCGCTGGTGGGCGACGCAGCCGAGCCGGTCGACCGGCTGACCGATCGGCTGCGGCTGGCCGGTCACGAGGTGGCCCTCGTCGGGCGGGACGCGTTGAAACAGCGGCTGGCCGAGATCGCCGCCGGATTCGGGTCGACGCCGGTGCTGCCGCACTACCTGTTCGCCTACGGAGTGGACGGCGCCCAGCCGATGCTGGAGGCCAAGGAACTGGGCGCGCAGTCCGGGCTGGACCACCTGCGGGCGGTGCTGCGGCACGGGCCGGAACACCGCACCCACGTGTTCGGCTGGTGGCGTGGCGTCGGCCGGTTGAAGGCCACGCTGCCGATCGGGCACGTGGACGACATCGGCCCGTGGGTGGCGTTCGACGTGCAGGGCCAGGAGTTGCAGTCGCTGTCGCCCGGCCAGCTGATCTCGTGGTCGCCCCGGGCCCGGCGCGGGCTGTTCTTCGACCGGTTCGAGCACGCCCGGCCGCAGGTGATCATCCCGTTCGACGTGGAGAAGGACGCGCCATGACCGGTGACGCCGCGCGGCGGTACAAGGACCTGGCCGATCTCAACACCGACGCGGTCCGCCGGATGCGCGAGCACGACCGGGCGGTGTCGGAGGAACTGCGCAAGACCCTGGCCGACGCGGACAAGGCACTGGCCGAGGCGGTGGCGCGGGAGCGGGTGTCGCGGTTGAGCGTGCGGCTGCACTGGGAGTCGGCGGCCGAGGCGCTGTGGGCGGAGCGGTGGCTGCGGATCGGTGACGAGCCCGAGCCGATCGCGCCGCCCAGCACGGTGACGCCCGCCGCGGCCGACGCGGCGGACGCCGAGGTGGGCCGGACGTACGACGCGTTGCGGGACGCGCTGCGCAAGCAGGGCATCATCCCCCGCCGGCACCGGACCGATCCATGACATCGTGTCCTTCGACGAAAGGATGGTCATGACCAGTGCACTGCCTTCGAAGGCCACGGAGATCCGGCTCGCGTCCCGGCCGCACGGCTGGCCGACGGCGGAGAACTTCGAGTTCGCCGAGGTCGACGTGCCCGGCCCGGGTGAGGGTCAGATCCTGGTGCGGAACCTGGTCATGAGCGTCGACCCGTACATGCGCGGGCGGATGAACGACGTCAAGTCGTACGTGCCGCCGTTCCAGGTGGGGGCGCCGCTGGAGGGTGGCGCGGTCGGCGAGGTGGTCGAGTCGACGGTGGACACGCTGCGGCCCGGTGACGTGGTGCTGCACGGGTTGGGCTGGCGCGAGTACGCGGTCGTCGACGCGCGGCACGCGACCAGGATCGACACGACGCTGGCGCCGGCCGGGGCCTACCTGGGTGTGTTGGGGATGCCCGGGTTGACGGCGTACGCCGGGTTGGTCGAGGTGGCCGAGATGCGCGCCGGGGACGTGGTGTTCGTGTCCGGTGCGGCCGGCGCGGTCGGGTCGGTGGCGGGTCAGATCGCGCGGCTGAAGGGTGCCGGCCGGGTGATCGGCAGTGCGGGGTCGGCCGAGAAGGTCGCGCACCTGGTGGACGACCTGGGGTTCGACGCGGCGTTCAACTACAAGGACGGTTCGGTGCGGTCGCAGTTGGCCGAGGCGGCGCCGGACGGCATCGACGTCTACTTCGACAACGTGGGCGGGGACCACCTGGAGGCGGCGCTCGCGGTGCTGAACGTGCACGGGCGGGTCGCGGTGTGCGGGATGATCTCCGGGTACAACGCGACGGAGGCGAGCCCGGCGCCGAGGAACCTGGCCGAGCTGATCCGCAAGCGCCTGACGGTGCGGGGCATGCTGGTGCGCGACCACGGGCACCTGCAGGAGCAGTTCGTCACCGAGGTGAGCGCGTGGCTGCGGGCCGGCGAGCTGCGCTACCGGGAGACAGTGGTCGCCGGCCTGGCCAACGCGCCCGAGGCGTTCCTGGGCATGATGCGCGGCGAGAACACCGGCAAAATGCTGGTCACGGTGCCCGCCGAATAACGCGACCGAAACAGAAACTAGATCTGCCGGCGATTTCTTGGTTCCTTCTGGTCCTCGACGCACGTTATTGCCATCTTGGACCGCATTCAATACGGAGGAATCTGCCTGTGTCCACGACATTCACCAGGTGGGTCGCTCGCGGCCTCATCGCCGGTGCCCTGGTGGCCGGCGCCGTTGTGTTCGGCACGGACGCGGCGTCCGCCGCGTCGGCCCCGCCCACCCCGAGCGGCATCATCTGGATCACCGGCTGATCCGGAATCGCTGAACCCCACCACCACCCGAGGCCCTTCCGACATCGGATCGGGCCTCGGGCGTCAGCCGCTGAATTGGGCGACGAATTTCTTCTGCCACGGGGTTTCCACGGCTTTGGGAGAATAGTTCTCCCGGACATATCGCACCGCTTCGCCGGCCGGAATTCCGTCCAGGATCGCGATGCACGCCAATGCCGTGCCGGTCCGGCCCTGCCCGCCCATGCAGGCCACTTCCACCTGCTCCGACTCGGCCCGCCGCCACGCCTCCTGGAACGCCGCTCGCGCGTCGTCGGTGTCCAAGGGCAGGCGGAAGTCCGGCCAGCGCAGCCACCGGGTCTCCCACGCGAAGTCCGGCGGTTCGTGGCCCAGCAGGTACAGGCCGAAGTCCGGGTCGGGGCCGGGCGGGGTCGGCCGGCCGAGGCCGCGGCCCCGGATGAGCCTGCCGGAGGGCAGGGTCAGGATGCCGGTGGTCGGCTCCCAGGTCATTCCGCGTCTCCGTCCGCCGGGATCAGCTTGCCCGGATTCATGATCCCGGTCGGGTCAACCACCTGTTTGATCGCCGCCAGCACCTCGCCCCCCACCTCGCCGATCTCCGCCTCCAGGTACGGCTTGTGGTCCACCCCGACCGCGTGGTGATGGGTGATGGTGCCCGCCGGTTCCGCCACGATGGCCCGGCTCGCGGCGTCCTTGGCCCGGTGCCACTGGCTGATCGCGTTCTCGTCCCGGGGCGCCAGGACGGTGAAGTACAGCGACGCGCCCGTCTCGTAGGCGTGCGAGAGGTGGCACATCACGATCGCGCCGGGCAGCGTGTCGTGCAGCGCCGTCCGCACCCGGTCGCGCAACGCCCCCAACGCCGACCAGTACCCGGCCGTCTCCAACGTCTCGACGCACACGCCGACGTCCAGCAGCGCGTCCCGCTGCCGGGGCCCGCCGAACCTGCCCTTCAGCCACGACTCCCCCGGCCGCGTGCCCAGCGCCACCGGCTTCGCGGCCCGCAGCACCCGCCCGGTCCGCGCCCGCATCCGCTTCAGCTCGCCCGCCGACCGGGCCTCCCAGCCGACGACCAGCAGGCACGGCTCGCGCACGCCACGCGCCCGCAGGTACCCGCGCAGCGCGGCCTCCGCCGCCCCACCGGCCGACACCAGCGCGATGTCCGTCTCCTCCATATCGGACAGTCGGGTCACCGTGGCGAGCGCGTCGCCCTGCGCCAGCGCCCGTACGGCCGCGACCCCGCGCTGCCACCCGTTGAACGCGTACGCCTCGTACCGGCGGTGGGTGGGCGCCGGCCGCACCCTGACCGTCACCTCGGTGACGATCCCGAACGCGCCCTCGCTGCCCACCACCACGGACCGCAGGTCCGGGCCGGCGGCCGAGGCCGGTGCCACGCCCAGCCGCCACTCGCCGCGCGGTGTCGCCAGCCGCAGGCCGACCACCATGTCCTCGAACCGGCCGTAACCGGACGACGCCTGGCCAGCCGATCGGGTCGCGGCGAATCCCCCGATCGTGGCGCGTTCGAACGACTGCGGGTAGTGGCCGAGGGTGAAGCCCCGCTGGCCCAGCAGGCGTTCGGCGTCCGGTCCGCGCACGCCCGCCTGGAGCACCGCCATCCGCGACACCGGGTCGACGGACACCAGCTTGTCCAGCCGCACCAGGTCGACCGCCACCACGGCTGTCTTGTCCCCACGCAGCGGCGCCACGCCACCCACGACCGACGTGCCACCGCCGAACGGCACCACACCGACACCCAGCTGGGCACACGTCCGCACGACGGACGCCACCTCGGCCGGGTCGCCGGGCAGCACCACGGCGTCCGGGACCACCAGGCCGGCGCCCGTCCGGTACCGCAGCAGATCCAGATAGGACAGTCCACCTGCCCTGCCCAGCCTGGATTCCCGGTCCACCCGGACGTGCTCGGCACCGACCAGGCCGGCCAGCGCGGACGCGGCGGCCGCCGGCAGGACGGACTCCGGGACCACCAACTCGGCCTCCGGCACGGCGGGTGTGCGCACGTCCCGCAGGCCCGTGCGCGACCGCAGCCGCCGCAGCACCTTCTGGCCGAGCGGGTGGGTGCCTGGCGTCCAGGCGCCCCGGACGGTGTGGGCAATGGGCTCCGTCATCGGTACAGTGTTACACGTGACGTCCAAACGTAACAGCGCGACACCAGCCCATCGGGTGAGTGATGACGTGCTGCTGGACGCGGCCCGGGAGTGCGTGCTGTCGGTCGGCGTCCGGCGGACCACGCTGACCGACATCGCCAAGCGCGCCGGCACCAGCCGGATGACCGTGTACCGCCGCTTCCCGGGCGTCACCAGCGTGGTCGCGGCCCTGATGACCAGGGAGTTCGGCACGCTGCTCGGCGAAGCGGGCGACACGTCTGGCGGTACCGCCAGGCAACGGCTGGTCGGCGCGTCGGTGCTGGCCGCCCGCCGGCTGGTGGCCGACCCGCTGCTGCGCAGCGTGCTGGACCGGGACGCCGAACTGCTGCTGCCCTACCTGGTGCAGCGCGTGGGTGGCACCCAGCGGCTGGCGGAGAAGTTCATCACCGAACAGCTCACCGCGGGCCACGCCGACGGCTCGATCCGGCAGGCGCCGGTGGCCGCGCAGACCAGGGTGCTGTTCCTGACCGTTCAGGCGTTCGTGATCTCGCACCGCCCGGCCGCCCAGGACGTCGCCGACGACGATCTGCTCGCCGAACTCGCCGCCAGCCTCGACCACGGGCTGCGGCCGGCATGAACACGTCGCTGAACGCCAACCGGCGGGCCGAGGAACTGGACGTGGTCGCCAACGGCGAACAGGTGGACCTGCTCGTCGTCGGTGGCGGTGTGACCGGGGTGGGCACCGCGCTGGACGCCGCGTCGCGCGGGCTGTCCGTCTGCCTGATCGAGGCGCGCGACCTCGCGTTCGGCACATCCCGCTGGTCCAGCAAGCTCGTCCACGGCGGCCTGCGCTACCTGGCCAAGGGCGACGTCGGCCTGGCCTACGAGAGCGCCGCCGAGCGCGGCATCCTGATGACCACCGTCGCACCGCACCTGACCCGCCCGCTGCCGCAGTTGATCCCGCTGTACGGCGGCAGCGGCGGCATCGCCATGGCCGGGCTGGTCGCCGGCGACGTGCTGCGCCGGGCCGCCCGCACGCCGACGTCGCTGCTGCCGGCACCGCGCCGGATTCCCACCGCCGAGGCGCTGGCCCTGGCGCCCGGCCTGCGCCGCAGGGGCCTGCGGGCCGGGTTGCTGTCGTTCGACGGTCAGCTCACCGACGACGCGCGGCTGGTGGTCGCGCTGGCCCGCACCGCGGCCGGCTTCGGCGCTCGCATCCTGACCAGGGTCCGGGCCACCGCGCTGTGGCGCAACGGAGCCGACGCGCGGGACGAGCTGACCGGTGCGACGTTCACCATCCGGGCCCGTGCGGTGATCAACGCGACCGGTGTGTGGGCCGGTGAGCTGGTCGAGTCGGTGCGGCTGCGGCCGTCCCGGGGCACCCACGCGGTGCTGGCGGCGGAGCGGCTGGGCATCCGGGAGACCGCGCTGACCGTGCCGATCCCCGGCGAGACCAACCGGTTCGTGCTGCTGCTCCCCCAGGACGACGGCCGGCTCTACCTGGGGCTGACCGACGAACCGGTCACCGGTCCGCTGCCGGACGTGCCCGAGGTGCCGCAGTCCGATCTGGACTTCCTGCTGTCGGTCGCGTCGTCTGTACTGGACGTTCCGTTGGGGCGCAACGACGTTCTCGGCGCGTTCGCCGGGCTGCGGCCGCTGGTGGACCACCCGGGCGGCGGGCGCAGTGCGGACCTGTCCCGGCATCACGCCGTGCTCACGTCGCCGTCCGGCGTGGTGACCGTGGTCGGCGGCAAGTTGACCACGTACCGGCGGATGGCCGAGGACGCGGTGACCGCCGCCGTGCCGTCCGCGCCGCCGTCGACCACGCCCACCATCCCGCTGGTGGGTGCCGCCGATCGCCGTGCACTGTCCGTTATGGACGAACCTCGGCGCCTGGTGGCCCGGTACGGCAGTGAAGCCGGTCGGGTGGCGGCGCTGGGTGTGCTGGACGACGAGTTGGCAGTCGAGCTCGCCGATCGGGTGACGGCCGCCGAGGTGGTGTGGGCCGTCCGTCACGAGGGTGCGCTGACCGCCGAGGACGTCCTGGACCGGCGCACCAGGATCGGCCTGGTCGCCGCCGACCGGGAAAAGGCCACGTCCGCCGTGTCCGATCTGGTCTCCAGGTCACTCGCCGGACTACCGGATCGCTGAACCCTTAGAGTTACCCCGTTCCGGTGGCCACCCGGCAGCAACACGAGGATTCGACACGGTCGGCGCCAAGGTGGGGCCGGCTCACCAGCCGGCCGGCGTGAGGAGGCGGCGTGACGGACGCGGTGCTGGAGGCGGACAGGATCGCCAAGCGGTTCGACGCCGGCTTCGCGCTGCGCGACGTCAGTTTCACCGTCCGCGCCGGTGAGCTGTTCGGCCTGGGAGGCCACCGCGGCTCCGGGCGCACCACGGCCATCCGCATCGCGGCCGGCGTGCTCGCCGCCGACTCGGGCCGGGTGCGGTGGCGGTCCGCGCCGATCGACCCGGGCACCCGGCGGCGGATCGGCTACCTGCCCGCGACCACCGGCCTCTACCCCGAGCTGACCGTGCTGGACCAGCTCGTGCACCGGGCCGAACTGCACGGCTTCGACACGAACGAGGCGCACCGCAGGGCCCAGGTGTGGCTGGACCGGCTGAGCATGCGGGCCCTGCGCGGGCGCCGCACGGCCACGCTGGACACCGACGAGCTGCGGCTGGTCGCGCTGCTGGCCACCCTGCTGCCGGATCCGGAGCTGCTGCTGCTGGACGAGCCGTTCACCGGGGCCGGCCGGACCGGGGTCGGCACGATGGTCGAACTACTGCGTGACCAGGCCGCGGCCGGGGTGCCGGTGTTGTTGTCCGGCAATGATCTTGACCAGATCGAGCGGTACTGCGACCAGGTCGCGATCCTCCGGAGTGGACAGATTGTGGCCAGCGGCCCGGTGGCCGAGCTGGTGGCAGGCGGCCCGAGGCTGTTCCGGGTCGACGCGCCGGACGCCGAACCGGGCTGGGGCGACACCGTGCCGGGCTGCCGGACGGTGGACGCCGACGGGTCGCGGCTGCTGGTGGAGCTGGCCGCCGACGCGGACGACCAGGCCGTGCTGCACGCCGCTCTGGCGTCCGGGCCGGTCCGCGAGTTCACCAGGGTCCGCCGCACGCTGGCGGAGCTGTTCGACCCTGCGGGGCTGTTGTGATGACCGATCCGCACCCCGCGGCGCACACGGTCCGGCTCGTCGCCGGGCGCGAGTTCGGCTGCCGGGCCGGGTCGCGGCGGCTCGTGCTGACCACGGTGACGGTGGCCGTACTGCTGGTGGCGTTCGTCGTGTTGCAGGCGTACGTGTTCGGACATGAGCGCACCCTGCGGGTCGGCCTGGCCGGGCAGGCGATCTCGCTGCAACAGGCGCTGCCGCAGGAGATGGTCGCGCTGGGCGTGCCGGTCGACGTGCGGCAGGTGGACACCGTCGCCGAGGGTGTCGCCGACGTGCGGAACGGCCGGCTGGACGTGCTGGTCTCCGGAGCGCGCTCGGCGCTGCGCGTCACCATCGACAACCAGCTCGACCCCCGGTTGCGCGCCACGCTGAACTCCCTGGTGCGGCAACAGATCCTGGACGCGCAACTGGCCCAGCTCGGCGCCCGGCCCAATGACGTGCTGGCCAAGGTCGACCAGGCGCAGATCACCGTCACCCAGCTCAACGCGACCGACCCCAACCTGGGCCAGCGCAAGACACTCGGCATCGTGACCGCGCTGCTGGTGGCGTGGTCGCTGGCCGTGGGATCGGTGCTGGCCGGCCGGCGGGTGGTGGCCGACGCGGCTGGCGGCACCGCCGAGGTGCTGCTGCCGGTGTTGCGGCCACGCAGGCTGCTCACCGGCAACCTGACCGGGATCGGCCTGACCGTGCTGGTGCACGCGGCGGGGCTGGGCGTCGTCGGTGTGGCGGCGGCGCTGGCCACGGGTGCGGCGACCGTGCCGGCGGCGGTGGCCATCGCGCTGGGTGCCGGCCTGCTCGGGTTCGTCCTCGGGTTCGCCCTGTACGGCACGGCTGCCGCCGCCGTGACGGCGCTGCGGCCGGGGTACCGGGGCGCGGTGCTGGTGCTGCTCGCCGCCGTGTTCCTGGTGAGTGCCGTGCTGATCGGGGTGTCGCCCGACGGTAGGGCGACCGCGGTGCTCGCGGTGCTGCCGCCGTTCGCGCCGGTGCTGGTGCCGGCCCGGCTGGCGGTGGGGGTGGGCACCGGCTGGCAGGTGCTGCTGGCCGTGGCGCTGGCGCTGGCCACGGTCGGTGCGCTGGCGTGGTTCGCCGGCCGCGTGTACCCGCGGTCGCTGTTTCGGGCCTAGGACAAGCTAACGGCGGCTCCGCGAGGTGGAGCCGCCGTGTCTTGCTCGATGCGGGGTTCGATTCAGCGGTCGCCCATGGCGATGAACTCGCGCTCCGTGGGGCCGACGTAGACCTGGCGCGGGCGCCCGATCTTGGTGGCGGGGTCGCGGACCATCTCGCGCCAGTGCGCGATCCAGCCGGAAAGCCTGCCGATGGCGAACAGGACGGTGAACATCCGGGTCGGGAAGCCCATCGCCCGGTAGATCAGGCCGGTGTAGAAGTCGACGTTCGGGTACAGCTTGCGCTCGATGAAGTAGTCGTCGGACAGCGCCCGCTCCTCCAGCTGCTTGGCCAGGTCGAGCAGGTGGTCGCTGCCGAGCTTGCCCAGGATCTCGTCCGCCGTGGCCTTGACGATCTTCGCCCTGGGGTCGTAGTTCTTGTAGACGCGGTGGCCGAAGCCCATCAGCTTCACGCCGTCCTGCTTGTTCTTCACCTTGGACACGAACGCGTCCACGTCACCGTGGTTGTCGCGGATGCCCTCCAGCATCTCCAGCACCGCCGCGTTGGCGCCGCCGTGCAGCGGGCCGAACAGGGCGTTGATGCCGGCCGAGATGCTGGCGAACAGGTTGGCCTCGGACGAGCCGACCAGCCGGACCGTCGACGTGGAGCAGTTCTGCTCGTGGTCGGCGTGCAGGATGAACAGCAGGTCCAGTGCCTTGGCGACGGTGGGGTCGACGTCGTAGGGCTCGGCGGGCAGGCCGAACGTCATGCGCAGGAAGTTCTCCACCAGGCCCAGCGAGTTGTCCGGGTAGAGGAACGGCTGGCCGACGGACTTCTTGAAGGCGTAGGCGGCGAGAGTGGGCACCTTGGCCAGCAGCCGGACCGTGGACAGTTCGACGTTGGGCTCGTCGAACGGGTTGAGGCTGTCCTGGTAGAAGGTGGACAGCGCGGACACCGCGGAGGACAGCACCGGCATGGGGTGGGCGTCCCTGGGGAATCCGCTGAAGAACTGGCGCAGTTCCTCGTGCAGCAGGGTGTGCCGTTTGATCTTGTTGGTGAACTCGTCCAACTGCACCTGGGTGGGCAGTTCCCCGTAGATCAGCAGGTAGCTGACCTCGATGAAATTGGACCGTTCGGCGAGCTGCTCGATCGGATATCCGCGATAGCGCAGGATTCCCGCGTCACCGTCGATGTAGGTGATCTCCGAGGAACAGGCCGCTGTGTTCACGAAACCGGGATCCAGCGTGACGAGTCCGGTGGTGGACAGGAGCTTTGCGACGTCGATTCCGGAAGAACCCTCGGTGGCCGGCTTGACTGCCAGTGGGAGCTCTCCGCCTTCATGACGCAGCGCGACGGTACTGGTGCCGGAGGTCGAGTCGGGCATTCGAGTCCCTCTCACGCTTGGACAGGGCGTCTACCCGTGGCCGACCCGACGTACGCCGGAACCGTGCACGAAACCCGTGCACGACGCTCCGGACGTTCAGCCATGACCACACGGCCGGGATGTCCGACCGCGGTACCGCCCCGTTGGGGTGTTCAGTCAGTTACCACGCTAGTGCGCGATTCAACGAACGGACAGCCGAAGGGCCTGTCAACTCGCCCACATGGGACGGCGGTCACAGAGATCGTCCGCCGATCGCGGCACGATCACCGAGTCGGCGACGAGCACAAAGGACGGGCACTGACGGGCGACGACTCGTAACGGCGATATTACCGGCGAGTAACGGACCGGAGTCCAGGACCCGGTGGCGGCGCGGTGGGTCGTTCACCTAGCTGGGCCGTTCGTGGTCGATCCCCACCTGATCGATACTTCCGCTGCGCCAACTTCGCGAACGCACCCCTCGGACGAACGGTGCACCGTGACCGACGGTGAACCAACGCCACACCCTCCGGGGAACGACAGCAATGGAATCGATGGCTAAATTCGTTTCCAGCGGCCGCCGAACAAAACCGGGACTCCCGGAAAACTACGCGGAGGACAACATCATGATTGACATCGGTATCGGATTGTGGCTTTTCCCGTGGTTCCACCATCACCACCACTGCCACTACTGACCGACGGCTGACCTGACGCGAACATGAGCCACCGGGCGTCCCGACTTCCGTGTGACGTCGGGACGCCCGGTCGTGTTTTCATCGCGCTATTTCGCGGGCATAGGGCGGTTCCGCGCCGACCCGGCCGACGGTGAATGCCGCGGCCCGGGCGGCGAATTCCAGTACGTCCGTCCAGGCCGCCCGGTCCAGCCCGGTGACGCCGGCTCTCGACGTGCCGCCGTGCCGGTCCAGCCAGGCCAGCAGCGCGGCATGGATGGTGTCGCCGGCACCGATGGTGTCCACCACGGTCGCCTGCGCCACAGGCACGTCCACCCGCAGGTCGCGGGTGAACGCGGACAGCCCGGCCGCTCCCCTGGTCAGCACGACCGCGGTCACGCCCGCCGCCAGCCAGTCCCGGACGTCACCGCCCAGCCACCGCGCGTCGTCCTCGGACACCTTGAGCAGGCCGATGTCCGGTAGCCAGGACGTGAACCGGGCCCGGTAGGCGGCCGGGTCGGCGATCAGGCCGGGCCGGATGTTCGGGTCCAGCACGGTGAGCCTGCCCAGGGCGGACTCCCGGCGCAGCACCGACTCGTACGCGGTGGCACCCGGTTCCAGCACCAGGGACAACGTGCCCAGCGACACCGCCGTCACCCCGTCCGGCAGCGGACCAGGGTCGGTGACCAGCCGGTCGGCCGTGCCGAGCACGTGGAACGTGTACCGGGCGCCACCGTCGCCGGCCAGGGTGACGACGGCCAGCGTGGTCGGCTCGGGGCCGCGGGACACCAGGTCGGTGCGCACCCCGGCGGCGTGCAGCCGCGCCAGCAGCGCGTCGCCGAAGCCGTCGGTGGACAGCCGGGACAGGAACGACACGTCGGCGCCCAGCCTGCCCAGCGCGACGGCCGTGTTGTAGGGCCCGCCGCCCAACCTGGGCAGCAGCGGGCCGAGTTCGCCGGGCGTCGTGGTCACCGAGGGCACCAGGTCGACCAACGCCTCACCGCCCACCACGATCACCGGTCGCACACCATGTGAATCACGCCGATCGACGGTACACAGGCGGGCCGGCCGTCTTATCGTAGGACGTCCGACTATCTGAACGGGGAGGTTCGGATGCCCGCGGAGCGGATGCTGCCCACCACCGAGGCCGAGGACCTGGTGAAACTGGTGCGGGAGATCGCGACCGACGAACTCGCGCCAGTGGCCGCCGAATACGAAGCCGCCGAACGGTTCCCACGAGAGCAGTTCCGGCTGCTCGGTCGCACGGGACTGCTCGGCCTGCCGTACCCGGAACGGTGGGGTGGGTCGGCGCAGCCCTACGAGGTGTACCTGCAGGTGCTGGAGGAGCTGGCGGCGGTCTGGATGACCGTGGGCGTCGGCCTGTCCGTGCACACCATGTCGTGCTATCCCCTGGCCACGTTCGCGGCCGACGCCCAGCGCGACGAGCTGCTGCCCGACCTGCTGGCCGGTGACCTGCTCGGCGCGTACGCGCTGTCCGAGTCGCAGGCCGGATCGGACGCGGCCGCGCTGTCCACCCGAGCGGTCCGCGACGGCGACGACTACGTCGTCACCGGCAGCAAGGCGTGGATCACCCACGGCGGCATCGCCGACTTCTACACGATGATGGTGCGCACGTCCGACGACGGCAGCCGGGGCATCACCTGCCTCCTGGCCGACGCGGACACCCCCGGCCTGACCGCCGACCCGCCGGAACACAAGATGGGCCTGACCGGCTCACCCACCACGGCCGTCCGGCTGGAGGGTGCGCGGGTGCCGGTGCGGCGCCGGATGGGCGACGAGGGTCAGGGCCTGAAGATCGCGCTGGACGCGCTGAACTCCGGCCGGCTGGGCATCGCCGCGTGCGCGGTGGGACTGGCACAGGGTGCGTTGGACCAGGCGGTGGCGTACGCGAGCCAGCGCAGCCAGTTCGGGCGGGCGATCATCGATTTCCAAGGTGTCGAATTCCTGCTGGCCGACATGGCGGCCGCGGTCGAGTCGGGCCGCGCGACGTACCTGGAGGCGGCCCGGCGGCGGGACCGCGGGCTGCCGTTCCGGCGCCAGGCGTCGATCGCGAAGCTGGTCGCCACGGACGCGGCGATGAAGGTCACGACGGACGCGGTGCAGGTGCTGGGCGGCGCCGGTTACACGCGCGACTTCCCGGTGGAGCGGTACATGCGCGAAGCCAAGGTGCCGCAGATCTTCGAAGGCACCAACCAGATCCAACGCATGGTGATCGCCAGGGAACTCAAACGCTCGTAGTCAGAGCCGAGCCCCGCGGGAACGCGATCCTGCCGCGGTCCCGCTGGCCGCCGCTTGCCCTGGCCGGCCATGCGGAACCGGCACTGGCGGGCTCGTCCCGGCGCCGGTCCACTCGCCATCGGTCGTGGTGCGCGATGCCGCCTGGCGAGAGCTCGCCAGGCGGCGGCGTTCCTACACGTAGTACGGGTTGACGGCGGTGCCCTGGCCGGCTTCCTCGTCGTAGGAGTAGACCTCGCGGCCGCGGACGAAGACGCGCAGGGCGCGGCTCATCACGTCGAGCGGGTCGCCGGACCACACCACCACGTCGGCGTCCAGGCCGGGCTTCAGCGAGCCGACCTGGTCGTCCAGGCGGAGGATCTCGGCCGGGTTGATGGTCAGCGCGCGCAGCGCGGTGGCCCGGTCCAGGCCCTCCTTGACGGCCAGTGTGGCCTGGTGGACGAGGAAGTGGATCGGCACGACGGGGTGGTCGGTGGTGATGGCGATCTTGACCCCGGCCTTGGCCATGATGCCGGCCGCGCGCATGGTGCGGTTGCGCAGTTCGACCTTGACCCTGGTGGTGAACATCGGGCCGAAGATGACCGGGATGTTCTTCTCCGCCAACAGGTCCGCGACCAAATGACCTTCGGTGCCGTGGTTGACCACCAGGCCGTAGCCGAACTCCTCGGCGATCCGGATGGCGGTGGCGATGTCGTCGGCTCGGTGGGTGTGCTGGTCCCACAGCAACTCGCCGTCCAGGACGCGGACCAGGGTCTCCAGGGACAGGTCGCGCTCGAACGGGTCGCCCTTGGCTTCCTTCTCGGCGCGCTTGGCCCGGTAGTTCTGGGCGGCGACGAACGACTCGCGCAGGATCGACGCCACGCCGAGGCGGGTGGACGGGGTCTTGCCCTTCTCGCCGTAGACCCGCTTGGGGTTCTCGCCGAGGGCGCTCTTCACGCTGACCGACTCGCGGAAGATCATCTCGTCGACGGTCCGGCCCCAGTTCTTCACGGCGACGGTCTGACCGCCGATCGGGTTGCCGGAACCGGGTTTCACGACCGACGACGTCACGCCGCCGGACAGCGCGTCCACGAAGCCGAGATCAGCCGGATTGATGCCGTCCATGGCGCGGAACCGGGCCCCGACCGGGTCGGTCATCTCGTTGGTGTCGTTGCCGGCCCACGCCTCGCCGTCCTCGTGCACGCCCAGATGCGCGTGCGACTCGATGAAGCCGGGCAGCACCCAGCAGCCCGCCGCGTCGACCTCGGTCGCGCCGTCCGGCACGTCGACGTCGGCCGCCGATCCGACCGCCGCGATCCTGCCGTCCCGCAGCAGCACCGATCCGCCCTCGACGGGCTCACCGTCGATCGGCACCACGTATCCGCCTGTGATCACCACGTCCGTCATGGTTAGCCAGGCTAACGGATGTCCGTCGCTCACGTCAGGGGCGTGATTCCCCAACGTCCCTGCCACTGTTCGTTCGGCGCCACGGTGATCAGGTCGACACCGGAGTTGAGGGCGTCCGGCGGGCACGTCATCGGCTCGATGGCGATCACCGACCCACGGCCGGGGAACGAGTCCGGTGTGAACACCTGGACCCAACGGAAAGCCTGCTCGGCCCACAGTTCGACGGCACCGTCCGGTCCGGTCAGCCGGTGGTGCACCAGGCCGTCCTCGGCCGGGCGGCAGTCGCCGAACGGGGTGTCGAGCTGCACGCCGGCCAGCGGGCGCGGGGTACGGAAGTCGGCCACCGTGCCGGCCACGTCCGTGGCCGGTCCGCTGGGCACCATCGTGGTCAGGTCCAGCGGCAGCACGGTGTGCGCGGCCAGTTCCAGCCGGCACTCGTCCCTGGGCGACATGCCCGCCCTCGGGTACGGGTGGCAGCCGACGCCGAACGGCACCGGCACGTCACCGGTGTTGCGCACCAGGTGCTCGACGGTGAGGCCGCGCTCGTCCAGCGAGTAGGTGATCGCGGTGTACAGCGGCACCGGCCAGCCCGGCTGCGCCTCGATGTCGGTGGCCAGCGTGATCCGGGACGTCTCGCGCAGCACCGGCCGCCACGCCTGGTGCCGGGTCAGGCCGTGGATGGCGTTGCCTCGGTCCGGTTCGGTCACCGTGAGGTCCTGCGGCTTGCCGTCGAACTCCCAGCGTGCCCCGGCGACCCGGTTCGGCCACGGCACCAGCACGGCTCCCGAGCCCAGCGGCGGCGCGTCGTCGTACGTCTCCAGGTAGGGCACGCCGTGCCACTCGAACGCACGCAGGCCGGCGCCGATCTCGGTGACCGCCACCCGGCCGGCGTCGGAAGTGATCTCGAACTGTTCGCCGGTTGATGCAGACATGCGGTGCAGCGTAGAGGGTGCGGCCGGAACGGTTCAGTCGTTCGCCGGCACGGTCAGGACGGTGTCTTGGCCAGCGCGGTCACGAAGGCGATCAGCTTCGGCTGGATGCCCGGTGTGTCGGCGACACCGGCGATCAGCACCTCGACGCTGGAGCTCTCGGGGTCCTTCTTGGCGGCGAAGCCCTCGTCCACCAGGTTGCCCTGATCGGTCTCCTGGAACGTGCCGCCGATGTCGGCGTCGGGGATCTGGACCGTCCGCACGTGGGAGAACTGCTGCTGCAGCACCTGGACGTACTGGTCGGTGGTGGTGAGCAGCTGCGGCGGCCAGACCTGCACGACGACGTTGGCGCGGAATCCGCCCTGGGCGCCGATCACACATTTGATCTGCTTGATGCCGCCGGGCAGGACCTGGCCGCTGTCCGCGGTGACGGTCACGCCGGTGACGCCGAACGACGACGTGACCGCGTCCTTGGGCAGTCCGGAGCAGGACTTCTGGGCGGCCTGGGACAGGCCCGGGTCACTGCTGGGCGGCTGCGACCCGCTGCTCGGCGCGCCCGCTTTTCCACCCGGTGCGGGCGAGGCCGACCCGGTGATGGTCGTCGCGCAGCCGCCGGCGCCGCTCGCGACCGCCAGCGCGACCGCTGCCGCGCCGAGACCGCGCCGGACCCTCACCGGACAGACAGTACGCACGACGCCCCCTCGGCCAGACCGTCTCGTACGACCACCCTAACCGGGCGGCCCTCGGGGTCAGCCGGATGTTTCCGCCGCATCGCCCGGCCGCGGTGCGCGGTAGCGGCGGAACGCGGGCAGCAGGGCCGCGGCGACCAGGGCGAGAACCACCACGAGCAGGCCGCCGCCGGCCACCGTGGCGGTGGTGCCGACGGCCGCGCCCATGACGCCGTGCAGGGTGTCCGCGATGCGTGGACCGCCGGTGACGACCACGGTGAACACACCCTGCATGCGCCCGCGCATCTCGTCGGTGGCGGCCGTCTGCAGGATCGAGTTGCGGAACACCGAGCTCACCATGTCGGCGGCACCCGCGAACCCCAGGAACAGCACGGCCGGTAGCAGCGAGTGCGACACGCCGAACCCGGCGACCGCGACGCCCCACGCGCACACCGCGATCACGACCGCGATGCCCTGCCTGCTGATCCGCGACAGCCAGCCCGACATCAGCCCGCAGATCACCGCCCCGATCGGGATGGCCGCGAACAGCCAGCCCAGCGCGACACCACCGCCGGGCGGGTCACCGAAGGTCCGCTCCGCCATCTCCGGGAACAGCGCCCGGGGCATGCCGGCGACCATCGCGATGATGTCGACCACGAACGACGCCAGCAGCACCGGCCGGACACTGAGGTAGCGGAAGCCGTCCAGCACGTCCCGCAGGCCGGCCCGCCTGGTCGGCCCGGCCAGCGGCGGCAGCGGCGGCAGCTTCCACACCGCCCACATGGTCAGGCACAGGCCCAGGGCGTCGATCAGGTAGAGCGTCGGGAGGCCGAGCACCGGGATGAACGCGCCCGCCAGCAACGGGCCGAGCACCGCGCCGAAGTTGAACACCGTGGTGAAGACGGCATTCGAGGCGGGCAGCAGGGACACGGGCACCAGCCGGGCCACCGACGCGGACCGGGCGGGCTGGTTGATGGCGAACAACCCTTGCTGCACGGCGAGCAGCGCCAGCACCACCCACACCGAGTCCAGTCGCAGCGCGGCCTGCGCCCACAGCAGCAGCGAGGTCAGCGCGATCCCGGTGTTGGTCCACAGCAGCAGCTTGCGGCGGTCGACGGTGTCCGCGATCGCGCCACCCCACAGGCCGAACACCAGCAGCGGCACCAGGGCCACGACACCTGCCAGGCCGACCCACGCCGAGGAGTTGGTGATGTCGAAGACCTGCTTGGGCACGGCGACCGCGGTCAACTGGCTGCCGATGGCGGTGACCGCCGTCGACACCCACAGCCGCCGGAACGGGACGACCTTCAGCGGCCGGGTGTCCAGGACGAACGCGCCCAGCCGCTGCCGGCGGGTGGAGCCACGAGACGCGCTCGGGGCTGCGGTGTCGGGCTCCGATGTCACAGACTAGAAGTTTAGGCGAACTAACGAGTGATCCGAGTCCTACTCAGGGAGCTACTCGGTGCACCCGCCACTCGTCCCCGCGCACCCCGTACACCAGCCGGTCGTGCATCCGGTCCTCGCGGCCCTGCCAGAACTCCACGGTCTGCGGGCGGATCCGCCAGCCACCCCAGTGCGGCGGCACCGGCACCTGCTCGGCGTCGGCGAACTGGCGCTCGATGTTGGCCAGCGCGGACTCCAGCGTCGTCCGGCCGCGCACCGTGCGGGACTGCGGCGACGCCCAGGCGCTCAGCTGCGAGCCGCGCGGCCGGCTGGCCCAGTAGGCCGCGGTCTCGCCTGCGGACACCCGGTCGACGGTGCCGCGCACGTGCGCCTGGCGCTGCATGCTGAACCACGGGAAGGTGGCCGAGGCGAACCGGGTGGCGCTCAGGTCGTGGCTCTTGGCCGAGGTGTAGTTGGTGTAGAAGACCACGCCGCGCTCGTCGATTCCCTTGCACAGCACCGTTCGCGACGCCGGGCGGCCACTGGTGTCCGCCGTCGCCAGGACCATCGCGTTCGGTTCGGCGAGACCGGCCCGGCGCGCTTCGTCCAGCCAGCGCTCCAGTTGCGCCCACCACGTGCCGGCGAGTTGGGATTCGTCCAACACGCCCTGCTCGTAGGACACCCGCATAGCGGGCAGTTCCAGCGCGATTCCGGTTTCAGACATCCCGAACCACCTTCCGGCCTGATCCGTTGTACGGACGACGCGTGCGGGGGGAGTTACGGCGATTCGTTGCCGTGTCGGAGCACGCTACGGGTTCGGGACGACTACCGGAACCGCTGCGCCGGTGATCCCGCCCACCGCGATCATGAACTGGATCGAGTCAGTGGATCGATTCGGACACCACCGGTAATGGCTTCGCCGCGCCGACCAGGAGGGAAAACGTTGATGAACTGCTCGTTTACGCCGGTGAGCGGCGCGGTATCCGCGGTCGCCGAAGACATCGGCCAACCGGACGATTTTAGTTCACTGAATCGAGTGCTGATTCGTGACAGAAGACACCGGCCGAACGCATTGCGAAGCCACCCATTCGGGTGCAGTGTTCCAGCACAAGCATGGCTAGCTCCCGGGCGGATACGTACCCTGCCGAGCCCGGTGCCATGTCCTCACCGTCGGGAAATCCTCGCGAAGGGGCGTGCACACCGTGGTGCAGTCGGACCAGCAGAACCAGCCGGACCCCGGTTTCGTTCCGGGACTCGAAGGTGTCATCGCCTTCGAAACGGAGATCGCCGAACCGGACAGGGACGGCGGCGCCCTCCGCTATCGCGGGGTGAACATCGAGGACCTCGTGGGCAAGGTCACCTTCGGTGACGTGTGGGCCCTGCTGGTGGACGGCAAGTTCGGCCACGGCCTGCCGCCCGCCGAGCCGTTCCCGCTGCCGATCCACACCGGCGACGTCCGGGTCGACGTGCAGGCCGCGCTCGCCATGCTGGCGCCGATCTGGGGTTACCAGCCGCTGCTGGACATCACCGACGAGCAGGCCCGCGACCAGCTCGCCAGGGCCGCCGTGATGGCACTGTCCTACGTGGCCCAGTCGGCGCGCGGCATCGGGCAGCCCGCCGTGCCGCAGTCGCGGATCGACCAGTGCGAGACGATCACCGAGCGGTTCCTGGTCCGCTGGCGCGGCGAGCCGGCGCCCGAGCACGTGCGCGCCGTCGACGCCTACTGGGTCTCCGCCGCCGAACACGGCCTCAACGCGTCCACCTTCACCGCCCGCGTGATCGCGTCCACCGGAGCGGACGTCGCCGCGTCCATGTCCGGCGCGATCGGCGCCATGTCCGGTCCGCTGCACGGCGGCGCGCCGGCCAGGGTGCTGCCGATGATCGAGGAGGTCGAGCGGGTCGGCGACGCGCACAAGGTGGTCTCCGCGATCCTGGACCGGCACGACCGGCTGATGGGCTTCGGCCACCGCGTCTACCGCGCCGAGGACCCCAGGGCCAGGGTGCTGCGCCGGACCTGCAAGGAACTGGGCGCCGAGCGCTACGAGGTGGCCGCCGCGCTGGAGCAGGCCGCGCTGACCGAGCTGCGCGAGCGCCGGCCGGACCGGCCGATCGAGACCAACGTCGAGTTCTGGGCCGCGGTCATCCTGGACTTCGCCGAGGTGCCGACCCACATCATGCCGGCGATGTTCACCTGCGCCCGGACCGCGGGATGGTCCGCCCACATCATGGAACAGAAGCGGACCGGCCGACTGGTCCGCCCGTCCGCCCGCTACGTCGGTCCTGGTCCGCGCACCCCGGCCGACATCGAGGGCTGGTCGGCCATCCGGCACGGCTGAGTGACACCGAACACACGCCAAGGCCGCGCGAGCTCCAGCTCGTGCGGCCTGCCAGACTGGAGGGACGTCACCACCCGGCAACGGCGCCGGATCACCCGTACGTTTCCCCCGTTTGGAGGGCGCCGACGATGACCAACGCCGTGGATCCGACCACCTTGGAACTGCCCAACGACCTCAAGCCGTCCGACGGCCGGTTCGGCTGCGGCCCGTCCAAGGTGCGACCGGCCCAGATCGAGGCGCTGGCCACCGCGGGTGCGGCGATCATGGGCACGTCCCACCGCCAGAAGCCGGTCAAGTCGCTGGTCGGCCGGGTCCGGTCCGGCCTGCGCGACCTGTTCGGGCTGCCCGAGGGTTACGAGGTCGTGCTGGGCAACGGTGGCACGACGGCCTTCTGGGACGCGGCTGCGCTCGGCCTGATCCGTGAGCGGTCGCTGCACTACGGCTACGGCGAGTTCTCCAGCAAGTTCGCCAAGGTCGCGCAGGGCGCGCCGTTCCTCGCCGACCCGGTGATCGTCTCCGCCGAGCCGGGCACCGCGCCGGAACCGGTCGCGGCCGAGGGCGTGGACGCGATCGCCTGGGCGCACAACGAGACCTCCACCGGCGTGATGGTGCCGGTGGCCCGCCCGGCCGACGCGGGCGACGCGCTGGTGCTGATCGACGCCACGTCCGGCGCCGCCGGCCTGCCGGTGTCGGCAACGGACTTCGACGTCTACTACTTCGCACCGCAGAAGTCCTTCGCCGCCGACGGCGGCCTGTGGCTGGCGCTGATGAGCCCCGCCGGCCTGGAGCGGGTGCGCGAGATCGGCGCGTCGGACCGCTGGATCCCGGAGTTCCTGTCCCTGCCGGTGGCACTGGACAACTCGACGAAGGATCAGACGTACAACACTCCGGCAGTCGCCACGCTCTTCCTGCTGGCGGAGCAGATCGACTGGCTGCTGGGCAACGGCGGCCTGGACTGGGCCGTGAAGCGCACGCTGGACTCGTCGACCCGGCTGTACTCGTGGGCCGAACGGACCGAGTACACGACTCCGTTCGTCGCCAACCCGGAGCACCGCTCGCAGGTGGTCGGCACGATCGACTTCACCGACGCGGTGGACGCCGCCGTCGTGGCGAAGGTGTTGCGCGCCAACGGTGTCGTGGACGTCGAGCCCTACCGCAAGCTGGGCCGCAACCAGTTGCGCATCGGCATGTTCCCCGCAATCGAGCCCGACGACGTGACGGCGCTGACAGAATGCGTCGACTGGGTCGTCCAACGGCTTGGCTGACCGGATCTCGCCGGGCACGGCGCGCCTTCGGCGTCAAGCAGGCACGCCGACATAACGTCGTACCCGGCGAGGTGAAGTCATCAGGAGGACGTGATGCGGGCGCTGCGAGTGGTCGGCCTCAGCGAAGACGGCAAGTCCGTCATTTGCGAGGACGTCGCGCGCAGCGAGCGTTTCACGGTTCCGGCCGACGAGCGGCTACGTGCGGCGGCTCGCGGAGACGTCACCCGACTCGGCCAGATCGAGATCGAGCTGGAGAGCCAGATGCGTCCCCGAGAAATCCAGGCCCGTATCCGTGCGGGCGAGTCAGTCGAGCAGGTCGCGGCGGCGGCCGGCGTACCGGCGCACCGCGTCGAGCGGTTCGCGTACCCGGTGCTGCTGGAGCGCTCCCGCACTGCCGACCTGGCCCAGCGGGCCCACCCGGTGCGCGAGGACGGTCCCGACGTCCAGACCCTCGCCGAGGTGGCCGCACACGCGTTCGGCCTGCGCGGCCAGGACTACTCGACGGCGACGTGGGACTCCTGGCGCGGCGAGGACGGCAAGTGGGTCGTGCAGCTGCGCTGGTACACCGGCCGGTCGGACAACCGGGCGCACTGGGCGTTCCACCCGGGAGCGCACGGCGGCACCGTGGCCCCGCTGGACGAGCACGCGCACGACCTGATGGACCCGAACGCCGCCAACCGGCCGCTGCGCACCGTCCGGCCCGTCACCGAGCTGGCCAGGCAGGCGCTGGACATGCAGCAGCCGCCGGTCCGCGAGCCGGAGTACGAGGTCGAGCCGGTCATCCGCGAGCAGGTTCGCGAGCGCGAGCCGGTGGTCCGGGAACGCGAGCCCGTCGTACGCGAACGTGAGCGGGAGCCCGTCCGCGAGCGCGAACCGGTCGTGCGGGAGCGGGAGCCCGTCCGCGAGCGCGAACCGGTCGTCCGAGAGCGGGAACGCGAGCGCCAGCCGGTCGTGCGGGAGCGGGAGCCGGTGCGGGAGCCCGTCCGCGAGCGGGAACCGGTGCGTGAGCCGGTCGTCCGCGAGCGGGAGCCCGTGCGCGACCCGGTGGTACCGGAGCCCGTGGTCCGGCGGCCGCAGCCGAAGCCGGAACCGGAGCCCCAGCCGGAGCCCGAGCCCGAGCCCGTGGTGGCCGAGCAGGCCGAGCCGGAAGCCGTCGACCTGGTCGAACCCGAACCCGAACCCGAGCCCGCACCCGCCGCCGAACCGGAGCCGGAGCCCGAGCCGGCCGCGGCCAAGTCCGCGCCGCCGACCCCGCAGCGCAAGACCGAACCCAGCACGAAGCGGGGCAAGAAGAACCACCCGATCGTCCCGTCCTGGGAGGACGTGCTGCTGGGCGTGCGCACCCAGCGCGGGTAACCGGCGGCTCAGGCGACCTGGCGCGGCACGCTGTCCAGCAGCTCCAGGTCCCAGCCCTGCCGTTCACACCAGTCCTCGGCGTCCTCCCTGGTCAGCGGCGCCGCGGTGGCCGGGGTCGGCGCGGACAGCGGGGACCAGCCGTCCGGTGCCAGGACATACGGTGCCGGGGACCCGGTCGGGTCGACCACGGCGAGCAGGCGCCCCTCCGGGAAGGCCATCGTGGGCTCGGTGCGCAGGAACCTGACGGGGTCCGGACGCGTCATGCGGACATGATGGCCCACACCGGGCTTGACCTCCACCCAGCTCGAGGTCGCATGATCAGCCGGTAGTGAAAACCAGATGACCCGTCCGGGTCAATCACCTAGTGTCACAGGGCACGGCTGTTCGCCGTCCCGCCCAGTTCACGCAAGTCAGCCCAGGTACGCCGCCGCCTGGGCCGCTCCAGCCTGCCGGCAATCCCGACACGAGCTCCTGGGGGAGAGCCATGACCACACAGTCCGACCCGCAACCCGAACCGGAGCCCGATCCGGTCGCCTTCCCGGTGGTGACCGAAACGCGGACCGCCGCCTCCGCGTCCACCATGAAGGTCCTGTTCCGGCTGGCGCCCTACGTCGTGCCGGAGCGGCGCCCGCTGCTCGGCGCCGGCGCCACCACCATGCTCGCGATGGTCTGCGGCCTGGTGATTCCGCTGGTCATGCAGCGCATCCTGGACGGCCCGGTGGCCACCCACCGGCTGTCCGAACTGCCGCTGCTGATCGGCATCGTGATCGCGCTCGGCACGCTCGAAGCGCTGTCGTACTTCTTCCGCCGCCGCCTGGTGGCCCGTCCCACCACCCAGATCGAGGCCCGGATGCGGTCCGATCTGTACGAGCACCTGCAGCGGCTGCCGATCGCCTTCCACGACCGGTGGCAGTCCGGTCAGTTGCTGTCCCGTGCGGTGTCCGACCTGTCCACGCTGCGCCGGTTCTTCGCGTTCGCCCTGATCTTCCTCGTGGTGAACTCGATCACACTGGTGCTGGGCCTGGTGGTGCTGTTCGTGCTGGCGCCGGTACTCGGCCTGATCGTGACCTGTGCCAGCCTGCCGCTGATCGCGGTGTCGACGCTGTTCGAGTCGAAGTACCGCGTGGTGTCCCGCCTGGCCCAGGACCAGGAGGGTGACCTGGCCACCACCGTCGAGGAGTCGGTGCTGGGCATCCGGGTGCTCAAGGCGTTCGGCCGCGGCCCGGAGCTGCTGCGCAAGTTCAGCGTCCAGGCCAGGCAGTTGCGCGGCACCCAGCTGCGCAAGATCAGCATCCTGGCCATCCTGTGGGCGGTGATCATCGCGCTGCCGGAGATCGGCATCGGCATCCAGCTGCTGGTCGGCGGCCTGTCCATCGCGCACGGCACGATGACGCTGGGCACGCTGGTCGCCGCCGTCACGGTGGCCACCTACCTGCGCTGGCCGACCGACTCGATCGGCTGGCTGCTGTCCGAGACCAACCAGGCCGCGTCGGCGTGTGAGCGGTACTGGGAGGTCATGGACGCGCCGGTCACCATCACCGGACCGGAGCGGCCCCGGCCGCTGCCCACCGCGATGACCGGCCACCTGGTGCTGTCCGACGTGCGGTTCCGCTACCCGGGCGGGCAGCGCGAGGTGCTGCGCGGCATCGACCTGGACGTGCGGCCGGGCGAGACGATCGCGCTGGTCGGCGCCACCGGCGCTGGCAAGACCACGCTGACCATGCTGGTGGCGCGGCTGGCCGACGTCACCGGTGGCCGGATCACCGTGGACGGCGTCGACGTGCGCGACCTGAGCCTGGGCGACCTGCGCACGGCCGTGGCCACCGCGTTCGAGGAGCCGGTGCTGTTCTCCGCCAGCGTGCGGGAGAACGTGGCGCTGGGTGCCCCGGACGCGACCGAGGACGACGTGCGCGAGGCACTGCGGGTGGCCAGGGCGGACGACTTCGTCGAGGACCTGCCGTGGGGCCTGGACACCCGGATCGGCGAGCAGGGCCTGTCCCTGTCCGGTGGTCAGCGGCAGCGGCTCGCGCTGGCCAGGGCGGTGGTCGGCCGGCCGGCGGTGCTGGTGCTGGACGACCCGCTGTCCGCGCTGGACGTGGAGACCGAGGCCGAGGTCGAGCGCGCGCTGCGCACCGTGCTGCACGGCGTGACGGCGCTGGTGGTGGCCCACCGGCCGAGCACGGTGCAACTGGCCGACCGGGTGGCGGTGCTGGCCGACGGCCGCATCACCGCGGTCGGCACGCACCACGACCTGCTGGCGGAGAACGCGCACTATCGGTACCTGTTGTCCACTTTGGAGGAGCGGGAACCGTCGGAGGAACTGGCATGAGCGAGCTTGCGAGCGAATCAATCAGCACAGCGCCCTCGCGAATGCGGCCGACGAGCGCCGGCGAGGAGGCGGCATGAGCACCCTCGATACGACGGACGACAAGAAACTCGACATTCCCGACCCGGACGAGGCCTGGCGCGGGGTCGCGGCGGAGGACCTCGACGAGGTGAGCATCGCGCTCAGCCTCAAACTCCAGGCCCGGTCGCGGAAACTGCTGCGGTCGCTGGTGTCGCCGCACAAGCGGGCGGCGGCGCTGGCGCTGCTGGTGGTCGTCGGAGAGAACCTGGCCGCCCTGCTCGGCCCGATCCTGATCGCGGCCGCGCTGGACACCGGCGTGCCGGACGTGGCGAAGGGCCGGCCGTTCCCGCTGATCGCCTGTGCCGTCGGCTACCTGGCCTGCGGCGTGGCGTCGGCCGGGCTGCGCTACTGGTTCCTGCGGCTGTCCGGACGGATCGGCCAGGACATCCTGCTGGACCTGCGGCAGCGGATCTTCGCGCACGCGCAGCGGCTGTCCCTGTCGTTCCACGAGTCGTACACCTCCGGCAAGATCATCTCGCGGCTGACCAGCGACATGGACTCCATCGACCAGTTGCTGGACCAGGGCCTGGACAGCCTGCTGTCGGCCCTGTTCACCGTGGTCGGTGTCGGCATCGTGATGATGTGGCTGGACTGGCAGCTCGGCCTGATCGTGCTGGCCGGCTTCGTGCCGCTGATCTGGGTGACCCGCTGGTTCTACCGGCGCTCGCAGCACGCGTACCGGGAGACCCGGGGCGCGATCGCCAAGATCATCGTGCAGTTCGTGGAGACCATGAACGGCATGCGGGCCGTGCAGGCGTTCCGCCGGGAGCGCCGCAACGAGGCCATCATGGGCACGCTGAACGGGCGGTTCCAGGAGGCCAACCGGCGGGCGCTGACCGTGGTCGCCACGTTCACCTCCACGGTCCGCATGGTCGGTAACGTGTCGCTGGCCCTGGTGCTGCTGATCGGCGCCATCCGGGTGGCGCACGGCAGCCTGGAGATCGGCGTGCTGGCCGCGTTCACCCTGTACCTGCGGCGGTTCTACGACCCGCTGGACGACCTGGCGATGTTCACCAACGCCTACACGGCGGCCAGTGCGGCGCTGGAGAAGATCTCCGGCGTGCTGGACGAGGTGCCGAAGGTGGCCGATCCCACCGACCCGGTGCGGCTGGCCAACACCAGGGGTGAACTGCGGTTCGCCGACGTCGAGTTCCGCTACGCGCCGGACAGCCCGGTCGTGCTGCCCACGTTCGACCTGCGGATCCCGGCCGGGCAGACGGTCGCGCTGGTCGGGCAGACCGGGGCCGGCAAGTCCACCGTGGCGAAGCTGGTCGCCCGGTTCTACGACCCGTCGTCGGGTGCGGTGGAACTGGACGGCGTCGACCTGCGGCGGGTCTCGGACGAGCAGCTGCGCGAGGCGGTGGCGATGGTGACCCAGGAGAGCTTCCTGTTCTCCGGCTCGGTCGCCGACAACATCGCGCTCGGCCGGCCGGGTGCCTCGCGGGCGGAGATCCGGTCGGCGGCGATCGCGGTCGGCGCGGACGAGTTCATCTCGGCGCTGCCCGAGGGGTACGACACCGACGTGCGCAAGCGCGGCGGCCGGTTGTCCGCCGGGCAGCGGCAGATGGTGTCGTTCACCAGGGTGCTGCTGGCCGATCCGGCGGTGCTGGTGCTGGACGAGGCCACGTCCAGCCTGGACGTGCCGACCGAGCGGGCCGTGCAGCGGGCGCTGGAGACGGTGCTCACCGACCGGACGGCGCTGATCATCGCGCACCGGTTGTCCACGGTGCTGATCGCCGACCGGGTGCTGGTCATCCACGACGGCCGGGTGGTCGAGGACGGTCCGCCGTCGGAGTTGATCGCCAGCAGCGGCCGGTTCGCCGGGCTGCACCAGGCCTGGCAGGAATCGCTGGTGTGACGAGGTGGGGCGGTCCGGACGGGCCGCCCGCTGCCGTCAGATCGCGGTGAACAGCAGGGCGATCCAGGCGACCACGATGCCGCCCACCACCCCAAAGGCGACCCACCGCCACACCCGCGCCCGCCGCGCCAGCCACACCGACGGCGCCAACCCCAGCGCGATCACCACGTTGGCGATCAGCGGCAGCCACCGGTTGGCCGCGCCCAGCGCCAGCGACAGCGTCACCACCACGATCATGATCAGCACGGCCGTGACGAAGCTCACCGTCAGCCCGGTCGCCCACGGCGGCGGCTCCTCGGCGGCGCGATGTCGTGCGGCATTCCGTTCCGACCACCACTGGGTCGCCGAGCCGCGCTCGTCCGCCGGTTCGTCCGGTACCTCGACCTCGGTCACCTCACCGGTGAGCGGGTCCGCGTAGCTGACCGGGGCACCCATCACCGCGGCCAGTCGCGCCGCCAACTGCCGGCCGCGGCGGGAGATCAACCGGCCGGCCGCCGAACCGCCGGGCTGGCCGTTGCGGTACACCGCGTCGGCCACCCTGGCCCACTCGTGCAGCGCGTCGGCCAGGTCAGCACTCAGCGCGAGGCTGTGCGGGTCGACCTCGGCCTCGGCCGGGTCGTCCCCGAGCCCCGACAGGTCGCCGGCCTCACCGGCCAGCAGCGCACGACCGTCCCGGGCGCGTAGCTGCACGAAACGTCCTCTCTCCAGCGTCCGGGCATGAAGCTACTCAGTCCCGTGTGATTCCGGGTAACGAAACGACGGAATACAACGCGATCGCGGCCGCCGTGGCCACGTTCAGGGAGTCGACGTCGCCGCTCATCGGGATGCGGACCCGTTCGTCGGCCGCCGCCATGGCCTCGGCGGTCAGCCCGTGGCCCTCCGATCCCAGCAGGACGGCCGTCCGCTCGCCGGGCCGGACCGCGGCCGGCAGCGGCACCGCGTCCGCGCTCGGGGTCAGGGCGAGCACGCGGAAGCCCGCGGCGCGCAGTTCACCCAGCGCGTCCGGCCATGCCGTCACCCTGGTGAACGGGACCCGCAGCACGTGCCCCATGGAGACCCGGACGGACCGCCGGTAGAGCGGGTCGGAGCAGCCGGGGCCGAGCACCACACCGGACACACCGAGCCCGGCGGCATTGCGGAACAGCGACCCCAGGTTCTCGTGATCGCCCACGCCCTCCAGCACGCACAGCGGGCCGGCCCGCGCGAGCAGCTCGGCCAGCGTGGGTACGGGGGCGCGGTCGGCGACGGCGAGGACGCCTCTGTTGAGGTGGAAGCCCACCACGTCGGCCATCGTCTGGGCCGATGTCACGTAACATGGCAGGTCCTGCCCGTGGTACGCGGCCAGGTCCGGGCCGAGGGCCTCGATCCGGCCACGGACCCCGAGCAGGGACCGGACCGGGTAGGGCGAGCGCAGCATCCGCTGCACCACCACGACACCCTCGGCGATCACCAGTCCACGGCCGCCCGGCCGGTCGGGACGGCGGTCCGCCGTGGTGAGGTCGCGGAAGTCGTCCAGCCGGGCGTCGCCAGCGCCGTCGACGTCGATCACCTGCGGCACCACCGCAGTGTGGCACGCGACGCAGTGTGCGGATGCATGCGGGCGCACAGCACCGGATTGGCCGCTAGCCGACAGTGAACCCCACATGTCACGGTGGTTTTCCGGCGCCAGGCGACCTGGGGGCTCGACCGCGAGGGAAGGCGACCAGATGGGGCAGCACGACGTGGCGCGGCGCACCGACGCCGACCGTGGACAGTACCGGGTCAAGGTCAGGCGTTGTCTGGACGCGCTGGCTCTCATGTTGCGGGACAACCTGTTCTCGTTCCCGCAGCGGCACATGGGCCTGGAGATCGAGCTGAACCTGGTGGACCCGCAGTTCCGCCCGGCGATGGCGAATTCCATTGTGCTGGAGAAGATCGGCGACGCCCGGTTCACCACTGAGCTGGGCCAGCACAACTTGGAGTTGAACGTGCCGCCCCGGCCGCTGGCCGGCAACGAAGTCGTGGCGCTGGAACAGGAACTGCGCCGCGCGCTGACCGAGGCGGACGCCAAGGCAGGGGACGCCGGCGCGTCGCTGGCGTTGATCGGGATGCTGCCGACCCTGCGTCCGGAGCATTTCGACGCGCGCTGGCTCTCCGCGGGAGCGCGGTATTCGGTACTGAACGACGAGATCTTCGCCGCGCGCGGTGAGGACATGCTGCTGGACATCGAGGGCACCACGACGCAACACACACCGGCCGAACGGCTGCACGCCCGCTGCTCCTCCATCCTGGCCGAGTCGGCGTGCACGTCGGCACAGCTGCACCTGCAGGTGGCGCCGGAGGACTTCGCGGCTTACTGGAACGCGGCGCAGTGCCTGGCAGGCGTGCAGGTGGCGGTGGCGGGCAACTCGCCCTTCCTGCTGGGCAGGGCACTGTGGCACGAGACCCGGATTCCCTTGTTCCAGCAGGCCACCGACACCCGGCCGGAGGAACTGCGCAACCAGGGCGTGCGGCCCAGGGTGTGGTTCGGCGAGCGGTGGATCACGTCCATCTTCGACCTGTTCGAGGAGAACGCGCGCTACTTCCCCAGTCTGCTCCCGGAAACCGACGACGAGGACCCGCTGGCCGCGCTGGCCGCCGGGACCGCGCCCAAACTGTCCGAACTGCGCCTGCACAACGGCACCGTGTGGCGGTGGAACCGGCCGGTGTACGACCTGACCGACGGCGTGCCGCACCTGCGGGTGGAGAACCGCGTGCTGCCGGCCGGGCCGACCGTGGTGGACCTGATCGCCAACGCGGCCCTGTTCTACGGCGCACAGCGCGCCCTGGCCACCCAGGAACGTCCACTGTGGAGTCGGATGTCGTTCCAGGCCGCGGAGGAGAACCTGCGGGCCGGTGCGCGGGACGGGCTGGCCGCGCAGCTGTACTGGCCCGAGGTCGGCTGGGTCTCCCCCGCCGAACTGGTGCTGCGCAAGCTGTTGCCGCTGGCCCACGACGGCCTGCGCGAGCTGGGCATGGCGGGCAGTGCCCGGGAGCGCTATCTGGGCATAGTGGAACAGCGTTGCCTGGCCGGGCAGACCGGGTCGAGTTGGCAGCGGGACACCGTAACCCTGCTCGAGGAGCACGGAATGGACCGCGAGCGCGCGTTGACCGAGATGTTGGGCGTCTACCTGGAACTGATGCGCGGCGGCGAGCCGGTGCACACCTGGCCGCTGGGCTGACACACGTGTGGGGCCCCCGCGGACGGAGGCCCCACACGACCCGAACTGACGTTGCCGCTCCCACCACGAAGCCGGCAGGAGTTAGGTTAGGCTAACTTCGCCTGGCGCGCAAGACCAGGCCACAGGCGACCGCCGCGAGCACCGACACCACACCGCCGACCACGATCGGCGACCGCCCGCCGAACGCCTCGGCCAGCCACCCCGACATCGGGCCGCCCACCGGCAGACCACCCTGGAACACCAGCATGTACACGCCCATCACCCGGCCGCGCAGCTCCGCGGGCACGGACAACTGCATCGTGCTGTTGGCCGCCGTGATGAACGTGATCGTGGCCGCGCCCAACGGGATGAGCGCCAGCCCGAAGGCCAGGTACGTGGGCATGAATCCCAGACCGATCTCCAGCACGCCGAACGCCAGCGCCGCACCGACCACCAGGCTCAGCCGCATCCGCCCGGTGGCCGCCCGGCGTGCGGCCAGCGCCGAACCGGTCAGCGTGCCGAGCGCCATCAGCGTGGACAGCAGGCCGTAGCCGTCCGCGTCCCGGTGGAACACATTGGCGGCCACGTTGGCCAGCGTCGCGAAGAACGTCATGCCGAACGTGCTGACGCAGAAGACCAGCACCAGCAGCACGACCAGATCCCGCCGCTGACGCACATAGCGCAGCGCGGCGCCCACCTGGCCCCGCGTGCGCGCCGGTTTGGGCACCGAGTAGAGCAGGGCCGGGCTCATCGCGGCGAGACCGAAGATCACCGCCCCGAAACTGGCCGCGTTGCTCAGGAACACCCAACCGGTGCCGATCCAGGTGATCAGCAGCCCGGCGATCGCCGGGCCGACGATCCGCGCCAGGTTGAACGTCATCGAGTTGAGCGCGATGGCATTGGCCACCCGGTCCACCCCGACCATCTCGCTGACGAACGCCTGCCGCACCGGCGCGTCCACCGACGAGAAGCAGCCCAGCAGCAGGCACAGCAGGTAGACGTGCCACAGCGCGACCGAGCCGGTCAGGTCGAGCAGGCCCAGGACCAGGCCGGTCAGGCCCATCCCGGCCTGCAGGCCGATCAGCAGCTTCCGCTTGTCCAGCCGGTCGGCCAGCGAGCCCGCCCACACGGACAGGCCCAGGGTGGGCACGAACTGGAGTGCGGCGGCGATGCCCAGCGCCACCGGGCTGCGTCCGGACAGTTCGAGCACCAGCCAGTCCTGCGCGACCCGCTGCATCCAGGTGCCCACGTTGGACACGACCTGACCGCCGGCGAACAGCCGGTAGTTGCGCTCGCCGAGCGAACTGAACATGCTGCCGACCCGACCGGCAGCGGCCGGGGCGGCGGCGCGCCCGGCCGCGGCTTGGCCGGCCGCGGCTTTGGCGGCGGCGTGCGCGGCAGTGGCCTGCTCAGCGGTGGCTCGGCCGACGGTGGCTCGCGCGGCCTGGGCTCGCGCGGCCTGGGCTCGCGCGGCAGTGGCCTGGCCAGCTGCGAGCGAGCCCGATATGGCATGACCGGAGGCTCGGCTGCCACTGGCTTGGGCGGCTTCGGCTTGGGCGGCTTCGGCTTGGCCGGCGGCGGCCTGGTCAGCTGCGGCCCGCCTGGCTGTGGCGTGGGCGGCGGCTCGGCCGGCGGCGATGGCTTCCGCGGCCCCGGCCTGCGCGGCGGCGGCCTGGCCGGTTGTGGCGAGGCCGGGTGTGGTGTGAGTGGCTGTTGGTGGTTCCGGCGGCTTTCGGGTTGGCTGATAGGTAGTGGCCACTCCGTCTGCCGCGACGCTCACTCGGTACTGCCCGCCATTCGCTCGATGATCTCCGCCGCCCTGCTGAGCAGCGCCCGCTCGTCCTCGTCCAGTTCGGCCAGCCGGCGGTCCAGCCACGCCTCGCGGACGGACACCTCGGCGTCGTGGTAGGCCAGACCGCTCTCGGTCAGCGCCACGATGGCCTGGCGGCCGTCGGTCGGGTGGGGCTGGCGGGAGACGAAGCCGTACTCCTCCAGCGCCGCGATGACCCGCGTCATCGACGGGGGCTGCACACCCTCACGGGCGGCGAGTTCCCCCGGCGTCAGCGGGCCGCACTTGAACAGCGTCGACATCGCGGCGAGCTGCGTCAGCGTCACACCGGAGCTCGCTCGTTGCGAGCGCAGCCGCCGGTTGAGTCGGACCACCGCCAACCGCAGCCGGCCGGCCAGGGTCCGCTCGGCGGTCACGTCCGCCGGTCCCGAATCGGACACGTTACTTAGTATAGCTCACGAACTACTTGGCCGCCGACCGGGCGGCGGTAGTCTCGATCACATGACCGGTGAGCTGCTCGCACCGCCCGCGCTGCCCGCGCGCTGGGTGGACATGCGGCCGGTGCTCGCCCTGGGCACCGCACTGTGGTTCGTGGCGTACTGCGTGCTCCTGGTCGCCCGGTACGGCTACCACGTGACCACCGGCATCTGGCTGCCCACCTGCCTGGCCGGCTGGATCCTCGGCCTGATCGGCACCGGCGTCATGTACTGGCAGCGCTCCGCCGCCCGCCGGGGCGCCCGGGGCGCGCAGCGGGTGGGCTGATCACCACAGCGCGGTGTCCGGCGTCGGGTCGGCGAGCAGCGCCGCCAGTTGCCAGCGGTCCGGCCACCGGTCCAGCGCCCACGCCAGCGCCCGGCCCAGCCCTTCCGGTGTGTCCTGCGTGTGGATCACGTCGCCGCTGACCCACCACTCCACCGGACGACCCGCGACCACCAGTTCGTCGTGCACCCACACCTCGCCGTCGGGCACCACGTCGCCGAGCAGCGCGCACGCCAGCCGCACCGCGCCCAGCCCGGCCCACGCCACCGGCTCGCCCGTCGACTCCGGCTCCGCCGCCACGACGTCACTGGCCAGCGGCACGCTCAGCAGGTCGGCCAGCGCCGGGTCGAGTTCGGCGTTCGGGCCGCGCGCGGCCACCACCCGGTCGGCGTCCAGTGCCTGCACCAGCCACGGCCGGTCGACCACGACGGTCCCGTCGGCCGGCACGGCGGCGCCGGACACCACGCGCACCCGGTCCGGCGGGTCGACGTCGGCCGGGTCGAACACCTCGGTCAGCGCGGCCTCGGCAAGCACGGCGTGCGCGGCGAACGCCTGGCCGGGCGACACGGTCCGGTCCGGGTCGGCGAGCCGGTCCAGCAGGTCGGCGGCCTGGTCGACGTCCACGACGGACAGCTCGTCGCGCACGCCGAGCACCAGCAGCAGGCCATCGGGCAGGTCGACGCCGGGCAGCGGGTCGTACAGGCCGGCCAGGTCCTCGGCGTCGGGCAGCCGCCACTCGCGCAGCGGCACGCCGTCCACCTGCGCGAACCGGGCCAGCCACCAGGCCGGGTAGCCGCGCGGGTCGGCCAGCGCCCTGCGGGTGGCGGGTTGCGCGGCGAGCAGGTGCAGCGCGGCAGACCACTCGTCCGGGTCGACCAGGTCCAGGTCGCGGATGCCGACCAGCACGGCGGGTGGGGCCTCGGTGTCGCCGCCTGCCCAGACCCACCAGGCGGCCTCGTCGGCCAGGCCGTGGTCCTGGCCGTTGGGCGACTCGTCCAGCACGACCGCGAAGGAGTCCAGCACGCCCACCGCGGTCAACACGTCAGTCGGCCACTCGGCGGCCAGGTCGGCGTCCAGCACGGCCAGCGGTCCGTCTGGCCCGACCACGTCGTCGGCGAGCACGTCCAGCAGCGGCGCCCCGGGCAGCACCAGTTCGTCGGCGCGACGCGGATCGCCGTCGGTGTCGGCCAGTGCGAGCGCGGCCAGCCACGACTGCTCACCGGCCTGGGTGCCGGCGGCGGCGACCAGCCGGAGCACGGCGTCGGCCAGTTCGGCGACGTCCAGCCCGGCTCGCGCGTCCGGCACGCTGCGCGCGACGGCGTCCCGCACGGCGGGCGCGTCCAGCAGATCGGTCGGACCGGCCGGGCGGGCGCCGAGTCGTTCCAGCAGCGGGTGCACGGCGGCCGGGTGCGCGATGTGCAGGCCGGCCACGTCCACGCCGGCCATCAGCTCGCCCAGTTCGGCCGAGGGCAGCAGCACGTCCCTCGGGCCGATCGCGGTGCGCCCGTCGAGCAGCGGCACCGGTAGGCCACCCAGTTCGTCGGCGGTGGCACGGCCGGTGTCGGGCAGCTTGCTCAGCGCGCCGTAGAGCGCCAGCCACCAGGCCGGCGGTCTGTCCACTCCGGACACGGCGGCGACGATCTCGGCCGGCCGCAGCCGCCGCACACCCAACGTGGCAACGGCTCGCGTGTGCACCGGTTCGGCCAGCCACCACGCCGCCAGACCGGGTACGACGTCCACCAGCAGCTCGCCGAGCTCGGCGTCCGGCTCGTCCAGGCAGGTGGCGGCGCCGGGGGTCAGGTCGCCGTCGGTGGCGCGCTGCGCGGGCAGCCATTCGGTGGCCGACAACAGGTCCGCGATCGCGTCGCGCAGTTTGCCGTCTACTTCGGATAGTGGGAAACCGGGCAGTGGCACGAGTGTCGTGCGGTGCCGGCCGGGTAGCAGGAGCAGCAGGGCGACGTACTCCCGGGCCGCCGAGGCGAGCACCGCGTCGGTGGCCGGGCCGGGCAGCAGGCGCCTGCGGTTCGGCTCGACCGGCAGGGTGGCGAACAGCCTGGCCGGCAACGACAGCCGCTCGTCGGTGGGGGTCGGCGCGTGCAGCACGTCCTCGGTCAGCGGCGAGGGTGTGTCGTCGGTGAGCGGCACCGCCCAGCAGACCGACCACTCCGGCCGTTCCCGCGCCTCGACGCCCAGCGCGCCCAGCTCGTCGGCGCCGAGCAGGCCGGTGGCCCGCCGGGTCAGCCAGGTGGCGGTGCCGTCCGGGCCGTGCACTGCCACGACGCCGTCCGGCTGGTCGTCCCGCTGCCAGGACTCGTCGCCGATCCGCACCGCGCGCAGGCCGGGCAGGGCGAGCAGCAGGTCGGCGACCTCGGCCCTGGCCCGGTTCAGCAGTGCGGCGGGGTCGACGCCGGGCCGCAGGGGCAGCCGCACGTCGGTGGCGTAGCCGTCCGGCACCGGATCCTCGTCCACCGGCAGCGGCCAGACCAGTCGCAGCACCGGCACCTCCGCCGACCGCTGCGCCGCCAGCGTGGCCAGGCGCTCGTGCCCGGCCACCGCGTCCCTGGTGCGCTCGGCGGAGAAACCCACGCCGCCGGACGCGGACACGACGCGCGGCGCCTCGGACACCGCGAGCACCGCGGCGAAGCCGACGCCGAACCGGCCGATCTCGTGGCCGGTCCGCTTGGCCGACGCGCGCAGCGACGCCAGCGCGGCCACGCCCGGTGTGTCCAGGGGTGCTCCGGTGTTGGCGGTGCGCAGTTCCGGCCCGGCCGGGGTGTCCACCACGCGCAGCCACACTTCGCCGGGCACTTGGGCCGCGACGGCCGCGTCGGCGGCGTTCTGCGCCAGCTCGACGAGCAGCCGGTCCCGGTAGCCGCCGACCCGCAGGTCGTCCTCGGCGTTGGCGTCCTCGCGGAACCTGGTGGGCGAGTCGCGCCACGCGGCCAGCACCGAGTCGCGCAGGGCGGCGGTGCCGAACGGGTCGGCCGGGTCCATCAGTCCTCGGCGTCCGGAGTGGTCTCGGCTTCGACGGGCGCGGCGGCCTCGGCGGTGTCGGGGGTCTCGACCGGCTCGGGGGTCTCCGGGGCGCTGCCGGTGGACAGCGCCGGTTCCACGTCCAGCGTCGTGTCGTCGTACACCAGGTCGGCGACCGGCACCGGCGAGGTGATCTCCAGCTCCACCTCGGAGTGCGCGCCACAGCCGTACTCGACGTGCACCACCCGGCCGTCCGCCGGGCCCAACTCGTTGCCGCACACGCCGAACGCGGCCCGCAGCGAACCGGCCAGGGGCAGGTAGAAACCGCAGCGGCCGCACCGGTCCGGCGCGCTGCGCGCCATCTCGCTGCGCGGCCCGTAATCGCCGCCCCGCCACCGGTCGGCGACGTCCAGCCGGCCGAACCGGGACATCACGCGGACCCGGCCCAGGCCGATCTCGCGCTGCACGTCCTCGACGGCCGGATCGTCGGACTCGACGTAGCCGGGCACCAGCCGGGGATCGTCCGCCTCGGTCGGCATCAGGTCGCCGACGCCCAGATCGCCCGCCTTGATCCGCTGCTGCCACGGCACCCACTCGGGCGCGACCAGGGCGTCCGGACCGGGCAGCAGCACGACCTCGCTGACCGTCACGGCCGTGTCCGGGCCACCGGACGCCACCGTGACCGCCCAGCGCCAGCCGTGGTAGCCGGGCAGGCCGGCTTCGAACAGGTGGGTCGCGGCACCACCGGGTTCCGCGTCGACGCCGACGTGCCGGCCGACCGGCTCGTCACCCGCCTCCTCGGCCGCGGCGGCACGCGCCACGTCCACGGCGGCGGCCAGCACCGGATCGGCCTCCGTGGGCGTCTCGGTCCCGGGAACCGCGCAGTTCGGCGAGGGTGTCACAGCTGTCGATTGTGCCGCACGGCTTCGACGGGTGGCGAACCCGGCCGGAACGTTCGTCTCGGCCACCGGACACGTACCCTGTGTAGCCGGGTGAATTCGCCGCCGCGACGTGATCCGAGCATGTAAAAGACGGCTTCCGACGTCCCGGTGAGGCAGGATGGAAACGTGATCCGCTCGAACTCGCCTGGCCAGCCCGACGAACCGCGTCCGGGCCGGGCGGGTTGGGGCGCGGGCGGTCGCCGCAGGCCGAAACCGGCCGAACAACCGGCATGGCACGACACCGTCCCGACGGAACGTCCGGCCAGGAACCAGCCGCCGCCCCCACCGCCGCGCCAGCAGCAGCCGCCCCGCCGGGCCGAACCGCCGCCGCGCCGCGAACCGCCGGTCTGGCAGGCGCCGCCGCCGAAGCCGCCGCGCACCACCTATCGCGCCGACGGCTACCCGCCCGACGACGACCGGGGCGACCGGCGACGCGAACAACGGCACGAGTCGGTCGCGGCCGACGCTCCCCTGGGCGGCCCACCGCCCCGCGCCGCCGGCCCGCCGCGCACGCCGAGGAAGCTGACCGTCACCCGCGTGGCCGCCTACCGAGGCAGGCAGCTCTCCCAGCAGGCGGTGGGCGCGTTCCGCCGGGCCGCGCAGGCCGACGGCGCCCACGAGTCCGGGCTGACCTCGCTGACCTACGCGGTGATGCTGAACTACGCGTCGTCCGCGGCCATGGCGGTGGGCCTGGCGAACACCCTGTTCTTCTCCGCGGCCACGGCGGAGAGCAAGACGAAGGTCGCGCTGTACCTCGTCATCACAATCGCCCCGTTCGCGTTGATCGCGCCGGTGATCGGCCCGCTGCTGGACCGCATCCAGCGCGGCCGCCGGATCGCGCTGGCCGTGTCGTGTGTCGGGCAGGGCCTGCTGTCCGTGGTGATGGCGCTGCACCTGGGCGACTGGCTGCTGTACCCGGCCGCGCTGGGCACCCTGGTGCTGTCCAAGTCGTTCGACGTGCTCAAGGCCGCGATGACGCCGAGGGTGCTGCCCGACGGGATCACCCTGTCCAAGACCAACGCCCGGCTGACCGTGTTCGGCCTGGCCGCCGGCATCGTGTTCGGTGGCGTGGCCAGCGGGTTCGCCAAGGTGTTCGGGTCGCCGGGCGCGCTGTGGTTCACCGCGGCCCTGTGCATCGTGGACGCCGTGCTGTGCCTGGGCATCCCGGCCTGGGTCGAGGTCACCGAGGGCGAAGTGCCCGCGTCGCTGCGCGCGGCCCCCAAACGCAAACGGCAGCCGATGGGCCGGCATGTGGTAATCGGCTTGTGGGGCAACGGAACCATCCGCCTGATGACCGGATTCCTGTTGCTGTTCCCCGCCTTCGTGATCAAATCGATGGAGGAGCACTCACCGACCAAGCAGTTGCTGCTGCTCGGCCTGATCGGCGCCGCCGCCGGCATCGGCAGTTTCGGCGGCAACGCCATCGGTGCCCGGCTGCGGTTCGACAAGGCAGACCAGGTGATCGTCGGCTGCCTGATCGGCTGTCTGGTGGGCGGTGTGATGGCCGCGCTCACCGCGAGCGTGACCACGGCGGCGATCGCCGCCCTGATCGCGGCGGTGGCCAGTGCGCTGGCCAAGGTCAGCCTGGACGCGACCATCCAGAACGATCTGCCCGAGGCGTCCCGTGCGTCCGCGTTCGGCCGGTCCGAGACGATCCTGCAACTGGCCTGGGTGCTGGGCGGCGCGCTGGGTGTGCTGCTGCCGACCAATTTCGAGATCGGCTTCTTCGTGGTGTCCGCGCTGCTGGCGGTCGGCACGGCGCAGACCATCGTGCTGCGCAGGGGCGGGTCGCTGGTGCCGCCGTTGCACGGGCTGCTGCCCACCATCAAGTCGCCGCTGGGCAGGCGCCGCGGGCCCGCCGGGCCGGACGAGGCGCCGACCGCGATGAACACCAAGGCGATGCCGACCGAGCGGGCCGAACACCGCTGAGCCGTACGCCATAAGTTGGGGAGCGCCGCCGAACGGCGGTACGCCGTAGGTTGGTCCTATGCGTCCTGTGCTGTTGGCTGCCGCCCTCGCCGTCGGCGGTCTCGTCGGATTGGCGGCGTGCTCGTCGTCCGGCTCGTCGTCCGATCCGCAGATCACCTTCTCGACGTCGGGTTCCACCGTGTCCGCATCGCCCATCCAGTACTGCGACGTGCAGGAGAAGAACTGCACCAGCGACGGCACGGCACCGGCGGTGGTGAGCGTGCCGGCAGGCGCGACGGTACAGGTCAAGGCGCCCCAGTCGGTCTCGTCGACCCCATGGCAGGTGGCGGCCCGGTTCCACGGTTCCACCGGCAACGAGTACGTGTCGTGCAGCCCGTTGTTCGGCGCCGGCAAGGCGAGCCAGTACACCGTGTCGCCGGCGGCCTCCGGCGACACGCTGGTGCTGATCGAGGTCTACCAGTCCAGCGCGGTGCTGCAGAAGAACCCGGACGGCGTGCACACCACGCCGGTGCGCGGCACGTGGGTGCTCACCGACAAGAACGGCACGAGTTCGGTGCTGCCGCAGCCCGGCGACAACCTCTGCGACGACTAGGGACGCGTTACGGGTCGAGCTCCTTCGCCACGGCCCGGACCACCTCGCCGATCCGCTTGGTGACCTTGCGATCCGGGTAGCGGCCACGGCGCAGGTCGGGCTGGATCTTGCCCTCCAGCAGCTTGATCATGTCCTCGATCAGGCCGTGCAGTTCCTCGGCGGGACGGCGGCGCGCCTCGACCACCGAGGGCGGCGGGTCGAGCAGCTTGACCGACAGTGCCTGCGGGCCGCGCCTGCCCTCGGCCATGCCGAACTCGATGCGCTGGCCGGCTTTGAGCGTCTGCACGCCGGTGGGCAGCGCGGAAGCGCGCACATAGACGTCCTCGCCACCGTCCTGCGTGACGAACCCGAAGCCCTTCTCCGAGTCGTACCACTTGACCCTGCCGGTCGGCACCGCTCTCACCGTTCTTTCTGCTTGGTCACCCGTAGCGCCGGCACCCGCGGGACGCGGGCTCCCTAGCCCGGCACGACGAACGCGCCCTGAGGCGTGCCCAGGACGCGTACCCGCCAGCGTACCGACTTCACACGCGGAAAACACGTGGCTTGAGTGCTTACCTGTGCCCGCCACACCAATCGGAGCAGCGCGGCTGCGCCGCCAGGACCGCTGGGAAGCCCGTCAGGTCCGGCAGCACCACTCGCGCGCCGGCTGCGCGCAACTCGGCCTCGTCGCAGGGTCCGGTCAGCACGCCGACGCCGAACACGCCCGCCGTGACGGCACCGACCATGTCGCCGACGTGATCACCGACGTAGGCCGTGGCGCCGTGCTCCCGCAACGCCTCCGCCTTGCGGCCCGCCCACAGTTCGCCGACCAGGTGGTCGACCTCCCAGCCGAGCGCGGCCAGGTGCCGGGCCGCGTTCGGCCGGTACTTCCCTGTCACCACCAGGATTTCGCCGCCCGCGTCGTGCACGGCGGCCAGTGCCTCGGCGGCGCCGGGCAGTGCCACGGTGGCGGGCACCACGATGTCCGGGTACAGCTCGCGGAAGCGGGTCACCAGCCCGGGCACCAACGCCTCCGGCGCGCCGAACCCGCGCAGCACGTGGTCCAGCGGCGGGCCGAGGTGGGCGGCGAAGTACTCGCCGTCCAGCGGCAGTCCGGTCTCCCCGGCCAGCGCGTCCATCGCCGCGACCATGCCCGGACGCGGGTCGATCAGCGTCATGTCCAGGTCGAACCCGATGGTCGGCGGCATCGGATCAGCCTACGGACCGACCCGGTGGCGTTCCCGGAACGCGGCTGCCTTGACGCGGTTCTGGCACGCCGTGGAGCAGAAGCGGCGGGCGCCGTTGCGGGAGGTGTCCACGTAGACCCGGTCGCAGGCGGGCGCCGAGCAGACGCCGAGCCGGTCGTAGGACGGCCCGCCGAGCACGACGGCCAGCGAGGTGGCCATGGCACCGGCCCATCGCACCGCCCAGGTCGCGTCCCTCGGATGGAAGTGCAGGTGCCAGCGTTCCCCGTCGTGCCGGGACAGCACGGGCGCGGCACGGGTGGCGGCCAGCAGGTCGTTCACCCGCTCGCAGGCCGAGTCCAGGTCGACCTCGACGAGTTCGAAGACGGTCCGCAGCCGGCCGAGGTGCTCGGCCAGTTCGGTGAGCTGCGCGTCGGCGGGCCGGCCGCGGTCGCGGGTGGCCGGTCCGAGCGCGGCGACCAGCCGGTCGGCCAACTCGGGACCGGTCGGCGGTGGGTACGGCCGACCACGCTCGTGGCCCGGTGTGACGACGTTGACGGACGCGACCGTCGCGGCGACCACGTTGCTCGTATGACTGTCGAACTGCACTTGACCAGTTACCGCCCCTCGCCTAGCGTCGTCACTGGCGATTGTGACATGAACAGTGATGGAGGCCCGATGACCACCCTGGACACCGATCTCGCCGGAGCCTGGGTCCGCCGCTGGGACGCCCAGCAGGAGCTGTACGTCGCGGACCGCGAGGAACGGTTCGCGGTCATCGGTGACGTCGTCGACCACACGCTCGACGGCCGCACCGGCACCGTACTCGACCTGGGCTGCGGGCCCGGCTCGCTGTCCGGCCGGCTGGCCGCGCGGCTGCCCGGCAGCCGGATCGTCGGCCTGGACGGCGACCCACTGCTGCTCGCCCTGGCCCAGGCCCGCTACGGCGACACCGTCGAGTTCGTCGACGCCGACCTGACCACGCCCACCTGGCCGGATCACGTGCCGGACGTGCTGGACGCCGCCGTGTCCACCACCGCGCTGCACTGGCTGACCCCGGACCAGTTGGCCGACGTCTACCGGGTGCTGGCCGCCCGGCTGCGACCCGGTGGCGTGATCGTCGACGGCGACCACCGAGGCCTCGACGACGCGGACCTGGACGCGTTGGCCAGGCACGTCCGCGACGCCAGGGCCGCCCGGGTGGGCGTGGCCGACCACGAGGACTGGACGACGTGGTGGGACGCGGCCGGCAGGGACCCGGCGCTGGCCGAACTGCTCGGGCAGCGGTCGGTCAGGCCCATCGCGCACCACCCGGACACCAGACTGCCCATCGGCCGGCAGATCGAGCTGCTGCGTGCGGCCGGATTCCGTGGTGCCGGACCGGTCTGGCAGTCCGGAGACGACTTCGTGCTGGTCGGTATCCGCTGATCTCCGGGTTTCTCCCGGATGCGGTACGGGCCGATGTGGGGGACCGTGGTGTGGTGCGGCTCCTGCTCAATATCGTGTGGCTGATCTTCGGCGGCCTGGTACTCGCCCTCGGGTACGCGCTCGCCGGGATCATCTGCTGCATCCTGATCATCACGATCCCGTTCGGCATCGCGTCGTTCCGGATCGCGGGGTACGCGCTGTGGCCGTTCGGCCGGACCGTCGTGGACCGGTCGGACGCCGGCGTCGCCTCGCTCGTCGGCAACGTCATCTGGATCATCTTCGCCGGCCTGTGGATCTGCATCGGCCACATCGTCGCCGGCGTCACGCTGTGCGTCACGATCATCGGCATCCCGCTCGGCCTGGCCCACTTCAAGCTGGTGCCGGTGTCCCTGGCACCGCTGGGCAAGGAGGTCGTGCCGGCCGACGATCTCAGCCGAGCCTGGTGAGGGCCACCAGGTCGAACTCCGGATCGGCCCTCGGCCGGTCCTGATCGGGCAGCCCGGTCAACCGTGCCAGCGCTGCCGTGCCGACGTCCGCGCCGACGGCGGCCGGATCGGCCAGCCTGCGCACCCACTGCTTCGGGGTGCGCCCCTGACCGACGCCGGTGAACGTGACCCGGCCGGTCACCGCGAGTCCGTACCGGCCGGCCAGTTCGGCGATCCGCGCCGGGTCGTCGCTGGGCGGTGCGGCGGCGGCCCGCCAGGCCGGGCCGAGCACCTCGCCGACGTCGTCCGGTGTGGCCAGGTGCGCCGCCGCCTTGTCCACCGTGGCCAGCAACGTGCCGGCCGGCCCGAGCACCCTGGCCGCCTCGGCCACGACCGCGGCCGACCGGGGACCGTCCAGCAGGTGCAGCAGCCACACCAGGGTCACCGCGTCCACCGAACCGTCGGCGAACGGCAGCCGGGTCGCGTCACCCAGCACCACGTGGCCGGGCAGCCGGGTCGCCGCGATCGCCGACATGCCCGAGGACCGGTCGACCGAGACCACGACACGGCCCGGCGCACCCAGCCGGGCGCCCACGATCCCGGTGCCACCGGCCACGTCCAGCACCACCCGTGCCGACTCGGGCAGCAGGGCGAGCACCGCGCCCGCCGCGGCATCGGCCCGTGCGGTGCCGCCGCGCGTCTCGTCGTACCGGGTGGCCTCGGCGTCGTAGTACCCCGGCCGGCTCACACCGGCCGAGCCAGGATCTCCACCGCGCGCTCGCGCATCTCCACCTTCCGGATCTTGCCGGTGACCGTCATCGGGAACTCGTCGACGACGAGCAGGTAGCGCGGGATCTTGTAGTGCGCCAGCTTGCCCGTGCAGAACTCGCGCAGCGCCTCCACGGTCAGCTCGGGCGCACCGGGCCGCAGCCGCACCCACGCCATCAGCTCCTCGCCATAGCGCTCGTCCGGCACGCCGATCACCTGGGCGTCCAGGATGTCCGGGTGGGTGTAGAGGAACTCCTCGATCTCCCTGGGATAGACGTTCTCCCCGCCCCGGATCACCATGTCCTTGATCCGGCCGGTGATGCTGACGTAGCTCTCGTCGTCCATCACGGCGAGATCGCCGGTGTGCATCCAGCGGGCCGCGTCGATCGCCTCGGCCGTCTTGTCCGGCTGTTCCCAGTAGCCCAGCATCACCGAGTAGCCACGCGTGCACAGCTCACCCGGCTCGCCCCTGGGCACGGTGTAGCCGGTCTCCGGGTCGACGATCTTGACCTCCAGGTGCGGCCCCACCCGGCCGACCGTGCCCACCCTGCGGTCCAGCGAGTCGTCCGTCCTGGTCTGCGTGGACACCGGCGACGTCTCGGTCATGCCGTAGCAGATGGACACCTCGGTCATGCCCATCCGGTCGATCACCTGCTTCATCACCTCGACCGGGCACGGCGAACCGGCCATGATCCCGGTGCGCAGGCTGGACAGGTCGTGCTCGGCGAACGACGGATCGGCCAGCTCGGCGATGAACATCGTGGGCACGCCGTACAGCGACGTGCACCGCTCCTGTGCGACCGCCGTCAGCGTCGCCGCCGGTTCGAACGCGGGCGCCGGGATCACCATGCAGGAGCCGTGCGACGTGGCCGCCAGGTTGCCCATCACCATGCCGAAGCAGTGGTAGAAGGGCACCGGGATGCAGACCCGGTCCACTTCGGTGTAGTCGCACAGCTCGCCGACGAAGTAGCCGTTGTTCAGGATGTTGTGGTGGGACAGCGTGGCGCCCTTGGGAAAACCCGTGGTGCCCGACGTGTACTGGATGTTGATCGGGTCGTCCGCGGTGAGCGTGCCGGCGATCTGGTCCAGGATCGCGGGGTCGCCCGCCCGGCCGGTGGCCAGCAGGTCGGTCCAGTCCGGCGAGTCCAGCAGCACGACGTCGCGCAGTGCGGCACAGTTCGGGCGGACCTCACCGATCATCTCGGCGTAGCGGGACGTCTTGAACTCCCTCGCCGACACCAGGGTGGTGATGCCGGCCTGGTTGAGCACGTACTCCAGTTCGTGCACCCGGTACGCCGGGTTGATGTTCACCAGGATCGCGCCCAGCTTCGCCGTGGCGTACTGCACGAGTGTCCACTCGGCACGGTTCGGTGACCAGATGCCCACCCGGTCGCCCTTGGCCACACCCCTGGCGGCCAGGCCGAGCGCGACGGCGGTGACGTCGTCGGACAGTTCGCGGTAGGTCCAGCGCCGGCCGGCGGCTCGGTCGACGAGGGCGTCGCGATCGCCGAACCGGGCGACCGTGAGATCGAAGTTGCCGCCGATCGTGTCGCCGAGCAGCGGCACCTGCGACGTGCCGGACGCGTAGCTGGTCGTCATCGACCCACCTCCCCGTGCGGAGTTCACCGGCCTAGTCGAACGCATCGGCTGGCAGGTGGCAACCCCTCGGGTGGTGTACCTAGTCCTCGGGCTCGCGTGCCGGCTCGGCGATCACGTCGGTGTCACCGGTGCCCTCGTCCGGCGGCTCGTCCTCGGCCTCCGGGGGCTCATCGACGTCGACGTCGTCGAGCAGCGGCACCACCAGGCACGGCCCGCCGACGAACACGCCACCGTCCACGCCCAGCACCTTGCCGTCCGCGTACAGGCACGGCCCTTCGACCATCGAGGGCGGTACGCCCAGTTGGTCGGCGATCACGCTGTGCCCGTGCACGATCCGGCTGCCGCCGAACAGGCCCAGGATCTTGTCCGCGGTCTCCGGGCCGTCCGGCCCGCGGAAGGCGTAGCGGGTGGTCATCCGGCGCCAGCAGTCCCACCACGCCTCGATGTCGTCCCCGATGAGCACCGCGCCGACGGCCTCGTTGATCTCGTCGACGGTGTCGCCCCAGCCGAGGTACTCGACCGTGTCGGAGTGCATCAACAGGTGGTTGTCCACCCTGGCCATCACCGGCAGCCCGGCCAGCCAGGCGATGTGGTCGTCGGTCAGGCCGGCCTGGTCGGTCTCCTGACCGCCGTTGAGTCGCCAGCTCCGGGCGAAGCTGCGCACACCGAAGTCGGACGGCACCTCGGTGTCACCGAAGCGGTGCGTGCCCAGGGTGAGGATCTCGTGGTTGCCCAGTAGCGCGCGAACCGAGCCGCCCGCCTGTTCGGCCTGCCCGGCCAGGTCCCTGACCAGGTCGACCACGGAGACGCCGTCCGGGCCCCGGTCGAAGAAGTCGCCGAGGAACCACACACGAGCGGTGCCCCCGCACCATGCCGCGTCCTCGTCGACGAGGCCGGCCGCGCGCAGCGCGTCGACCAGTTCAGCGCGGTGGCCGTGCACGTCGCCGATGACGTAGGCGGGTGACGACCTCCTCCCCGACTCATCCACACCATGACCATAGGCGCAGGCGCCTGGCCGGCCGCACGAGGTGGCACCTTTGTCAAGCCGCCACGGGGTTTTGCCGTGTTCGCCTGGTCGGCGGGCCGTTTGGTCCGTCCGACGGCTTGACACCAAGACCATTTTGACTGTTACGTTCAATTCAGTGCTTCACTCGTTTCCTGAATGTCACCATCCCGCAGGTCGACAGGGAGTTCCCGCTGTGACGATCGACAGTGACGTGCCACTGTTCCCGATGCCCAGGACCACCCCGTTCGATCCCCCGGAGGGGTATACCGCGCTCAGCGCCCACGGTCCGGCACGCCGAGGCGTGATGCCGAGCGGCCAGTCGGTCTGGCTGATCACCGGCCACGAGAACGTGCGGCGGATCCTGGCCGACCCGAGAATCAGCTCCAACCGGCGACACCCCTCGTTCCCGATGATGGCCAACACGACTCCGGAGATGCGCGCCGCCCAGGCCGCCCTCACCGAGGCACTGGTCAGCGCCGACCCGCCGGCGCACACCACCCGGCGGCGCCTGCTGATCACCGAGTTCACCGTGCGGCGCGTGCAGGCGCTCCAACCGCGCATCCAGGAGATTGTCGACAATCAGATCGACGCCCTCCTGACCGCCGGACCGCCTGCCGATCTGTTCGCCGACTTCGCGCTACCCGTGCCGTCGCTGGTGATCTGCGAACTGCTCGGCGTGCCGTACTCCGACCGCGAGTTCTTCCAGACCAGAACGCACCTGATGATCGCCCAGTCGACCCCGCCCGCCGAGCGGTACCAGGCCACCGGCGAGATGTACGCCTACTTCAACGAGCTCATCGCCGGCAAGGAGGCCGACCCGACCGACGACCTGCTCGGCAGGCTCATCGTCCGGGACTCGGAGTCCGCCGACGGCCGGGCGTTCGACCACCAGTTGCTCGTCGGCCTGGCCACGCTCCTGCTCATCGCGGGCCACGAGACCACGTCGAACGTGATCTCCCTGGGCACGCTCGCCCTGCTCCAACACCCCGACCAGCTGGCGCGCTTGATGGCCGACCCGTCACTGGTCACCGGGACGGTCGAAGAGCTACTGCGTTATCTGTCCATTGTGGAGGCCGGGTTCCGGGTGGCGCTGGCCGACATCGAGGTCGGTGACACGGTGATCCGGGCGGGCGAGGCACTGGTCACGATCGCCGGTTCGGCCAACCGGGACGACGCGGCGTTCGAGCACGCCGACGAGTTCGACATCACCCGCGGCGCCCGCCACCACGTGTCGTTCGGGTACGGGATCCACCAGTGCCTGGGCCAGAACCTGGCGCGGACCGAGCTGGAGGTCGCGTTCCGCACGCTGTTCCGCCGGATGCCGGGGTTGCGCCTGGCGGTGCCGGTCGACGAGGTGCCGTTCAAGGACGACTCGACCATCTACGGCGTCAACGCGCTTCCGGTGACGTGGTAAATTCGCTTGTATGTACTGATGTTGGCCATTCCGGGCGCATTGTCAGGTGAAGTTGATCTCATCCGATCCACACATTGTTGATCACGGAGCGATACGAAAATCCGTGTGACGACTGTCCATATTGGTCAATTCTGGTGATCGATTGACACTTTGTGTTGATCTAGGTCCGGATTAGTGGCGATGCCCGATTCCCAGCCGGCACCATCGAGTCATGGCGATCATCGGACTGGGACTGGGTGTGCTGGCGGGCGCGTTCGGCGTGCTCTACGGTGTCTCGTTCGGCGTGCTGGTGGCGATCGAATTCGTTCGCCGCCGGCGCCGACGACGACAGCGGCTGGCCAGCGTCACGCTGCGCATCCACGAGCTGCTCGCCGAAGCAGGTCACCCACCGGTCCGCCGAGGCTCCGGCGGCCGCCACCGCATGACCACCACCCGCCCCGGATTCCGTGCCGCGCCTGCCGAACCCGAGCCGGCCGACGCGGAGATCTCGGCGATCACCAGGCCGACGATCACGGCCACCGCGCGGCCGCCGATCCGCGCACAGCACCGCGTCCCCGCCCCGCCGGCGACGATCACCGCAGGCCAGCCGCCGACCCATCGCCTCGCCCCGGCCGCGTCGATCGATCCGCACCAGCACCGCATCCCGCCTGCACCGATCCGCCACGGCGAACTCGTCCCCTCGATCGCCCTGATCCCGCCCACCACGCCGGCCGATCCCGCATCCGCGCGACACCTGGTCGCCCACGCGATCGCCACCGCAGCGACGGCCCCGCTCCCCCGCCACACGCCCACGATCGACGTCGCCCCGGTTGCCGCCCGCGCCTGCGCCGAACGACCGACCGTCCGCAGGCGCCCCCGCCCCCAACCGGAATCGCCCGCCGAGATCGTGCTGGCCGAGATGCTCGAACAACACCAGCCGAAACGCCCGCGCCACGCCCGCGAACCCGAGATGGCACCGACCACCCGCACCTGCGCCGAACAGCCAGCGGTACGCAGGCGCCCCCGCCCGCAACCGGAGTCGCCCGCCGAGATCGTGCTGGCCGAGATGCTCGAGCAACATCGCCCGATCCACCGGCCACGACACGCCGCGTCCGCCGAGCCCGTCAGACCGGCCCGCCCGATCGCCACCGCGGCACCGGCCTCGCTCCCCGGCCCCGCACCCGAAGCCGCCGGCGCGGCCGTCGCCCGACCCGTCCGCACCTGCGGCGACCGCCCGGTGATCCACTGGCGGCGCTTCCAGCGCGACGTCTCGCCCGTGGAGATCTTCCTGGCGGAACTCCTCGAGGAGTACCGCCCCCGCCCGGGCCGGCACGCCGCGTTCTCCTACTTCGAGCCGTACCGGGAGCCCACCGGATCAGTCATCGAATGGGTGCTCGACACGGTCGGTCAGGTCGGCGATCGACCCGATCACCCGCGACGGTCGATAGGGGAAGCGTTCCGCCGTGGACGAGTTCGAGATGCCGGACAGCACCAGGATCGTGCGCAGGCCGGCCTCGAGCCCGCTCCGCACGTCGGTGTCCATCCGGTCGCCGATCATCAGGGTGGTCTCCGAATGGGCGCCCAGCGCCCGCAGCGCCGAGCGCATCATCAGCGGGTTTGGCTTGCCCACGTTGTATGCCTGGCGGCCGGTGGCGCGTTCGATGAGCGCGGCCACCGCGCCCGTCGCCGGCAGCACGCCCTCGCGGCTCGGCCCGGTCTCGTCCGGGTTGGTGGCGATGAAGCGGGCGCCGGCTTCGACCAGGCGGATGGCCTTGGTGATCGACTCGAAGCTGTAGGTCCGGGTCTCGCCGAGTACCACGTAGTCCGGATCGACGTCGGTCAGGACGTACCCGATGTCGTGCAGCGCCGTGGTCAACCCGGCCTCGCCGATCACGTACGCCGTGCCTGCCGGCCGTTGCGAGTCCAGGAACGTCGCCGTGGCCAGTGCGGACGTCCAGATCGACTGCTCGGGGATGTCCAGCCCGGTGCGCAGCAGGCGGGCGCGCAGGTCGCGGGCCGTGTAGATGGAGTTGTTGGTGAGCACCAGGAACGGGATGTCCCGCGACCGCAGCTCGGACAGGAACTTGTCCGCGCCCGGGATCAGGTGCTCCTCGTGGATGAGGACGCCGTCCATGTCCATGAGGTAGTTCCAGCGCGCGGCCACCCGGTCTCCCTTCCCGCGACGGTTCGGCAACGCCCCATGATTGCGGGCTACTCGCCGATCGGCCACACCGTGACCGACTCGGGCGGGAGTGACACGCGGCACGATTCGCCGACGCCGGGTACCGGACCACCGGCCGGCACGGTCGCGGTGAGCTCGCCACCACCGGACAGCGCCACCACCAGCTCCACCAGCGGGCCCAGGTGGACCACGTCCAGCACCACGGCGGGATGGCCGTCCGGTGCGTCGATGTCGACGTCCTCGGGTGGCACGCACCAGGTCACCTGGGTCCCCGCCGGGCCGGCCGACCCGGCCAACTCGACCCGCAGCCCGCCGGCCAGCAGCTGCCGGGGCGACTCCAGCACGCCGGGACCGATGTTGCGAATGCCGAGCAGGCTGGCCGCGACGGGCGACGCCGGGTGGGCCAGCACCTGCTCGGTCGGGCCGGACTGCAGCACTCGCCCGTCGACGAACAGCACCACCTCGTCGGACAGCAGGGCCGCCTCCTGCGGATCGTGCGTGACGAGCACGGTGGTCAGCGCCGTGTCCCGCTGCATGGCCCGCAGGACCCGGCGCAGCTCGTCGCGGACCGGCGTGTCCAGGCCGGTGAACGGTTCGTCGGCGAGCAGCAGCTGCGGCTGCCGGACCAGCGCCCTGGCCATGGCCACGCGCCGGCCCTGGCCGCCGGAGATCTGGTTCGGGTAGCGGTCGGCCAGGCCGTCCAGCTTGAGCCGGTGCAGCCAGTAGGCGCCCAGTGCCGGGTCGGCGCCGATGCCGAAGGTGACCTGCTGCCACACCCGCAGGTGCGGCACGAGCGTGGAGTCCTGCGGCAGGTAGCCGACGCCCCGGCGTTCGGCGGGCAGGCCGAGCACGTCCCGGCCGTCCAGCCGGACGTAGCCCGACTCGGCGCGCAGCAGGCCGGCGAGCATCCGCAGCGTGGCGGACTTGCCGGCGCCGGACGGGCCGAGGATGGCCAGGTGCCGGCCGCTGCCGGCGTGGGCCACGTCGATGTGGAACTCGCCGAGGGTGGCGCGCAGCTCGAAGTCCAGGCGCGGGCTCACCGCGGCGGCGGGCGGGCGGGGTTCGGGCAGGTCGCGCACCGCGCCGCGGCGCCGCTGCCGGCGGCCCGGCCAGCGGTCGGCCAGCAGCAGCACGAGTGCGGCCGCGGCCAGGGTCACCGCGACCGGGATGGTGGTGCTGGGCAGGCCGGAACCACTGCTGAACTGCACGTAGACGAACACCGGCAGCGAATAGGGGTGGTAGGCCAGCACGACGGTGGCACCGAACTCGCCGAACGCGCGCAGCCAGGCCAGCAGCATGCCGGCCCGGATGCCGCCGAACGCGGCCGGGAACGAGATCCGGACCGCGCGGGACATCGGGCCGTGGCCCAGGGTGGCGGCCACGTCCTCCAGTGCCGGGTCGACGGTGGCGAACGCGGCGCGGGCCGACACCACGAGAAACGGGGCGGCGACGAACATCTGGGCCAGCACGATGCCGGTCAGGTTGTCGGTCAGCCCACTGCTGAACAGTTGCCCGATCGGGCTGTACGGGCCGACCAGGTAGATCAGCAGGATGCCGCTGATCAGCGGCGGCAGGGCCAGCGGCAACTGGATCAGCACGCTGATCACCGTGCTCAGCCGGCCGCGCGAGTGCGCCAGCAGATACCCCAGCGGCACACCGAGAACGGTGATGATCCCGGTCGCGATGGACGCGCTGAGCACCGAGATCCACAGTGCCTCCCCGACCCCCGGCGCCGCCATCGCGGACGCCGGAGTGCCGGGGATGCGGAGTACGAACGCGGCCAGCGGCACCACCAGATACAGCACCAGCAGTGCCGCCAGCCACGGCAGTGGCGTGCGCAGCGGACCGGTCCCGGGCCGCCGCGACGAGCCGGATCGCCGGCCGGGCTTGGCGCCGCCCGGTCGAAGATCCGGAACTGTCGTGACCGGCACGCCGGTCGGCGCCATGCCCATCCGGGATGCCGTTACTTGACGCCGAGCGCCGTGTCCAGGTCGGACGGGACCTTGGTCTGGTCGCCGGTCACGGTGATCGCCTGCAACTGCAGGCCGTGCTGCTTCATCATCGCGGTGCCGGCCGGGCTGAACAGGTACTCCAGGAACGCCTCGCCGCCCGACTGGTTCGGGGCGTTGTTGAGCACGGTGGCCGTGTAGGTGGCCTTGAGCTTGAAGTCGCTGCCGAGCTGGACGGTGGCGAGCTTCCCGTCGGCGGCCTCACTGGTGTAGAAGAAGCCCGCGTCGAGCTGGCCGGCCTGCAGGCGGCCGAGCAGCTGCTCCTCGGGGAAGACCTGCACCTTGCTGGCCGGGATGTTGGCCTGCTTGAGCGCCGACGCGGCCAGCTTGCCCTTGGGGTCCAGCTTCGGGTCGGTGCTGCCCATCTTGAAGCCCGGCTCGGTGATGACCTGCTGCCACGGCTTGGTCTTGATGTCGTTGGCGAACTTGCTGTTCGGGTTGTAGCCGATGACCAGCGGGGCGGTGGCGAAGGTGGCGTACCAGTCCTCCCAGCTGCCGTTGGCCGCGCCCATCAGGCCGGTGTTGGCGTCGGTGGACGCGCTGATGAACACGTCACCCTGCTTGACCTTGCCCTTGATGTCGCTGACCAGTGCGGTCGAGCCGGCGCCGACGCCCTCGAAGTCGCCCCCGGTGGCGGTGTCGAACGCCGGGCCGATGCCCTGTTCCATCAGGTTGGCCAGGGAGCCGGCGTAGAGCACCTGCACCTTCCCGCTCGCGGTGATCTTCGGCGCCGAGGACGAGCTGGGCGCTGCCGCGGCCGAGGATGGCGCGGAACCCGCGCTCGCCCCGCTGCCGCAGCCGGCGAGCAGTAACGCACCAGCGGCCAGACCGACTACCAGCTTCTTCACGTGTGTCCTCCGGGGATCTCCACGACGACGTGGGTGGACTTGACGACCGCGACCGCGAGCACGCCGGGGACCAGACCGAGTTCCCGGACGGCTTCCGTACTCATCAGCGAGACCACGCGGTGCGGGCCGGACTGCAACTCGACCTGCGCCATGACCTTGTCTGCGACGACGTCGGTGACGAGACCGACGAACTGGTTGCGAGCGGACCTGCTGACGTCGGACGGGTCGGCGACGTCGACGGCCTGGGCTTTGGCGAACCGGGCCAGTTCGGCGCCCTCCACCGCCTTGCGGCCGGCGGCATCCACGCCGGCCGTCAGCAGGCCGGCGTCCACCCAGCGACGCACGGTGTCGTCGCTCACACCCAACAGCCGGGCTACTTCAGAGAAGCGAAATTGCGGCACGCGCAGGACGATAACTCCGCGCGTGCGGCACTGTCATCGCAGGGCACCCGATAGTAAGTCGATTGTCATGAGGAGCCTTTCGGAGGATCACACAAACCGGGCAACGCCACCGAAGACGACCCGCGCGACGCCGGCCGATGATCACCGTCCGTCACCGTATGGTGCGGCCCGCGGCGAGCTTCTCGGCCTCACCGCGCAGGGTGCTCACCATCGTGGTGACGAACCGCTCGATCGCGTCGAGTTCGTTGTCCGTGTATCCGGCCAGTGCACTGTCCAATGCGGACGACAGTCCGTCGTATGCGTTGCCGTAGCGGGTAAGACTGCCCTTGGACACCTCGACGAGGACCTTCCGGCGGTCGTGCGGATCACGTACGCGGCGGACGAAGCCTGCTCGTTCCAACCGGTCGATCACCCCGGTGACCGCACCGGTGGACAGGCCGGACAGCTCCGCGATCTGGCCCGCGGTCAGCGGTCGCTCGGCCTGCACGGCGAGGTCGAGGCACTTGTGGTCGGTGGCCGACAGGCCGACGTGCTCGGCGATCTGCTCGTGGAAGAACACGGTCGCCTGGCTGAGCTGGCGGCCGAGCTGCGCGAACCGTTCGATCACGACGTCCCGTGACGGCTCCGGCCGCTGCTCGGGTTCGGGACTGGACATGACCACCTACTCTCTTAGTTCTAGCACCATCTTACCAACTAAGAGGCTTATCCGCTGATTCGCTTCGGCATGGAAGTAGCGTAGTGGTCCGTCCGCCGGACGCGAGGACGCGGCCACGTGGAGCGCACCGTGACAAGTACGTTCCGCGACAACTCCGCGAATGCGCCATGACCGGCCGTGATCGTGACGCACTCGCGGAACGGCCACTGTGACATGTGGTTTCCCGTGTGCTCCGACCGGTATCAGTGGCCGTGCCGGCGATTACCCTCGATGTCGTGACAGTAGTGGAGCTCGGCCTGCCGACCTTTTCCGGCACGACACCGATGGAGCCCTCGGTGCCGAGGCCCGACTCGCCCCTGCTGATCGACCGGTTCGGGCGGGTCGCGAGGGACCTTCGGGTGTCCCTGACCGACCGCTGCAACCTCCGCTGCACCTACTGCATGCCGGCCGAGGGCCTGGACTGGCTGCCCCGCCCTGACCTGCTCTCCGATGCGGAGCTCAGTCGGCTGCTGACCATCGCCGTCACCCAACTCGGTGTGACGAATGTCCGGTTCACCGGTGGCGAACCACTCCTGCGGCGTGGCCTGGAGGACGTGATCGCGGCCACCGCACGACTGGACCCCCGGCCCCGGATCTCCATGACCACCAATGGCATCGGCCTGGCCCGCCGGGCCGGCGCGCTGGCCGAGGCCGGGCTGGACCGGGTGAACGTGTCGCTGGACACGCTGCGCGAGGCGCGGTTCGCCGAGATCAGCCGGCGGGACCGACTGGCCGACGTACTGGCCGGGCTGGCGGCCGCGCAGGCCGCCGGGATGGCGCCGGTGAAGGTGAATGCCGTGCTGCTGCGCGACATCAACGACGACGAGGCCGCGGATCTGTTGCGGTACTGCGTTGATCACGGCTATCACCTGCGGTTCATCGAGCAGATGCCGCTGGACCCGCAACACGGCTGGAACCGGGACAACCTGGTCACCGCGGATGAGATACTTGCCTTGCTGCGCAAGGAGTTCGATCTGAGTCCTAGTGAAACACCGCGAGGTTCGGCACCGGCCGAGCGCTGGCTGGTGGACGGCGGACCGGCCGACGTCGGCGTGATCGGTTCGGTGACCCGGCCGTTCTGCGGTGACTGCGACCGGACCAGACTGACCGCCGACGGGCAGTTGCGGAACTGCCTGTTCAGCCAGACCGAGACGGACCTGCGCGGGCTGTTGCGGGGCGGTGCGTCGGACGCCGAGCTCGCCGACACGTGGCGGGCCGGCATGTGGACCAAGCTCGCCGGGCACCGGATCAACGACGCTGGCTTCGCCCAGCCGATCCGGCCGATGAGCGCGATCGGAGGGTAGTCGGGTGACGACCGAGACCGGGCCTGTCGACACGGCGCTGACCTGCACCGTCGTGGTGCGGTACTTCGCGGGCGCCAGAGCGGCCGCTGGTGTGGTCGAGGACCGCGTCGAGCTGCCGGTCGACCGGACTAGCGTCGCCGCCGCCCTGGCCGCCGTACAGGCCCTCAGGGGCCCGGAACTGGTCCGCGTGCTGCCCTCGTGCAGCTTCCTGCTCAACGGCGTGGCCGTGCACGACCACGCCGTGGCGGTGCCCGACGGTGGCGAACTGGACGTCCTGCCGCCGTTCGCGGGTGGCTGACAACGGCCCCGAAACGGACCAATCACATCGTTGTCAGACCGCCGAGCGGGGTCTACGGCAGCGGCCGAACGAGTGACTCACGCCTCAAAAATCGCTCACGTTCCGTGATCGAACTCAGGTACATTTCGCGCCTATAACAATGCCCTGACCTGCCCGGAAGCCGCCATTCAGCGAAGTCACATATAGTCAATGTGACGACGATCACACACCGATTAATTTCCGATCTCGGATTCGTTTACCTACTGTCGCTTCTCGGCTGGCCCCGAACCAGTCGAGCACAAAGCAACAAACCCGGGCACCGAGCGCCAAACCCTGTCCAGCAGGTGTCTGGGAACCCCCGAGAAATCCCCGAGTGAAAACCGCCGGACAGGGACGAGGAACGTCAACGGGCACCGAGCACGCCCACGACGTCGGCACGGTCGCCAACCCGCGGCACGGCCTGGTACCGCACCGCCAAGTGGTGTACGGGCCACTCCGCTTCAGGCTGCCCTGGCACACCTGTGCCCGGACGGCCAGTAGGCGCGGTGGGTCGAGAGGCACATGGCTTCCATCAGAGGCAAGCACCGCAAGCAGTCCCGCATCGTCCGCGGCGTGGCGAAGGTCGCCATCGCCGGCGCCGTGATCGGCGTTCCGCTGACGATCGCCGCCGTTCCGGCCAACGCGTCGGGCGTCAACTGGGATGCCATCGCGCACTGCGAGAGTGGTGGCAACTGGGCCACCAACACCGGCAACGGCTTCTACGGTGGACTCCAGTTCACGATGAGCACCTGGCACGCCAACGGCGGCTCCGGGTCGCCGCAGAACGCCTCCCGCAGCGAGCAGATCGCCGTGGCCGAGCGCGTCCTGCAGACCCAGGGCATCGGCGCCTGGCCGGTCTGCGGCAAGTACGCCGGTTCCGGTGCCAGCTTCCACTCGTCGTCGACGAGTGGGCGCACGACGCACCACACGACGCATCACACGACGCACAGCAGCACGACGCACAGCACCCGGCACCACCACAGCACGGCTCCCACCGAGTCGCGCCAGGAAGTGTCCACTGTGCACCACGGCACGCCGCGCAGTAACCCGAACGGCGACTACACCGTGGTTTCCGGCGACACCCTGTCCAAGATCGCGAAGCAGCAGGGCGTTTCCAGCTGGCACACGTTGTGGGCCAAGAACAAGAGCTTCGTCCCCGACCCGGACCTGATCTTCCCCGGTCAGAAGCTCGACACCAAGTAACACCGGTCGTGCGGCCCCGCCCCGACGGGGCCGCACGGCGTCCCGTCAGGGACAGTTGACCCATTCCTCCGTACCGTCGGTGAAGGTCTGGCGCTTCCACACCGGAAGCCGCCGCTTCACCTCGTCGACCAGGTCGGCACACGCCGCGAACGCTCCCCCGCGGTGTTCTGCCGATACGGCGACGGCCAGCGCGACATCCCCGACGGCGAGCTGGCCGACGCGATGACTCACCGCGATCCCCCGCACCCCGGCCGGAGCGTGCCGGGCCGCGAGCTCGCCGACCACCTCCGCCACGACATCCTTGGCGGTGGGATGGCCGACGTACTCCAGGTCCCGCACGCCTCGGCCATGGTCGTGGTCGCGCACCACACCGGCGAACGTGACGACCGCGCCCGCGGCGGCGTGCGTCACCAGGGCGGCGTGCTCGTCCACGGACAGCGGCGCGTCGGTGACCTCGGCCCGCAGCACGGCGGCGGGCTCGACGGTCGGCCCGGCGGCCGGCTCGGCGTGGTGGTGGTGGTCATGGTGGTGTTCGCCGTGGTGCCCGTGCGCCGGCTGGCGGACGTGGTCGCCGCCGGCCAGCTGGTCCACCGCGTGGTCCAGTAGCCCGGCCAGCACCCCGAGGCCGTCCCTGACCCCGCCGGACGAGCCGGGCAGGTTCACCACGAACGTGCGCCCGGCCACCCCGGCCACGCCACGGGACAACACCGCCGTGGGCACCTTGGGCAGGCCGGCGGCGCGGATCGCGTCGGCCACGCCGGGCACCTCGTAGTCCAGCACCGTCCGGGTCGCCTCCGGCGTCCGGTCGGTCGGGCTGATGCCGGTGCCGCCGGTGGTCACCACGACGTCCACGCCCGCGGCCACGGCGTCGGCCAGCGCGGTGGCGACCGGGTCGCCGTCGGGCACCACGACCGGTTCGGGCACCTGGTAGCCGCGTTCGCGCAGCCAGTCGGCGATCACCGGGCCGGTCCGGTCCTCGTACACCCCCGCGGCGGCCCTGTTGGACGCCGCGATCACACGTGCCGTGCGGTTCATCGGTCCTCCGGTCGCGTCCAGCGGCCCGTCTTGCCGCCTTCCTTGCGTTCCACCCGCACCGCGTCCAGCACGGCGGCCGGGTCGACGGCCTTGATCATGTCGTGCAGCGCCAGCCCGGCGCCCGCCACGGCGGTCAGCGCCTCCATCTCGACGCCGGTCCGGTCGGTGGTGCGCACGGTGGCGGTGATCCGCACCTCGGCGTCACCGGCCGCCAGGTCCACGGTCACCCCGGTGATGGCGATCGGGTGGCACAGCGGGACCAGGTCGGGCGTGCGCTTGGCCGCCATGATGCCGGCGATCCGGGCGGTGGCCAGCGCGTCACCCTTGGGCAGTCCGTCGGCGCGCAGCAGGCCGATCACCTCGGCCGTGGTCCGCACCACGCCGGTGGCGACCGCGGTACGCGCGGTGGCCTCCTTGGCGGACACGTCGACCATCCGGGCCGCGCCCGAGGCGTCCAGATGTGTCAGATCAGTCACGTACCGATGGTACGGCGGTTGCCGCCCGCCGCACCGCCTCGGCGACCGAGGGTGCCACCGTGGAGTCGAACACACTCGGCACGATGAACGACGCGTTCAGCTGGTCCGGCGTGACGACGTCGGCGATCGCGTCCGCCGCGGCCAGCAGCATCGCGTCGGTGATGGTGTGCGCCTGGGCGTCCAGCAGTCCACGGAACACGCCGGGGAACGCCAGCACGTTGTTGATCTGGTTCGGGTAGTCGCTGCGGCCGGTCGCCACGACGGCCGCGTGCCGCTGCGCCTCCAGCGGGTCGATCTCGGGATCGGGATTGGCCAGCGCGAAGACCACGGCCTTCTTGTTCATCGTGGCGACCTCGTCGGCACCGAACAGGTTCGGCGCCGAGACGCCGATGAACACGTCGGCGCCGACCAGCGCGTCGGTCAGGCTGCCCGACCGGCGCTCGGCGTTGGTGTGCTCGGCCAGCCAGGCCAGGTTGTTGTCCAGGTCACCCCGGTCCGGGTGCACGATGCCGTTGATGTCCACGGCGAGGACGTCGGCCGGGGAACCGTGCAGCAGCAGGCGGATGATCGCCGAACCGGCGGCGCCCGCCCCGCACACCACGATCTTGCAGTCGCGGATGTCCTTGTCCACCACGCGAAGCGCGTTACGCAACGCGCCGACCACCACGATCGCGGTGCCGTGCTGGTCGTCGTGGAACACCGGGATGTCGAGCATGGCCCGCAGCCTGCGCTCGACCTCGAAGCAGCGCGGCGCGGAGATGTCCTCCAGGTTGATCCCGGCGAACCCGGGCGCGATCGCTTTGACCACCTGGATGATCGCCTCGGGGTCCTGGGTGTCCAGGCACAGCGGCCACGCGTCGATCCCGGCGAACCGCTTGAACAGCGCCGCCTTGCCCTCCATCACCGGCAGTGCGGCCTTGGGGCCGATGTTGCCCAGGCCAAGTACGGCGGAGCCGTCGGTAACCACCGCGACGCTGTTGCGCTTGATCGTCAGGCGGCGCGCGTCGTCG